>JAFSTE010000011.1 GCA_017450645.1 Eubacterium sp.
AATTTAAGGTGCTTCGCAGTTTTGCCCTGTTCATTTTTTACAAAGACAAGGCAAAGCGATGAAGCAAGGCTGGCGCCTTACAAGGCGATTTAACGCAGTATTTGTGAAAAAGGGACGGTCAAAACCTTACTTGGTTCGAATCCCTAATGCCTACGCTTACTCTCTGTTCAGCTCTACATATTCATAGCCGCATTCGGACAGCCAGTTATAAAATGTGTCCGATTCGTACTTAATGCCCTGAATAGCACATTCGCCGTTTACATACTGCGGCGCGGAGGCGGTGTATCGGTCGATAACATCGAGCATAAGTATCTCGCTGAGGATTACGCCGCTGTAGAGCTTATACTCGCCCGTTTCAGTTAAGGCAACAAAAGAGATAGTCCACAAATCAAGCATCATAGCGCCCGTATCAACGCCCCAGTCGAGAACGAACCACATACCGTTATTAAAGAACGCTATGTACTTAACGGCACCGTCCTTAACAAGAATAGTTGCAGAATGAGATTTGAAAAAGGAAGAGTTTAACATCCTCCAAAACGGATATTCAATTTTGTAACGGTCTCTTACTTCACTGATTTTCATGCTAATCTCCTTAACGCATTTTATTTGGATTTAATGCTTTTAACATCGCTCCAGCTGCCGTAATATTTAGTTCCGTCGAGCGTTTTATACGCTCTTACGCGAACATAGTAAGTATTGCCCTTAGTAAAGTTTTTGCCGGTGTAAGAAGTCTTTTTTCTGCCTTTTACGGTTTTTGTTGCAATAACAGATTTACAGCTCTTATTCTTTGCAAACTGAACCTGATAGCCCGAACACTTTTTAACCTTTTCCCACTTAACAATAATCTGATGCTTCGAGTTAGTTGAAGGCTTTTTGATTTTTACCTTAGTGGGTTTTGTGGTAGTTTTAAGAGTTCTCCAGGAGGAGTAAACCTTGCCCGTTTTTGCGTTTCTGTACGCTCTTACGCGAACGGTGTAAACGGTGCCGGCAGTAAGCTTTTTTACGGTATAACTTCTGTTTGTTGTAGTTGCAACATCCTTCCACTTTTTGCCGACCTTTTTCTGAATTTCGTAGCCCGACGCCTTTTGTGCCGCTTTCCACGAAAGCTTAAAGCTTTTTGTAGTCTGCTTTGTGGCTTTAAGCGCCGTTGTGTTGCCTACGCCGTAGTTTACGGACACGCTGTATTTTGTATCGTTCTGACTGTCAAAGGTTCCGAAAACATCAATATAATAAGTGCCTTTGTCAAGAATCATAATACCGGTGTTATACGAGCTGCCGTCCCTGATATTAAGATAATTGCTCTCGTAAATCTTGGTATAACCACCGCTGCCGGTATACTTGTATAAATAGAAGCGGAAATAACCGTCAGTCTCTTTTTTGTTGTACTTAAATCTGATGTTGTAGATATCGCTTGAATCAATAGTGAACTTATAACAATCGTCGTCAGATGCGTAATTTTCACTACTGTACATAAATTTTTTAACAAGCGTACCGTTCATAGTTTTGCCGAGAGCGATAGGGTCAGCGGTGTCAAAACCTTCGTTAAACTCACTTTCCCATGCGGTGCTTTCAGTAAAGCTTACATTAATTCCGTAGGTAAGATGCTTTTCGGAGTAGCCGAAAACATCAATATAGTATGTGCCCTTTGGCAATCCGAGCGACGGGAATGTATAGCCCTTTCTGTCTCTGCAGTAAATATACTTACCACCATTAATCTGGGAACGCGCTACATGGTCGTAGCTGTTTGAGCCTGCATACTGATAAATGTCAACAATAAAATAGTCGTCGCACTCTGCCATGCCATTGGTAAACTTAATATCTACTTTACCGTCAGCGGGCAGTACAAACTTGTAATAGTCGTCGTCAGCGGAATAAGTTTCGCTGTTGTAGACATACTTTTTAACAAGCGTACCGTACCTAGTTGTGCCGAGAGTAAGAGGGTCTGCAGTATCATAGTCCTCGTTATACTCGGTTTCCCAGTTAGTAGTAGCCGTAAAGTTAACCTTAACGCCGTACTGCAGATGCATTTCGGAATAACCCGTTACACGAATATAGTATGTGCCCTTTGGTAAACCGGTTGTTGCGGTAGTATAAGAGCTTCTGTCTCTGCAATAAATATACTTGTCGCCGTTGATTTCGGAACGCAGTATGTGCTTATATTTATTCGCGCCCGCATACTGTTCAATATCAAAGTGAAAATAATCATCACATTCAGCCATCTCATTGGTAAAAGTAATGCTTACCTTTCCGTCAGAGGGTAAAACGAATTTGAAATAGTCATCATCGTATTTTACCTGTAATCTACCGTAAATCGTGTTGTCAAGCGCAAGGGTGTTAGCCTTATCATAATCGTCGTTATTCTCGCTCTCGTACACTGTACCGGCAAAAGCAAAGATGTTACCGACCATAACTACGCTTAAAGCCATAACCATAGCAAGAAAAACACTGAGCAGTTTTTTCATAACAAAACCTCTTTCATAATTTTATAAAGAAATAATAACATATAAACAATTTAATTGCAACATTGAATCTTAATAGGTCGTTTCTGTTTGCTATCGCAAATTGTCCTGTTCGACTCCCTATTAATAAAAAATTAAACCACACCAAACGGTGTGGCTTAATTTTTGGTGGAGATGATGGGAGTCGCCCGTCTCGCTTTCGCGCTCGACGGCACGCCCGCGGACACCGAAACAGTCCCCCGGACTGTTTCTATTTGCTATAGCAAATTGTCCTGTTCGACTCCCTATTAATAAAAAATTAAACCACACCAAACGGTGTGGCTTAATTTTTGGTGGAGATGATGGGAGTCGAACCCATGTCCAAAACCGGATTCCCCGGGGTTCTACGGGTGTAGTTTGTTATTTATGATTCCCCTCACAAATCGGCAGCAAACAGCCTAAATGCTACGGTAGCCTCTGATACCTGACAGGAGCCGAGACGCTCACCTGTTCATGTTCGCCACTAAATCGACGCTCTCAGATGAGCTGTGGCGAGCTCAAAGAGAACGAAGGCGCGCTTAGGCAGCCTTAAGAACTGTTTTATTATTGTCAGTTAATTTTAAGTTGTTACTTTTAAAGCAGTGCAACTCTGCTACCCGCTGACCCGAGTTCAACGACCCTGTCGAAAGCCTTTCATCCCCTCGTCATTAGGCGACTCCGCGATTGAAGCAAAACGCTAAAGCATTTTGCTAATAATCGCTACATCGTCATTCCTCTTCCGACCAAAATTTCGCAATGCTGCTTTTTGGTCGGTATATTTGTGCAAAACGCTTAGGGCGTTTTGCTGACAATCACTCCGTCACGACTCATCCTCAAGCCAAAATTTCGCAATGCTGCTTTTTGGTCGGTGTAAAGCCTTCGGCTTTTAAATTAATAGCGTTCTTTAAACTCTCGCTCCATTGTGCGCTGAGCGGACTTTTTAGCTTCGGTGGCGCGCTTATCGTAAAGCTTCTTACCCTTGCAAAGTCCTATTTCAAGCTTGGCTCTTCCGTTTTTGATGTACAATTCAAGCGGAATTATTGATAACCCCTGCTGTTGTGACTCGCCAAAGAGCTTCATTATCTCGCGTTTGTGAAGAAGCAGGCGCTTTTTTCTGAGCGGGTCTCGGTTAAACCTGTTACCCATCTCATACGGTGAAATATGCATACCTATAGCGTACATCTCGCCGTCGTCTACAGAGCAAAACGAGTCCTTCAGATTAACCCTTCCCGCCCTGACGGACTTAATTTCAGTACCGAAAAGCTCTATACCTGCCTCGTATTTTTCGAGTACAAAATAGTCGTGATAGGCTTTTTTGTTTTTTGCGATAGTTTTAATTTCATCTGGCACGCCTATCACTCCCTTTCGTTAATTATATTTCGCTTCTGCCCTCAATAGCGCGCGTAAGCGTAACCTCGTCCGCGTACTCCAAATCAGCGCCGACCGGTACGCCGTAAGCAAGACGGCTGACCTTAATTCCCATAGGCTTTAAGAGCCTTGAAATATACATCGCGGTTGCCTCGCCCTCAACGGTGGGATTAGTAGCCATAATGACCTCCTCAACTTCGCCGTCGCCGAGCCTTGCAATAAGCTCCTTAATCCTGATTTGGTCGGGACCGATGTTATCCATAGGCGAAATAGCGCCGTGAAGCACATGGTAAGTACCGTTATACTCGTGCGTGCGCTCGATTGCCGACACATCGCGCGGGTCCTCAACAACGCAAATAAGGCTTTTATCCCTTGCGTCGTCCTTACAAACGGGGCAAAGCTCGTCATCCGCAAGGTCACAGCAAACCTTGCACTGTTTAATCTTAGTGTGCGCGTCGGTGATTGCGTTTGCAAACTGCATAGCCTGCTCGTCCGAGAGAGAAAGCACATAAAAAGCCATACGCTGTGCGGTTTTGTGGCCGATGCCCTGCATACGCTCAAACTGGTCTATTAAGTTTTGAAGCGGTGCTAAATTATGTGACATAGCTCTAACCTGTAATATTAAAGTCCGGGGATATTAAGTCCGCCGGTTGCGGCGTTCATTTCGCGCTCGGCTTCCTCGTCAATCTGGCGGTTAGCCTCGTTAAGCGCTGCAACAAGCATATCCTCGAGCATTTCAACATCCTCGGGGTCAACAACCTCGGGATTGATACCGATAACCTTAACCTCGTGGTCGCCGGTCATTGTGACCTCTACCATTCCTCCGCCTGAGGAAACTACATACTCTTTAAGCTTAAGCTCTTCCTGCTTTTGCTCAATCTGCTCCTGCATTTTCTGAGCCTGCTTGAGCATCTGCTGCATATTCTGCGGACCGCCGCCCATTCCTTTTGGAACTCTTGCTTTCATAATATTCTCCTTTATTTTACATCAATATTAATATTGCCCTGAGCCTGAGAGATTAAATCCTCCAGCGGGTCGCGCTGCTCTCTCTGCTCGGAATTTGTATTCTTTAAAAGTCCTAATTTGTACTGCTTACCCGTAACCTCAAGCAGCGCCTTTTTAATAGCGCGAGCGTGGATAGAATTGCGGATAAAGGACTTAACAGCCTCGTTTTTAGTGTCGATAAGGAAGTAGTCTCCCCTTACCTGCGCTCTTGAACCGCTTAGTATTCCGAAAAGCGGAATATCGTCTCTGTGAATAACATCAAGAAACTCGCTCCACTGCATAAAGTCGCTCTGCTCAGCTACAACATTTTGCTTAACTTCGGGCTCCTGCGGTGCAGGCTCCTCTGAAGCGGGCTCGGGCTCTGCGACAGGCGGCTCGAAAGCTTCGGGTTCCTGTGGCGCTTCCTGCTCGGGCTCTTCAAACGGAAGGCTCTGAGCGTCAAAGGTATCTTTAATTACCGGCTCGGGTTCGGGCCCGGCTTTAGCAGTCGGCTCGGCTTTTAACTCGGGTGCAGGCTGCGTCGGTGCAGGTGCAAAAGACGGATTTTTAACCGCTCTTTCAAGCACCGAAATCCTTTCGAGGAGGGCTGCCTGCGACTCGTCGAGCTTTGGCTCGCAGAGCTTAATAAACGCCATTTCAACCTCTATTCTTGCAGAGGCGCCACTCTTAATAACCGCGAGCGTATTCTGGAACAAATCGAGCGCAAAAAGCACCTGCTCTATGGTAAAGCCCTTAGCGCTGCTCAATATATTATTATACTCATCATCGGTACAAATTATAAGCTCACGGCTCTTTTTGACCGTTTTTACTACAAGGAAGTTGCGGAAATGGTTAATCATTTCGACGCAAAGGCGCTCCATATCGAAGCTCTTCTGGTACAAGTCGGCAATAAGCTCCATCGCCTTATCGCTGTCCTTAGAAGCGATACAGCCCGAAAGCTCAAACATCGCTTCCCTGCCCGCAAGACCTGCGACCTCGCTTACAAGAGTGCTTGTAATATTTTTGCTTCTGCCAGCGCACTGGTCAAGGATTGAAAGACCGTCACGCAGCGCGCCGTCCGCAATTCGCGAAATAAGAATTGCTGCGTCGTCGTCAAGCTCCATATTCTCGAATTCAGCTACCTCTTTAAGCCTCTTTGCCATAGTTTCGGGCTGAATACGCTTAAAATCAAAGCGCTGACAACGCGAGAGAATAGTTGCAGGAAGCTTATGCACCTCGGTGGTTGCGAGAATAAAGATTACATGCGCCGGCGGCTCTTCGAGAGTCTTTAGCAGTGCGTTAAACGCGCCCGTTGAGAGCATATGCACCTCGTCGATAATATAAACGCGGTACTTACCTCTTGACGGGGTGTAATTCGCCTCTTCGCGCAAATCACGGATATTGTCAACGCCGTTGTTTGAAGCAGCGTCAATCTCGACAACATCGTAGATAGAGCCGTTATCAAGTCCCTTACAAACCTCGCACTCGTTACAGGGCTCACCGTTAACATTGTTTTCGCAGTTAAC
This sequence comes from Eubacterium sp., assembly GCA_017450645.1. Lineage (GTDB taxonomy): Bacteria > Bacillota > Clostridia > Oscillospirales > Acutalibacteraceae > Eubacterium_R. Next base: position 6,356 of record JAFSTE010000011.1, read on the forward strand.
CGCCTTTGCAAGTATTTTAGCGCAGGTAGTTTTACCCGTACCGCGAGAGCCGGTAAAGAGGTAGGCGTGAGATACTCTGCCGTTTTTTATTTCGTTTTGAAGGGTTGAGGTGATATGCTCCTGACCGTAAACATCGGAAAACACCTTAGGTCTGTATTTTCTGTATAAAACCTGATACATTTAACCCCTCCTTATTGTGATAAAAAATGCTTTTACACCCTTTGCATAGCGTACAGACTTGTCTGAGGCACACAGAATAATCCACTTATTGCTGCTCGGTTCCCCGCCTGACAAGGTTCGTAGCATCCCGTCGCACAGGGCCCATACGCTACGCAAAAAGCGCAAAAGCACTCTTTTCGTAAAGCATTATACTATATTATTTAATTAAAATCAATAGTTTTTTATATATTACTCTTTAGTTTTATTTACAAGGACAATGCCGATAACCGCAAGCAAAAGCGCGGGCAGCGCCAAAAAGAGCGAAACGCCGGAAGCGCTGTCGAATATCAGCGAGAGAACGAAGCCGAAAATCGGCGTCATAAAGCCGAAAACGGCGATTTTTGAGACAGTATTATGTTTAATAAGAATACTCCAAACCGAGTACGCAATCGCGGACACAAGCATAAGGTATACTAAAAGAATAATACCCTTTGTGCTTACAGTCGTGAGCCCGCCGCCGAAGGCAAGACCTACAGCTATCATAACCGCTCCGCCGAGCATAAACTGACACCCCGAAAGCATAGCAGGATTAGAGGATGCGGAGTATTTTTTCATAAATACCGAGGAGAACGCGTACGATAGCGAGGAGAGCAAAATGAAACCCTCGCCGAGCAGCGAGCTGCTCTGAGAAAAAGCGTCAATACTGACGAGTACAACGCCCGCAAAGCCGATAACGCAGCCGATAATTTTTTGCGCGGTAAGCTTTTCCTGCTTAAACAGCAGCGACGCAATAAGCAACGCAAAAAACACACTCGTTGAGTTAACTATCGACGCTCTGCTTGAGCTTGTAAACGCAAGTCCGAGGTAGAAAAAGAGGTACTGTAAAACCGTTTGAAACAACGATAAAACGCCGATACTTTTAAGCTCAGTTCTTTTAGGTAAAAGCACCTTTTTTTCGATAAAGGAAAAGATAATTATTGTAAGAACACCTGCGCCAAAAAAGCGGATACCCGCAAAAAGAACAATAGAAAAGGTGTCCGCAGTATCTATGTTAAAAAGCCCGTAGCCCGCTCTTATTGCAGGAAATGCACAGCCCCACAAAAAGCAGCACAGCACGGTCAGCGCCCATATAATATAAGGTTTTTGAAGTTTGCTTTTATTCATAGTAAAACAATCAGGCGGGCTAAACGCCCGCCCTAACAGTATTAATTAATTATTTTCTATCAATATTTCTTGACTCTTTAAGGAATTCGTCAGAAGCCGGGAAGTGGTTCTTATAAACGATATCAAGAGATGCGTTCTTATTCTTAATAACTGCAACATTAGCGTGCTGTACATCAATATGTACATCCATCTCGTAGTCAGCCTCTACAACTTCCTTAGTCTTAGTGTCAACCTTAACGGTACCAACGCCGCCGGCATAGTTAACCACGAAGTTCTCCTCGATAGTACCCTCTGAGAATGAAAGCACGCTGATAGACTCAACAGTAGAAGAAATGTCGCCGAGTACATTAAAGAAGCGGCCCTGCGGGTCCTGGTCAGCCATCGAAAGCAGCTGAGCCTTAGGCTGAATAGAGATGCTTATTGTGCCGTCCTTATTATCAACAACATTACAAGCGAGAACATCGTCGGCAGTGAGGTGCGATTCTTTCTGGTCAAGCTTGGTGCCGTTAGGACCGTCATCACGCTCGTCGTAAACCGGGTCACGGTTAGCAGCAGGCGGAAGTCCCTTAGGTGCGCCCTTAAACAGACCGCCGAGAATGCTTGGTACAAGCTTATTGATAGTATTATTCTCTTTACCCTCAACGAGAAGGTTCTGTACTTCAAGAGTTTCGTCGCCAAGGAGCTTATAGTACTTCTTAGCTTCGCCGTTTTCGGTATAATCAGCGGTAAGGGTCTTATTGTAGTTAAATACCTCAACATAGTAGTTAACAACATCGTCAACCGTCTTAAATTCTATGCCGCCGTAAGTACCGGGTGTAAACTCGTCTATCTTAGCCTCGTCAACAAATTCGTCTCCGCTTGTTTCCTTAACAGGAACCTTTGGCGCCGAAAGTGCTACAATCAAAATAGTTGCAATCAAAAGGCCGATAAAAACGATAAATAAAATCTTATTAAGCGTACCGAGCTTTGATTTAGCTTTAACCTTTGCCATATGTATTCTCCTTACATAAAGTTATTTACAAAGTCTTTTACCTATACATCATACTATAATTCTTCATCAAATTCAATATTTTTTTTAAAATTTAGTAAAATATATGTTATAATATATACAAATTCGGGATAAAAAGGATTGTTTTTATGCAGATAAAACCTGTTGCAACGATAAAAAATGACTTTACCTCTAAGTTTGCAATACCACGCCAGAGCGGACTGAGCGACATAGAGAGCAAAATAATTCTAAAAAAAGAATACGGGGATGTTAACGCGTTAAGAGGGCTCGAGGAATTCAGCCACCTATGGCTTATATGGGGCTTTAGCGAAAACATAAGGGACGAGCACTCGCTGACGGTGCGCCCGCCGAGACTCGGCGGAAACACAAGAGTCGGCGTTTTTGCCTCACGCTCCCCTTTCAGACCGAACAACTTAGGTCTGTCGTGCGTTGAGATTGTAAGAATTGTGGGTACTGAAATTACAGTAAAGGGCGCAGACCTTATGAACGGCACGCCGATTTACGACATAAAGCCGTACATACCTTACAGCGACAGCATTGACGGCGCAAAGGGCGGATTTACCGAAAAGTACGATTTTAACGAGCTTACGGTTTGCGCCAACGATGAGTTAAAGCAAAAAGCGGGCGCAAAATGGGACGCGCTGTGCTCTGTACTTAAAAACGACCCGCGTCCCGCTTACCAGAACGACAGCGAGCGCGTTTACGGATTTAAATTCGCAGATTTCGAGGTAAAATTCAGCGTTGACGGCGACACATTAACGGTTTTGGAGATTGAAAATGAACAGTGACGAGATTTTAAAAAGCCGTTTTTCCGACCTTTCAAGGCGTGCCTTCGAGCGCGGGTACAATGTGTTCTCCGACTTCTTAAGTATGGAGGAAGTAAGCTTGCTAAAAAGTGACAAGGACATATTTAACTACCGTATTTTCGGCGGATACGACGGTGCTGAACGATGCGTTGCAGGCTTCGGCGAGGAGGTAAGCGACAGCGATTTTCCGATTAAGTGCATAGAGATTATGCCGCTGCAACAAAAATTTGCGGATAAACTCACGCACCGCGATTTCTTAGGCGCTGTTATGAACCTTGGCATAAAAAGAGAAACACTCGGCGACATAATTATTAAGGACAATGTGGGTTATCTGTTTTGTCTTAGCAGTATTGCGGACTACATCTGCGACAATCTTTGCAGGATAAAGCACACGAGCGTCAGCTGTAAAATATGCGACAGCGGCATTGAGAACTTTAACAAAGAGCTGCAGGACAAGGACATAATCGTAGCTTCGCTTCGGCTCGACGCGGTAATATGCGCGGTATTTCACCTATCAAGAAGCGGCGCAAAGGCGCTGCTTTTGCAGGACAAGGTTTTTGTAAACCATAAGATAACGGAGAACGGCTCGCATATGCTAAAGGACGGCGACACCGTATCGCTTAGGGGTTACGGCAAGTTCGAAGTATACGAGGCTTTAAGAAGCACAAAGAAAAACCGACTTGTTGTAAAAGTCGGCGTATACGTTTAAAGGGGCTTGAAACAAGCCCCTTTTAATTATTTCTTACCTTTTGCTTTTATCTGTGATTTAACGATATGGGTAACTGCCTTTGTGCCTTTGGTCGCGTAGTCCTTGATATTGCCTGCAATACCCGACCACACGGGGTTCATAAGCTTATTCTCCTCAATACCGTCAGCCTTAGCCTCTTTAATAATAACATTATCGTCGTAGAACGGAGCGAGGATATTTTCCTCGTTTTCGCTCGCTACTGCGCCGTCGGCAAAGGCGGTGATGTCGCTGAGTGTTGACTCGGGTATCTCTGCACCCTCGTATGCAAAGAGCGCCATCATAGCGGTTTCGCTGTTGCCGTTATAAGCGGGGCCTATCGACTTACCCTGAGGGGTGATGAGCGTATAGGTAGCAAGGATTTCGTCCTTTGCCCTGCCCCAGTGGTGGCGCTGAGGTCCGTAGTAATGACCGAAAGGATTCATATGAACGGTTTTATCCTCGTCAAGGCGCATAGGACAATACGCCATTGCGTTGAGCACCTGGCGCGCGTTTGCGATAACAAGTCCGCCGTTTTCGTCGCAAAGACCTACCACGCCCGCTGTGAGCTGATGGTTAAAGGAAGCGAGACTCTTATTTTTTTCGTCACATTCGGGGAAGGACTGCGTTCTGAAGGTTGAAATATCCTTCATAAAATTACGCTTAATAACGCTTACATCGCCGTCAAATTTTGGCGTAAGCTGGAACGGAACAGCCTCGGTCCAGTTCATATCGCTGAATCTGCCGAGAGAGGAATTCTCTGTAGAAATTGAGGTGCGCTCGGGAGTGTAAGGATAGTTTACATTAGTTCTTACAAATATAGCGTCAGAGGATTTCATTTTAAAGAAATCGAAATGGAAGCTACCCTGCTCCGTCTGCTCGGGGAGATTTATAATACCCGAAACCCTGAGTCCCTCGCCCGAGCCGCCGAGTTCGAGCGCGGATACGACCGTCTTTTCAAACTCGTACTGATTATCGTTATAAGTAATGAAGCTCTTTAAAAAGTCGCTGCCGCCGATTTCCCTGCCGTTTGATTTAACGGAATAGATATTGCCGTGAACGGAGAATTTAATCTCGAGGCTATCGGTTTTAAGGTCTATGTCAAGCGGCTTTGTGTCAGCGCGCTTGCCGATACTAACCTCGACAGTATACTTCTTTTGCACCTTTTTAAAGCGCATAATAGCGAACACCGACTTGTTAGAGTCGTCCATCGGGATAATAGCGTAATCCTCAAGACCCGCTGCTTTAAGCTTAAGCTGTGAAACGCTTAATAGCTCTTTATTCACTTTTAGCTGAACGCACTGAAGGTTAGAGTTTGAAACATTATAAATCGTGAGCTTAGAGCTGGATTTAATCGCGTCCTTTTCGCTGTTGATAATACTGTCGGCAAGCTCGTTAGCCTTGATTTCGCGCTGGATGTTAAGCACGGGCGTTGCAAGACCGAAGTGCGTGGTAGAAAGCAGAAGCACCCTGTCCTTAAACGACGGCGAGTCAAAATCGCTCTTAGCGTTAACCTGAGCCATAGCTCTTGCGCGCTCGATAGCGGTCCAGATTTTACGGTTATACGGCTTCTCAGCCCACGATGCGTAGCCCGTAAAATTGCCGTCCGCGGTGTCGTGAGTAAAGTCAATCTCGCCGAGCGCTTCGTGGTTTTTAAGGTATCCGCCGGGGGTGTCAAACACAACATAGTCAAGGTCCGCAACCTCGCGAACAAGACCGTTAATACCGTCGGAGTTCGCAATCTTGCCCTTAATAAGCGGTACGGGCATAGGCTCCCAGAACGGGCTGTCTGCGTCCATATTGATAAAGATAAACACATCGTGGTTTATTTCGCCGTCAAGCTGCTTTTTGTGCAGCTCCTTAGCCCACGCGCGCAGGCAGCCTGCGTCGCACACGTCGGAGTTATTATAGGTCGGGAGAATGGTCATACTCTCGCCCTTATAGGTGTATTTAAGCGGGTTAAACGCAAGCTCGTCGGGAAGCTTAGGCACGATAGTACGAAACGCATCAAACGGAACGCACGAATAGTAAAGGCAAAGCGCCTTAACGCCCGTCTTGTTATACAGCGAAACCTGAGACGGGGTGAACATTACCTCCTGAGGACGAACAATCTTTTCATACTCGCCGAAAATGTCAAGAAGTCCGCTGCCCTGCTCGTTGGTAACGGCAAGCTCGATGGACGCTTCAAACTCCTCCTCGTTCATAGCAGAGAGGGCGCCGTTCGAGTAGCCCATAATAATATTCTCGTCGCCGTATTTGGTAACGCGCTCCTTCATACCCTCGATAATGTCGGGGGCGTACTCGGGTAAAATCTGTTCGAGCGAAAAGAAGTTTTCGCTGTCCCAGGTGCCTTTAACGGGGATACCGTCCTCGTTGCACTTGTTGAGCACGTCAATAATCTGTCTGATAATCCTTATATCCGAGCCAAATCCGAGGTTATCGTTAGTATCGCCCCTGTATGAGTGATAGCAGTTTACATGAAAGCCGAAGCCGATATGCACCTTGTTATTTTCCATAAATTTCTCCTTGTATATGCGATTAGGGCGGAGGTTTTCCGCCCTTAATTTTATAGATTATTCTTCGTTTTCAGCCGCTCTGTTAACAGCAAGCTGTTCGTGAATGGTTGCAAGCTTTTTCTTAGAAAGGTCGTAGCCGAAGAACAGAACAACCGCCATAAGCGCAAGCATTACTGCGGGAACGAGAGTCGAAATCTTATACAGATTATTGATAACATCCTGCGAGAGCTTGCCGCCGTTTTGAGTAATAGTACCGTCGTAAGCAATAGCTGCAAGAAGCGCGTTGAGTCCAACGCCTGCGAGCGTCTGACCGAGCTTTCTCGTAAACGAGAACAGCGCGTAGGTCATACCCTCTTCCCTTTTGCCTGTTCTTACCTCGTGGTAGTCGATAACATCCATTACGAGCGCCCATACCTCGAGAACGAGGAAGGTCTGTCCGAGACCCGAAAGGAAGGTAAGACCGAGGAATATATAAACCGCTGCGGGATTAGTAGGCACGATAACGCCCTTAAGCGCGTATTGGAGAATTACCGCGATTGTAGCAAATCCCATACCCCAGGCGCAAAGCTCCTTCTTGCCGAACTTAGTAATAAGCTTGTTCATAATCGGGATAAAGATTGCCATAGGCAGATAGGTACAGATTGAAACAAGCGAGTACATACCCGATTTTCCGAAGTAGTCGGTGAACAGATACATATAGGTTGACTGATAGTAGAACTGGAACGCGATAAGAAGCATTGAAGCGATACAAAGCATAATAAACGCCCTGTTCTTTGACAGGTCCTTAAGCGTCGCGATAGCGTTATGGTTCTTATCCTTAACCTTCTTCTGCGGCGCGATACGCTCCTTTGTCATCTTGTAATGAGCAAAGTATACGCCTACGGATACGGCACAGAGAACGAGCACGCACCAGAAAAGCTTAGTGCCGTCGAGCACCTGAATATTAGTACCGTTAGGATACTTACCTACTACGGTATAAACAATCATAGGAAGAATGATTGTACCCGGAAGTCCGCCTACGCCTGCGCCGATAGAACGCCACATTGAAAGCGAGGAGCGCTCAAGCTCGTCGTCGGTAATAACCGAAGCAAGCGAGCCGTAAGGGATGTTAACGGCTGTGTACATCATACCGTATGCGATATATGTAACGTATGCATAAACGAGGTACTGACCCTCTGACCAACCCGGAATTTTAAGGAACATCAGCGCCGCTGCAATAGCAAGCGGAATTGAAAAGCCGATAATCCAGGGTCTGAACTGTCCCGACGGTCTTGGCTTTCTCGACTGGATAAACGCACCCCATAGCGGGTCGTTAATTGCGTCCCAGATACGAGCTACAAGAATAAGCACAAGGATTTTGCCCGGGCTTATGCCGAGTACGTCGGTGTAAAATTTATTCTGGAATGCGCCGATAAGCGAAAAAGTAAGCAGTCCGCCTGCGTCGCCGAGCGCATATCCCACTTTATCCTTAAACTTAATGCCGTGGGTCAATGCTTGTTCTGACATTTTTTAGTCCTCGCTTTCAAAAAAGAATTTCTTTGCACAAATTGCCGTAGCGCCGATATAATCACCGTCGCTGTTAAGCTTAGACACCTCTATCATATCCTCGCTTAAATTAGTGTTATACCTTAGACACTGCTTTTTCAGCTTAGCCTGTACAAAATCATTATTGAACATCGTTCCGAACAAAACTATGCTGTTTGTATTTAATATAGTAGCGGTGTTCGTCAGGGTAAGCGCCACCATATCTATTTTATGGTCAATAATATTTATAATGTTATTATTACAGTTTTTAAACGATTCGTCAAGTGTTTGACCATTATTTATTTCACTTAATATAGCGTCCTCGCTCACCTCGGTTTCAAGGCAGCCGAAGCGACCGCATCTGCACCTGACGCCCGCGGGGTTGACAATGTAGTGACCTATTTCGGTAATAGACGAGTCGTTACCCGAAAAGACCTTACCGTTAGCAATAATTGCGGAGCCGACGCCCGGTCCCCACTTTAAGAATAAAACGGAGCCTGCGCTGCGCACATTACCGTACAACAGCTCGCCCTCGGCAAACGCCTTAACATTGTTTTCAATAACTACGGGCAGGTCAAACGCTTTTTCAAAACGCTCTTTAAGGTGCTGCTCCTTCCAGATACCGAAATCGTTTTCGGACAGCGAGCCGATAATACATACGCCAGCTGCAACGATTTTGTCGCGCTTTTCAAATGTATCAAGAAAACTGCGGCTCTTTTTGATAACCTCATCGACATCGCTGATAAAGCCGAGTCTTTCGCGCTTTAAGAGCCTGCCCGAAAAGTCGGACACCGAAAGGGTTATGCCGTCCTTTTCGGCGTTGATGCCGAAAGCGAGTCTGCCGTCAAGGCAGAGGCTGAGCATAATCTCTTTTCTGCCCGATTTGCCCGCCATATCCGCTTCGCCGCTTTCTTTAACGAAGCCCTTTTCTATCAGCGCGGCGCAGATTTTCGTTACCGCCGCAGGAGTTAAACCGAGCTTTGCGGAAAGCTCCTTACGGCTGAGCGCGCCCTCGCTGTTTAGTGCATATAAAATTAACGAGCGGTTTTCAATTTTTAAAGACTGTAGATTTAAGCCTTTTGTCATTTAAACACCCTCAATATCATTTAATTAACAGCGACACGCCGCTGATACCCATAAGCACATAGGTTATAATCATAAACCAGCGCTTATTAATATGCTTAAAAATAATATTGCCGACTAAAAGTGCCAAAAAGAGTATTCCGACCGAGATGCCCGAAAGCAGAATAGTTTTTGTATTAAAACATCCCGCTTTAATGTCCGAAAAAAGGATTATCGAATTAAGCACGCACCACACGCCGGAAATCGTTACCCTAAACTCGTCACGGCCCTTTAAATGCTCGGAAGCGTACACGACCATAAGCGGTCCGCCGCAGGAGAACATACCGTGAACAATGCCCGCTATAATAAGCACTGCAAAGGACCAGAGGCTTGTTTTTTCTTTATTCTCCGTCCTTGACTTTTCCTGCTTCTTTTTATAGCTTTTTGAAAAGGAGTGGTAACAGCCGAGCCCCATAAAGCCGATAACGATAACGCCCAGCAGCTTATACAGCAGCGCAGGGCTTACCTCAAAGAAGCGTGTTACAAGAAAGCCGCCTACCATACCGACGAACATAGTCAGTATAATCCTGAAAAACTGCTTTTTGTTAAGCGCCTTATAGTTAATCGTAACAACACCGATTGACACAACTATTCCGAGAAGGTTAAGTATCGGCTTTGCGGTATTGTAGCCCACAAGCATTATCGAAAACGGCATAGCAAGCACCGTACCCGCAAAACCCGTGATACACTGTATTACATTTGAAACAAAAACAACGATAAAAAATATTGTTTCTTTAAAGCCAATCATCAGAACTTTTCTACCTCTATGCCAAGGAAATTTGCGAGTGCTTCAAGCTCATCTGCAACGCCGCCCATAGCGACTGCAAAATGCGGCTCCCAGCCGTTTTTAACCGAAGTGTTGATAATATCCGAAGCATTGCTGTCGGTTTTAACAACAATCGAGGTGCCAAAAAACTGCTGCGGCTTGTCGAGCGCCTCGCCCTCTGAAATAAAGAAGCGGAAGGTGCCGTCAGCCTTTTTGCCGACTCTGAAAACAGTAACCCTTTCACAAGGCTTACAGCCGAACTCGAGAGTAGGTCCGATTTTGCGGTTACAGTGAACTCCCGCGCAAGCGCCCTTATCCTCGCGTGCAAGCGAGCACGCCGCCATACCGCAGTGCCAGAAAGTAATTGTGTTCTCCCCTTCGTCCATAGAAACGGGGTCGCCGAAAAACGCGGGAGAGCCGGTAAGAAACTGCGAAATATACATAGTAAGCGCGCCGTAGGTATCCGCTTCGCAAGAAGAAGCTACGCCGAGGTCGTTAAGTATAGAAATAACCGAGCAAACGGGAGTACCGAACGCGGTGAAAAAGTCGGGCCAGCAGCGGCTCGAAAGCGCACCGATATTGTTAGCCTTTACATACTCGTCGTACGCCTTATAAAGCCTTGCAAAGTCGAGCACATTCTTATCTTTAATGTCGTCAAGACCGTTTATGCGTTCCTTGGCGTCGGCAATATAAGCCATTACATCCTCGTCGGTAAAGGTCTTTGCCTTGTCGATAAGTTCTCTCGCTTCGATAGAATTAAGGGTTGCGCCGAAGGTTGTAAGCATCTCCATATCAAGCGCCCTGCCAAAGCCGAAGCCCTGCGGAGTATGACCTACCTGCAGGATATTAAGGCTCTTAAGCGCCTTTTTAACCCTTGCGGCTTTAATTACTGACGCAATTTTAGCCTTAACGTTTTCTTCTTCGGGAGAGCCGAAAATGTACTCAAACGCTCTGCCGAAGGAGTTTAACACATTACCTGCGGAAAACGCGCCGGTAAGCGAATTAAGTCTGAGTCTGCCGCCGTCGATAACAGGCTCTCTGAGCGTCCAGAGAAGCACGGGGCAGTCAAAGCGCCTCAGCACCTCGGCGATATATGCGCCGTTTGCAAAGGTGATGTTCTGTACGATTACTAAATCGGGGTTTTTACCCTCTAAAAATGCGTTTAGCTTATCAATGCTGAGCAGCATTTCGTCGGGCGTTTTAACATCGCCGTCTATCGCGTTTAACAGCTCTATTGATTTTTCAAACTCAGCGCCCGCGCTCTCGAGGTGAAAGGTCGGCACGCCGATAGGAATATATAAGTATTCAAAATCCATAACGAATATCCTTTAATAATTAAGTTCTTTGTTTTCACCGATAAGTCCGATATGTGCGCCCTGCTTAACGAGCGGCTCTCTGTCCTTATGAGCGAGCACCCACTTGTTTGTCTGTAGCAAAAGCTTACTTTCGGGGTCGTCGTTAACTGCTTTTCTTTTAAGCGGAGTGTTTGTTTTGCGAGGGAGGATTACTATACACTTAAATCCCTCGTCACAAGTCCTGCAGGGCGAGAGGTGAAGCGTGGTCTGGTACATCTCAATAGCTGTATCCTTTGGCACATAAAACACCTTTTCGTTACCCACATAGAACTTGTTGTCCTCAATCTGATTAGTAAGCCCTAAAACGAGCATAAAATCAGTAACGGCAACATTAATCTCGCTGCCCTTGTGGTACTCAAAGCCGTTATAGGTGGTGTTCCTGCCGTTGCAGTAGCCAAACTGTACGGGCATACCGCCGTACAGAACATCCTGCACCTCGTCAAAAACGGGATACTTCTCCATCTCGTCAACGCTCGGCACATAGATATTACCGTTTTCGGGAATTGAGGTGTTATCCTCCATATACTCGCAAAGCATCTTAAAGTCATAGCCGGTAACAATTCTGCCGTAAGGCTTGAACTCGTCGTCGAAAACGCTGTAAATCTTTACATCGTTTACACTGTTTAAATGATTAATCATAGTCGCCCCTGACAATCTTATAGGTTGCGCGCCAGTCCTCTTTACCGATTCCGGCGTCAACGCCCTTGTCGTAAACCTTTTGCTTAATGTACTGCATTACGGGCATATCCACGCCCTGCTCAGCGGAAAGACGCTGACAGATGCCGAGGTCCTTATGCTCGTTTTCAAGCGAAAAGGCGGTAGTGTAATTTTCGTTTTCGATATTCTCCCACTGAGCGTCAAGGTAGAAGTTCTGCGCGCCGCCGTAAGACACTGCGGTGTGGAAATCCTCTGCCGAGATACCCATACTCTTAGCGAGGAGAAGCGTTTCATTAACTCCGTTTTGAATTTCTGCACAAAGGGTGTTGTGGCAGATTTTCATAGCAAGGCCCGCACCGTTTTCGCCAAGGCGGATAACATTACAGCCCATATAGCTTAAGATAGGCTTAATTGTTTCGTAAAGGCTCTCGTCGCAGCCGACAAGCACACCGAGCGTACCGTTAATAGCAGCAGGCTTAGACTTAACAACGGGTGCGTCCGCAAACTGAGCGCCCTTAGCCTTAATCATATTGGCGCACTCGACCGATACGGACGGGTCGATAGTGCTCATATCAATACAAATCATACCCTCGTTAATATAGGGTAAAAGCTCGGTGTAAACCGCCTTAACATGCTCTGACTTTGGCACCATAGTGATAATAACATCCGCATTTTTTGCGACCTCAATATTGCTGTCGCAGCCCTTTGCACCAAGACTAACAAGCTTTTCCACCTGAGCCTTGTTAAGGTCGGAGCAGAACACATCGTCGTTATGCTTTTTTACAATATTTTCACACATTGACTCGCCCATAATACCGAGCCCGATAAATCCAATTTTCATTATGATAAATCTCCTTAAATTATAACCTATTTGGCTTCCCCTCGGGGGGAAGCTGTCACGAAGTGACTGATGAGGGGCAGTATTCAGAGAGCCCCCAATATTGCTTTAATCCGTGATTGTATTGTCCCACGCGTCCTGGAACTTCTTAAGTCCGTAATCGGTAAACGCGTGATAAAAGCTGTCCTTAAACACCTGCAAGCCTGCGGTTACAATATCCGCACCTGCAACTGCGCAATCTACAAACTGCTTGCCGTTTCTTACAGCTGCGCAGATAATCTCGGTTTTACCGATAAATCCGTAATTTTCATAAATAGTTACGATATCCTGAATGTACTGTACGCAGTCCTCGCCGCTGCTTTCTTTCCAGCCTATAAACGGCGAAACAAAGAGCGAATTATTCTTAGCCGCGATAAGCGCCTGAGATGCCGAGAAAACGAGGGTAAGATTAGTTCTTATACCCTTTTGCTCGAGTCTGCGAGCGGCTGCGATACCAGCTTCGGTGCAAGGAATTTTAATAACAAAGTTTGGCGACATAGCAGCAATTTTTGTACCCATTTCTACCATTTCGTCTGCGTTGTCAAGGTGCGGATTAATCTCAACGGAAATCGGGAATTTATCCCAACCCTCGATACCTTTTTCTTTAACAAACTCTGCAAGCTCGCCGATTACGGTGAAAAACGGCTTGCCAGAATTCATAATATGGTTAGGGTTAGTTGTAACGCCGTCAATTCCGAAGGTGTCGTACGCCTCGCGGATTTCGTCAATTTTTGCACTGTCTAAAAAGTATTTCATAATCATTCTCCTTATAATTCTTTATTTAAAAGCTGTAATGCTTTTGAGTTTTTCCTGACAAATACGGGCGGATTGCCGACCTCGCAATTTACAATAAATTTGCCGCCGCCGTATTCCCTGCCGCTGAAAAGATGCACCCACTCGTCATCGGGCAGATATACCTCTTTTTTTGTTTGGTCCTGCTTTATGACGGGGGCAACAAGGATGTCGCGACCAAGCAGGTATTCGTAGGTAGCTTCATACGCTTCCTTTTCGTCATAGTAAAAGAACAGCGGTCTTACAACGCCTATTCCTTTTTTGGAGTTTAGCTCCACCGCCTCTTTAAGATACGGTTTAAGCGCTTTGTGCAGCTTCCCCATCTTTGCACCGTGATTAAGCACCTCGTCGTCATAGTCAAACTGAACATTAAGGTCGGGATTCAATCCCTCGTGCCCGCGCATAACAGGTGTAAAGGCGTTCATTTCGCACCAGCGCATATACAGCTCTTTAGACCTTTTAAGGTTAAAAAACGAGGTGTAACCGCCGATGTCGCTGTGTGACAGACCGAAGCCGCAGCAGGTAAGGCTTAGCATTGCCGGGATAACCGACGGCAAGCCGAAGTCTATCGAAAAGTCGGTATGATTATCGCCGCACCACATCATTGTGGAGTACTTAGGGGTGTTGCTGTAGCCGGCTCTGGTGTAAAACATAATCTCGCCGAGCTTACCGCTCTCCTCCACCGCCTCGCGGTTAAGCTGCGCCCAGCGCGCAGGCCACGTGTCGTGCACAAGCTCTGCGTCCTCGCCGCTGTACAGCACGCTGTCAGTAGGCAAATACTCGCCGAAATCTGCCATCCAGCCCGAAAGACCGAGAGCAATCATATTGTTTTTGATAATATCCTTAAGCCAGTTCCACGCGTCAGGATTGGTGAGGTCAACCATAGCCGCGGGGAAGGTTGTAATAGTAACAAGGTAGTCGTTGCCGTCCTTATCCTTTACGCAGTAGCCTTTTTCGCTTGCCTCTTTATATAGCGGCTTTTCAACCGCAAGAAAGGGGTTGATGTAGCCAAGGGTTCTGATGCCTCTTTCGTTATTCTTTTTTATACGCTCATCAAGGTCGGGATAAAGCTCCCTGTCCCATTCCCAGTTCCAGTAGAGCTGCTTGCCTGCGGCAGTAACGCGCCTGCCCTCCCAGTCCTGAATCCACATACCGTTAATCTTAAGGTCGTTTTTAAGAGCGATATCTATTGCCTCGTCATAGCGCTTTGTACCACCCTGGGTTGCAATAATCTGACCGTCGTACACCCAGTCGGGCAGCTCAGGCTGTCTGCCGAGAATGTCGGTAAGCGCCGTCATAACCTCTTCAAAGTTATCGCCAAAACCGATATAAAACGGCGCAAGCTGGTCAGTTTTAATAATATGCTTATCCATGTTTGTAAAATCAAACTCAGCCCTGGCGGTAGCCAGCGAATGGAAAAAATACTTCCTTGAGCTTATAAATGTGGGCTGAGCATAGTAGGTTTCGTACTTATTAAAAGCCTGTTTTTTAATACTGTTTTTAAAACCAAAAACCTGCTTTACCAGCTTTTTAGCAATTTGCTGGGCGTTGATGTGCTCCGCAACCCACACATTAGCCTTTTGCCCTCTGATATTAAACTCGGAAAACAGCTCGCCGCTGCCGTAGATATACTCGTCTGACTTTGCGGGCAGAGTAAGCCACATCTCGTTGTAGCCTGTTATACCGTCAATAGTAAACTTAACCGTGTCGCGCATGGCTTCAAGGTTTAATGTACCTGTCTGCCCCGCAAAAACCTTAAAGGTTACAGTGGCTCTGTTATTATTTGCCTCTGCCTTTTCAAATCTGCAGGGCTGGCGCTCAAAGATTTTTTCTTTAATCTTAAAGCTGCCGTGGCTCATTGTATATTTGTTTTCGCCCTTACCGAAGGTCAGCGGCATTACGCCGTTTTGACTTTGTGACAAGGTGTAAATCACCTCGCCGTTTCGGATAATGTCAAGCGATTTTTCATGTGCCTCAAATTTAATCAAACAATCACCTCTTTTGATTTTGCGCCAATTAATTAACAGTGTTAATTAATTGTATTATATAACGCGCCCACACTAAAGTCAATGGTGTGAGCGCATTATTTTAAATTATTTTATTAAACAGACAGCGTGGGCGGAAATACCCTCCTTACGACCGGTAAAGCCGAGCTGCTCCTCGGTAGTGGCTTTAACGCTTACCTGAGTAATATCAATACCGCAGGCTGTAGCGATATTCGCCCTCATTTTATCGATATGCGGCTTCATTTTAGGCGCCTGAGCAATAAGGGTTGAGTCGATATTTTCAATCTCATACCCCTCGCCTTTTACCCTGTCTGCAACGGCTTCAAGGAGTTTTAGCGAGTCAGCGCCCTTCCACTTTTCGTCTGTGTCGGGGAACATACCGCCGATGTCGCCGAGCGCCGCCGCGCCGAGAAGCGCGTCGCATATTGCGTGAAGCAGAACGTCCGCGTCTGAATGGCCCAAAAGACCGAGCGGGTATTCTATCTCTACCCCGCCTACAATAAGCTTTCTGCCCTCGGTGAGCCTATGTACATCGTAACCGTGACCTATTCTCATACTTTACTCCTTAGCGATAATGCCCTTTGCAAGCGCGATGTCCTCGGGCGTTGTAATCTTAATATTATTATAGCTTCCGCTGACCATCTTAACCCTACCGCCGACATACTCGATAAGCTGGCAGTCGTCGGTAAAGTCCATCTCGTCATCATCCGCAGCCTTAAGCGCTTCTTTATACTTTTTAAAGTCAAAAATCTGCGGCGTCTGAACGGCAAAAAGCGTACTTCTGTCGGGAGTGTCTATAACGAAATTAAAGCTGTCTACAATCTTAATCGTATCCTTTACAAATACGCCGAGAGCCGCAGCGCCGTACTCTTTTGCAGCACGGAGGGTGCTTTCTATATCCTCCTCGGCTACGAACGGTCTTGCGCCGTCGTGTATGATAATAAGCTCTGCGTCGTCGATTGTATTAACCGCGTTTTTAACGCTGTTCTGGCGCGTATCGCCGCCTATAACAAAGGTTACGCGCTTGTCGTTAATTAGCTTTGAATACTCGTCAACATCCTCCTCGCGTACTGTTACGATAACCTCGTCAATATCGCTGATATTAAGAAACGCCTGAACGCTGCGTTCAATTACCGTCTTGCCGTCAATTTCAAGGAGGAGCTTGTTTTTAGCCATATTCATTCTTGTACCCGAGCCTGCGCCGAGCACGATAGCAACATTACTCAACCTCTTTCACCTCGCTTAATTCCTTTTCGTTAGGGGTTACATATTCGGTTTTATAATTATCGTAAATCACCATACCGAATTTTGCACCGTTTGGCTTATGAACATTTTTAACTATAGTATAATCCACCGCAACATTTGACGAAGCGTGCGCCTTAGAGTTATGCGCGGCGAGCATAGCCGCCTCGCGTATGAGTTTGTCCGTAAAGGGCTTGTCCTTTACGGAACTTACGATAACGTGGCTGCCCGCAGTGTCTTTAACGTGGAACCAAAGGTCGTAGTTTTTGGCGGTTTTGAGCGTCAGCTCGTCGTTCTGGATATTATTCCTGCCGACGAATATATCAAAGCCTTCGGTGGATAGAAAATGCCTTGGTGCGAGCTTTTTCTCGCGCTGGCGCTTTGTATTTCTTTTACTTACATATCCCGACTGGGAAAGCTCGTTTCTTATAGCGTTAATCTCGCTTTCGGTCTGAGCGCGGGAGAGCATATCAATAACCGAGTCGAGATATTTTGCCTCGTCCTCAGCCTGCTCAATAAAGGCGTTGAGCTTATCCTGAGCCACCTGCTTTTTACGGTATTCTTTATAATATTTCTGCGCATTCTGGCTCGGCGTCAGCATCGGGTCGGCTTTAATCTTTACAAGCTTATTATCGTTATAGTAATCCTCTACCTCATAGTAAGCCGCGCCCTTTTCGAGGCGATAAAGATTCGCGTTAATAAGGTCGCCGTATAACTTAAGCTCCTCTTTGTTTTCGCAGTCTTTAAGGTCGTGCTTACGCTTTAGCGCCTTACGGATAGCGCGCTCATGCAGCACGCTAAGGCGTTTAAAAAGGTCGTCACTCTTTTGTTTAATTCTTTCAAGGCGTGCCTTGTCGTAATAAAAGAAATCTATAAGCCCGGAAAAGGTGTCAAAGCTTCTGAGCTGCGCCAAATCGCCGTACTGACGCGGTACAAAATAGGTGAAATCCTTTGGCGCGTCTATAATAACAGCTGTGGGAGTCGGGTTTTTAATATGCTCCTTAAGCTCGTCGAGCGTCATACCGTATTCGAGTTCTCTTGCTACAATCGGCGACAAGCCCTGCAGCGCCTCCTGATACGCAAGTGACTTTTTGATACCGAGCTTTTCTATTCCGCTTTCAAGCTCGTCGGTGTCGTACTCTAAGACATTCAGCTTGCTCTGCTTAGGCGGGAGGGTGTAGTGAATATTAGGCAATATCTCCCTTACGCTCGAGGTTTCCTCGTCGATTTTTTTAACGCACTCGACTATCATACCGTTTTCGTCGACAAGTATAATGTTGCTGTGACGCCCCATAATCTCAACAACGAGCTTAAATACAACGGGGTCGCCGAGGTCATTTTTTGCGTCGAAAACAAAGTTTACTATTCTTTCAAAGCCGTCCTGCTCAATCTCTCTGAGTCTTGCGCCGCAAAGGTGCTTGCGAAGGAGCATTGTAAGCATCGGCGGTTTTTTCGGGTTTTCGATATACTGATTAGTAAGCTGTATTCTCGCGCTGTTTGCGCGCGCCGATAAAAGCAGCTTTTCGGTAGAGTCATAGGTTCTGAAAGTTAAAAGAACTTCCTCCTTCGATGGCTGATAGATTTTGTCTACGCGAAAGCCGCAAAGCTTATCCTCTAATTCACTTTTAACAAGATTTAAAAATATTCCGTCGAATCCCATTTTATACTGTTTTAACCGGATTAGGTTGATTTGCGCTTATGAACTCAACATCGGTGAATACCGCTTCGAGCTTATCCTTAAGCATCATAAACGCAGCGTATTCGGTTTCGTAGTGACCTGCGGAAATAACCGCGCTCCCCTGCTCGCTTAAATCGAGCATCGGGTGGTACTTCATATCTCCCGTAATAAAAACATCCGCGTTTTGGAGCGCTTCTTTTGCGTACTCCTCGCACGCGCCGCCGCCTACTGCAACGGTTTTAATCGGCTTGTCGGTGTCGGTGTACCTTAGTCCCTGACAGTCGAGCTTATCGCTGACATACTCGGCAAAGTCGTCGATTGACATCTCGCCGTCAAGTTCGCCGACAAACACAAGGCTGTCGCCGAGGCGTGCAGGGTTTTTAAGCTCTAAAATCCGTGTAAGATTATAGTTAATACCGCACTCAGCCATATCAAAATTAGTGTGCGCGCTTATAGCCGCAACGCCGCCAGACACGAGCGTATAAACGGGGCTGCCCTTAAGAACATCGTCAAGCCCGCCGAAAATAATCGGGTGGTGAGTCAAGAGCAAATCCGCGCCTATTTCCGCAGAAAACTCGCATACCGCCTTTGTAGCGTCGAGCGCCATAACGCACTTTTTAACCTCGCGCCTGAAATCGCCTACAAGGTGACCGGAGTTGTCCCACTCCTCCTGCGCGTCAAAGGGTGCTATAGAATTAATATAATCATAGATGTTTTTTACCGTTGTCATAGCTTTTCCTCTATGGTTTTAATAAGCGCGGAATAGTCGTATCCGCCCTTTTGCTTATTTTTAAGATAATTTAAAAGGTGGTTAAAGTATTCTTTGTCCGAAAAATCGGTGATTTTGCCAAGGAAGCAGTCGACCTCGGAATACTCAAAATATTTGCCCGTATAGTAAGCGTCAAAGACGCTGTAGTGGTGCCTGCCGTCGCTGACAATTATGTCGCTGTCTATTTCAAAACCGTTGTCATACAGCCACTTTCGAGCAAGCTCGGGGTGGGTCATCGGGTTCAGAACAAGGTGCTTTTTGTTACAGTAATCGCAGCTTGAAAGAATTTCGGCAATAAGCTCGCCGCCCATACCCGCGATTAAAATATCGTCAATTTCGTCACCGCTGACATTCTGCAGCCCGTTTGACAAAACGCATTTAATCTTATCATTTAGCGCGTATTCGTTTACAAGCGAAATACAGGAATCAAGCGGCTTTTGGTTAATATCGCACGCAACGGCTGAGGGTACGATACCGTTTAGCACAAGGTATACGGGTACATATCCGTGGTCGCAGCCGACATCCGCAAGGCGCGCGCCGCTTCTTACAAGCTTAGCCGCAGCGGCAAGGCGGTTAGAAAGAGTAATATTACTGTTCATTTTCAAAAATGCTGTCAATCAGCTTTTCGTAAACGGCAACGGGGTTGGAAATAAACTTCTCCTTAATAACCTCCGCCTGCTCGCGGGTAGCGGCATAGAGGTTAAGACGCATAAAATCGGTGTTGTTGTCGCTGACGCAAAGCACAACCTCAAAGCCGTTTTCAGCTTCGACAATCTCCGCCTTATTTTCGCGCTTAAACTGCTCTTTAGCAAGGATTTTATTACAAAGCTCAATGCTCTTGTCGCGGACTGTAAGCGGCAGGTCCATCTCAACCAGCTCGATATCGGCATTATTAGTATTGCCGAGCTTAAGCGTGCCGTCCTCGTTTTCGACAATCACGCCGTTTTTTAGGAGTCTGCCTATTGCGTCAGACACCTCAAAATGATTAGCGAGTCCGCTTTCGTCCATAGCGAGAACTATAGTGTTAGCCTTAACCTTATTAGAAAGATTAGCAACGATATAGCTCACAAGCAGGTTAATCGCGCTGACCGAGCGCAGCCCGCCCATCTTGATACCCGCCGCAAGCGCGTCAAAGTGCAAAAGCGGATTATCCACATTACTGTTATTAATATCACCTGTTTTATTCTTATCCATAACAAGCTCCGTAAATTAATAATTTTTAATATAATATCATATTATACCAAAACTTGCAACATAATAAAATCCCCCCCGATTAATCGAGGGGATTTTTAGCTTATAGCTGTGAGCCTATTGTTACTCGCTACGCTTGGACAATAAAGTGGTTAGTGGATATTAGTGGCGGTTAAACTACGCCAGAATTCATTTTGTCTTAACCGACTTAACCTCTGACCACTTGCTGTAGTACTTTTTGCCATTAATTGTTTTGTATGTACGTACACGTACATAATACCTTTTGTTTGCTTTGAGGTTTTTAACTGTTTTTGCAGTGGTTTTGAATGTTCGCTTTTTGCTGTTTTTAAAGCTTTTGTAGGTGCTGTATTCAAGCTGATATGTTTTTACATCACGCTTTTTCCAATACGCTTTAAAGCTCTTTTTGCCAGCGGTTACCTTTTTAAGTTCTGTCGGTTTCGGGATAATCTTAAAGGTCTTCTCAAGTGTTCCTTTATATTTGTCGATGCCTGTGATTGCTACCTTTGCTGTACCGACATTTTTGCAGTTTGTGTACTTAACGGTGTAGTCAGTGCCTTCTTTGAGCGTGTTGCCTGCAAGTTTTACGGTGATTGCGGGCTTGATTGCCTTGCCTGTGTATGTCCTGTTCTCTATTTTGCTTACGTTTGCATCTTTAATTGAAATAGGATTTACAATAGGTTCTGTTGTTTCCTCATTATCAGAACCGTCGTCACAATTAAAGTGAATTGTCGCTCCGGTTAAACAATCGTTGCCCGATTCAACAACAATTTTTTCCCAATCTTCCTCACTGCCTTCATAATAAACATCTGTTAAACTATCACAGCAAGAAAAAGCTTCCGTTTCAATACTCTTAATACTTTTAGGAATATAAATGCTCGGTAAACTTTTACAACCACCAAACATACCTGCACAAATACAAGTTAGTTTGTTTGGTATATTTATACTTGTTAAGTTTTCACAAAATGAGAATATACTTAATCCGAGTTCTGTAATTGAGTTAGGCAGACTAACTGTTTTTAACTCTTTGCAGTCGTCAAATGCATCAAAACCAATACTTGTTACGCCTTCCGGAATAATGATTTCAGTTAAGCTTTGGCAACAAGTAAACGCATTATTGCCAATACTATCAACAGAATCCGGTATATCTATTTCGGTTAAACTGATACTACCGCAAAATGAATAGTCGCTAATATTTTTAACGCCGTTTGGGATAACAGTATTATTACAACCTGAAATAAGGGTGTTTGAAGACGTTTCGATAATAGCGTTGCAATTGTTTCTGCTGTCATAAACAGGGTTGTCCTTATCAACACTTATAGCAGCTAAACTTGAACAATCAGCAAAAACACAAGCACCAATTTTTGTAACACTACTTGGAATATCAATTTTTGGAAGGCTGATACAACCGCAAAATGCGTTATCACCAATGCGAGTTACAGTGTTTGGTATGCTAACACTTTCCAAATTAAACAGAAAATTAAATGCTCCTTCACCGATACCCGTAATGCCGTCTTGAATAGTTATGCTTTTTACTTGATACTGTAAAAAAGTATGACTCTTGTTGTCAGCTATATCACCTGTGCCAAAAACAGTTAACGAGCCATCAATATTAAGTCCGTAGAGCACGTTATCTCCGTAAGGTTCAGTTCCCAAATCATATTCTGCAGCATAAGAAGAAAAATCTACACCTGTGATTACAGAAACAAGCATTATAATCGATAATAATAATGAAAGCCTTTTTTTCATAATTAAACTCCTAAAATACAAAGCAATACAGTCATCTTAATAAGATAATAAAACAGATTTACAATTGTTGTCAATACAAATTGCAAAAAAATAAATAATCGCCAATAAAAAGCTTGTAAATATTTAAAATAAAATACGGCTGAACGCATAAGCGCACAGCCGTAAGGATGATAAAATTATTATTCTGCAGTGTCTTCCTCAGCGGGTGCTTCCTCTGCGGGTGCCTCCTCTGCGGGAGCTTCTTCAGCTTCGGGAGCAGCCTCCTCTGCGGGAGCCTCCTCAACAACAGGAGCAGCTTCCTCTGCAGGAGCTTCCTCAACAACAGGAGCAGCCTCCTCTGCGGGAGCCTCCTCAACTGCGGGAGCAGCCTCTTCTACGGGTGCTTCTTCAACAACCGGAGCTTCCTCCTCTGCAGGAGCTTCCTCTGCAGGTGCTTCTTCTACTGCGAGCTCGGGGATAACTTCAGTTTCCTCAGGCTTTTCAAGCAGCTCTTTGATTGAAAGAGAAACTCTCTTTTTGTCAAAGTCGATGTCGATAATCTTTGCCTTAACAACATCGCCAACCTTAAGGACATCCTGCGGAGCCTTAATTCTTTCCCACGAAATCTGGCTGATGTGGATAAGACCGTCAACTGTAGGAAGAATGTTAGCGAATGCGCCGAATGTTGCAAAGCTAACGATTCTCGCATCTACAACTGAGCCAACGGGATAATCTCTCTTAAGAATTTCCCACGGGTTGTCCTCAATCTTCTTAAAGCCGAGGCTGATCTTTCTTGTTTCCTCGTCAAGAGCCTTAATAGTAACCTCTACAGTGTCGCCAACATTAACAACCTCTGAAGGATGCTTAATTCTTGACCAGGAAAGCTCCGAAATATGTATCATACCGTCAATGCCGCCAAGGTCAACAAACGCACCGTAAGAAGTGAGCGACTTAACAGTACCTGTAATCTTCTGACCCTCTTCAAGAGCAGCCCATGCAGCGTCCTGCGCAGCCTTCTTCTCAGCGTCAACAACAATCTTAATTGAGCCTACAGCTCTGCGTCTTGACGGGTTAAGGTCAATAATCTTAAACTTAACATCAGTATCCTGAAGGATTTCAAGATTCTGATTACGCGGTAAACCGGTGAGCGATGCGGGAACGAAAACTCTTGAGCCCTTAGTGGTTACAAGAACGCCGCCTCTTACAATCTGAGTTACAGTGCCTTCGAGAATTTCGTCAGCCTCTTTAGCGGCAACGATTTCATCCCAGCCCTTAGAAGCATCTAAAAGACGCTTAGAGAGCTTAAGCACGCCGTCCTGGTCATCAGTTTTCATGATGATAAGGTCAATTTCGTCGCCAACTGCAACAACATCCTCGCATTTTGTAATTGGCTCAGAACTTAAATCATCAAACGCAACTACACCTGTTTGCTTTCTGCCGGGAATATCTACATAAACTTCTGTAGGATTAATGCTCACTACAGTTCCCTTTACTACCTTGCTGTTGTCATTTTCCTTAAAAGACTCGTTAAGTAATTCTTCGAAGGATGCCTCACCATCAGCAGATGCTTTGACAGCAGGCTTAGTAGCCTTATCAGCGTTTTCTGCTGTCTCCACAACTTCTACGGTTTCGGCTGAAGCTGTTTCAACTTCCTTTTCTTTAATTTCTTCGGACATGGATTTGAGTACCTCCTTGATAATTACCGAGGGTGTCGAAGCCCCGGCAGTAACACCAACTACCCCGTATGCGGATAAATCAATGCCGTTAAGCTCGTCCTTAGTTTCGATAAGAAACGACGGACAGTGCGCGGCGCTGACCTCCTGCAGCTTACAGGTGTTTGATGAATGGCGACCGCCGATAACAAGCATTGCGTCAGATTGCTTAGAAAGCTCCTCCGCCTCGCTTTGTCTGTCAGATGTCGCATTACATATTGTATCAAAAATTTCGCAATTTGTACATACCCTTTTTAATAATTTTAAAGATTTTTGCCATTCTTTTAGTGAAAATGTAGTCTGGGATACACAAATTATTTTTTCGCTCTTTACAAATTCGTGGTTTTGTAATATAGAATCGAGCTCGTCGGCGTTTTTAAACACGTACGATTCGCCCCTGCAAAACGAGCGGATACCCAGAACCTCAGGGTGATTTTTGTCGCCCGCGATAAGCACAACAGTGTCCTCGCTCTGACCCGCAACGATTTTATGAATCTTTTTTACAAAGGGGCAGGTCGCGTCGGCGTAGTCGATATTTTTACTCTCAATCTCGTCGATTATTGACTTTTCGACGCCGTGCGTTCTTACGACGAGTTTATAGCCGTCGGGGCAATCCTCTACCCTGTCAATAATCTTAACGCCCTTGCTCTCAAGGTCGCCGACGAGCTGTGCGTTATGGATAATAGGACCTAAGGTGCAAACCTTTTCGCCCTTTTCGACAAGCTCGTAAACGAGGTTGACAGCTCTGTCAACGCCAAAGCAGAAGCCGGCGGTTTTAGCTAATTTATACTCAGTCATTTATCTTTGCGTCTCTTCCTTCCACTGCTCGGTAATGCGCTCCATTACGAGATTTGCAGCAGCTCTGATATCGTGAGGACCGAACTCCTCTTTGTCAAAGCCCATCTCCTCGGGAGTGATGAGCTTGCCGTACGAAACAGTGACATGAGAGCCGATTTTAATCTTGCCCTTTGAGCAGATTGCAACGGGCAGAACAGCGGCGTTAGTCGCCTTTGCGATAACGGCAACGCCTGACTTTGCCTTTTGCGGCACGCCGTCCTTGTCCTTAATACGCTTACCCTCGGGGCAGATTGCCATAACGTGGCCTTCCTGAATAATCTTTTCGCCAAACTCGATAGCCGAGGTGTCGCCCGTACCGCGCTTAACCGGAAAGCCGTACATATGCGTGATAACCCAGGCTACAATCGGGTTCTTGTAAAGCTCTGATTTAGCCATAAAGTGAAGCTCGGGAATCTCCTTAGCCATACCCGCAAAAACAGGGTCAAAGGCGCAGGTGTGGTTCACCGCTACTATGTACCTTGTACCCTTAGGCGGAATGTTTTCGATGCCCTTGGTTTTAACATGATAAAGCGCTCTTACAGCGGGTGCAAACAGTGTTTTAACAATGCCGTAAAAACGGTAGTGCTTTACCTCGGAATAGTCAAATTCTCTCATTATATTTTCTCCTTGATAATGTTGATAACAGCGTCGATTGACTCCTGCAAATTAAGCTCTGAGGTGTCGAGCATAATCGACTCCTCGCTCGGTTTGAGCGGTGCTATTTCGCGGTGCGAATCCTGCCAGTCGCGTTGGTTAACATCGGCTAAAACATCCTCGTACATAACGCTTTCGCCCTTTTCGATAAGCTCCTTAAAGCGCCTTTCGGCTCTGCATTCGGGAGAGGCAAAAAGGAATATTTTAACATCAGCATTTGGAAGAACAACGGTTGCAATATCGCGTCCGTCCATAATTACGCAGTTAGTTTTTGCAATATCTCTCTGAAGGTCGAGAAGGAAGGCTCTGACCGCAGGGATTGCGGAGACGTTACTTGCGCCCATCGAGATTTCGGGCGTTCTGATAAGCGAGGACACGTCCTCGCCGTTTAGCAGCACCGCCTGCACGCCGTCGATATGGCGAAGTTCCACCTTAGAGGAGGCAAAAAGTTTTTCCAAATCCTGTTTGCTCTCAGAGGTAAGGGTATCCAAAAAGCCCATTTTCTGCGCGCTGAGAGCCACAGTGCGATACAGTGCGCCGGTATCTACGTAGATGAAGCCGAGCTCCTTCGCGGCAGCCTTTGCGATAGTGCTTTTTCCGGCGCCCGCAGGGCCGTCTATTGCAACATTGATGTACTTGTTCATATTATTCTCCTTAAAATTAGTTCAGATATTATTGCCGCAGAGGTAGCCCGTAGAAAAGGCAATCTGCAGATTAAATCCGCCGGTGTAGGCGTCGACATCTATTACCTCACCTGCAAAGTAGAGGTTATCGACAAGCTTAGAGCGCATAGTTTTAGAGTCGATTTCTTTAACATTTACGCCGCCCGAGGTGACCACCGCCTCCTCAATAGGACGAAAAGCGGTTATATCAAGAGTAAAATTCTTTAACAGCTTAACGAGGCTTTGCCTTTGTTCGCGTGTTATTGAGTTACATTTTACGCCCGGCTCAATACCCGAAAGCCGAACGATTACGGGTATCAGCTTTTTTGGCAGAAGCTTTGACAGCGAATTAATAAAATCCCTGTTGTTATTCTCGGCAAAATCGCGCTGTATGCGCTTGTCAAGCTGCGCCGTATCAAGCGCGGGTTTAAGGTCGATATGGAGCTTATATTCCTTATTCTCAGGCTCGTTCATATGGCACGAAGCGGACAGGATAACGGGGCCGCTGACGCCGAAGTGCGTAAACAGCATCTCGCCGAAATCGGTATAAATCTTTTTGCCCTGCTCGGTCAGCGTTACGCTTACATTTCTAAGCGACAAGCCCTGCAGCTGAGTAATAAAATTATTGCTGCAAACAAGGGGCACGAGCGAGGGCTTAAGCTCGGTAACAGTATGTCCTGCGCTCTTTGCAAGCGCGTAGCCGTCGCCGGTTGAGCCGGTTTTGCTATAGCTTTTTCCGCCGGTGCAGATTGCAACAGCGTCACAGGGTATCTCGCTACTATCATCAAGTATTACGGCAGCTATTCTGCTGTTTTCAAAGCGAAACGCACGCGCTGTCCCCTGCACAATCTCAGCTCCGTTTTGAGTAGCGTTTTTGTGAAGCGCGTCGACTATATCGACCGCTTTATCGGACTCGGGAAAAACGCGGTTGCCGCGCTCTATCTTAGTAGGAACGCCAAGCTCCTCAAGTAGCGCTATAGTATCGTACGGCATAAACGCTGAAAACGCCGAGTACATAAAGCGCGGATTAGTTACAACATTAGAGATTAAATCCTCTATCTCAAACGCGGCATTAGTGACATTACATCTGCCCTTGCCCGTTATCATAACCTTACGCGCAACGCGGCTGTTTTTTTCGAGAATTACGGTATTATTTTTTCGCTTTGCGGACTCCGCGCCGGCAATAAGCCCCGACGCGCCCGCACCGATAATAACAACCCTTTTGTTTTCCATAAGTCAGTATTATAAATTATAATTCCTCTTGTGTCAATAAAAGCGAAAGCTCCTCCCACTCCTCATAAAGCGAGTCGCGCGCTTTAGTCTTTTCTTCAAGCTCAGCGGTAAGGCGAATAAGCTCCTCGTAGTCCGAGTCGGTCAGCTTTTCCTCGATAACGCTGATGTCGTTTTCGAGCGTTTCGATTTCTTCCTCGCAGCGCTTAAGACGGGTTTTAGCCTTTCTTATTTGTGAGAGTCTTTCTTTTTTGAGTTTATAATCGTTTTGCTTAGCTTCTTTAGGAGCTTTCCGAACGTCCTGAACAGAATTCCGGTCAGCTTTCTTTTCAATAAATCTATCATAATCACCTATGTATTCGTTAACGCCGTCGGGCGTAAGTTCGATAATCCTTGTAGCAAGTTTGTTGATAAAATATCTGTCGTGCGAAACTATTAACATAGTTCCCGAATAATTCAGCAGCGTGTCCTCGAGCTCCTCTCGCGAAAACGCGTCGAGATGATTAGTCGGCTCGTCAAGAAGCAGGAAGTTAAACTTGCCGAGCATCAGCTTTAAAAGCGCTACCCTTGCCCTCTCGCCGCCTGAGCAGTCAGATAGGTTTTTATAGACCTCCTCGCCCTTAAACAGAAACGCCGCAAGCGCACTTCTGACAGAGGTTTCGCTCATAGCCGGGAAGTTCGACCAAACCTCCTCGAGAACGGTTTTAGTTAAGTCGAGCTTTGCCTGCACCTGGTCGAAATAGCCGCAAAATACATTAGCGCCGAATTTGTAAGTACCGCCGTCGGCGACATAGTCCTTCATTAAAATCTTAAGCAGCGTCGTTTTGCCGCAGCCGTTGTCGCCGAGAAGGAAGAGCTTTTCGCCGCGCTTAACCTTAAAGCTGACATTTTTAAAAACGGGCTTATCCGAAAAGGATTTTTCGAGGTCTTTAACGCTAAGCACATCCTCGCCGCTGATAGCTTTAGGAGTAAAGTCAAAGCGGATTTTATCGACCTTACTGTCGGGAATAACAAGCTGCGCCTTGATGCGTTCGACCATCTTCTCCTTACTCTCGGCGGTTTTGATATTCTTCTCTCTGTTCCACTGGCGCTGCTGAGCTATTATGCCTTCAATACGCTCAATCTCTTTTAAATCGTTCTCGTACTTTTCCTCGATAGCCTTTTGCTCGGCTTCTTTTTTCTTTAAAAACTCGGAATAGTTACCTATGTAGCAGCGACATTTACCGTTTTCAATCTCTACGGTTTTATTAGTGATTTTATCGAGAAAATATCTGTCGTGGCTGATAATAAGCGCCGCGCCCGAAAAGTCCTTCAAGAACTCCTCGAGCCACTCCACCGCTTTAATATCAAGGTGGTTTGTCGGCTCGTCAAGCAGGAGAAAATCAGCCTTTGAAAGCAGCAGCTTTGCGAGTATCAGCTTAGAGCGCTGACCGCCCGAAAGCTTAGAGGTGGGCATATCAAAATCCTTTTCCTCAAAGCCGAGACCGAGAAGCGCCGAGCGCGTGCGGCTCTTATAGGTAAGTCCGCCGTCGCGGTTAAACTTTTCGGTTAAATAGTCCTGTTTTTCGATGTTTTCACTCTGCGAGCCCATACCCTCGCGAAGTCTGAGGTTTACCTCCTCGAGTTCACGCTCAACGGCAATAAGCTCGTCAAAAACCGATACAAGCTCATTCCATACTGTACGGTTTTGCGAGCAGGTGTGTTGCTGCATATAGCCGAGGGAGGCATTTTTTGAAATAAAGCAGGCGCCGCTGTCGGGCTCATACTCGCCGGTGATAATCTTAAACAGTGAGGTTTTTCCCGCGCCGTTAACACCGATAAGTCCTACCTTTTCCCTATCCTTAATATCAAACGACACCTTATCGAAAATAGTGTTTTCGCCAAAGGAGAGGGATAAATTTTGAACATCAAGAACTGCCATTTTTTCACCAAAATTATATATTAGTTACAATATTCACTATTATAGTACAAAACCCCTTGAATGTGAAGCATTAATTTGATAAAATTAGAATAATTAAAACATACAGGTGAAAATTATGGAGATAATTAAATTAAAGCCCGCTTTTAAGGATTACATCTGGGGCGGCACAAGACTCAAGGAAGATTTTGGTTTTAACAGCGGATTTGAAAAAACGGCGGAAGCGTGGATGCTCTCCTGTCACGAAGCGGGTATGAACACCGTAGAGGGCGGCGAGTTTGACGGCAAGACGCTGGGAGAGGTTATTGACGCAGTTGGCGAGGAAAAGCTTTGCGGCAAGAACTGTTTAAAATTTCCCTACTTCCCCGTCCTTATAAAGTTTATCGACGCGAGGGACAACCTTTCCGTTCAGGTACATCCCGACGACGAGTACGCGCGCAGGGTTGAGAACGAGTTCGGCAAGACCGAAATATGGTATGTACTCGACGCCAAGGACGGCGCAGAGCTGATATACGGCTTTAAGGACAGCATATCAAAAGAGGAATTTAAGGATTCTATCGAAAACGGCACGCTCCTCGACAAGCTCAACAGAGTTAAGGTTAAAAAGGGCGACTTGTTCTTTATCGAAGCGGGCACGGTTCACGCAATAGGCAGCGGCGCTCTGATTGCCGAGATACAGCAAAACTCGAACTGCACCTACAGAGTTTATGATTACGGACGCGTAGGTAACGACGGCAAGCCGAGGGAGCTTCATATTAAAAAGGCGCTTGACGTATCTAAAACCGAGCCGCCGAAGTACGATATAAAGCCTATGGGAAGCCCCGTTAAAAAGGACGGTTACACCGAGCAGCTGCTTACAAAATGCGAGCTGTTTACGGTGTACAAATACGATATTGACACCGCCGCAGAGTTGTTTGCAGACGAGAGCAGTTTTAATCACATTCTTGTGCTTGACGGCGAGGGCGAGATTGACGGCAGGCGCGTAAAAAAAGGCGACTCGCTCTTTGTTCCGGCAGGCTACGGCAGCTACAAAATCAGCGGCAGATTGGAAATAATTACCACAAAAATTTAGGCGAATAATAATCACTCCTTTACACATAATAACTGTAAAAGGAGTGATTTTTTTGAAGATATTAAACAGAGTTGCGCTGATTTTAAACATAATCGGCGGAATTAACTGGGGGCTTATCGGTCTTTTTAAATTTGACTTGGTTGCATGGATTTTCGGCGGTCAGGACGCTGTGCTTTCGAGAATTATTTACGCGCTTGTAGGTCTTGCGGCAATATGGTGTATAAGCCTGCTTTTCAGACCGAGAGAGTTAAACGATTAACAGCATTACACAAATAACGGAGGGTTTTAGCCCTCCGTTACTTACTTTATAGCCTTTTCCATTTCGCATTTGATTTTGTTGAGTATGCGCTTTTCGAGTCGGGATATGTAGGACTGAGAAATACCCATCTTATCGGCAAGCTGCTTTTGAGTTTGAACGGGACGACCGTCAAGCCCGAAGCGCTCGAACATTATATCCTTTTCCTTCGGGCTGAGCTTTGCCACAACATAGCGAAGCAGTCTTTTTTCGTCCTCGTACTCAATCTCCTCGCTGATTTCGTCAGGCTCGGTGCCGAGGACATCGCGCAGGGTAAGTTCATTACCGTCCCAGTCAATGGACAGCGGCTCGTCAAAAGACATCTCCGCCTTGGAATTAGAAGTTTTACGCAGGTACATAAGTATTTCGTTTTCGATACAGCGCGAGGCGTAGGTGGCAAGCTTAATATTTTTATCGGGGTCGAAGGTTTTAACCGCTTTCATAAGACCGATTGTGCCGATAGACACCAAATCCTCTGCGCCTGCTGTCGGCGAGTCATATTTTTTTGCGATATAAACAACAAGGCGAAGGTTATGCACGACGAGCTTGTCGCGGTTTGAGTTATCGCCGAGTCTGAGTTCGTCCATAATTTTACTCTCTTCCTCGCGCGTAAGCGGCGGCGGAAGCGTTTCGGGACCGTTTATGTAAAAGCAGTAGCGCCTGTAAAACAGCAGATTTATAATATAATTTAACAGTTTCATTTTGCACCTCATACAGATAGAATTTCGGGGTTAAATACAGCGCAAAAGCCGTCGGTTTTTACTTCATCGCTTAGAGCGACATAGACATTTTCTACTTCCTCCTGACCGTTTTTTGTTTTTACGGTTACTCTGTCGGGCTTAAAGGACATTAAAAACGACCTGGAGTTAACAGTGGAAGCGGGTATAACACGCGTTTTTGTTTCGGTCATAAGCGGGCGTATTTTATCACTGTCGGCGACTATTACGGGATAGTTTGAAAACGGCTCGCGCAGCTTATTTCCGGTATCGCAAAACGCAAATAGACTTACGCTTTTGCCCTCGTTTTCGATTTCAAGAGTATAAATCTCGTTTTTACTGAGCGCGCGGTTATAAAGCCTTACAATAACACAGGACAAAATATAGGCAAAGAGTGCCGACAAAACAAGTCCCCTTGCGCTGATATCAATATAAACGGTGGAATTATGCACGCTGATATATTCGCTTTTCGTAAGCATTGCGAGAGCGCAGATTACGCCGAGCACGATAAAGCTTGACGAAATAAAAAGAAGGTATGTAAACGCAAAGCTTTTAAGACTCTTAAAGCCGAAGGCAATCAGTACTATAACCGCGGCAGACAGCGCTCTTGAAACGCTTAGAACAAAGTAATTAAGCGTATCGAGCAGTATTATAAACGAGTACGCGCCGCCGACAGCGCTTGAAATAATATGAGCATAGGTTTTAATGCTCCTCTTGGCGAGCTTAGCCGTAATTTGCAGCAGCAAAAAGCAGATAAAAAAGTTAATCACAAACAGCACATCAATATATATTACAATAAAAATACCCCCTTTACACGCTTATTATAAGCCGTAAAGAGGGTAAATTTTGTCATATTGAGTTGTTATTTAAAAAACATATAGTATCTGCACTGTATGTTACCGTTGTAGAGCTTACGCCTTTTGTCAGCCTTGCGTCCGAACGCTTTTTCAAACTCCTCGTCGGGTGAAATAATACCGTACGACCAGCCGTATTTTGACACAAAAAGCTCGCCCATTGTTTTATAAATCTGCTTAGCCGCCTTATAATCGAGCATACGCTCGCCGTACGGCGGATTAGTAACAAGAGTTCCCTTTTCCGTAGTGGGCGCAAAGTCTTTAACATCGCACACCTTCGCGTTAACGAACTTGTCGACCTTAGCGTTTTTTGCGTTTGCAAGAGTCAGCTCGACAGCGTTTTTATCAATATCGGAGCCGAACGCGATAAAATCGGTGTCCGTCTTAATCAGGTCGTGGCAGCGCTCGCGCTCGCTAATCCAGACGCTCTCGTTTATAAAGCCCCAGCGGTCAACATCAAAGTTTCTGCAAATGCCGGGCGCAATATTATTAGCAAGCAGTGCGCCCTCGACGAGTATAGTACCGCTGCCGCAGCAGGGGTCGTAAAGGGTGTGATAATGCTTTAATCTGCTAAGTCGGCAGAGAGCGGCGGCGAGGGTTTCTCTAATAGGAGCGTCGTTACCCTGTGGGCGGTATCCCCTTTTGTGCAGGCTCGCACCGCTTGTGTCGAGCATAATGCAGACTTCGTCCTTCATAATGGAAAACTTAATCTGATGAACGACTCCCGTTTCCTCAAACCAGGAGATATTATAGTCCTCACTGAGTGAATCTACAACCGCCTTTTTAATTATTTTCTGGCAGTCGGGAATTGAATGAAGGGCGGAATTAATCGAAAAGCCCTTAACGGGAAAGGTATCCTTAGAACCGATAAACTCCGACCAGGGCAGCGCCTTCACGCCCTGGTACAGCTCCTCAAACGAGGTTGCAAAAAACCTGTCAAGGACTATAAGTATCCTTTCGCTGTAGCGCGACCAGATATTAGCCCTTGCAAGTATAGTTTCGTCGCCCTCAAAGAACACCCTTGCGTTTTCGGATTGTACATTTTGGGCGCCCATATCCTTAAGTTCTTCACTAACTAAGCCCTCTACCCCGAGCAGGCAGGGAGCACACATTAACATATTCATAAAAACCTCAACAAAAAAGGGTGCCTAAGGCACCCTGTTATTAGTCCGATATATCGTAAAAAACAACTTCGCCGTCTTTTACATAGCCTTTTTCGCGAGCCTTTTGCTCGATATATTCAGCCTGGTTATCCGAATCAAGAATAGCCTTCATCTTCTCATTTTCTTCGAGCTGAGCCTGATACTGGGCATCATAGTCCGCAGCCTGCGCCTGAAGTCTGCTGATATCGGCATAATTAGAAATAAGATGATACGAGCAGTAACCTATTACAATTATAAGGAGCGCGACAATAATTATCTTGCCCCAAGATTTTGTGGCGAGCTGTGCCTTAAGTCTTGCCATATAGTAGACCTCCTTTAGCGGATAACAAAATTATTATAATATAAAACATATATAAAATGCAATAGATTTTTTATATTTTTTTAATATTTTTTAACGAATTTGATAAATTATTAAAAAACTTGTGCAAGGTTTTGACTATTTTATCAAACATATATTTCAATATCCTATGAAAAGTTAAAAAATATCCGCAAAGTCCCGTAAGGCACAAAACAAGGAAACCTACCCTAATTTGTCCGCTGTTATACCCTATTAATAGGCAAAAGAAGGACAGCGAGAACAACAGCATCATTATAAAATCAAGAACGAAGGTAACAGCTTTTAATCGTATAACTCTGCCAAGCGCGCTCACAAAGTCGAACACCGCGCCCCATATAACGCCGAGAATAATAAATGACAAAACACCTATAGCTATGTAAATATCCTGCCGAAAAAGCCCTTGCCCTGAGTTTTATCGGTATAGACAAGCGCTGTAATTTTACCGGTGACTTTAAGACGCGAGCTCTCTAAATCAAGCACCTCGACATTAAGGTCGCTGCCCCTGATTAACAGCTCGCCGAAATCGCTCATAGCTCTTATTTCCTCCGCGTTAAAGGAGTCTACATCGCTGACTCCGCTAAGCTCGATAACCTCTCTGTTAGTGATTGACACGCTGTGTTTTTTTAAATCAAACGAATCGGACATAAAATAACCCCCCGTACATACTATGCTGTACAGGGGGAAATAAAACCTATTTTGAGCTTTTGAGATTATCAACGAGGTTTTCAATATCGCGCTTCAGGCTTTGGAGCACCTCGATATTTTTCTCAAGCTCTCTGTTGCTCTCCTCAAGCTGAGCTTCGAGGTTTGAATTAATAATTTCAAGCCTCTGGCACTCGAACTCCGACTCGTTAAGAGCCGCCTTGAGTCGTGCATTTTCTTTTTTTAACTGTTCGGTTTCTTTGTATTTAGGTGTTAATGGCATATTTTACGAATCAATATCTGTATCGGTTTCAAAGTAGCGTGAGCCGAGCCAGGTCTGCTTAATCTTATAGCCTTTTTCAAGCTTCTCCATTACATCTGCGCTGTCGTCAGAAGCGAGAGCCTGCTGAGCTGTGTACTTCCATACAGGGTATTTACCGTGACCTTCAAAGTAGATGATATGATAACCGTACTTAGTCTGTACGATATCTACATCGCCGTCCTTACGCGAGGAGTCGAAGCACCAAGCGTTAAAGGTCGGTACCATCTGGTTCGGTACAACATTTTCATAAAGTCCGCCGTCTTCAGCGTTACCGTCGGAAGAATACTTTTTAGCAAGCTTTGCAAACGAGTCGGAGGTCTTGTCGCCCTTCTTGTACTCTGCGAGAACTTTTTTAGCCTTTTTAAGAGCCTTCTTCCACTGCTTAGCAGTAGCGTCTACGGCTTCTGTTTTGTTGCCGTCCTCATCAGTCTCTGTTTCGGGAGCGATAAGAATATGACGAACATTTACGGTCTGAGTATCGGACATACGAGCCTTTTTAAGCATATAAACTACAGATGTGGAATACTGTTTGATGTCGCCCGCTTTTCTCTTAGAGGAATAAATCCAGTCAAGACCTGAATAGGTGTGCTCTTCCTCTTCGCCCTCTTCGTGCTCATGCTCGTCAGCCTGCGCGATAGCAGCGCCGAGGCTGTTCTGGAAGGTAGACCTTGTAATCTCTTTATAAGTAGTTTCAACAGGGTTCTTAAATGCATTCTTCTCGAACTTCTCTTCCGAGTCGGTGTACTTAGAAGCGAGCTGTGCAAAGTTAGAGCCGTCGGACTTAAGCTCTTTTACAAAGTCCTTAGCGTCGTCCTCGCTGTCGCACTCAAAGAACATACAGTCAACAACCACAAGGTCATCCTTGTTCTCTTTTTTATACTTATTGTAGTCGGCGTTAGAATAATCCTTTTTGTTAAGCTCTTCCTGATACTCGGTCTTGTAGTTTTCGGAGATATAGCTAATCTCAGCCTCGTGTCTGAACAGCTTTTCGTCAACGCCCTTACCCATAGCTGCGGTAAGGTAACCGCTTAATGTATAACCGTAGCCCTTAGCAGTTTCTTCGTAATTGTCAAGGGTTTCTTTAAGCTCTTTCTTCTGGTCCTTGGTGATACTTGGCTCTTTGCCGTCGTTAGCCTTAACAGCCTCGTAATAATAGATATATGTATCCTTAATATTCTCAAGCACTTCGTCGTGGATTTTATCAGCCCAGGTAACGGTGTCGCCGTCATCATTAGTTGTAGTCTGGTCCTTAAGCTTCTTGTCGAAGTCTACGGAGTCCTCGCTCATATCGATGCCGTACTGAGCGTACTGCTCCTGATTAGAACGAAGGTTATTGTAGTAAAGTGCAAAATAGTAGTTATAGGTTGCAACCTTAACTCTGTGCTTCTCGCCGTCGCCGTCGGTGATTACCATACCTGTAAAGGTTTTTTGAGGTACAGAAAGCGTTGACATCAGACCGTGACGAACTGCACCTGTAGCAACATAGGTTACAAGCAGCGCAACGACAAGCACTACTGCAACGCACGTAGTGATACATTTTTTGGTGTTTTTAGCCATAGGGATGGTCATACCGTCAGCGCTTTTTTTGATAGCATCAAGCTGCGCCTGAAGCTCGTCCCTCTTTGCACGAAGCTTATTCTTAGCCTTTTCGTCTTTTTCGTCTGCAATCTGTTTTTTGAGCTCATCAATCTCGTCGGAAAGCTCTTTTTTCTTAGCATCTGCTTTTTCTTTTTTTGCCTTGAGCTTATCGGCTTTTTTATCCTCTTTAGCCTTAAGCTTTTCGGCCTTCTTTTCCTCTTTGTCGAGGGATTTTACTTCCTCGGTCTTGAGTTCTTCTTTTTCTTTCGCCATTTTAAATACATCCTTTATATAGGTTTTTTTAAACATCCACAACATTTTACAATATTATGGAAAAAATTACAAGTGTAGATTTATTCAGCCTCTGCCGATTGTGCAGCTCCCTCTGATTCGTGGTCGTGCTCATCCTCGGCAACGTCCTGGTCGGTACCGAGATTTACAGCCTGGTCAGCAGAAGATGCTTCCTCGTTAGTTTTTTCTTCAGGCTTAGCTACGGTAGTTTTTTCCATAGCCTTTTTGTGCTTAACGATTTCAAACGAGTCGATGAAATCTTCGCCCTTCTGGTCGAGAACGGTTTTTTCACAATCCTGATAGTAGGACGGAACATCCTCGATAAAGAACATAATGTGGTAGCCGTAATCGGATTTAACGATACCCGTATCGCCGTATTTTCTCGACTTATCGGTCGACCATTTTTCAAAGGTCGGAACCATATCGCCGAGTCCTACGCCCTCGTAAAGTCCGCCGTAATTACCGCTCTGGCCGTTAGAGGTTGACTCGGTGTCATCCGAATACTTTTCTGCAAGGAGTGAGAACGCGTACTCTGTCTTATCGCCGTCTTTGTACTCCTTAAGGATTTTGTTAGCTTCCTTCTTAGCGTCAGCCCAGGCCTTTTTAGTATAGGTTTTAGTAGCGTTTTCTTCGCTTTCGGACTTGTCGTCGGACGACTCGGGAGTAATAAGGATATGTCTTACTGAATATGTTTCGTCGTCGTCAAGGTGAGGCTTGCCAACCTTAAAGATAATGTAAACAACTGCGTTTTCGCTATCTGTAACGGTTGTGCAGCTCTTAACCTTAGTCTTATCGTTAAACAGCCAGGTTACAGCTTCGTTAGTAAAGGAGGTGTCGCTCTTTTTAATATCAATTTCGATATTGCTCGAAATTGCTTCGGCGCACTCGTCCTTAGTCTGGAAGTAGCCGGCGTTTACATACTGCTCGATAAGCTCGCTGCAAGCCTTGGGGATTACGAGCTTCATATCCTTAACGCTCTTAATATCCTTAGCGTACTTCTTAGCCTTTTTCTCAGCCTTTTCCTTAGCGGTAGCGTCATCGGGATTATAAGGAATAGGAATATAAGCCATCTTGATTACAGTGTAATCGTCCTCGTGCTTATCAAAGTAAGCGTTA
Organism: Eubacterium sp.; assembly: GCA_017450645.1. Taxonomy (GTDB): domain Bacteria; phylum Bacillota; class Clostridia; order Oscillospirales; family Acutalibacteraceae; genus Eubacterium_R. Next base: position 43,858 of record JAFSTE010000011.1, read on the forward strand.
ACTTCTTTTTCGGTAGGCTTATTTTCGATAAGGAACTGTCTGTAATAGTTATTAGCGATATACGCCTGGGTGAGCATCTTTTTAATAGTAGCAAGCCCGCAGTAATTACCGTAGGTCTGCTGTATATACTCGTCAACCGACATATCGCTGTCGCTTGCGGTAGACTTAAGGCTCTTGATGTTTTCCTTAATGCTCTTTTCCTGCTCTTTTGTAAGGGTAACGCCGTTTTCAACGCCCGACTGATAAAGAGCAAGAATATACTGCAGTCTGTCTAAAGTGTCGCTCTTAAAGAGCTTAGCCCAGGTAACGGTTTTACCGGTTTTCTGGTCGGTAGTAGTCTGCTTGTCGTAGCTCTTAGTGGTATCAATCTGATAATAGCCCTGCTGAGCGTATGAGAGATAGTTCTGGAAGATAGTATTATAGTAGTAGTTATACATACCGATAGATACATCTTCGTCGCCGACGGTAATAGCAACATTACCGGGGTTCATCTTTTCCTCAGCGTTAGGAACGGTGTAGTAACGCCAGCCGAACAGGAACAGAACTACGATACAAATGAGTCCCACAAGCGCGCCGCAGATAAATTTAGCCGCGTTCTTTTTACCCTTGGCAGAGGTCTTGGAGGTAGCTTTGCTCTCCTTATCCTCTTCTTTTTTAGCGGAGGGTCTTTCTCTTGTTTCAAACGCGCTGCCCTTCTTAGGCTTTTCGGGCTTGTCTTCTTTCTTTTCCTCAGGCTCTTCTGCTTCTTCGGTTTCTTCCTCAGCTTCAGCCTCGGTTTCAGCCTCGGTTTCGGGCTCTTCCTCGTCCTCGGAGAAGCTTACCTCGGTTTTAGAGATATCTTCTTCGTTACCGGGAAGCACTATCTCGAACTCGTCGTTTTCAACAACGGTATTTTCGAGAGTGTGAGCAGTAGCCTCGAACTCCCAGTTATCGTTATCCTCTAACTTTATTTCTCCCGGAGAGAACTCTTCATTTGACAAAGCCTTTTCTTCATCAAATTCGTTGTTCTTAGTTTTGTCAGCCATATTATAAACTCCTTTAGATATAGTAATTTTAAAAATGTACTGAGTAATTATACTATATATTTATTAATAATGCAATAGTAAAATTTCAAAGCTTTAGTAATTATTTATAATTACTGTTAAATGAACCTTAAATCCTACAAAATCATTGCATATCTTGTGCAATTATGGTATTATTTGCTCGAATAGTGATATATTTTGATAATAAGGAGTGATGCTTTTGAAGTCTAAGCTCTGCTCAAATACCGACAAAAAGCTGTATTACTGGCTGTTATTTGTAATGGGGCCGTCAATGCTGCTGCCCGAATACATAGCGCCGCTTTTTGTATTTTTCGGTTATATAGGATTTATCGTGCACTTTAAAAAGACAGGCAGAAACGCAAGGCTCGGCGATATCGGCAAGGTTATATTTGCGTACACCGTTTTTATGCTAATATCTACAATCTGGAGCAAGGCGCATCTTGCGACGGCGCTTATTGCACTGCTTAATATGGGTTGCTTTTTGACTTATATTGCTACGGCAAATACGGTCAACTCAAAAGAAAAGCTAAAGACCGCAATCCTTGTTATTAACATCACTTCGGGCGTAATCGGGCTGATTGCGATAATCGAATTTGTGTCGTACTATATCGCGATGTACACAAGCATTGATTTTGTGTTCCCCAACCCGCTGTATTACGAAATCAACGACAAGGTATTTAAGATGTTACCCGTTGATATCGTTAACGATTTGTACGATTACAGGGCGTCGGTTAGCTTTGACAACCCGTTGATTTTATCTACATATTTAATCGTTACAACACCGTTTTGTGCCTTTGGCTCGGTGTATTACAACACCTCCAAAAACCGTAAAATAAGCAGAATTTGTCTTGTTTTATCTATAGCGGGAATCGTTACCACGCTTTCAAGAGGCGCATATGTGGCGCTCGGTCTGTCGGTGCTGATAATGCTTATGTCAAACAAGAAGCTGTTTAAAAAGCTGTTCCCGTTTTTGCTTGTTGTGGCGATATCGGTGTCGGTGGGAATATTCCTTAGATTTAAGAGTCAGTACGGCGACTTTTTCTCGTCTAACAACACACGCTTTATCGTGTGGAAAAGCTGTATTGATATGTTTATTCACCACCCGATTCTCGGACTCGGCTGCGGAACGGAAAACATACATACCCTGCTGCGTGACACATATAATATTGACCGTGCGCATGCGCATAATCTGTTTTTGCAGATTATTACGGAGGGTGGCATAGTCGGCGGAGCATTCGGCGTAACTACTATTGTTTTTATAGTAAAAAGAGTCAAGCTCTTGTTTAAAACGAACGACGAATTCTTTAAGCCGTACGCGGCTCTGTTCACCTCGGCGCTCGGCGGATTTGCGTTTACATCAGTCTTTGAACACACGCTTCAGAGCGCAAAGGAAATGATGATATTCTTTGTACTAATCGGACTTCTGGAAGCTACGGCAAGGATAATGCAAAACGATGTTCAGCTCGCCGATGACGAAAAACTAACTTACGAATTAACACAAACAAAAGAGCCTGCAATCGCGTGATTGCAGGCTCTTTTAAATGTAGAATTGAGAATTGAGAATGTAGAATTATAGTTACTCGCGCAAGCGCTCAAACAATAAAATCAGGTGTTGACAGCGTCCCCTTGGAGCGGGCGCCAGACCCTTTTGTCAGCTGCGCTGACATTTCCCCTATCAGGGGAATCACCCTTAATTCTCCATTTTCCATTTTACATTCTGCATTCATAAAGCTTTGTACATCTTAGCAGCGTCCTCTTTAAGCGCGTGCTCGGTGACCTCAAGCACCTCATAGCTGCGGCTGCCCTGGCCGAGCGAAACAGTTATTTTGTCGCCCACCTTGACATCGTAAGAGGCGCGGGCAACCCTGCCGTTAACCTCTACCCTGCCGGCGTCGCAAGCCTCATTAGCGACGGTACGGCGCTTAATAATACGGGACACCTTTAAGTATTTATCAAGTCGCATAACGCGTCCTCCTGAAAGAGATAAGGGGCTGTCAGCGACAACCCCTTGGAAAAGTTAAATTCAATTATTTAACAGCATCCTTGAGAGCCTTACCTGCCTTGAATGCAGGAGCCTTTGATGCAGGAATTTCAATCTTTTCCTTAGTGCGAGGATTAAGACCTGTGCGAGCAGCACGCTCTTTAACTTCGAATGTACCGAAACCAACAAGAGATACCTTGTCGCCATCAGCGAGAGCGTCAGTGATTGCGCCGAAAACAGCTGTTACAGCAGCTTCTGCGTCCTTCTTTGAAATTTCTGCCTTTGCAGCTACAGCTGCTACGAGTTCGGTTTTGTTCATAATTTTTTCCTCCATATTACGATTAAATCGTATTTTTTATTTTCTTAGCCTTGTCCCACAGCTTGTCAAGTTCTTCGATAGAAGCGGACTTCATATCAATACCGTTTTCTTCTGCAAGCCTTTCGACCTCGATAAAGCGAGCCAGAAACTTATCGGTAGCGCCCGTAAGCGCCTCCTCGCTGTCAAGCTTTAAAAATCGCGAAATGTTTACGGCAGAAAACAGTAAATCACCGAATTCCTCCTCAATCTCCGAGCCGTCAGCGTGGTCCATAGCTATTTTTAACTCATTAATTTCTTCATTTAGTTTTTCGAATGCACCGTCGGCGTTATCCCAGTCAAAGCCTACCTTTGCAGCCTTTTGCTGAATCTTCTGTGCGCGCATAAGAGCTGGCAGCTCTCTCGGTACAGACGCCATAGAATCGCTCTGCTTTTTAGTACCCTTCGATTTAGCCTTAGCAGCGTCCCAGCTGTTAAGTGCTTCCTCACCGTTTTCGGCTACCGTATCGCCGAAAACATGGGGGTGGCGGATAATAAGCTTATACACAACATCGTGTATAACATCGTTTATGTCAAAGTTGCCTTCTTCGCGCTCAATTTCGGAATGAAGCGCAACCTGAAGCAAGACATCTCCGAGTTCCTCCCTGAGCATATCGGGGCTTTTTTTATTTATCGCCTCGATAACCTCATAGGTTTCTTCGATAAAGTTTTTCTTAATCGACTCGTGAGTCTGTTCCCTGTCCCAGGGACAACCGCCGGGCGAACGCAAAAGCGTAACGATTTTAACAAAGTCATCAAAGTCATATCTTTCTTTAAATTCAAAATCGACAGACATAACCCTGCTCACTTTCAAAATAATAGCGCTTTAAATTACTTATCGCGCTTTAACAATAATACACTATTTTTCCTTTTATTTCAAGTGTTTCGAGCATTTTTTTTACTTTTTATAAAACAAAAAATTTCCTTTACATTCAGCGATTTAAACAAAAGGCACAAGATACAGAAAACAAGTGAACAAATAACAAATTCAATCAACAAATTGATTAATAAATTTTGAGAAAAATCTTCAAAAAAATTCAGTTTTTTTACAAAAAGTGTCAAACAAATGCCTATAAAAACAGGTTTAAGTAAAATATTTTTAATTGAAAAATCTGTTTTTGTGTACTTTTTTACTATTAAAACATTCCATATTCCCATTAAAAAATAGCCCGCTGCGCCGGAAATTACAGCGCCGAAAAGTAAAAATTTTTCGTTCTTTACAAGTATTATGTTAAAAACCGAGCGAATTATTCCACACACAACATATGGTGTTATGCACTTTTCGGCTTTGCCTATCGCCTGGGTGCAAAAAACAGCCGTACCTGCAAGGCAGTAAAACGGCACAGTAAGCGCAAAGTATTTTACGAGCATATTGCACCCCGAGGGTATATCGGGAGAACTTGACGAAAAGAACAGATTAAGTATTTTTTCCGACGAATTATATAGAAATATGCCGCCCCAGACCGAGAGCAAAACGGTGTATTTATATATTTCGTTTATAAGTGAGTTAAGGCTGTTTTGGTTTTTTAATTCAAATGCGGCGCTGACCGCAGGAACTGCACACACGCCGAGCGCCATAGTTATACCCGGTATCAGATTTTTAAAATCCGACGCGGTTGAAAACAGTCCGAACGCATATGTTACGGCGTCGGTGTTTTCCGTCTTTGACATCGCCATCAGTTTAGCAAACGCGTGCAACACCGCGCCGTTACCTGCAAGCTTAAGGGCGTACTGCACCGTCGCGGTATCGAGAAACTGAAATACGCTTTGTATCGCGGTGCTTATCATAATAGGCAGCGAAAACGAAAACAGCTCGCTTTGAAGGCTCTTTGTAAGCGCTTTACCTGCTCGCGGCAGTGTGGTTTTATTTATACTATGGTAAATCAGAACATATAAAAGGCTTACCACCGTACCGAGCGTTACGCCGAGCATAGCAAAAGCCGAGGTAACGGGATAAATCATCGACAGCGCCTGCGCTTCGGTTTTAACGCTGACTCCAAGAACACAACCCGTTAAATGATACGACTCGATAAAATACGCCATAGAAAGCCTTGCCGCAAGCAGACCGAATATCAGCTTAAACAGCGCTTCAATAGTCTGTGACACCGCGGTAGGCACCATATTCATAAAGCCTTCGTAGTATCCGCGGTATGACGCGCAAAACGCAGAAAAAAGTATTGACGGCGTTAAAACAAGTATGGTGTAAATACTTTTCGGGGACGCGGCGACAAATACCGAGTACGGCTTTGCAAGGGCGAGCATTATAAGCATACCTCCAAGTCCCACTTTAAAAAACAGGCGCGACGAGCCTTTTTTTAGAGCGCTCAGCGACTCGCTGTCATCACGCGCGGCGTATTTGCCTGTGAGCTTAGACAGCGCTATCGGAAACGCGCCCATTATTACCGCGTGTATCGGCAGATAGACATTATAAGCGCTTGCAAAATACCCTCTGCCAACAGCACCTATATAGGAGGTAAGCGGGATTTTATACACCGCTCCGATTATCTTAACAATAACCGAGCTTAAAAGAAGTAAAAATGCTGAGGAAATATACCTGTTTTTGTAATTCACAAAATCACCAAAAAAATAAGACAATGCAAAGCATCGTCTTAAATACAGATATTACTCGGATTCGGCAGCGTTTTCAGCTTCCTTTCTTTCTTCTCTTTCGTACTGGCGCTGTTCTTTTTTACTAAGCGACTCTACAAAAGCTGCGCGAAGCTCCGCAATCTCGGTGTCGAGAAGGTCAGCTCTTGTTTTCTGGAGCTGGATTTCCTGAAGGGCACGGTCTATTGACTCCTGCTCAACCTCTTCGCCGATGTAAGCGCTGTACTGAAGCTTACCGAACTGCTCATACGCCTTACTGAGTTTAGTCTTAGAGTCTAAAAGCTCAATCTTTTTACGCGAAATTTCGAGCCTTTCGGCGCTCTTTTTAGTAGCCTTTTCCGCATAATTTTTAGTTTTAGTTAAAACATCCTCAAAATTACCGTGCTTTGCGCTGTTAAGCACCTCGTCAACACCGCTGATAACGTCATTAAAGTTTTTCATAGAAACACCTCTTTGACATTATTATATTACATAATCCGTTTTTTTGCAAGTAAATAAGACAATACTTTGTAATTAATATGTATATAATAATGCAATTATGCTTATGTATTTTGATAATACCCGGTGATTTTATCCTTACGCCTTAGCACCTCGTCAAAATCGGAGATGTATTCATAAGGATATTTATAATTATATACTCTTTGGATATTGTTATAAGAGTCTTTTTTTAGCTTTGTAACAGCTCCCGCGCCGCAGGACAAAACGCTGTGTGTTTCGTCCATCATATAGATATTATATCGGCACTCCTTACCCTCTTTTGCGTATCCCACATTTTCGAGGTTGCCGAGCGACTTGCTCTGGCGGTACATATAATAAGGATTATAGCCGTCAGCTTTTAGGTAGCTGTAGGCAAAATCGACCATCTTTGCGGCTGTGTTTTTATCGTCGGGGTTAAAAAGCTCGTTTTCGGTAACGAGAAACGCAGCGCTTTTCAGAGCAAGGTTATGTACCGTTATCGACTCAGCGCCGAGCGAAACAGCCTTTTTTATACCGCTTTTAAAGGAGTCAAGGCTCTCGCCTGCAAGCCCCGCGATAAAGTCCATATTGATATTATCAAAGCCGACCTTTTTTGCAAGCTCAAAAGCGTTAACGGTCTGCTCGGTAGTGTGACGGCGCCCTGCTTTTTCGCGCACCTCGTCGTTAAAGGTCTGAGGATTAATGCTTATCCTGTTAACGCCGAGCGACCAAAGGGCTTCGAGTTTTTCTTTATCTACGGTGTCGGGTCTGCCCGCTTCAACGGTAAACTCCGTATCCTTGCGTACATCAAATCCGTCGCGCACCGCGCCGATAACCCGGCGAAGCTGTGCAGCGCTAAGCGTAGTAGGAGTTCCGCCGCCGAAATACACGCTCTCAAGCTTTAAGTCAAGCGTCTTTGCAATCTCCGCCGTTTTGGAAATTTCAAGGCACAAAAGCTCAACATACTTATCTATTAACTCGCCCGCGTTTTCGATACTGTGCGACACAAAGGAGCAGTACGCACACCGCGTAGGACAAAACGGGATAGAGATATAAAGCGAAAACGATTTAGGCGTAGACTGAGCTATAATCGCATTTTCCCGATGCATAACTTCGAGCGCAAGCTCAACCTTCTCAGGCTCAACCAAACTTGACAAAAATTCCTCTTTTGCTGCCGCTTCGCCGAGTTGCTCCGCCTTTGAGTGCATAAGCCTTGCGGGTCGTACTCCGTAGAGTATTCCCCAGGGCGGTTTAAAACCGATGACCTCGCTGAGCACATCAAACATAAGAAGCGACAGCTCTTTTGCAATATCAAAGCTGCCGTCGGTCGTCCTGCTTTTTGTAAGTGATTTTGAATAGACCTTAGCGCTGACGGTAAGGGTATTACCCTGCTTTTCGCAAACGACCTCAATATCGGATGCGCCCTTTGTCTCAATTTTTTCAAGAGGAAAAAACATCGTGGCGATTTTAGTGGTGTGATATTCAAAATCGTGATTAATATTCTTTAAAATCATAGCGCCCTCATCATAGGGTTGTAGCGACGCTCGTGCTCAAGGGTAGAAAGCTCCTCGTGCCCTGTCATAACCTTAAAGTCGCCGTCAAGCTCCTTTAGCTTTTTTACAGAAGCGGTAAGCTCGCCAAGGTCGCCGCCCGGAAAATCCACGCGTCCGTACGACTCGCAAAACAGCGTATCGCCCGTAAAGAGATAGTCGCCGCAGATATAGCACATACCTCCCTTTGTGTGGCCCGGGGTGGCGAGTGCTTTTATTTTTAAAGCGCCAAGTACAATCTCGTCGCCGTCGGATACGGTTTCGTAATCCGAAACGCTGTTTTGCGAAAAGCCGCAAAACGCGCCGAGCGAGAGCTTACCCGACTGAAGCATAGGGGCGTCCTCTTTTGAAATATAAACCTTACAGCCGTATTTGTCGCATACCTCTTTAACGCCGAGAATATGGTCAAAATGTCCGTGAGTAAGGATAATATATTTAAGCTCGGTATCGCCTATAAGCTTTACCATCTTATCGCTGTATTCAGGACAGTCAATAAGTGCCGAACAGTTTGTACTCTCGTCAACGATTAAAAACGCGTTATTCGCCATCGAGCCGAAGGTGTCAAATTTAACTTTCATCATAACTCCCTGCTGTCAAGAATTATTGTTACAGGTCCGTCGTTTACAAGCTCGACCTTCATATCAGCGCCGAACTCCCCTGTTTCAACGCGCTTTACTCCCGCGTCTTTTAGTCCCTGAACAAAGTATTCGTAAAGCGGTATTGCTTCGCTCGGCTGAGCTGCGCCGATAAATGACGGGCGCCTGCCGTGCGAGCAGTCGGCTGCAAGTGTGAACTGCGAAATAACGAGCATTTCGCCGTCGACATCGAGCGAGGACAAATTCATCTTACCGTTTTCGTCCTCAAAAATACGGAGATACGGCACTTTTTTAAGGAGCTTATCCGCATCGGCTTTTGTATCGCCCTCGACAACGCCGAGCAAAATCATAAAGCCCTTGCCGCACTCGCCGCAAACCTCGCCGTCAATTTTAACATTAGAATAGGTAACTCTCTGAATAACTGCTTTCATTTATAAATCCGTTCTTTCGATTAAATAAACACCCTGAATTTTATTAAGCATTTTAATAATGCTTTCAAGATGCTCCTTGCCGTTAACGGCAATAGTCATAGTTGTAATACAGTTTCCGTCGCCAAGCTCGCGCGCATTAATTGAGTGAATCTTAACATGAGCGCCTGCAAGCGCGGTTGTTATATCAAGCACAACGCCGTCGCGGTTAATCGCCCACACGCTGATAGACGAGCGCGCTTCGACCTTAATGTCCTTATCCCAGTGCGCCATTACCCAGCGCTCGGGCTCGCTCGCAGACTCGATATCCTGCGGAACATTTTTACAGTCGCGGCGGTGAATAGTAAGTCCGTGACCTCTTGTAATAAAGCCGATAATAGGCTCGCCCGGCAGCGGGTTACAGCACTTGCCCATATTAATAAGGCAGTTGTCGATACCCTCAACAATAACGCCGCCCGAGGATTTATTGCTCTCGGTGTTTGCGGAGACTTCAAGGTCGGTTGACTTAACCTCTTCCTTAACAGCTTCTTTATAATTACGGTTATACTCGTCCTTAATTCCGGGAATAAGGCGGGTAAGCTGAATACCGCCGTAGCCTATCGCGGCAAAGAAATCGTCTATTGTATTAAGATGCTGACGCTCGGCAATTTTTTGTAAGAAGTCTTTTAGCTCGTCTTCTTTAAGTCTTATATAATTCTTTCTGAACTCGTGCTCAACGGCTGCTCTGCCCTCGACGATGTTTTCCTCGCGGCGCTCTTTCTTAAACCAGGAACGGATTTTAGAGCGCGCCTCGCTTGTTTTAACAATTTTGAGCCAGTCTCTTGAAGGTCCCTTTCCCTGCTGGTTAGAGGTTATAATATCAACAATCTGACCGGTTTTAAGCGTAGTATCAAGCGGAACAATCCTACCGTCAACCTTAGCGCCGGTCATACGGTTGCCGACTGCCGAGTGAATAGCGTACGCAAAGTCAATAACTGTTGCACCTTTCGGCAGACACTTAACGTCGCCCTTTGGCGTGAACACATAAACCTCGTCGATAGAGAGGTCGCCCTTAATAGTAGTAATAATATCCGACGCGTCCTCGCTGTTCTCGTTTTCAAGTACGGAATTAATCCACTTAAGCTTTTCGTCAAGCGAGTCCTTGCCGCCCTTGCCGAGCTTATATTTCCAGTGCGCCGCGATACCGAACTCCGCGGTTTTATGCATATCAAGCGTGCGTATCTGAATTTCAAACGGCACGCCCTTATAAAGCACAGTGGTATGGAGCGACTGATACATATTAGGCTTAGGGGTGGAAATATAATCCTTAAACCTGCCGGGAAGCGGGGTGAACATATCGTGCACAATACCGAGCGCGTTATAGCAGTCAATCATTGTGTCAACGATAATTCTGACCGCGTAAATATCGTAAATTTCGCCGAGCGTTTTACCCCTGATATAAACCTTACGGAATATACCGTGAACAGACTTTACACGCGAGGTAATCCGCACATTATTAATTATCGGGGACAGCTTATCGTTAAGCTGCTGCTTGATGTCGGCAAGGAACTCCTCGCCCTCGGCGCGCTTTAAAGCAATGGAGCTTTCAATCTCCTTATACGCGACGGGGTCAAGGTAGAATACTGCCAAATCCTCAAGCTCCTCTTTGAACGCACGGATACCTAAGCGGTGCGCGATGGGAGCATATATTTCGAGCGTTTCGAGTGATTTTTCCCTCTGTTTATGAGGCGGCATATGCTGCAGGGTGCGCATATTGTGCAGCCTGTCGGCAAGCTTGATAATAACGACTCGCACGTCCTGGTTCATCGCGATGAACATTTTGCGGATATTCTCTGCCTGCTGTTCTTCTTTGGTGGTGAGGGATACCTGAGTAAGCTTTGTAACGCCGTCAACGAGAAGAGCAACCTCGTCGCCGAACTCAGCTCTGATGTCGTCAAGCGTGCTGTCGGTGTCCTCTACGACATCGTGCAGAAGCGCCGCTATGATACACTCGTTATCCATACCGATATCAAACAGAATTTTTGCAACCGCTACGGGGTGCATAATATACGGCTCGCCGCTTCTTCTGCGCTGGTCCTTATGCGCGTTATACGCTATATCGTACGCCTTTTTAATCTTGTCGGCGTCGTAGTATGAGTTCTTTTTTACCTCTTCAAAAAACTCGTCAAAATGGTCGTCATATTCAGTTTTGAGAGTGTCGTTAGTCATCGTTTAATCTCTCCCTGAGTTTAGTTAGAACCTGAGTTTCCTCAAGATTAGCCTTGCCGCTGACTTTATTAAGAGTCAGCGTATTTCTGTTCATTGACAGAATACCCGACTGTATAAAAGCCTTAACGGCATAAACCGTCTGGGCGTAGGTGATTTTATTTTGCAATCTGAAATACAGACTGTCTACCGAGGCAGAAAAGCCGCCGTTAGTCTTAATATACTTATACACCGCTTCAAAAGCGTTCCTGTCGGGATAAAGGGATTTGTCGCCCCTGCCTGTAATTCTGAAAAGCTCGTAAGCGTTTTTCTCCGTTAAATACTTATCGTCGTCAATTCCGCTAAGGCAGATGTCAAGCGCCTGCAGCGAAAGATAGGTATTATTATACTTAACATTTTTAGACACCCTGAGAGCTACATTAACTTTATCGCCCGCTGCTACCTCCAGCTCCTTAGGCGAGACGGAAAACCTTGCAACCTTAAAGCGCTTTGAGTCCTTTTCAAGCTCGATAAGCGAGTGCTTGCCTTCGCTCAGCGGTGAAATATTAGTAACTGTCGCGCCGTAAACCGCAAAGGTCGGATACGGGTTATTTTCGCCGTAGGGTTCAAGCGCAGCCAGCTTATCAACAAGTTCAATATTTAAATTATCGGGCGTTACCTCGCAGTCAATCTCGAGCTCAACGCTCGGCATGATATCGTAGTTTTCAAGTGCAAAACGGTTAATGTCGCGCCTGAACTGCTCGACCTTATCCTCGGGCATTGTTACACCCGCAGCGAGCGGATGTCCGCCGTATTTAATAAGATAATCGCTGCAGTAGCTAATCGCTTCAAAAATATTAAAGCCCTTAACAGACCTTGCCGAGCCCCTTGCAATACCGTCGCTGTCAACGCCGATTATGAAAGCAGGCTTGCCGTAGCGCTCAACGATATGGCTTGCGACAATACCGATAACTCCCTGGTGAAAATTAGTGCCGCTGATTACAATTACGCGGTCAAAAACAAGCCGCGGGTTTTGTTTAATCTGCTGTTCAATCTCAGAGAGTATACCCTTTTCGATAGTCTGTCTTTGCGTATTCTTTTCACAAAGGAGGTTGTATTTATTCTGCGCGTCAGCGCTATCCTCGCTGAGCAAAAACTCAACCGCGTCGGCAGCGTTACCGATTCTGCCCATAGCGTTAATCCTTGGGCAGAGCTGAAACGCAACATCGTTAGAGGTTATCGTTTTATCGCCCGCAACGGAATTAGTATAAAACGAAACGGACTTGCGGGGATTATTATTTATCTTATCAAGTCCGAGTTTAACAAAGGTTCTGTTTTCGCCGATAAGCGGTACGACATCCGCGAAAGTGCCTATCGCAACGAGGTCGATATACTCGTCATAAAGAGCTTTTATATCGTCCTCTTCTATAGCGCAAATCAATTTAAAAACGACGCCGACTCCGCAGTAGTCGCGAAATTCAAGCTCGTTATCCGTTCTATGAGGATTAACTACCGCTTCAGCTCTCGGAAGCGTATCGGAGAGCTGGTGGTGGTCGGTCACTACAAGGCGCATACCGAGCGAGTAAATATACTCCGCTTCCTCAACTGAGCTGATACCGTTATCCACCGTAACTATAAGGTCAGCGCCCTGCGCCTTAATTTTATCTATAGCCTTTATATTTAGGCCGTAGCCCTCGCTGAGTCTGTCGGGGATATAGTAAAACACATCTGCGCCGAGCTTTTTAAGGTAAGACACCAAAAGAGCCGTAGAAGTGACGCCGTCGCAGTCGTAGTCGCCAAAAACGCAAATCCTGTCGCCGCAAAAAGCAGCGTCGGACACGACAAAAGCAGCCTCCTCCATATCCGCAAAGCAAAGCGGAGAAACCGTTTCAAAGCTGTCCGAAAGAAAGCTTGAAACGGCTGAGGGGCTGTCTATTCCCCTTGCGTAAAGCAATTTAAGAATAAACGGGTCAATATTCAGTTCCTTTGACAGCGATACAAAGTCGCCCTGTACGCTGCGCTCGGTCCAGATTTTATGTGCCATTACGAATTTTTATCTACCTTGTGAAATTCTTTAAGATTACCGGCTTTCTCCGCCCTTTTTCTGAGTACGGCTTCAACATCCTCTATGCTGATACCCTCGTTTACCATCATAACAAGAGTGTGGTAAATAAGGTCGCAGATTTCGCCGACGGTTTCTTCCTTAACGCCGTTTTTAGCGGCAATAACCATCTCGGTTGACTCCTCGCCAACCTTTTTAAGAATCTTGTCAATCCCCTGCTCAAAGAGATAGCAGGTGTAAGAGCCTTCCTCTTTAGCATCTCTTCTTTTAAGGATTGTTTCATAGTCGTTACGAATATAGTCCATATGTTTTTCCGCCTATTTGTTAAATTCTATGTTGTTAAAAAAGCAGCTGTGATTTCCCGTATGGCACGCGGCGCCGGTCTGGATAACCTTAATAAGCAGCGTGTCGTCATCGCAGTCGCCTTTAATATCTACAATTTTTTGCAGATGTCCGCTTGTCGCGCCTTTATTCCAAAGCTCCTGACGCGAGCGCGACCAGAACCAGGTGTAACCCGTTTCCAAAGTCTTTTGCATAGACTCTTTATTCATATACGCGAGCATAAGCACCTCGCCGGTTGAATCCTCCTGGATAATCGCGGGGATTAGCTCGCTCTTTTTGAAATACTTATCTAAATCTATCATTTGCACACCTCAACAGCCTCTTTAAGATTAAGCGTACCCTTATAGAGCGACTTGCCGCAGATTGCGCCGTAAAGTCCTTCGTTTTTAAGGGCGATAATGTCGTCAATATTTGTAACTCCGCCCGAAGCTGTAATGTTGCAGGATACAGCGTTATTAAGCTCTACAAGCTGTTCAATACTCGGTCCGCTGAGCGTGCCGTCCTTTGAAATATCGGTATAAATAATAGTATTAACGCCGATATCCTCCATACGCTTTGCAAGCTCGATAAAATGCGTGTCCGAGCCCTCGGTCCAGCCCTCAGTAGCAACAAAGCCGCCCTTTGCGTCAATGCCGACGGCAATAATGTCGCCGAACTCGCCGACAGCCTCTTTAACAAGCTGAGGGTTTTTAAGCGCTACAGAACCTAAAATCACGCGGTCAATGCCGTTTTTGGCATAGAATTCGATATCCTCCATCTTACGGATACCGCCGCCGATTTCAACCTTAAGCGAGGTGTTATTCTTAACCTCTAAAAATGTTGCGCTGTTAACGCGTTCCTTTTTAAGCGAGCCGTCAAGGTCGACCATATGAATCCACTCAGCGCCAGCCTTTTCGAACTCTTTTGCGGTTTCGAGTGCGTTTTCGGCAACCTGCTCCGCGGTGGAAAAGTCGCCTTTAAAAAGCCTTACGGGCTTGCCGGATATGATATCAATAGCGGGAAAAATCAGCATTACAGAACTCCTTTAGTCGAAAGGACGGAATTATCTGCGTTTGGCGCGATAGCGATTTTAAGCGCGTGTGCAACAGCCTTAAACATCGCCTCTATCTGGTGGTGCGCGTTTGAGCCGTAAGGCACATCAATGTGAAGCGTAATGCCCGCGTTCATAGCAAAAGCGCGCCAGAACTCCTCGGTAACGCAGGTTTCCCAGTCGCCGCAAAGCTCCTGCTCAAAGCTCGCGTGGTAAACAAGAAACGGACGGTTAGAAATATCGAGCGACACATTAGCAAGGCTCTCGTCCATCGGGATAGAAAAGCTGCCGTAGCGCGTAATACCCTTAAACTCGCCGAGCGCCTGCTTAAACGCTGTGCCGAGCACTATGCCCGCATCCTCAGCCGTATGGTGCGTATCGACCTCGAGGTCGCCCTCAATCTTAACATCAAGACCGAAGCCGCCGTGTACGCCGAAAGCGGTAAGCATATGGTCAAAAAAGCCGATACCTGTTTCAGCCTTAACCTCGCCGCCGTCGAGATTCAGCGCAACTTTGATTTTGGTTTCTTTTGTATTTCGTTCAACCTTTGCTGCTCTCATATTTTCACCTACTCAAATCTTACTTTTATAGAATTAGCGTGCGCCGTCAAGCCCTCGCTCTCTGCGAGCTTAATAATATCGTCCTTGGACTTTCTAAGCTCGGCGCAGGTATAGTAAATAAACTGTGATTTTTTAACAAAACTGTCAACCGACAGCGGTGAGAAAAATCTCGCCGTACCCGAGGTGGGAAGCACATGGTTCGGTCCTGCGTAATAGTCGCCGAGCGGTTCGGGTGACCAGTGACCGAGGAATACCGAGCCCGCGTTGTCAACCTTGCCGATATACTTAAGCGACTCGGAGATACAAAGCTCAAGATGCTCGGGCGCAAGCTCGTTCGCAAACTTAAGCGCCTGCTCAAGACTCTCGCACACAATGATTTCGCCGTAGTTTTCGAGCGCTTCTCTAATAATCTCCTGGCGCTCAAGCCTTTTAATCTGTTTATCAATCTCGTGCAGGGTCTGCTTAGCAATATCCGCCGAGGTGGTAAGAAGAATTGCGGAAGCGAGCTTGTCGTGCTCTGCCTGGCTCATAAGGTCAGCTGCGAGGAACGACGGGTCAGCCGTCTTATCCGCAACTATAAGGATTTCGCTCGGACCTGCTACCATATCAATATCCACAACACCGTAAAGAAGGCGCTTTGCAGTTGCTACAAAGATATTACCGGGTCCAACAATCTTATCTACCTTAGGTATTTTATCCGTACCGTAAGCGAGCGCTGCAACAGCCTGCGCGCCGCCAACCATAAACACTCTGTCAACGCCTGCAACCGCAGCAGCTGCCATAATATTAGGGTCAGGCTTGCCGTCCTTTCCGGGAGGGGTTACCATAATAATCTCTTTAACGCCTGCGATTTTAGCAGGGATAGCGTTCATAAGAACCGACGACGGATAAGCTGCTGTACCGCCCGGTACATAAATACCTACCCTGTGCAGTCCGCGAACGCGCTGACCCATAATGACGCCGTTTTCCTCGGTAGTCATAAAGGACTGCTGCGCCTGGCGGAGATGGAACTTATAAATATTTTCCTTAGCGTTAATGATTGCCGTTTTAAAGTCGTCGTCAACCATATCGAGGTATTCGTTAAGCTCCTCTTTTTCAACTACCGCCTTTTTAGGCACACCGCCGTCAAAGCGAACAGTGTACTCGCGTACGGCGTCGTCGCCGTTTTCCTTAACCTCTTTAATAATATTTGTGACAATGTCTACAATCTTCCGGTCGGTTTCGCCCGAACGCTTTTTTAGGTTTTCTATTACGGAATATTCAATCTTACCGTTTGCCTTTGTGATTTTCATATATATCCTCCGTTACACTCTGCAAGCAAGCTCTAAGTCGTTTAAGAATTCTTCAATCTCGGCTTTTCTAAGCTTCATTGAAGCCATATTTACAATAACTCTTGCGGAAATCGGTAAAATCTCCTCAACAACTTCAAGTCCGTTTTCTTTAAGAGTAGAGCCCGTTTCAACAATATCAACAATACCGTCCGCAAGTCCGAGAAGCGGTGCAAGCTCAACGCTGCCCTCAATCTTAATAACTGCAACATCCATACCCTTGCTCTCGAAAAACTCTTTTGCAACCTTAGGGTATTTAGAAGCAACTACCTTGCGCTTATAGCCCGAGAAAAAGTCCTCGCCCTTAGGGCAAGCAAGGGCAAAGCGGCACTTGCCGATATTAAGGTCAATGACCTCATAAAACGACGAGCCGTGTTCAACTATAGTGTCCTTGCCTACGATACCGATATCGCACACGCCGTGCTCAACATAGGTGATTACGTCGGGTGCTTTTGACAGCACAGCCTCGTATTTATCAACGGGGAGGATTAACCTCCTGCCCTTGTTTTCAAGCTCCGAGGTGTCGAGCCCCATAGTTTTAAACAGCGCTATCGAGCTCTTTTCGAGTCTGCCCTTAGTAAGCGCAATCCTTATAGGTCTTTCGACATTTATAATCTCGCGCATAGCTTCGCAAAGAGCCGAAACCTCTACAGCAAAGCCGATAGCGGGAGCTTCCATACCGAACTCGCCGAGCAGGTTATCGTACCTGCCGCCCGAAAGCACCGTAAGTCCCGAGCCCTCAGCGTAGCCGTGGAAAATAACGCCCGTATAGTAATTAGACCTGTTGACAAGACCGAGGTCAAGCATAATGTAGTCGCTCAGTCCCGCGTCACAAAGTCCCTCAAAAACCTCTTTAAGATAATCAAGCGCGTTGCAGGCAGCGTCGTTAGAATACAGTTTCTTAGCCTCGTCAATAACCTCAACTCCGCCGAAAAGACGCGGCAGCTTACGGATAATTCTTGTTTCCTCGCTGTCGCCGAGCGCGTCAAGCAAATCGCCGAGAGCTGCATAATTCTTACCCTCAATAAGCTTACAAATAGTCGCCTTTGTGTCGGAGTCGATATTCATATTAGAGAGGATTTCGCCGAAAAATCCGGCAGTTCCTATCTCGATTTTAAACGAATTCAAATCGCACCTCATAAGGCTTTGCGCTGCCATAGAGATAACCTCGACATCGGCTTTAATCGAGCCGTCGCCGATAAGCTCAACGCCGCTTTGGGCAATCTCGTTAGGCACGCCGTACAAATCCTTACCGCGAACAAAAACATTTTGGTTATAGTAAAGGCGTACGGGCAGGTTCTCGCCCTTAAGCCTTGTAGCTACCATACGCGCTATAGGCATAGTGTTATCGGGACGAAGGACAGTAGTCCTGCCCTTAGAGTCCGTAAGCTTAAACATCTCGTCAGCGGATATGCCGGTATTGTCACTCTCGAACACATCAAAGAATTCGATAGCGGGAGTAATAACCTTACGGTAATTATTCTCCTTAAACAAGTCGGCTAATATACGCTCAACCTTGCGTCTGTCGTCGCACTCCTCAAAGAGGTAATCGCGACTTCCTTCGGGTGTAATTTTGGAATATTTTTTCATAATCTTCACTCATTTCACTTTAGCGTGCTAATATGCTAACACATTAAAGTGTTTTTGTCAATTATTATTTTTTATATATTAAAAGAAAGAAATCTGCTTTGACTCGGGCAAATCGCCGAGAGCGCCGGCGTTTCTCAGCGCTTCTACAACGCTGTTACCTACGCCCGGCTCGTTAGCAAGGTCGTCCGATGCTACGAAGCCCTCGGGGTTACGCTCAACCGCGTCAGCGATAGCAAGCGCAGCCTTAGCGCCGATACCGTCTATTGCAGAAAACGGAAGTCTTATCTTACCGTCCTCAATCTTATATATACGCCAGTCAGATTTATAAAGGTCAACGGGCAGAAACTCAAAGCCCCTTGCAAGCATTTCGATTACAATCTGATTAACGACATAGGTGTCCTCTTCCTTTTGCGTTATTTCGAGACCGTGGTTCTTTTTATTCTTATACTCCTCCATTTTAGCCTTAACGGCAGCCTTGCCGCCTACCGCTGCAACCGCGTCAATAGCGTCGCCGCGAACGGTGAAAAACGCGGAGTAAAAATGAATAGGATAGTAAATCTTATACCACGCGATACGAAGCGCCGCGATAACATACGCCGCTGCGTGCGCCTTGGGGAACATATACTTAATCTTATAGCACGAGTCGATATACCACTGCTCAACGCCTATGGTTTTCATCGCGTCCTCAAACGGAGGAAGTCCGCCGGGCGCCTTACCCTTACGGGTAATCTCCATAATCTGGAAGCAGTCGCTTTTTGACAGCGGCGACTCCTTACCCGTATCACGCTCGTACTTGTCAGCGACATGGATAAGGTGGGTCATAATATCGTCACGGCAGCCGATAACATCCGAAATGGTACAGGTGCCGTTATGTATAAGCTCCTGCGCGTTGCCGAGCCATACATCAGTACCGTGCGACAAGCCCGAAATCTGCAAAAGGTCGGCAAATGTCTTAGGCTGCGCCTCGGTAAGCATACCGATAACAAAGGGCGTACCCATCTCGGGGATAGCAAGCGTACCCGTTTCGCAGTCTATATCGTCGGGGCTTACGCCGATAGGCTCGGTGGAAGTAATCAGCTGATAAAGCTTAGGGTCGGAAAGGTCAACATCCATTACGGGAATACCCGTCGAGTCCTCAAGATACTTATAGAGCGTCGGATTATCGTGACCGAGCTCGTCAAGCTTTAGGAGCGTGTCGTGAAGTGAATTTTTAAAGTCAAAATGCGTTGTGTAAGTACCCTTCTTTTCGTCGTTAGACGGGTACTGAATTGGTGTAAAGTCCTCTACCGTATACTCGTCGGGCACAACAACCATACCGCCGGGGTGCTGACCCGTTGTACGCTTAATACCCGTACAGCCGATAGTAAGGCGGTCAATCTCCGCCTTTGATGTGGTGGCAAGAAGTCCCCTTTCCTCAAGATACTTAACAACATAGCCGTACGCGGTTTTGTCCGCGACTGTCGCCATAGTACCCGCTTTAAAGACATACTCCTTACCGAACAGCTCCTCGGTGTATCTGTGCGAGCGCGACTGATATTCGCCCGAGAAATTAAGGTCGATATCGGGTTCCTTGTCGCCCTTAAAGCCGAGGAAGGTTTCAAACGGGATTTCGTGACCGTCGCGCTTCATAGGCTCACCGCACTCGGGGCAGTTCTTGGGCGGAAGGTCAAAGCCCGAGCCGTATTCGCCGTTTAGGAAGAACTCGCTGTGCTTACACTTTTTACAATAGTAGTGCGGAGCAAGGGGGTTAACCTCGGAAATACCGCCGAAATGCGCTGCAAGCGAGGAGCCGACCGAACCTCTTGAACCAACAAGATAACCGTTGCGCTCGCTCTCCTCAACAAGTCGCTTAGCGATAACATAAAGCACGCCGTAACCGTTAGAGATAATCGAGTCGAGCTCTCTTTCAAGCCTTGCCGCAACATACTCGGGAACGGGGTCGCCGTAAAGCTCCTTAGCCATACTCCAGCATTTCTGCGTCAGCTCGTCGTCCGCACCGTCGATATGTGGCGCAAACTGTCCGGGAGGAATAGGCGGGATATCGTCCTGAATCATATCGGCAATCTTTTTTGGATTGTCTATTACAAACTCGCGTGCTCTGTCGCCCGCCCAGGCAAAGTCAGAGAGCATTTCGTCAGTGGTTTTAAAGTACAGCGGAGCCTGCTCGTCGGCGTCGTCATAGCCCTTTGACGCCATTATAATCGCCCTGAACTTAGAGTCCTTTTCGTCAAGGAAGTGCACATCTCCCGTAGCCACAACAGGCTTATTAAGCGTATCTGCAAGCTCAACTACCTTCTGGTTAATACGGATTAAATCCTCTTCGGTTTTGATGTTTTTGTGCAGCTCTTTATCGGAGCGTAGCATAAACGCGTTATTGCCGTTTGGCTGGATTTCAAGATAGTCGTAAAACGCGGCAAGTTTAAGCAGCTGCTCGTCGCTTTCGCCGTTTAAAATCGCCTGAATAATCTCGCCCTGCTCGCAGGCGGAGCCGATAATAAGGCTGTCGCGCTTTTTAGCAAGAAGGGACTTAGGGATAAGCGGTCTGCTCTTAAAGGTTTTAACATTTGAATGAGAGATAAGCTCATACAGATTTTTTCGTCCGTACTTGCGCTCCTCTTTAGGAATACTGTCGTCAAACGAGGTATCCTCTTTAACGAGCAGGATAATATGGTTACGCTTAAATTCCTTAAGCTTCATATTCATAAAATCGGGATAAAGGCTGTCGTCAACAAGATAGCCCTCCATACCGAGTATAAGCTTAATACCGTTTGCCTTAGCTGCGGCATACGCTTCGGGCAGAGCCTGAACAACGCCGTGGTCGGTAACGGCAATCGCCTCGTGTCCCCAGGAAGCAGCGCGCTTAACGAGCGCCTTAGGCGCGGACATACCGTCCATATCGGACATAGTTGTATGCAGGTGAAGCTCGATACGCTTTTCCTCGGCGTTATCCTCTTTTTCGCTCTTTTTAACCTTTTCGATAGAATTAGGTCTTAACACAAGGTCATTAGAGAACTTATCGTACTGATAAAGACCGTTAATTATAAGTGTTCCGCCTTCGCTGACAGTCTTTAAAATAGGCTCAACAACATTATTGCGGTCAAACACCTTAACGGTAACGGACGAGGTATAATCCGAAATGTCGAAGGTAAGGATTTTTGAATCTCCCCTTCTGGTGTCCCTGCACTCGCTTTTGATAATATCGCCCCAAACGGTAACAATGCCGTCGTCGGCTTTGATATCTGAAATAGGCTTTGGCAACTCCTTAATGCTTCTGCCGAAAACGACCTTGCGCGTGTCGGCGTAAAGCGGAGTACCCGCAAGGATAGTATGGTTTGCGTTTTTCTCCTGCTCCTCTTTTTCAGCCTTTTTCTTTTCTTCCTTTTCCTTAATTGCTTCGTTTACAGCCTTTTCGATATCAAAGCTCTGCACCTGCATAAAGCACACATCAAGGTCGATGCCAAACTCGTCAAAAATGAGCTTGGAAATCGCTTTGTCAACGCCCTGCATTTCGAGAACATCCTGACCGCCGTTTTTAAGGCAAACTGTCAGCGTATTATCCTCAAGCTCAGCTTCAACGCCGTTAAAAAAGCCGTTAACCATTTTATTAGTAAGGCGTATGGGAGAAAGTATTTTTTCTATCTGCTGTATGTCAAAAACGCTTTCAGGGTACTTGACGATAAGGTTAGCGCCCTTTAAATTCATAGAGCGGCTTATAGAGTCCTGCACCCTTTCGATAAGCTCGGCATCAAGCAGCTTTTCGGAGAGCAGACCGATTTCAACGGTCCTGTCCTCCTTATAAACCACAAGCGAGGTTATCTCGGCAAAGCCGATTTGTGACATATCGTCTTTATCTATGTAATTTGCAAAATAATTGTAAAATTCGTTCATTACAGCTTGTCAATCTCTTTCATTAATTCGTCAAGGAGCTTGTCCTCGTCTACTTTACGAAGGACCTCTCCCTTTTTAAATATAAGTCCGCAGCCGTCGCCGCCTGCGATACCGATGTCCGCCTCTTTAGCTTCGCCCGGGCCGTTTACAACGCAGCCCATAACGGCAACCTTAATAGGCTTTTTAACATCTCTTAATCTTTCCTCGACCTTATTTGCAAGTCCTACAAGGTCAATTCTTGTTCTGCCGCAGGTCGGGCAGGATATGAGGTAAGGCGTATCGTTTTTAAGCCCGATAGCCTTAAGAATATCAAACGCAGCGTAAACCTCTTTAACCGGGTTGTCGGTAAGGCTTACCCTTATTGTGTCGCCGATACCGTGAGTAAGAAGCGAGCCGATACCGACAGCGGATTTAATAATACCCATTCGCTCGGTACCTGCCTCGGTAACGCCGAGGTGAAGCGGATAGTCGCACCTGTCGTGAGCGAGCTCATACGCTTTAATCATAGTATTAACATTAGAGGATTTTATTGATACTACAATGTCGTTAAAATCGAATTTTTCGAGCAGCGACGCGTGATACATCGCGCTTTCTACCATAGCTTCGGGAGTCGGCGAGCCGTACTTTGCAAGAATTTCCTTTTCGAGCGAGCCGGAGTTAACGCCGATACGGATAGGAATATTCTTCTGATTACAGATATCGGCAACCGCCTTAACCCTGTCGTCAGAACCGATATTGCCGGGGTTAATTCTGATTTTATCTATCCCGCGCTCAGCAGCGCCGAGAGCGAGCCGGTAGTCAAAATGTATATCGGCAACAAGCGGAACGTTAACCGCATTTTTAATAGGCTCTACAAGCGCAAGCGCGTCATTGTCGGGAATCGCAAAGCGAATAACCTGACATCCCGCTTTTTCGAGCTCCACAGCCTGCTTTACGCTGCCTTCAATATCGGTAGAGGGAACATTAAGCATACTCTGCACGAGTATCGGCTCCCCTCCGCCTAAAAATGTATTGCCGAGTTTTATCTTTTTTGTCATAGTAATCACCGTTACTTAATTAGTTTAGTTATATCCGAGAATGTGATTAGCGCCATTAATCCGAGAAGGAGTATAAGTCCTGCGCCGTTGATTGCCCACTCCCATTTTGAGGGGAGCTTTTTCCTGAATATTCCTTCAAAAATCAAAAGGAATAATCTCCAGCCGTCGAGGGCGGGTATCGGGAAGAGGTTGAACAGCCCGACATTTATTGTAAGCAGCGCCATAATTCTAAGCATCGCGGTGCCGCTCATTTTAACCGATTTTGATACAATATCGACAGCACCTACGGGTCCGCTTAAATCGGATACGCCGTACCTGCCGTCAATCAAATCGTGAACCGATAAAAACACCATTCGAGCATATGACAGCCACTGCATAAAGCTCTCTTTAATCACGCTTTTAACAGTTTTTTCGGTGCCGTAAATCCAGAAATCCATCTTGATATACTGCTTACCTTCAAGGGTTTCGGTATCGAATTTAACTGACAGCTCCTTTTGCTTACCGTCCCTTTCGATAACCATATCGAGCGTATCGTCGGGGCTTCGCGTAAGTCCGGTCGAAATATCGGTGGAGGTAAAGACACGCATACCGTCGATAGATTTAATTGTATCGCCCGACTGCAAAACCTGAGCGCTGCGTGCGCCGTCGTCAAAGCGTGCAATCTGAGTAGTGCCGACAAGGTTATCCGACGACACGATAATCGAGGTAATAACAAGACCGAGCAACAAGTTCATCATCGCGCCCGCAACAACAATAAATATGCGCTTAATTACGCTTTTGTTAGAAAATGCGTGCTCGTCGTCGCTGTCCTCGTCCTCGCCCTCCATAGCGCAGTAACCGCCGAACAAAATCAGCCTTAGCGAGTATACGGTATCCCCTTTTTTAAAGCTAAAGAGCTTCGGACCCATACCGATAGCAAACTCGTTAACCTTTACTCCGCAGAGTCTTGCGGCGATAAAATGACCGCCCTCGTGGATAACGATAATGAGCTCAAAAAAAAGTATTGCTATAATTACAGGATACGCCGTATTCCAGATATTAGCTATCACTTAACCCTCTCCAAAACATATTCTCTTGCCGCTTTGTCCGCGTTAAGGACATCGTCAAGAGTGAAGTCAATTTTATCGGGCGCATTTAACATCGCCTCATTATTAAGATATGCAATATCGTTAAACTTAATTTTACCATTTAAGAAGAGCTTTACGCTTTCTTCGTTAGCGCCGTTAGCAGCTGCGGGGTGAAGTCCGCCAAGCTCTATAGCGTTTTTGCAGACATTAATGCACTTAAAAGTGTCGTAATCCGGCTCAAAGAAGGTCAGCTTACCGTAGTCAGCAAGCTTTAATTCTTTAACGGGACTCGGCTTCCTTTCGGGATAAGTCAGCGCGTACTGGATAGGTATTCTCATATCGGGTACGCCGAGCTGAGCTATCATTGAATTATCCTGATACACGATAGCGGAGTGCACTATCGACTCTCTGTGAACGACGATTTCTATATCCTCGTTTTTCATATCAAAGAGCCATTTAGCCTCGATAAACTCCAGACCCTTATTCATCATTGTAGCAGAGTCTATGGTAATTTTTGCGCCCATATCCCAGTTAGGATGTTTAAGAGCGTCGGCTGCGGTTACCTCCTTAAGCTCGTCGGCGGTTTTGCCGAAAAACGGACCGCCCGAGGCTGTAAGAATTATCTTTTTAACCGCGCCCTTTTCGGGACAGCCCTGCAAAGCCTGAAAAATCGCCGAGTGCTCGCTGTCAACGGGAAGTATACTTACGCCGTTTTCTTTAGCAAGATTAGTAACAAGGTGACCGCCTGCAACAAGCGTTTCTTTATTTGCAAGGGCGATTGTCTTTTTAGCCTTAATCGCCTCGATAGTCGGGCAGAGTCCGACCATACCTACAACGGAATTTAAAACGGTGTCCGCGCCGTCGTATGTCGCGCACTCGATAAGTCCGTCCATACCGCTGAGCACCTTAACCGAGGTGTCGGCAACCTTTGTTTTAAGGTCAGATGCCGCCTTTTCGTCCATCATACAGACAATTTCGGGCTTAAACTCGCGTATCTGATTTTCAATAACTCCGACATTACCGTAAGCCGTAAGGCACTTGACGCTGTAGCCGTGCATTCTGCACACATCGAGCGACTGAGTACCGATAGACCCCGTTGAGCCGAGAAGTGAAATATTTTTAGTCATAATCTTATCCTGTTATAAATAATGCAACGATATATGTCAGCGGGAGCGTAAAGAGCGACGAGTCAAATCTGTCCATAACGCCGCCGTGTCCCGGGAAAATCTTACCAAAATCCTTAACGTCAAAATTCCTCTTAAGCACTGACGCGGTAAGGTCGCCCATCATACTTAAGAACGCGATAAACGGCTCTGCCACAAGAAGAACGGTAGCCTGCATCCTTGTGATTTGAAAATCTGCAAACTTGTTGTAAAGCACAAGCGCGATTGCGTTCAAAATAAGGCTGAACACGATACCGCAAACAGCGCCCTCAATAGTCTTTTTAGGCGAGATATTCGGCGACATTTTATTCTTGCCGAACGCCATACCGCCGAGCTGAGCGCCCGTATCCGTTCCGAGCGCGCAAATAAGCGCATAAAAGATGAAATACACGCCGATTTGGTTGCCGTAGCCTGTCATATCGCGAAGCGTGCCGAAAAGCGAAAAAGCATACGGCACTACAATGCTTGCAACGATAGAAACCGCAACGTCCTCAAACTTAGTGTTCTTATAATCCTTAAGCATAGCGAGGAAGAACGCGATAACAATTACAATAAGATAAACGGTTTTAGGTGTGGCGTTAATAAAGTTAAGCCAGGTGTAGGTCGGCATATACGGCTCGAGTATGCTCTCGCTCGAAAAGAACGGGATACAAAATGCAGCCGCTGTACCTACGATAAGAATAAACTTATTATTAACCTTAGCGCATTTCATAATCTCCATAGCGGCAACTGACGAGAAGAACGCGATAACGATTACGAAAAGCGGTGTATAAATCTGCCATACAACAACCGCAAGCAGCGCAAGAAGCACCGCGGCGGTGATAACTCTTTTTTTCATTTTGGTCTCCTTTTTGAATTATGATTTATAAATTATGAATTAAAGCAAAATGGAGAATGTAAAATTGAAAATGGAGAATTTCGGGTGCTGCGCACGGCTATTATAATTACTTATTGTCCGAGCGTATCGAGTAACCATAATTCTCAATTCTCAACTTTAAATTATTATCGGGTACGGGCAGAGCCCGTCCTTAATTCTCAATTCTCAATTCTCAATTTTCAATTCTTTAAGCTCCAAAGCGGCGATTACGGTTTTCAAAATCGGTCAGGGCTTTGTACAAATCCTTTTTGCTAAAGTCGGGCCACAGCACATCGCTGTACCAGAACTCGCTGTAAGCAGCCTGCCACAAAAGGAAGTTGGAAAGGCGCTGCTCACCCGACGGACGGATAATTAAATCGCAATCGGGGTAAGTGTAGAGGTTTTCGCTTATATCGTCCTCGGTGACATTATCCTTGCCGCTCTTGATAAGCTTATTTACAGCGCTGACAATCTCCTGTCTTGAGCCGTAATTAATCGCAAGATAAACCGTTGTGCCGGTGTGGGACGCGGTTTCCTCCTCCGCCTCGTCCATAAGGTCAAGCAGCTCCTGCGAAATGCCCTCGCGCTCGCCGATAAACTTAATCTTGCTGTTTTTCGCCTTTGCCATATCCGCCTTTGCTTCGAGCAGATACTCTTTAAACAGCTGCATAAGAGCGTCAACCTCTTCCTGAGGGCGCTTCCAGTTTTCGGTAGAAAAAGCGTAAAAGGTTACATACTTTATACCGAGGTTTGCGCACTCGTCGGAAATGGTACGAAAGACATTAGCGCCCGCCTTGTGACCGGCTGAGCGAGGGAGTCCCCTCTTTTTAGCCCAACGACCGTTGCCGTCCATAATTATACCAAGATGCGTTGGCAAAACCTCAAATTCGGTCTTGATATTATCTTTGTTTTTTGAAAAAATAGCCATTTTTTATGTTCCTTAAAAAGAGTTATAGGGCGTAGCACAAGCACGCCCAAATAACATATTAGGTTAGATAGAAAGAATCTCTTCTTCCTTTTTATTGTTCATATCATCAACGCTCTTGATATACTTATCGGTAATATCCTGGAGCTCTTTTTCGGCGTCCTTCTGGTCGTCCTCGGTGATTTCGTTATTCTTCTTAAGCTTTTTGATATCGTCCATCGAGTCACGGCGGATATTTCTGATAGCAACCTTAGCTTCCTCGGCTCTCTTTGAAATCTCTTTAACGAGCCTTTTTCTGTCCTCCTCGGTCATCTGAGGGAACGAAAGACGGATAACCTTACCGTCGTTTTGAGGGTTGATACCGATATCTGCAACATTAATTGCCTTTTCAATCTCTTTAAGTGTGCTTGCGTCCCAGGGCTGAACTACAAGAAGTCTCGGCTCGGGTGCGGAAACAGCAGCCATCTGATTAAGCGGCGTAGGTGTTCCGTAATACTCAACAACTACATTGTTAAGAACATTCGGGTTTGCTCTGCCTGCTCTAACTGTTGCGTAGTCGCGCTCGAGAGAGTCAAGACATTTTTCCATTCTGTTTTTAGTGTTTTCAAATACTTTATCCATAAATTCCACTCCTTTATATTTAAGTTAGTTTTTAACTGCTGTACCAATTGAATCACCCTGAACAACCTTAACGATATTTTCAGGGTCGTCTAAATTAAACACGATAATAGGCATATCGTTATCCTTACAAAGAGAGAAGGCTGTTGAATCCATAACCTTAAGGTCGCGTGTAATAACCTCCTGGAAGGTAACGGTATCGAACTTAACCGCGTCGTCAAACTTGTTCGGGTCCTTGTCGTAAACGCCGTCAACATTAGTAGCCTTAAGCAGCGCGTCCGCGTTAATCTCGACGCTTCTGAGAGCGGCAGCCGTATCTGTTGAGAAGAACGGCGAGCCCGTACCGCAGCCGAAAATAACAATTCTGCCCTTTTCAAAATGGCGGATAGCTCTGTTCCTGATATAAGGCTCGGCAATCTGGCGCATTTCGATAGCGGTCTGCACGCGTACTGTTGCGCCGAGCTGTTCAAGCGCATCGCAAAGCGCGAGCGAATTCATAGCGGTTGCAAGCATACCGATATGGTCAGCCCTTGTTCTGTCCATATGCTCGCTTGTTCTGCCGCGCCAGAAGTTTCCGCCGCCGACAACTATACCTACATCAACGCCCATATCGGCAACCTTTTTAACGGACTTGCAGATTGTAAGAACAACATCGTTATCTATTCCCTTACCTGCTTCGCCCGCAAGAACCTCGCCACTGAGCTTTAAAAGGATTCTCTTATATGCAATACTCATAATAAAACCTCCGATTACTTATATTATTATATATAATAATATAAATTAGCAATAAAGTAAAGATTTATAGCTAAAAAAGAAGTTACAAAAGGGTTAAAATTAAGGCGGACATCGCTGCCCGCCTTTGTATTTTATTAACTTAAACGCTGTTTAATCCGCATTATTCGGGCGGATTAGCCTCTGCCTCGGCTTTAAGCGCCTCCTGCTGAGCAGTAAGGTTCCTGATATACGCAAGGTCGCGTCCGTTAATAATACCGTCGCCGTTCATATCAAGATACGAGGTATTATCTGTACCCGTTCTGTTCGGCTTACTGCCGACCACATCAAAGGTCCAGTAAGAAGCGACGTCCTCCATACTCTTAACGTCCTTTGTGCCGCAGATTGAGCAGCGGAAGCTTACGCCGTCCGCAGTAACCTCGCCCTCATAAGGCACGCCGTAGAGCGAGCCCTTATAGGCGAACATATGACCCGCAGGCTCCGACACCTGAACGCGTCCCTCGGTACCGCAAATCTTACAGTTTCTTATCTCCTGAGCGCCCGTTATACAAGTAGCGGGAACGGTTGCATTAACTTCGTAATTACCTTCTGTCCACTCTTTATGAACAACCTCAGCGTTCTGGCGCGTATTGCAGCGCGTACAAACGGGAGTTACCCTTACATGACCGGGTTTATCCTCAGCGGTGAGGTCCTCTTCGACATCCTGGAAGTCGTGACCGAGCGCAGGAATAGTTTCGTTATACTGCTCGCCGCACCTTAAGCAAGTGCCGTGACCTCTGCCCGCATTTTCGCAGTCGGGAGCTTTATCGGTGACATATGAGCTCTCGTCAGGCAGATGTCCGAGCGGCTGTACCGCTTCTGTCTTTGAGTTAGAGCAGCGTGAGCATTTATAGAAATTACTTCCCTGAGTGGTACAGGTAGCGTCCTCGCTCTTCGACTGATCAAGAACATAGTCGTGACCGAGCGCGTCGGTGTACTCTATAGTCGTGTAGTTGCAGTTGTGGCAGGCTTTATTAATCCTGCCTCTCTTGGTACAGTCGGGGTCGGTTGTTGATACGACATACAAATCGTGCTCGCCCTTAGGCGGAATTTCTACAGTTCTGTACTCGTTACACAAGTCGCAAACATCAAGCTCAACGCCCGGAAGTTCGCAGTTATCATAAGTAGTTGACCTTGCAGTATAGTAGCCGTCAATCCACTCGTTGTGAACATACTCGGTTACGCTCTCACCGCATTTCGAGCAGGTGTAAATCTTATGAGTGTGTCCGTCCTCGGTATTTTCAATAATCTGGTTAGGATTATCTTTATCGTAGCTGTGGCCCGTAGCCTTAATAGTTTCGGTAACGGTTTCGCCGCAGATAGTACATTTACCCGTTCTTGTGCCGTCCTCGGTGCAGGTTGCCGCCTTTGTAACAACCCAACTAGTAACGGTATGGTGCGACGGGATAACATGGGTTTCGGTCTGTCCGCAGCCCTCAACCTCACATTTATATCTCTCGAGTCCGGGAGTTGTACAGTCAGCGTCGCGCACAACGGTTTTAGTATAGTAACCGTCAACCCAGACATATACGGTAGTGTCAAGCGCAGAGGTGTCGATACCGCTCGTGATGTCGCCAATACCGCTGCCGATGTCGCCTATATCGCCAATTCCGCTGCCGCTTCCAATACCACTGCCGATGTCGCCGATAGTGCTGCCAACATCGCCAATGCCGCTACCGATATCGCCTATATCGGTGCTGCCCGTCAGGTCATCGGGGTTTAGTGTAATATTAGTAGCGTGTACAATCTCGTTTTTATATTCGTTACAAACCGAGCACTGATAAGTGTTATATACATGACCGTTTTCTTCGGTCTGGTCGTCAACATCAATCGGGTCACCCCAGGTGTGACCCGTTGCGGGGATTGTAGTTTCTCTGATTACCTGCTCGCAGTCGTCGCAGATAGTCTGTTCCGTACCCTCGCCCTCGCAGGTAGCTGCAACGGAAATGTTAGTATGAGTATGCTCGTGGGGACAAGTGTCGAGCGACTCGAACGGATAGCCGTATTTATTTGCAAATTCCTCTGCTGTCGAGCCCGTATATCCGTGAACGACAATACTTGTATGGCAGCCGTTAATCAGGTCTCCGTTAAAGGTAAGGCTTCTGTTTCTTACGGTAAAATCGGTAAGAAATACATTGTTAGCAAAAGCACGCGTACCGATAGATGTAATAGTCTCGGGTATATCAACCCTTACGAGTCCGCTCTCCATAAACGCACGGTTAGGGATAGTGGTCATATTCTCGTTCCAGGCGATATTTTTAAGCGCAGTAGTTTCTCTGAAGCTGTTTTTACCTAAATCGGTAAGTCCCGTACCAAGCGACAGTCTGTTAAGCGCTGTACACTGATAAAACGCGTAGTTGCCTATGGTAGTAACGTTGTTTGGAATATCAATCCTTTTAAGCGCGGTACAACCGAGAAAAGCGAAGGGCTCAATCTCTATAAGGCTCGCCGGGAGGGTTATGCTCTCGAGTGAGGTACACTCCTGGAAGCAGCCGTAAGTTTTACCGAGGTTAACTATATCTGTGTCAAACGCTTCCGCGCCGTAACCGTGAAGCTTAGTAAGCGTAGTGGGAAGTGATACAGATGTAACCTTTTCGCAGTTATAAAATGCGTAGTCGCCTATTTCGGTAATACCCGAGTTTACGACAATAGTAGTCATAACCGTTTTATACTCGCGCCAGGGTGCGGTTTCGGTACCGATTACGCTGATATTAGTATCGCGGTAGTCCTTAATAGCGCCCGTACCCGAAATAGTAAGGGTTTTACGGATAACATTATACGACCAGGTTGCTTTGTCGCCGCAGGTTCCCGAGGTCGCCGCAAATACAATTTCGGTATTAATGGAAATAACCGTTGTCATAAGCAAAACAAATGACAATAGCGCCGCTAATAATCTCCTTTTAGTTTTTTTCATAAGTATCACCAAAATTCTATATTAATTCACTTTTAATATAACATATTTTACACTTTAAATCAAGAATATATTAAACATTATATGCATAAGTATCTGTGAGGTGATAAAAATTAAGCATATAAATGGTTTAAGCGTAGTGGTAAGCGGTGTTTTAATTATAGTTCTGATATTCTGCGCTATGGGTAAAAGCAGCGACGCAGACAGGTTTACGCCCAAAAGCTCTCACACCGTACTCACAAAATGGTACGACAAAAACGACAGGGTTATAAAGCCCTTAAAAACCGATTTTTTAAGCAGCAAAACGATACATACAATGCTCGAAAAAACTCCGCCGAAAAATTCGGTAATTATCGTAAAGAGCGAGAACATAAAGCTAACCGCTTACAAGCGTGGCAAAATACTGTATTCCACCGAGGATACGGGCAACAGGCTTTCGGGCGAAAGATACACATTTATCCCCGCCGACGAGCTGAAAAAGGGCGACACCCTCTATCTTAACATCACGCCTAAACAGAATGTTACGGGAGCGATAAAATCGCCCGTATATCTGGGCTTTACAAACGACTTTTTATTTACTGTAATTGTGCGCTCAAAAGCTGATATAGCAGTGCTTTCGGCAATAGCTACAGGCGTATTACTTCTTACGAGTTACGCTGTAATTAAGCGAAAAAAGAAAGCGGTATATCCGCTCGCGTTACTGCTTAATATTGCGCTGTTCGTGTTTGTAAAAAGCGACCTGTTTCAGTTTATAATCGGAAGC
Source organism: Eubacterium sp. (assembly GCA_017450645.1). Taxonomy (GTDB): domain Bacteria; phylum Bacillota; class Clostridia; order Oscillospirales; family Acutalibacteraceae; genus Eubacterium_R. The sequence continues at coordinate 75,969 of JAFSTE010000011.1, forward strand.
AGCGAAATGAAAGCGGTATTCGCATTTACCTCTTACTCCCTGCTGCCCGTAACTTTTACAGCGTTCGGTGTAAGGCTTACAAAACGAAGCAAAACGGCGGCTTGTTTTCAGGTATGCATAACAGCCTACACGCTATTAAGACTTATTCTGTTTACCGCCTGCGAGGTACCTATTGAAAGAGGAATAATAATATCTCATATAATACTGATTTCGGGTATACTGCTGCTGTTATATCTGATAAACAAAAAGCGGGAGGGCTTAAACCCTCCCGCTAAATTATAGCATTATTTTACTACAACCTTAACCTTCTTGGATTTGCTCCAGGAAGAGGTATACTTAGTCTTGCCGATTTGCTTATATGTTCTGATGCGAACATAGTATGTACCCTTCTTAAGCTTCTTTACAACCTTCTTAGTTGTCTTAGCGCCCTTAACGGTAACAATCTTGTTGCCCTTCTTGAACTTAGAGTTCTTAGAGTACTGAATCTGATAACCCGTGGTCTGAACAGCCTGCTTTTTCCACTTAGCAGTGAACTTTTTCTTGCCCTTGATTACCTTTGTAAGACTTGTGCCCTTAGGTACGATAGTAAAGGTCTTTTTAACAGTACCGGTATAGTTCTTCTTAAACTTAACGGTTACAGTGTACTTGCCGACAACTTTTCTGCCCTTTGAGTAAGAAACAGTGTAGTTAGAAGTCGGAACCTTAGCGCCCTTCTTGGTCTTAACGGTAACAGTAGGCTTCTTAACCTTGCCGTTGTAAACGTACTTTGTAGCGGAAAGTGTAACCTTAAGGTTCTTAGCGCTGGTAGGTTTCGGGATAGGCTGAGTCGGAAGCTCGGAGCTTGTGTCGCCTGTCGGAAGGTCGCTCGGAGTTGATTCGCTTACGAACTCGTCGTCTTCGCCGTCAAACTGCTGAATATCATCGGGTATTGCCGCCCTGGTTCCACTGGGGTTTGCGTAAACCATTGTGCTTACGCACATACTTACCATTATAAGAGCGATGATTGTGATAATTGATGTGATTTTTTTCATAAGATTCCTCCTAAATTTTATTCAAAAATACCTGCGTTTGCCATACTGTCAATAAGCTTTTGGGTATCAGCTTTGGCTTTTTCAAGTGAAATTGAAAAGTCGTTGCTGAGCTTTTTTGCAATATCGTCAATTTCAAGACCGTCATTAATGCAATCCCAGATAATGCTCGAGGTTTCATTAAGCTCAATCATAATATTGTTTTTCTTGCTAAGCTCACCGGTAGTGACAACAAGATATTTTTCACCTATTTTACATTTTACAAATCCGTCTTTAATCTTCATAATTTTTACCGTTATATTCTTTACCGACAAGGGCTTCATACGAGCATTTTACCGCGTCCTCGCTGATATCGCAGCCAAGGCTGAATACGGGTACGGCTTTAAGCATATTGTCAAGAAGCTCCAGCGTTTTAGAAACGCCCGCCGAGTCGTAAGGTCTGTATATCTGGGTAATAATTCTGAGAAGGCACTCCGATGCGTTAAGCCTTTTAATACTATTCTCCTTAGCCTGCTCTACAAGGCAGATACCGCTGAGTTTAATACTCTTTTTATTCTGATACCCTTCCTTGCCTGCATACGGGGTTGCATATGCATAAACGCTGTCCTCGGTAATATGCAGTATCGGCTTGTCGCCGTTTACAATTTCCACCCCGTCAAGATACTTTTGCCAAAGGCGGATATGCGTAGTTTTACCGGTGCCGCTCGGCGCGGTAAACAAGTATCCCCGCCCTTCGTAAGAAATAACGGCGCCGTGAAAAACACATCGGTCATATTCGGGCAATCTGTCGGCAATTTCGCGGTAAATACATATGCTCTCCGCATACGGCGGCAAGGGATTATACGGTGAGTCCTCCATCTCGCGCTTAATCTCGTCCTCGGACGCGCTAACGCGAAAATCAGCCTCATTATCCGTAAGATACTCCTTACAAAACTTATATGTATAGTCAAATTTACTATCTATTCCGATATTTAACTGTGCAAAGTTAACAACAAAACTCGCCATAAAATATCCTCCGCAATTATTATAACAAAAGCATCAGACAAAGTAAATAGCTTTTTGTCGGAAAGTTATACCTTTTTACTTTAGCGGAATAATAGGAGTTTCGCGGTTTGAAGTGCTTTCGTCCTTTTTCTTTTTAGTGGTGCTTTCTTTGTCTTTTTTAGTAGTGGTTTCTTTTTTCTTTTTAGTGGTGGTTTCCTTTTTGCTCTTTGTTTTTTCCTCTATAGTCACAATATACTCACTGCTGACGTTGTCCTTTGTTTCAAGAGAGTCTTTTCGTTTATCCTTTATCTTAGTAACGGGGTCACCGTTTTTGTCGGTAACGGTTTCGCCCTCCTTGTCGGTAACTATTTCCGTAACAACCGACTCAGTTTCGCTGTTCTCTTTATTTTTGTTTGAAATATCCTTTGAAGCGCAGGAGCAAAGCACCACAAGCACTGCAAGAATTACTAATATTACTGATTTTTTCATATTACTCTCCTATCTGCTATCTGCGGCGTCTTGTAGCCCTGTCGTGCAAAAAGTCGGTTATAGGCGGATAAAACGCCGCAACGATAATAGTGATAAACATAAACTTTAAGAATGTAAGCGGGACATTGAATATCAGTACCGCTTTTGAAAGCGAGCCAACTTCTGTAACAAACGGTTTTGATAAATGAGTGTTGATACCTTCAAGCGCAAGCTGGTAGTCGTTCATCATCTTTTCGGTGTTTAAAAACTCGCCGAAAAATTTGTCAAACAACGGATACGAAATATACCTTGTAGTAAAAAAGGTAGCAATGGAATTACAGATTGTACCCAAAAGTCCGCCGAGTAAAATCCTTCTAATTCTTATATCGCGGTGGCCTGATGTGCGCCTTAGCTTTTTATCCTCGCGGAAGGTAAACATCCTTCTTGTGTAAAAGATACCGCCTACAAATACAAACGATGTATCGAGAATAAGATTAGACAGCTGCGGTACGAATACGGGGCTTCTGAGTCCCGCCATAATGACATTCTTTACAAGAATTATACCGAAACCTACTACCGGACCGTACGCAAGAGACGCAATATACTCGGGTATTGCCGAAAACTCGATATTCAGAAACGACGGCAAAAACGAGAAGTGCATCTGCGCGAAATTAAGCGTAAACGAAGCAAGAAACAGCACGAAAATAATAATAGCCGTTCTTATAAATGTTCTTCTTCTGCGGCTCTCGTCCGGGGTGCGCTCCGCCTCTCTATAAAGGTGTTTAGCGGACTTGTCAGCCTCTTTTTTACTAAACAGACTCTTCTGGTCGCCCTTGCCCTTTATAACATCCTCGATGCTAGTAGCCTCCTGCGGAAGATTGTCAGCATTGGCGCGTGCTTTCTTTTGCCTTTGTCTGTTATCAAGGTTACCGGGGGCAGCGGTTTTAAAATAAGTCGAGGTGCCGTCGGTTTTAGCGGCAAATCTTTCTTTATCAGCCCTTCTGTCATCGTCTGTTTTGAGGTATTTGCTCTTTTTCTGTTCGCCCTCTTCCTTAAAGTACTTAGAAGCATTCTTTTGCGAGTCGTCGCTTTTGAAGTACTTAGATGTACTCTTTTGCTCGCTGTCTTTAATATACTTCGACTTTCTCTTAGGGGCGTCGTTTTTATTATCAGGCATAATAACCTCCGTTACTTAGTTTTTCTTATTCTGCCAAAATAGGTAAACATATGCTTAATTCTTACGGGGGTGAAATTCTTTTTAATACGGTAAAGCCTCATAGCAAAAAGCGAATAATTCTTACCCTCAAGCTCGGGATAGCCCTCTAAAAGCACCTCTTTTTGTGGGAATAAAAAGTCTTTAACCTTTCTGCGCTTAGCTTTACTCAGCGAGTCAGCGGCATCGCGGTACAAATCGTTTCTTAGCTTTATATCCGTTGTGCCGTGGTTTCCGCTTCTCAGCACATCAATTATCGTGTCTGTCAGGTCAATATCGGGCTCGATACGCTCAAACCAGAATTCCGACAGAGTTATCAGCTTATGTGCATTTTCGGTAAAATCGTATTTTTCAAGCACAGAGTCAATATACTCGCTGTCGATACTGTCGCCAAGCTTTGTCTTAAGGTAATACAAATCAAGTATTCGCCTTATTCCGCAGCCCGCGTACTCAAAATGCTTAATAACATGAAGAAGCGAGTAAAGATAATAATGCGTTATATCAAGCACATATTTATACTCGTTTTCCTCGCTTGGTACGGCGTCGTTAAACGGATGGTTCAAAGCGCCTGAATAGCGAAGCGCGCTACCCTTATAAAACTCCGAAAAATACTCAGTATGAAACTCGATTTCGCTTTTATTCTCGGGGAATACATTAAGCTCGTTTTCGTGAATTTTCTTGACCTCGTAGCCGAGGGAGTTCATAAGCTCCTCGATTTTATCAAGGCTATCAACATCGACGATAAGGTCGATATCGCTCATCATACGGCTGTCGGGCGTCGGGTAAAGCGTCTTTGTAATCGTTCCCTGAGCCTCGGTCCAGCGGATTTTATTATCCGTAAGAAGCTCCGTTAGCTCGCCGTATTCGGCAAGCTGTCTTGCGTTACGCTGAACGGAGTGAAAGTAAAACACCTGCCACTCGGCATAAAGCTGCTCGTCGGGTTTATTATTAAGCTTGTCGACGCTTAAAAATGCAATATTTGCAACCTCGTGCACCTTACCGAGAGAAAAGACCTCGTTAAACGATATGTTCTCAGGCTTTTCCTCGGGCTGCAGATTATGTATCGCGCAATATATGAGATGTATCAGATATTCAAAATCGAATTTAAACTGCATAGTAACCTCACTATCCATTAATTAGATTATATCATATCATACTTAAGAATATTTTACAAGATTATTAATTAAAAGTATTGAATTTATGAACGAAAAGCCTTAATATATACTTATAGTAGCGAAAAATGCGGAATATTACAAAAAGAGGTAATATAAAGAGGTAATATTATGAACAGTAAGTTTAAAAACGGAACCTTCTGGATTATGGCAAAGCATGGCGCTAACAGAGCCGAAAAAAAGAACAAAAGCACCGTTTGGTACACCGAATACTGCAAGCTTGTGCCCTACGAGGTAAAGTCCGTCAGCGAAATCGGGCTGACTAAGGAGGATGTTAAGCTAATCGGACACCGCGGCTTCAGAGCTGTTGCTCCCGAAAACACACTCCCCGCATACGAGGAAGCGGGCAAAGCCGGCTTTTACGGCGCCGAGTGCGACACCTACAGAACAAAGGACGGCGTATGGGTTGTGCATCACGACCCCGTACTGTATCGAATGATGGGCGTTAACAGATTTATCGAGGACTGCACCTATGACGAGCTGATGAACTACAGCTACACTAACGGTCACAACATCGACAAGTATCCCGACCTTAAAATCACTACGCTTGAGGAATACTACGAAGTATGCAAAAAATACGGTATGCAGGCTATAGTGGAAATCAAGTACACGCACTCACTAAACCATCTGGACGAGCTTATAGATATCCGCGATAAATACGGCGTTCCCACCACCTATATTGCGTTTGATTTTGAGAATATCAAAAAGCTGCGCAAGCTTTGTGACGCGCCGCTGTTCTACCTTGTTTACTCCATTACAAGCTACGATATCGCGCTTGCAAAAACTGTTAAAAACTGCGGCATAAGCTATGACGGCAACAACAAAAACAATCATAAAAACGACTGTAAAATGATTAAAAAATGCCATCTTAAAGGGCTTGAAACCGCGACCTGGGCGGTTGACGATTTAGACACAATCAACACTATCGTAAACTGCGGCACTAAATTTGTAACGACAAACAGCGTTATATACTAAATAGGTGAAGATATGAAAGAAAAAAAGGCAAAACCCGAAAACCGGCACCCGAATAAAATAGGGATTAAAGAAGCGGCGGGTTACGCGCTCGGCGACGGCGGCAACCTGTTTGTGCTCACATATGTATCGTCATTTTTAAAGGTGTTTTATACCGATGTGCTTAAAATAGCGACCGACAAGGTTGCTACGCTGTTCCTTGTTACAAGGCTTTGGGACGCAATTAACGACCCGATTTGGGGCGCTATTGTAGCTAAGCGCAAACCCGGCAAAAGCGGCAAATACCGTCCTTATCTTAAATGGATTGCAATACCCGTTGCGCTCGCGCAGCTGATATGCTTTTACGACATCACGCGGCACACCGACAACACGCTTGTTATAATGATTTTTGCGTATGTCACATACATAAGCTTCGGTATGCTGTACACCGGTATCAATGTGCCGTACGGCTCGCTTGCGTCGGTTATCACGGACGACCCCGACGGCAGAACGCTGCTGTCCACCTTCCGTTCAATCGGCGGCGGCATCGGCGGAGCCGCTCCCCTGCTTTTAGCCCCGATTATTATCTACACAAAAAAGACGGACAACGCAGGCAACACCTATAATGTTGTTGACGGCGGCGGTATGTTTAAGTTTGCGCTAGCTATGGCAGTGTGCGCTATACTGTTTTACTTTTTGTGCTACGGCACTACTAAAGAAAGGGTTAAGTCAGACGCTAACCCGCAGCTTAATGTTAAGGACGCATACATCGGTATGTTTAAAAGCCGTCCGTTTATAGTACTCGCGGTTACGGGCGTACTTATCAGCGGTCAGCTGCAGTTCGCGTCGCTTAATCAGTACCTTTACAAGAACTATTTTTGTAACACAAACCTTTCGATTTTAGGCTCAATCGCGCAGTATCTGCCGATGGCGCTTATGATACCAGTAACGCCTATGCTCGTGCGTAAATTCGGCAAGAAGGAGCTTGCGGGCTTCGGCTCAATGTTCTCGGCAATCGCAGCAATCGCGTGCTATTTAATTAAGCCGAAACCCGACCAGCCGTGGATATTTATGCTCGTGCTGTTTATAATCGGCTTTGGCTACTCGTTCGTTTCTATCACAAACTGGGCGGTTGTAGCAGACGTCATAGACTACCAGTTCGTAACAACGGGAGTCAAGAGCGAAAGCGCGATTTACGCAGTTTACACGCTATGCAGAAAACTCGGTCAGACGCTCGCGGATTACGGCGGACTTATGCTGCTGGGCAAGGTCGGCTACGACGTGCAGCTTATGTCAAACTCGGGATATGTTCAGGGCGTCAGCGAAGGCATACTAAAGGTATGCACAATTATCCCCGCGATTACATACACGCTGATTTATCTGCTTTACCGCTTCGGCTACCCGTTAACAAAAGAACGGCTTGAACCGATATACAAGGAGGTTCAGACCGCGCACGAAAGCGAACAAAACAGTGTCGCCGAAACGGCAGAAGTAAAATAACAAGACACAAAAACAGGCTATCTCAAAACGAGATAGCCTGTTTAATTATTACACTTTAGTTTGCGGATGAAATCTGGCGGCAAGCTTCAACAAGAGTCTGTATTCTGCTTGTCATAACTGCAGGGCTTTCTTTCATTCCCCTGCCCGCCCAGCTCATAACAACGCCGGTAATACCGTAGCCGAAGAACTCTGCGATAACTATATCACACTCTGCATCAACGCCTTCGATGCCGTTTTGCTCGCCGATTTTTTTAACAACGCTTGCGAACTGCTCGGTAGCAACCTTGCTGACATATCTTGTTAAATCTTCGCTGTCAATTCTGAATGCGCTCTGGTAAAACTTTTTATCCTTAGCCATTGTAGCAAAGAGCTTTTCAAGCTTGTCATACAAATTATCAAGGTCAAGGTCCTCGAGAAGCGGCACAAGAAGCTCGGTGTATAAAAGCCAGTCAAGCAGCTCATACCTGTCCTGAAAATGATAATAAAATGTCTGTCTGTGAATCTTAGAAAGATTGGTAATATCGGATACAGTGATTTTTTCAAACGCCATGGTTTCCATCAACTGCTTTAACGCGAGAGCCATCTTTCTTTTTGTGCGCATGGCACATGCTGAAGTCTGTTCCATTATTCTCTCCTGCCTTTGGGATTTAGTAGATTATAGCATTTAAAGTGTAAATATACAAGTATTTTCTACAAAAACTTTGTGAATTGTCCTTTATATATAGATAAATAGTAGTTATTTAGGGAACTGAGAATAGTATAAATCGTAGTAAAATCCACGCTTTTTGAGCAGCTCATTATGGCTTCCCTGCTCGACAATGCTACCGTTATTCATTACAAGAATTATATCGGCTTCTTTAATTGTAGCGAGTCGGTGAGCAACGATAAATGTAGTCCTGCCCTGCATAAGGGTTTTAAACGCTTTTTGGATTTTAATCTCCGTTCGTGTATCTATAGATGAGGTCGCCTCGTCAAGAATAAGCATAGGCGGCTTACAGAGCATAAGCCTTGTTATACAAAGCAGCTGCTTTTGACCCTGCGAGAGCGAACCGCCGTCCTCGCCGAGAACGGTATCGTAGCCGTTAGGAAGGCGCTTGATAAACGAGTGCGAGTGCGCCTTCTTTGCAGCGGCGAGGATTTGCTCGTCGGTTGCGTCAGGCGCTCCGATAACAAGATTATCCTTTATCGTGCCGCTTTTAAGCCAGGTTTCCTGCAGCACCATACCGTATTTTTCGCGAAGCGATTTACGGGTTATATCCTCATAGTCGTTACCATCAAGCTCGATTTTTCCGCTGTTTGGCTCATAAAAGCGCATCAACAGATTAATAAGCGTTGTCTTTCCGCAGCCCGTAGGACCTACAATAGCAACGCGCTGACCTGCCTTAACCGCAAGGTTAAAGTCCTCGATAAGCTTTTGATTTTCGGTATATGAGAAGTTAATGTGCGTTAGCTTAAGCTCGCCGTCAACTCTCTTGATTTCGAGTGCGCCGTCCTTGTCGGCGGGCACGCTCTCCTCCTCCAAAAGCTCGAAAAGTCTGCCCGCGCAGGTAATAGCGTTTTGAAGCTCGGTTACAACGCCGCTTATTTCGTTAAACGGCTTAGTGTACTGATTAGCGTACGCAAGAAAGCTTGCGAGTATGCCGACAGTAATCTGGCTCTGCTCGGATTTAACGGCGAGCATCGCGCCGAAAAACGCAACCGCAGCATACACAATAGCGTTTACAAAACGCGTTGCGGGATTAGTCAGCGACGAGAAGAACACTGCCTTTAGCGAATACCTGCGAAGCTTTGCGTTAATCTCGTCAAAGCGCTCGATATTTTCGTCCTCGTGGCAGTACGCGCTGACCGTCTTTTGCGAGCCCACCATCTCGTCGATAAACGCGGTTTGCTCGCCCCTTGTTTCACTCTGCAGCTTAAACATCTTATGCGTTTTCTTAGCTATAAACGCCGCTATTACAAACGACAGCGGAGTTACGATAACTACCACAATCGTTATCCAAACATTGATATAAAGCATAAACGCGAGCGTGCCGACAATCGTTACAACGCCGGTAAAGAATTGCGTAAAGCCCATCAAAAGTCCGTCGGCGAACTGGTCAACATCGGATATTATACGCGACACTATCTCGCCCGTAGGGTGTGAGTCGATATACGAAAGCGGCAGCGTTTCAAGCTTAGAGAACGCCATTTGCCGCATATCGCGGACCACATTAAATGTGATTTTATTATTGCACGCGTTCATTATCCACTGCGACACGGCGCATACGGACACGATAATTACGACCTTAATCAAAACAGCTGTAATACCTGCAAAATCCACGTTCTGAGCGCCGATAATAAAGTCGATGGCGTCACCGAGGAGTATAGGAATATACAGCGCGCCGAGCGAGCTTACAAGCGCAAAAATAAGCGACATCGCTATATAAACCCTGTATTTTGAAACATAGCGGAGAACTTTTTTGATAATCTGTTTATTAGTCATTATCGCAGCCCTCCTTTACATACTTATATGCATCGTCGAACTGAGAAGAATATATCTCGCGATAAACCTCGCAGGTGCGGAGAAGCTCGTCGTTTGTGCCGATACCAACGCACTTGCCGTCATCAAGAACGATAATCTTATCGGCGGATAAAATCGAGGAACAGCGCTGAGATACGATAAACAGCGTCGGGTCGTACGGCAGCTCAAGAATAGCCTCGCGCAACGCCTTTTCGGTCGCGAAGTCGAGGGCGGAAGCGCTGTCGTCGAGTATAATTATTTCGGGCTTAGCTACTATTGCACGAGCTACAGAAAGCCTTTGCTTCTGACCGCCCGAAAGATTAGAGCCGCCCTGCTCAATAACGGTGTCAAGTCCGTCCTTTTCGTAAACTGCGTCGTAGACCTGGGCGATTTTAAGCGCCTCGTCGATTTCACCGTCAGTGGCGTCGGGCTTGCCCCACTTTATATTATCGCGAACAGTGGCGTTGAAAAGCGTAGCCTTTTGAAAAGCAAAGCCGACCTTATCCCTTAGTTCGTCGTTAGTGTAGGAAGCTACATCCCTGCCGTCGAGGGTTACGGTGCCGTCGGTGGCATCGTAAAAATGTCTTATAAGGCTGACGAGCGAGCTTTTGCCCGAGCCGGTCGAGCCGATAATGCCGACAACCTCGCCCGCATTTACCTCAAACGAAATATCGGAAAGGCTCTCCTCGCCTGCGCCGCTGTATGTCAGGTGTACATTTTCAAACGCGACCTTAAAGTCGTTTTTCTTAGCTTTATCGTCGCTTGTTTTAAGCGTGCTGTCAATTTCGAGCACCGCTGACAGACGCGTGCCCGAGGCGAACGCCTTAGTAACGGTTACGATAAGATTTGCAAATTTAACAAGCTCTATTAAAATCTGGCTCGCGTAGTTATAAAGCGCAACCACGCTTCCCTGCGAGAGCGTTCCGGTGTTTACGCGAACAGCACCGTAGTAAATCAAAAGTGCTATTCCGAAATTGATAATAACGAGCGTAAGCGGATTCATAAGTGCCGAAATCCTGCCCGCTACGCGCTGAAGGTGAGCTAAGAAATTGTTCTTCTTTATAAATATTTCGAGCTCGTTTTCCTCGTCGGTAAAGGCGCGGATAACCCTTGCGCCGGTTAGATTTTCGCGCGTTAAGAGGGTTACGTCCTCAAGGCTTTTCTGCACCGCCTTGTACTTTGGCACTGTGATTTTCATAATCACAACCACAACGAGCGACAGCAGAAGTATCACAAGCAGGAAAATAAGCCCCGCCCTGACGTCGATAAACATCGCCATCACCATCGCGCCGACAACTATAAACGGCGAACGCAGAAAAAGGCGCAGCACCATATTAACGCCGTTTTGTGCCTGATTGACATCGGTTGTAAGCCTTGTAATCAGTCTGGCGGTGCCCACCTTGTCTATCTCCGAAAAAGAGAAGGATTGAATTTTACAAAACAGAGAATGCCTGAGCTCTGTTGCAAAGCCCGTTGCCGCGACCGCAGCAAAATACTGCGCGCTGATAGCCGACACCATACCGACTAATGCAAGCAGTACAAGTATGCCCGAGCGCGAATAAACCACGCTCATATCATTTTGCCGAATTCCCTTGTCGATAATCGCAGCCACAACGAGCGGTACGATAAGCTCGAAGCACGCTTCAAGCATTTTAAACAAAGGCGCAAGCACGCACTGGGCTTTGTAGTTTTTAAGGTATATTAAAAGTTTTTTCATCTTAATCAAAAAGCTCTGTCGAAAAATACCTCTCGCCTGTGTCGGGGAGAACGGTTACAACCGTCTTACCCTTGCCGAGACGGCGGGCGAGTCTTATAGCGGCTGCGACATTAGAGCCGCTCGAAATACCGCACATAATGCCCTCCTCGCTTGCAAGGCGGCGTGCCGTTTCGATAGCTTCGTTATCCGATATAACACAGATATTATCGTAAATTTTAGTGTTTAAATTCTCGGGGATAAGCCCGTCGCCGATACCCATCTGAAGATGTGTTCCGACCGAGCCGCCGCTAAGGATAGCCGCATTTGCAGGCTCTACAGCCCAAATCTTAATAGCAGGGTTCTGTCTTTTAAGCACCTCGCCGATACCGCTGATTGTACCGCCTGTGCCGACGCCCGAGCAAAAGCCGTCGATATCGCCGTTAACCTGCTCTAAAATCTCGGTAGCAGTGTAGTAAATATGTGCCTTAGGGTTGTCGGGATTGTCAAACTGTGACGGGATGAACACCCTGCTGTCCTCGGCAGCCATTTTGTTAGCGGTCTGTATGCACTCCTCTATGCACGCGCCGATATCGCCGTCGTCGTGAACAAGGATAACCTCAGCGCCGTAGTTCTTAATAAGCTTGCGGCGCTCCTCAGAAACGGAGTCGGGCATAATAATCTTAACCTGATAGTCCATAACCGCACCTACAAGAGCTATACCGATACCCTGATTACCGCTTGTCGGCTCAACGATAATTGAATTCTCGTCAATTCTTCCGTGCTTTCTTGCGGATTTAAGCATATTATACGCAGTTCTCGTTTTAATAGAGCCGCCGATATTAACGCCCTCGTACTTTACAAGTATTTCGGCGTCCTCGGGACCCGTCATTTTATTAAGTCTAATCATCGGCGTGTGGCCGATTGCGTCAAGAATAGTGTTACAAATCATAATCTTACCTCTTATTTTAATGCATAGCTATTATATATATTAAAGCTTTAAATGTCAATATTTACAAACATATTATTCTGCGGCGGCCGTCTTTTGAGTTACAACTAATTTTTATCGTATTACGATAAATTTTTATTGACTTTAGCGTGAACTTGTGATATATTAAAGTCATAATGAAACGGAGGGTCAGATATGAAAAAGACAACTATAGGCATTTTACTTAAAATTGCGATTATTATGCTCGGCATAACGGGACTTCTGTGCTGCCTTATGATGGGCAGGATACTAGAGTACATTCTGCCGGGGTTCAGCGGCACAACGCACAGCATATGGCTGTACTCGCTTTACTTTTGCGCGCTCCCCTGCTTTGTGTCGCTTGCGCCCGCGTGGATAATCTCTACAAACATAGCAAAGAAAAGGGCGTTTTCGCCGGAGAACGCTACATTTACAAAGCACATAGGCTACTTAATGGCGGGCGAAACGCTGCTCGTAGCGCTTACTAACACGCTTATGCTTGTAACGGGCAGGTCGTATTTTGCGCTGTTTTTGTCGTTCTCGCTGATTATTGCAATCTTTCTTGCGGTGAGCATTTGCGCTTTTGTACTCTCGTCGCTGCTCGAAAACGCGAGCGTGCTGCAAAACCAGAGCGACTACACGATTTAGGAGTTAATTATGGAAGATAACAGAATTATTTTTAACATAGATGTTATGCTCGCAAAGCGCAAAATGAGCGTGACCGAGCTTAGCGAAAAGGTCGGCATCACCATAGCTAACATATCAATACTAAAAAACGGCAAGGCAAAGGCGCTAAAGGTTTCGACTCTTGCAAAGCTTTGTGACGCGCTTGACTGCCAGCCGGGAGATATTCTCGAGTTCAGGAGAGATTAACAATGGCAACTATAAACTATACAAAAAAGCAGGTGAACATTATGTTAGTGATAAGCATTATTTTAGTTATATCGGGGCTTTACATCATAAGGCTCTACCTTCCCCCGCTTGTATCGCTGGGGGTGGTAAACTTTGGTAATGTTTTCGGCTACTTAGGCGGCGGTGCGATAATAGCGCTGGGCGTATTCTTAAAGCCTGTCGTTACCTTTATCCGAGGTGAGATTGAATGCGGGCACAAAAAGCAGATTATAGTCGCACTTACAGTAATAATCTCGCTTTTACTCGCGTTTTTAATAGCGTTTTTCGGCACGCTTTCAAGCATTATTTCGCACTCGGAAAAGACTGCAACAGACCAAAAGACAGTTATAGTACTCGGCTGTCAGATACGCGGCAGCGTGCCCTCGGGCTCGCTGATTGCAAGGTGTGCAGCCGCTGCAGAATATCTTGAGGAACATCCCGACGCAGTGGTTATAGGTACGGGCGGTCAGGGCGCTGACGAGGATTTGAGCGAGGGGCAGTGTATATATAATCTGCTGACCGAAAAAGGCATAGACCCCGACAGGATTTACATAGAGGACAAGTCAACGAGCACTGACGAAAACATCGCAAACGCGGTTAAAATTATTGAAGAAAACAACCTCTCAAAAGAGGTTGCGATTGCGACGAGCGACTACCACGAAAAGCGCGCGGATATGATATGCGAAAAGAACGGACTTAAAGCCTATTCCCTACCCGCAACGGCTACAAAGTGGTCGCGCCCGACATTCTTTACGCGCGAGGTTTTTGCTGTCTGGGCTCAGCTTATTTGAATTCGGAATGCGGAATTCGGAATTCGGAATTGAGGTTACTCGCTGCGCTCGGACAATAAGGAGATATTTATGAAAAAGGTGATTTGAAAATGAAAAGAATTTTTATTGCATTATTATCCGTATTAATTATAGGATTAGGTGTATCAAATACTTTTTTCGCAAAAGGAAATGATGTTTCTGTACAAATTGATACAATAGAGGTTGTTAATGATAGTGAAATCGAGGATTACTATGAGGGTGAATTCCTACTAAGAAAAGTCTTTTATTACATATGTCATAATAAAAGTAACTATATTCCTGTAAGAATTGAATTTACAGCAGAAACAAATAATGAAAATAAAAGCAAATATACTACTGCTCGTATCGACTCAAGAAATAAGATTTTATATGACGTATTACCTTATAACATTTGTGAATCAGCGATTGAGTTTGAGAAGGATGTTTCTTGCAAATTTTATATATACGCATATATCAAACAAAATGATAACAGCTCAAATATAGAAAACCATATTAAAGATACAGTTGAAATCCGACTTAAATAAACGCATTCGGCGAGAGTAACCAGAACTTACCCAAGGGGAAACTGAGTTGTCGCTCGGACAATAAGGAGAATATTATGAAAAAGATTATTTGTATTATTTTATCAATCGTTACGGTTATTGCACTTGCGGGGTGTTCCAATTCGGGCAAAACCGAGGGCGCAAAAATTGACATCGGCGAAAGCAAGCTGTACTCTGATGAGGACAGACAGACTGCTACGGATATTATACTTGCAGAAGTTGAAGGCGGCTTTGAAGGCATAAAAGTGCTTTACAACATTCGATACGGCGGCGACAAAGCGTCTTTAGAAGAAAAAGGCTACGACGGCTGCGACGAGGTAATGGTGTTTTATTCGGACTTTAAGACCGTAAGAAGCCCGTCAAAAGCGGGCGGTTTTAACACAAATATGAAGTACGACGACTGGAACTGGATACTCGGCAAAAAGGACGGCAAGTGGCAGCTGCTGACCTGGGGTTATTAAGGCGGACAAGACTAAATATGGGTATATCAATTTTTTACAATAAAATAATATAATAAAAACGGAGCGAAATCGCTCCGTTTAATTTATGCTCTTCTTTTGTCTATGTAGTCTATCAGGGCTTCAGCCGTTTTTTCGATACCCATTCTTGTAGAGTTTATGCAAAGGTCATAATTCCTTGCGTCGCCCCACTTGGTTTTGCAGTACTGGTTATGGTATTCGCGGCGGCGCTTATCGCTCTTTTCAACAATCTTTATAGCGTCCGCAACCGAGCACTCGTTAACCTTACAAGCACGCTCGTAGCGAACATCCTCGTCTGCAATAATAAATACTTTAATAAGGTTTTCGTTATCCTTTAAAATGTAGTCCGAGCATCTGCCGCAAACTACGAACGAGTCGCCCGCCATAGCTCTTTCTCTAAGAAAATCGAACTGCATATTAGCAAGCGCGCTCTCAGCCGAATTATTATACCCGTTAACGGTACGCGAGGTAAAGACATTTCTCGTCTTTTCGTCAGCGCCCGCAAAGCTGGTAAGGTCAACGCCCTTTTCCGCAGCGATTTCGTCGAGCATATTTTTGTCGTGAAGCGGGATGTCATAATGCTTTGCAATAAGCTCGGCTATCTTATGTCCGCCGCTTGCGTACTCCCTGCTGACAGAGATAATTAACTGTTTTTCCATAAATTACTCCTCCTATACTTTAAGTTAGAATACTTATGTTATTCGCCGGCTTCGTCCTTGGCGTCTTTTCTCTTTTCGATAAGCTCGTCGAGCATCTGCTTATGCTCAGCGTCTGTCATAGCATAATTCTTAATAGGCAGCGCCGATAAAATCATACCCACAGCAATCGGAATAGAGATAAGGAAGAACATCGCAGCAGCGTACTTACCGCCGTCAAGGTCGTAGAAATGAGCTCCCTTTGAAAGCTCAAAGTTAATGTTATCAAGGTTCTCGCCCGAGAACTTAACAACTGCATATACGATACCCTGAATAAGCGCTGCGATACCGCCCGAAAGCTTAGTAAGGAATGACTGTCCCGAGAAGAATACGCCGTCGGGACGGTAGCCCTTGTGGTACTCCTCGTAGTCAACGCAGTCGGCAATCATAATTGACTGCATTACATTAATACCGCCCATTGAAGCCGAAGCAAGACCGATACAAACCGAAGTGATTACAACTGCGCCCCAACCGAGGAGATTGCCCTTGAACACGAGGTATGCAACAAAAATGAGTGCATAAGGTACTGCGCCTGCAACCGAATAGAAGTTATAAAGCTTTTTATTCTCGAACTTCTTAACAAGATTAGGCGTGAGCGCCATAGCCGCAAACTGCGGAATGAATACGGCAAGACCGATAAGCGCAATCTTAAACAGTCGCTGACCGCCGTCGAGGTTGCCGATATTTTCAAACGCGTTATCAGTATAGTAGTAAAGCATGAGCGGCATAGCAAGAATCATAAGCAGCTGAAGCGGGCTTCTGATAATGCCGGAGATAAGAATCTGTCTGAACGGCAGGCAGTTCCACATAATCTTGAAGTTGTCGATAATACCGCGCTTATCCTCTGCGTCGCCGGGTACTCTTTCGCGCGTTACAAGACCTGCAACCTCAAAGAATATAGTAGCAACTACCGTAAAGCCGATAACCGTTGCAATCCATGCAGCTCTTGAAGTATAGTTATTAGCCATCTGCTGCGTGATTTCGCCAGCCTCTGCCATAGCGTTATACTTGCCCTCAAAGAATTGCTTTAAAAATCCCGGAACAAACGCGATAACCGTACCGATACCGCCGACACCCGCAGCCATACGCGCAAATCCGATAATCTTAGCGCGGTCGTCCTGGTCCTCTGTCATAAGTGAAGTAATACCCCAAAGCGGAATATCACATACGGTAAATAGCATACCCCATACGATATAAGAAATTGCAGCCCAGGCAACGATAAGCACCTTACTCTTACCCTCGTCGGTATAGATACCGTTCATAAAGCAAAGTATCGTCATAACGCCGATAATTGCAGGGAAAAAGATAAGATACGGTCTGCACTTACCCCACTTGGTATGCGTTCTGTCTACGATTGTGCCCATCATCGGGTCGTTGATTGCGTCCCAGATACGGGCAGCGAATATAATAGCGCTGACAGCCGTTGCAGGAATATAAAGCACTGTACCGAGGTATACGCTTACAAGACCTGCAGCGATAACCTGATAAATAACATTCTGACCGAACATACCTACAAGATAGCCGACCAGTTCACCCTTTGTATAGGTGTTTCTTGCGATTTTAGTAGCTTTTTCGCCCATACTTGTTCTCCTTTGATAACTTTTTTATCAATTATCCATTTTAATATCCATTTTAACAGAAAACAGTATCTTTTACAAGCGGTTTTTAGATAAATTGTATAAAACTTTATATTTATAGCATTATATTAAGCAAGAAGCACACCGACACTCCTAATAACAGTGGTACAAAAAACGAAAGCGCGGTCCATTTAAGACTCTTTGTTTCTTTAAAAACAGTCAGCATTGTTGTTGAACACGGAAAATGGAACATACAAAATACGCAGGTACAAAGCGCGGTTTTAACAGTCCAGCCGTTTTCTAAAAGGACGGAGAGGATTGACGAATACGAAGCGTCCGACAGTGTGTTTTTAGACATATACGCCATAAGCGCGATAGGAAGCACGATTTCGTTAGCGGGAAAGCCGAGGATAAACGCGAGCAGGATTACGCCGTCCATTCCGAGCGCCCTGCCGACACCGTCAAGCGCTTCGGACATCCGGACAAGCAGCGAAGCCTCCCCTACCCTTACATTTGCAAACAGCCAGATTACAACGCCTGCGGGGGCTGCAACCGCTACGGCTCTTAGCAGGACGAACACTACCTTTTCCTTAAGGCTTAGCAGGACCGTTTTAACTATCTGCGGGCGGCGAAACGGCGGCAGCTCCATAACGACGGACGAGGGGTAGCCTTTCAATACGGTTTTTGACAGCACGAGTGATGCGAGCATCGTGCCTAACATTGAAATCACAAGAAAAGCTAAAAGTATCAGCGCGGATAAGACGCTGCTCTTTGCAAAAAAAAGCGATATAAGCGCGACTAGGATAGGAAACCTGCCGTTGCAGGGCGTCAGCGAATTAGTGATTATCGCGATAAGGCGCTCGCGCTTAGAGTCGATTATGCGCGCGCCCGTAACGCCAACAGCGTTACAGCCGAGTCCCATACATGTACAGAGCGACTGCTTACCGCACGCGCCGCATTTTTGATATAAAAAATCGAAGTTAAACGCAATTCTCGGGAGAAGTCCGAAGTCCTCAAATACAGCAAACAGAGGAAAAAATATTGCCATCGGCGGCAGCATTACAGACACTACCCAGAACAGTATTTTTAAGACGCCGCCGACAAACACATCAACTATTACCCGGGAAATCCCGACATCGACAAGCGCTGAATACAGCCACGCTTCAAGGCGGTCAAACAGCGACTTTAAAAGCTCTGACGGGTAGTTCGAAAGACTTATTGTAATCCACAAAATCAACGCAAAAACGAGCGCCATAGAAATAAAGGAAGTGTATTTACCGAGCAGAAATCTGTCGAGCAGGCTGCGCCCCGCATCAAAGCTTTTCAGTACAACCTTACCCGCTATTTCCTTAGCCTTTTTATAGCTGTCCTCGCCTTCTTTTACCTTAATCGCGCGTGGTTTAACCGCGCCAGTGGTAATCAGGTGAATCTGCTCCAAAAGCTCGTTAATGCCCTTTCCAGAGCGTGCAGTCGCCTTAACAACGGGTACGCCGATTAAACTGCTGAGTTTATCAGCGTCTACATATATCCCCTTCTTTTTAGCCTCGTCACAAAGGTTTAGCATAACTACGGCGTTATCGTAAATATTCAGTATCTGAAATACAAGTCCGAGCGAGCGTTCAAGCAGCGACGCATCCACAACGCACACTACGCAGTCAAAGAGCGAACGCATAAGGCAATCGCCGGCAATCCTCTCCTCCTCTGAAACGGGGTTCAGGGAGTATGTACCCGGCAGGTCAACCACCGAGTAATCATTGAACTTATAATAAAAATGAGATGCTTTTGTATCAACGGTTTTGCCAATCCAATTACCCGTGTGGTTGTGCATACCGGTAAGCTCGTTAAATACGGTGCTTTTGCCCACATTTGGGCTGCCTGCAAGGGCAATTCTGCGCTCGCTCATAAAGTCACCTCTATTTTATCTGCATCACATTTTCTAAGGGCAATATTACTGCCCTTAACATAATACAAAATCGGCGAGGTAAACACCGAGCGACACACGCAGCGCACCCTCTCGCCGTGACAAAAGCCCATATCCATAAGCCTGCGGGCATAGCCGCAACTGAAATTAATCGACGATATAACACCACTTTGAGCGTCCTTAAGCTCTGACAAAAACATAAAACCACCTCACGCCATAATATGCGTGGGGTGGCTTTTTGTTATTATATTACATCCTCGGTAATTACTTTTTCTTTCCAGGTGCTTCGCGGTGTTGAACAGTTAAAATCGAGCAGCTTCAAGCCCTTTACATGGCGCGCCCAGAGCGCGTAGGCAGGCAGATTTCTAAACCTCCAGCACTCGGGATAAACATCGCTGTACTCGGGTATAAAGGCTCGCCTGTCGTAGACCTCTTTATAGGGAGCGTAGGTGATATCAAAGCTTTTAAGCGTTACATTTTCAACGCGCTTTATTTTACCCTTTTGCTTAAAGCCCGCAACTATTACGGGAAGCTCAACGCCGTCAGCGGTAATGTTTTCGACATAAATATCACGCACCTCGCCGAGCATATCGAAGGTACTTTTGTCCGCAGAGGACGCCTTACCCTTCTTTTGACCGAACTCAACGGCATTTGCGCTCTGAGCGTCCACCTCGGCAGCTCTGTTACGGTTACAAAGGCGGATAAATACAGGACAGGTAACGCGGTTCATAGTAATATTTTTAACCTTAATATTGCTGACTATCGCGCCGTCAGCTGACTCAACGGCGATACCGCTGACTGTGCCGGGGTATAAATCAGTCATCATAAAGCTGCAATCCTCTACGGTAACGTCGGTAATATCGTAGGTGGTTTCGGTGCCGATTTTAAAAGCATTTGCGCAGGAGATAACCTCGCAGTTTTTTACGGTGATATTTTTCATCTCTCCCCTGTTGCCAAGCCAGATAGCGTTTTTAATGCATATTCCGTCGTCGGCAGTGGACACAAAGCAGTGCTCGATATGGATATTACTCGTTCCCGCAATATCAAAGCCGTCGGCGTTTGCAGTGTGGCGATTGTTATTAATAACAAAGTCGGTGATATTCACGCCGTCGCAGTTTTCTATCCTGAACGACCAGTGCGCCGCATTTTCTATAATAAAATTATGCGCCTTAACGTTTTTGCAATCCTTAAAATATACGGGTCCGCCGTACTTGCTGCGGTGTGCAAAACGAAGCTGAGCCCTTGCGTCGCGGCGCATTTGAATAACATCAATGTACTCGGGGTGCTCGGTCATATTCTCGTCCCAGAGCGGTTTTAAACCGAAATACTCGCCGTTGCCCTTAACCTTGCCGCCACCCGTAAGCGTAATATTGTCTGCGCCGTCTGCGTGCAGTATGCCAAGGTGGTTATAGCCCTCGCCCGTTTTGTTAGACTCAAGCGCGCTGCCCCTTTTTATAAAGAGCGTAACGCCCGACTTTAGAAAAACTGTAGTTGTAACATAGTCGCCGCCGTCAACGAGTACAGTACCCGCAGTTTTTGCAGCGGCTTCAACGGCAGCGTTAATGAACCCGGCGTTGTCGGCATTCGTAGTATCCGCGCCGAAATCCCTTATATCGTATACATTTTCCTCGGGTACATCCTGATAACTAATATAATCGTCCTCGGGATAATAAGAGGAGAAGTCAAAAGGGTAAACCTTATTAAAAGGTTCACCCTTGGTAATTCTTAAATCCTTGCCGAAAAGGAGCGTTTTCAGTTTGTCAATATGAGTTCTTTTGTCGTTCATAATGAGCCCCTTAGATAGTTTTGATAAGCGCTTTATCCCTTCTGCCCGACCAAGCGATGTTGTAGGCGTGGTCGCCCATACGCTCAAGGTCCTGCAGTACCTTAGTAAACACTACGCCCGAGGAGGTCGAGCACTTCTTTTCACGAAGTCGCTGAACATGATTATCCTGAGCCTCGCGTGTGTGCCTGTCGATAGTATCCTCGATAGCGTGGAGTCTGTGTGCTTCGGCGTCGGTAAGTCTTGTGTTAAGAAACGCCTCAACAGCTCCGTCGTAAAGCACAAGCATCTCGTCATAAATACCCTTAAATTCCTCAATCGCAGATTCAGAGAAATGCAGGCTGTTATCGTCAACCTCTTTAGCTCTGTCATAAATATTCAAAGCGTGGTCGCCTATTCTTTCAAGGTCGGTAATCGTATGGAACACCCTTACGATACGCTCGGACATACCTGCGCTTTGCTCGTGCGAGGTAAGAGTTACAAGGAAGTCGGAAATACTGTGGTTGAGCCAGTTTATAAGCTCTTCGTTATCCGTCACCTCGCGCTCGCGCGTTAAATCTCCGCTAATGAACATCTCGGCGGACAGCTCGATATTCTCCCTTACAATCTTAGCCATACGCTCAACCTCGGCGAGCACCTGAGGACCGGCGGATACGGTATTGTCCGCAACCTTGGGGTCGATATAGGTAAAGCGGAACTGCGACTCGTGCTCCTTTTGAGGAATAAGCTTTTCGGATATTTTAACCATAATCGGCACGAACGGAAGCAAAGCGAGAGCCGTTACAACCTTAAAGATTATATGCCCTGTTGCAACCTGCACCGAGCCGTTAGCGGAGAGAGTTGTAATCCAGTCGCAAAACGGCGTAAACAAAGTAATGGGTGTGAATATTACCATACCCACAAAGTCGAACATAAAGTAAATCAGCGCAGCACGCTTAGCGTTAGTTTTTGCACCGAGAGCCGACAAAAACAGCGGCATAGCCGAGCCGACATTTATACCTATAATAAGGTACATAGCAAAGCCTATCGGCATAACGCCCTGAAGCGCAAGCACCTGCAAAACGCCGACGGAAGCGCTCGACGACTGCAAAACGGAACACATAATAATACCGATTGCAAGCCCTAAGAACGGGTTATTAGCCTTTGTAATAAACGACTGGAACGCTTCGCTCGTTTTAAGAACGCCCATAGCGTTGTCGCCACTCATATATTTAAGACCGAAAAACAAAATGCCGAAACCGAGAATAATCTGACCCACATATTTATGGGTAGTCTTTTTAGAAAACAGCGCCATAACTGCGCCGATAAATATGCATATCGGAGCGATAGCCGACACATCAATAGCAATAAGAATAGCGGTAATAGTAGTACCGATATTAGCGCCGATAATTACGCCCGTCGCCTGCGCGAGAGTCATAATACCCGCGTTCAAAAAGCCCATAAGCATAACGGTTGTAGCCGATGACGACTGAATAATCACAGTCACAAGCACGCCGAGCAAAAAGCCCTTAATACGGTTACTCGTCAGCTTTTCGAGCAGATTTTTCATTTTATCGCCGGCGACCTGGTTAATACCCTCGCTCATAAACTTCATACCGAAGAGGAACAGACCGAGACCGCCGAACAGGTGGATAATATTTTGTATTGTCATACTCTACCTCTGAATTGAAAATGTCCAAATTCTCACAAATATAGTATGCCTTAAAAGTAGTCAAATGTCAAGAAATTTATACCGAGCCCCAAACAATAAACGGGAGGGCGCAAAAGCCCTCCCCTGCTTAGTATTAACTTACGATTAGTATTTATTGTGTACCTTTTCCGCAAAGCACGGAAAGTCCTTTATTTCAAGCTTTGTGCCGTCGTCAAGGATTACATAACCCGTCATTTTACCGAATACCTGGTGCTGCTCCGTCTGAACAACAGCCAAGTCGAGTTTTTCATTTCTGTCCACAACGGGTACGAAATCCATTTCAAACCTTCCGTCGGAGGAGGTAAACGTCCATGGGTCAACATAGTTTTCGCTGATGTTGAATGTAACGTCGTCGAGCTTGTGCGCAACGCCGTTGTAGAACACAACATTTTCGCTCGCGGCAGAGGTGTTGCCGAAGCCGTAGCCGATGTTAAATCCAAAGGGCACGCCGTCAAGCTGACCCGAGCCCGAGCCCCAGTACCATGTGTTGTCGTAGGTCCACACACCGCGTCCCCAGTCAAGACCGCCAAAGTCGGTACTGCTGTCAAGCTCAAAGGTTACGCCGTCATATTCGAGCTTGCCCTCGGCGCGAAGACAAACAATTTTCTGGTTATAGTAAAACGCGTTCTTATCATTATCCCAGGGCGTTGCGATAACCATACTGTCTTTAGGCTCGTCAAAAAGTCTTATGTTGCAACGGATACCCTTACCCTTAGCGTATGACGGATAGTTCATCCTTAAAATACGCTCGTTATCCTTTTTAAGAAACTCTATGGCGAGCTTTTTATTTTTAAAGCGGACATCACCCGTCTCAGAGGTTGAGGGCATTTTACGCGCGCCGAGCGGCAGCACCTCAATCTGGGATTCGGAATTAGCAAAGCCGTTATTCATATCAATAATGCTGACGCTGTGAAGTCCGATATAGCCGAGGTCGGCAACCGTAAGGCAGAGTACAAGACCTGCGGAGTTGAGCATAACATAGTAGTAATCCCACTCTTTTATACGGGTTTTACGCTTTTTGATGTCGTTTCTGTCGTAGTCCTGGATAAGCGTTTTGCTCCAGCCGGGTTCGATAAGAACACCGTTTTCGTCAAGCAGTTTGTGCTTAGTTGTAACTTCGTGATTTCGCATAAATTTACCTCCTAAATTTTCATAAGTTCAAGCGCGAGCTTAGCAGCATTTGTAAGCCCGTCGACTGTTGTAAACTCGTTAACCGCGTGGCAGTTGTTCATAGCGGTTGCAACGACTATGCCGTCAATTCCGTGCTCGCAGAACACATTGTTATCCGAGCCGCCGAAGGTCGGGTAACACTCGCCCGAGAAGCCAAGCCTTGTGCAACACTCCTTAAATCTCTTAACAACCTCGTTGCTGTCAGGTACGGCAAAAGCCTTAATGTGCTTATTGTGCTCCTCCTCTGTTGTAGCGCCGAACTCGGCAGCGCACTCGTTACAGATGTCGAGCACCTCGTTAAATCTTTTATCAATATCGTCGTCATTAAAGCAGCGGATTTCGCCCGTAATCGAGCACAGGTCGGGCACAATATTAGTAGCCTTTCCGCCCTCAATAATACCGACATTTGCGCTTACTCCGTCGCCGAGCGAGCCGCAGGGAATCTTAGTAACCGCAAGTGCAGCCGCCTTAACAGCGTGTACGCCGAGGTGCGCCGCAAAACCCGCGTGCGCCGACTTACCGTGGAATTTAACTGTATAAGAAAGAATTGACGGTGCGGACGAAGCGGCAGTGCCGACATCGCCGTCCATATCAAAAACATACGCACCCTTTGACTTAAGCTTACTGAAATCGAAGTAAGCTACGCCGCCGCAATGTGTTTCCTCGCTTACGGTAAAAACGAGCTCAATCGGTCTGTGCGGCAGGTCGTTCTCTTTAATAACGGTCAGCGCCTCGAGGATTGCGTTAACGCCCGCAAGGTCGTCCGAGCCGAGAACCGTATCGCCGTTAGAAGTAATCGTGCCGTCGTCGTGCACAACAGCCACCTTGCCGTGCGACGGCTCAACGGTATCCATATGCGCCGAAAATAGTATCGGCTCGCCCTCACCTTCTATAAATGCATAAAGATTACCCGTAGTTCCGCCGAGCTTTTCGCCCGCGTTGTCCTCTATTGCGGTAATGCCGAGAGAAAATAAATAATTTTTAATGTAGTCGCAAACAAGCCTTTCGTTAAGCGACGGGCTGTCAAGCGCAACCATTTCTTTAAATCTGTCTATTACTCTGTTTTTATTAACCATAATACACCTCGAAAACTGTTCTAATTAAAATATACCACTGTTTTCTGTCTCTTTCAAGAGTTAATGTGTTTTATTGACATACACAAAAATATGTCTTATAATATTAGTGAAAGTGGAGTGAGAATATGAGCTTTAAGTTTGAACACGCCTCCTGCACGGAGAGCGGAATTAATCCAAAGGCTGTATATGATTTTATAAAACGCGCTGAGGAGAACGACCTCGGCATAGATACCTTTATGCTGTTAAAGGGCGGCAAAGTCGTTGCAGAGGGTTATCACACCCCCTACTCTTTAACCACGCCGCATGTTATGTACTCGATGTCAAAGTCAATTACTGCGACAGCGCTCGGCTTCGCTATTGCCGAGGGCAAAATCTCACTCGGTGACTCGATTTGTAAGTTTTTCGGTGAGTACGACAAGCGCGGAAAATGCGAGGGTATCACCGTTCGCCACCTTGTTACAATGACTGCGGGCAAGCTTGTGGGTATGGCAAAGAACCGTCACTATAAGGACTGGATTAAGATTTTCTTTGACGCGCCCGCTATTGCTAAGCCCGGCAGGCTGTATATGTACACGAACGATAACTTCTATATGCTGTCTGCGATTATCAGCAAGGTGTATAACCAAACGCTTGTGGACTTCCTTGACGAAAGGCTCTTCAAGCCGCTTGAAATCGAAAAGCCGTTTTGGGAAACGGACGGCTTCGGATACGCTTCGGGCGGATGGGGCTTGTATCTTACAACAATCGATGCGGCAAAGATTATGCAATGTTACGCAAACAACGGCGTTTGGCAGGGCGAGCAGGTTATCCCGCGCACCTGGATTGAACAGGCTACGAGTTTTCAGGTACCGACGCTCAAAAGAGGTCAGATTGATGTTACAAAGGGCTACGGCTACGGCTTCTGGAGGACAAGTATCCCTAACTCCTACAGGGCTTACGGACTGCACGGTCAGTGCGGATATGTATTTGAGGACAAGGACACTGTACTTGTGCTTTTTGCCGGTATTTCGCGCGACGAGCTGCTGAGCCTTGCGATAGACGATATGTGCAAAACGCTGTGGGACGAGCCCGTTGCTGAGTACGAGGATAAGCTTAAGGAGCTGCTCGCATCTCTCGGCGACAAGGACAACCTCCCCGTTGAAGCGCGTAATACGGAACTTGAAAACAAGTTTGACAAAAAGACGCTTAAAACACATTCGAGCAGCTTTGCTTCAATGCTTCACGCCACTATTTCAACCGTTATGAACGAGCCGCTCGGCAGGACGGACACCTTTGTTTTAAGCCTTGATAGACAAAACGAGCTGCACTTGACCTGGAAGGAAGGCAGCGATGTTAACACGATAAAGCTCGGCATGAATAACGAGTATGTCGCCACGCCTATCAAGCTCGGCGGAATGAAGTTTACGGCCTGCACAAAAGCGGCGTGGACAACGCCGAGAGTGCTTACAATTTGCGTAAGGCTTAAGGAGTGCTGCCATGTAAGAAAGCTTGTGTTCGTGTTTGACAAGAATGACAAGGTAATAATCCGAAACGACTCCTACCCCGATATGCCGACCCTTGCGGTGCATTATATGGACTTTTCGGGTATACCGCTCTCGCCAAAGCTCGAAAAGCTGCTTAAGGAGTATGTAGCGCCCGGCGTGCTGCTGCTCGGTGAGCCCGATTTCCGTATAGAAAAGCTGTTTTTGTTTTAATACATAAAAAATCCCCTTGCCTTTAGAGCAAGGGGTTATTTTTATTCTCCGAATATTCGTTTTGCAAATTCAAAGATGTCCTTTTCGTACTGTTCGGGGTACTTGAAGTGCGAATGAACATGGCGCGCCGTATCGTAAATTATAAGCTTTTTGTCCTCGCTTGCACACGCCTCGTAGCACTCCTCGACCATATACGTCGGCACAAAATTATCCCGTCCGCCGTGAATAAACAACGCCGGAAGGTTTGTGTTTTTAAGCGCCTCGCGCGAGTCGGACGACTTAAGGTCAAGGTCAAGCAGCGCTTTAGTAACAAAGCCCATACTTTCGGTTATCGGTTTTGAAGGCAGGTGCAGCACGGATTTAAGCAAAAAGCTAATCTCGTCATAGCAGGTGGTAAAGCCGCAATCCTCGATAAATCCGACAACATTCGGCAAGTCCTTATCGGACGCCTGCATAATTGTAGCAGCACCCATTGAAGTACCGTAAAGGATAATTTTTCCGTTCGGGAAGTAAGAATTAACACAGTCAATCCACTTTACAAGCTCCTCTTTTTCGAGTATGCCAAAGCCCGTAAACTTACCCTCGTGGCCGCCAAAACGCCTATGGTTAACCAAGAAGCAGTTATACCCTGCCTGCAAAATCGGCTCTACCATAGCGGCAAAAGCAAAGTCGCTGTCGGTGTTGTAGCCGTGCACGCATACGAAGGTGTTTTCTGTCTTATTTTCGTTTATGTAAAAGAAGCCTGGCAGTGTTATTCCGTCGTCGGTGGTTATAAAAACCTCGGCGGGTTCGTACTTCTCCTGCAAATTGCGAATAGCGTCGGAGGTGATTTTTGCAGCGTCGGCAATATCGTCGTCGTAAAACCTGTTAGCCTGCGGTTGCTCGCGCTCAGGCTCGGGCGGGTTAAAGAAAGTTTTATACACCAAAAACGAAACGCCCGCCGCCCAAATGGCAGCGCCGGCACCGAACGCCATAGCAATAATTTTAGATACCTTTTTCACATCATCACCTCAAAAACTAATATACCAAAAACAGCAAAATATGTCAAATTAAAGGAGCCGTATCACATGGATACGACTCCGTTTGTTTTTACCATTCTACATCTACACCGGTGTCACCACCGTCATCGATACCGCCTTCGGAGGTTGTTGTAATTGCCGAATTTACAGGCAAGTTGAATTTTTCAATCTCCAACTCTGGAGTGGAATATTCTCTTTTCATACGATATACCCTCCTTTTTTACGATCTCGGTGCATTGGAAACAACTGAGTAATCTAAGCCATTAATTTTTGCTTTATCGCCATCAGCAGTATATTCAAGGTCATAGTTTACAAACGCCCTGAATGTAACGCTGGTCAGCGATGGACTAAATGCGCCACTCTTGTTGTTAATTGTAAATGTGAACTGTCCGCTGGATACATATGACGTAATGTTGCGTCTAACTGTTCCGGTGTATCCTATTCTCATTTGCTCGTCAGTACCTTCATTTTGACGATACAGTACACCAAAGCTTGAACCGTCGACTGTTGAGCCTTCTGTGAATCTCGCATATACGCGTGCCTGCGTTTCGGTCATCTTGACATTTTCAATCGAAATGAACGGTACTTTATTGCTAATCTTTGCTGTTACAACTGAATCGAGGTCAGCTCCTTCAACATTTGCGATTGAACCTTCTATGCTTGATGCTGTAACATTTAACCAGCTCGAACCATTGTAGTACTTATATACCGGTGTATCCGAATTGCTTGTATTTACAATCGGTACATAGGTCTCGTTTGCACAAGCATAGTAGTAATAGTTCGGACTGTAGGATGCAATCTGAAGCTTGCCTGAACCGGTCTTAACCGCCCATGCTGCAAATGTTCCTGTACTAAAGGTTGTATCGTACTCAAGCGTTACCTTTTCGTCATACGGTACAGCTACTAAAGAGCTACTTCCAACTGATCCATAGACAGTAAAGTTGTATGTTGGAACATTGTCAAGAACAGGTACAAACTTATAATAATTCTCACCTACCTGTGAACAAGTCCATCCTACACATGTATACATTGGAACTTTCTTGGCTTCAATTGTAACTCCGTCTATCGTAAAGGTCGGGTCACTCTTGTCGCCGTGAACATCTGTATTACTATAAATAATGTTTGTAACATCACCGTAAGCGTTGCATATGTCGTAACGATATGTTTCGCCGGATTGCGGGCTTGTAGCTGTAAGCTCTGCTGTAACAGCCATATCACTGTTTGCAATCTTTGTGATTTCTGAACCAAGTCTACCTGTTGCTTTTTGCGAAAGTGTTGCACCGTCTTCCTCGGTGTATGTTGTGCTCCACTTTGTAATCTT
Organism: Eubacterium sp.; assembly: GCA_017450645.1. Classification (GTDB taxonomy): domain Bacteria; phylum Bacillota; class Clostridia; order Oscillospirales; family Acutalibacteraceae; genus Eubacterium_R. The sequence goes on from JAFSTE010000011.1 coordinate 105,112, forward strand.
TCTGCCATTCTTAAGCGAATCCGGTACTGCAAGTTTAAAGCTATCACCATAATAAATGGTATCGCTTGATTTTTCTACATCGTTGATTAAACCGGTACCAAGTGGTTCACCATCATCGTCCTGTACACTAAAGGTTACAGTATACTTTTTAATATATTCGTCCTTATCATCAGCGTCATTAATTTCGTCAACAGCAGTCATTATCGCTGTTGTCTGCGTATCAGCAGATTCCACATTTCGTACCTTGTCGCCTGCAACAAAGGTTCTACCGCCGGTACTTGTGCTGTATGCTGTAGCTTCAGCAGCTGTGAGTGTATGATACACTTCAGCATTTGCGTCGTTTATCGCGCCATTTACATGACTTAACGCGTCATCTGTATACTTCTTAGTGTCAAGAGATGCGGTAATTACGCTTCTTGCTGTTTCGTAAGTGTCTAACGAGTCAGTATTAATCGATACAAGCGTTGCACTTGTAAGTGCGTTCTTGTAATTGTTAATATTTGTCTGGTCGGTTGACAAATCGCTTGTTACATAACCGCTAACATCCGTTGCGTACATCGGCGTATCCGCTCTTTGTGCAGCGTTCTTTGTGTGATAACCGTTTGCGTTGTCATATGCTGTTGCAAACGCCGCCCACGATGAATATGTATTGAGCTGAGTATCGCCGCTGTAGTTATTGGAGTTTCTCGAAGTCGTTCTTTCCGGTGTAACAGCTGCGTCGAGCTGACTGAAATCTGCAACATGGTTGAGCTTACGCTCTGCAGTAGTAAGAGCAGTTATCTTACCGTTGATGTACGACTCTGACTTTGACGGGTCGCCGTCGCTTACTCCCTTAATTGCAGCATTTGCATCTGTTTCATATGCGCTACGCGAAGATGTGGTGTACTGAGTATCAGCAGCATTAGTTGCAATCGCGTTAGCGTGAGTATCGTAAGTTGACCACTCATCCGCAGTTAACGATACCTTCCACATTCTGTAATCGTCGTTTGTTTCGCCGCAAACAGAGCATTCATAGCGTTCATATTCATTTGTATCACCGCTTGCGGCAACTGTTTTCTTTTCACAGGGTTCAACTGTACCGATTTCGGTAAACACTGTGTTAGCTTTTGGTACAAAGCCAAGAATACCAATTTTTGTTAAATCAGGCTCTGTGTATTCAGCTGAGCCAATCGGCACGCTGTCGTGACTTACTGTAGCCCAATGACAGTCCTTTTTATGCGTATTTGAATCAAAGATATGGTAATTAGCTGTATTGTCAGGTGTTTCAGACGGGCTGTCACCAGCTGTTACAACCTCACCCTTTGTAGTACCGTCAGCCATACGGTATGTGATGTTGAACTTGTTTTTCTTAAGGTTGATTGCATTGAATGCTTCGATTGCTTTTTTGATATCCTGACCGCATTTTGCAACCTGACCTGCAGCGTCGCTTGAATAATTGTAATTGTTCGGGTTACAATCCGCAAGCAACTTCATTGCGTACATTGCCTGCTCATAGGAAGCCTTTGTATACATCCACCTGTTGTCTGCATCGCTTGAGAACAGTGAAGAAATTGTTACATCGGCTGTAGCGCCTTCAACTTTTGCCTGAGGTATTTTTGTGGTACCGTTAAGGATGTCATAAATAGGCTTGTAGTTGATAACATACATGTTAGCGCCTGATGCAGAAATAGAGGTTGTCTCATCGTGCCAACTAAGCCACGAATAGTACGTACCTGCAGCAGTAAAGCTTGGATTTGTGAATGTTTCGTAATAATCAACATTATTACCAGAACCTGTATAATTTAATTGATTCCAGAAGAAACGGTTTGTGTTTTTGTTATCAAATTCATATTTGTCACTACCACGATCTGATGTGTGGTGGAACCATGCATCATAACTTGAACTTGTATTATCAGCACCAGGCCATAATTGATATCCACTACCTGTTTGCCCAGAAATTGTCTGATTTTTTTCCGTATATCCATACCAATAATGTGCAAGGTTTAGTTTAGATGTGTTTGAAGAAACGTAGAATATTTGATTGCTGTTTTTTTCCTCACAAATTTCTTCAAAAACTATAGGTGATGACGGAGTTGTAACACCGTCATACGACAAAACAATATTGCTAGGCATTGCAATTTTCATATTAGTATAGAACTTATTAGTGTAGCTGCTCGGCCAACCTGTGGAAGTTGAACAATAAACAACATTCGAGTAAGCTTTCGAGCCATCTTTATTGTTCGCAGCATTGCTTTCATGATAAGCTTGGTTCTTTGTTTCATTGTATGTCGCAACATTCACATTTTCTGGCTTGAGGGTATCGTAAAGTTCATCCTGCTTGTCGGTTTCGGTTGCTACGTTTTTGAATATCACCTGACCGAACTGTGCAGTAAGACGGTTGTTTTCATAATTTGGTATTCTCGCCCAGCCAAATGTAAGCCAAAGCGTGTTAGGAATATCCAATTCTTTAGTTATGGTTTGACAGATAAATTCGCCATCTATAATCAGAGAGGTAGAAAAGCCGTCTGACGTTACAGTGAATCTGTGGAAGTTTGAAGTATCGTTAACAGCGTCTGACAGTTTTGAAGCCCTTGTTGTAGTACCGTCGCTGCAGTTGCCTGAAACTGCAACCTGCGAATTGTTAACGATAAACTTGCCGTTTGATGTAAGGCGAACATAGTTTTCTACCGCGTTGCTCTTGCTGATTGAGAAAATCGAATGAGTATCATCGCGAGTGGTGCTACTGTTGCTCTTATAGTTGAATGTTACGGAATAAACATCTGAAGCGATAAAATTCTGTACGGTTGAAAGGTCGGAATACATACCGCTGTCAGTAATGCTTAAAACGCCGTCGCCTGTTGTTGTGGTTGAAGAACTCGGGTTCCATGTAACATGGTACTTGTTGCCTGTTGAGTCGGTCTGTTCTGAACTATGATTGTAGTTACCCTCTGTTTGCCAGTCATATCTTAACTCCTCGCCGATGCGGAGTTTCTTGAGTTTTTGGTACTCTGCGTCCGAAATTCTGACAATGGAACCGTGACGAGGTGAAAGTGAGGTAACGTTTGTAGACGATTCAGCCACCATTGTTCCGTTACTATTTGTGAAATCGTACGGAGTGGAAGCGGAATACATATGGTATGTACTGTCGCCATAACCGTCAACCATAAGCATATAAGCGCCGTCGGAAACCTCGTAAACCTGAGGTCCTTCCGAGCCATAGCCTGTTTCAACAAGTTCAAAGTCTGTATACGGTCCGTTTGCGTTTGGCGCTACTGCGTACCAAATACGCTTTGCGCCTGTGCCGCTGCTGTCCTCGTTTTTAAAGTAGCAGTAGTAAAGACCGTTGTGGTATGTGATATCAGCATCAATATGATTTGTGATACCTTCGCCGTCAAAGTCGGGATACATCAGACGTTTAACTGTTGTGAAGTCTGACTTGAAGTCGCTTGTGTAAGTGTAATAAACCTGAGTTTTTGTATTGTTTTCTGCGCCAACGCTCCAGTAGAGCATATACTTGCCCACATCAGGATCCCAGATAACTTGCGGAGCCCACGCCTTTTTAACTTGCAGCTGATTGCTCGAAGTAGAGCCTATAACTTCGTCCATTCCGGGGAATTTAGATGTATCAATGGACCACGGCTTTGTGTTGGCAATATCCGCAAAGTTATCAAGTTTCCACATAAGAAAACGCGAGTTATTTGAGTATACATTACCGCCGTTTGTATTAAGATCGGTTGCGATTACATAGTCTTTGCCGTCGTTGCCGATAAACGCATATGTGTCACGAACATGGTTGCTGATACCCTGAATAGCGTCTGTATATGGCGCGCTGTCAGCAGACGGATATTCATCCGTTGCAGGATAGTTCGCAGGGTCCCAAACCTTGTTGCCCAAGTTAACAGCCTCAAAGTTAACGCCGTCGGTTGAGATAGCATAGTGCATGGTTTCACCGGCTGTATCATTACCGGTAAAGTAAGCGTAAAGGAACTTATCCCTTGAGCTGTCGTAAGAATGGCTATCAACGCCCTTGTAGATTTCAATGCTCTTGTATGCGACGTTTTCCAAATCATACTTACCAGCCCAGTTAAACTCTGATCCGCCAAGATAAATACTTGTAATCACGCTTGCCGCCATATTATAGCTGCCCATTTCAATCGGGTTATAGTTAATAATTACATTACCCGCGTCGTCAGTAACATAGCAGCCAATCATTTTATCAACATAATATACAACATAGTGATAAACTGTATTTGCAGAAATCACACTCCTGCTGTTATATGTTGATATAGCGTAAGGACCGTTAGAGTCATCCGCTGTGCCTGATGTACCGTCTGTCTTATAGTAATCATCATCAACGCTACGTCTACCCCAAGCTTCCTGACAGAAGAAGTTAGCTTGATCGGTGTACTTTGAGTTAAAGCTATACTTTGAATCTTTTGCAAGTTTAATAAGCGGAGTACCGCCGCGACGCTCGTTTAAATCAAAACCCGTGCACGCCTTTGAATCACCAAGGTATGAAAAAGCAAGGTCAATCTTGAAATTGTCAACGCCGTTAAATATAGTATTAGTAGTCTGATCGTTAAACTTGGACATATAAAGGAAGCCATTAGTTTTATGGCTGCTGTTTTCCCACGGAATACTAACACCGTTGCTATCTACTTCTGCTCCGCTGACGCCATGTCTGTCAGCATATTTAATGGTCCATCCCATGGCACTGCCACCTGCAGAAGTTTTAGTGTCAGCGTTATCTAAAGTTACCGTGTCTCCCGTGCCGGACCATTTGCCGTTAGTCTTGGTAAAGTCTGTTGATGCAAGAATGCTCCAATACGCAGAACTAACATCCTTTGTGTCCTGTGCGCTTGCTGTTGCAGGAGCAATTACAAACGTCGGCAGCATGGTTACAACCATAAGTGCTGACATAAGTAAGGATAATGCTCTTTTGCTTAATTTCGTTTTCATAATAAAAGCCTCCATCTACGAGCACAATTAGTTGTTTCTTTGGGTTACTGACTATACCGCAGATACAACATATTGCGTTCTATTTATTGATTACCACAAGATATGTCACACATTCAAATGGGCATACTTGTAGCCTACTATATACCAAATTAATTATAATATAGTAAACATATAATGTCAAGCAATTTATGAACATTTTGTAAATTTTTTATTATTAGACAATTATTTATTATTTTGTCGCTTACTATCTATTATAAAATACATATTAATAAGGAGCTACCTCATACGAGATAGCTCCTTAATTTTACCATTCTACATCTACGCCGGTGTCACCACCGTCATCGATACCGCCTTCGGAGGTTGTTGTAATTGCCGAATTTACAGGCAAGTTGAATTTTTCAATCTCCAACTCTGGAGTGGAATATTCTCTTTTCATACGATATACCCTCCTTTTTACGATCTCGGTGCATTGGAAACAACTGAGTAATCTAAGCCATTAATTTTTGCTTTATCGTCATCAGCAGTATATTCA
>JAFSTE010000012.1 GCA_017450645.1 Eubacterium sp.
GACAAAAGGGACGGCTCCTGTAGGAGCTGGCGAGTCCAAACGGGGACCCCGAAAAATCGTTAGATTTTTTGGGGAGAGGAGAAACATATGGAGTGTTCATTAGTATTTTGCTTGCAAAATGCTCCGAACACATAATATGTTTGGACGAGACTGAGGGGTGGTCAACGCCTTTTAAAATGTGTTGTTTTAAGACTACTTAAAATACACGACCATCCCTCCACCGCAAGCGGTCCCCCTCCCTTTGGCAAGGGAGGCAATGATGTATAGATTATTGACAAATAGATGTTTTTAATTTACAATAATACTAATAATATCTAAGGAGTAAAATTATGAAGTTTAAGTACATCTGGGAGGACCCGAAACAGTATAAGGTAAACAAAGAGGACGGTCACGACCTCACCCTGCCATTCTCTGACAGAGAGAGCGCGCTTTCGGGCGAGGAGTCGCCGTTTAAGCAGAGCCTTAACGGTATGTGGAAGTTTTACTGGCAAAGAGGACTGGCAGACCAGCCCGACGGCTTTGAGAAGGACGAGTTTGACGTATCCGAATGGGACGAGATAAATGTTCCGTCGGTTTGGCAGACCGAGGGTTACAGCGTGCCGTACTACTATGCCAGCACATTCCCGCGTGCTTTTTCGCGCTCTAAAGGTCAGATACCTAAAATCGACCGCAGTATGCAGGAAATCGGCTTTTACCGCCGCAGCTTTACACTTAACAAAGAGCTTGAGGGCGGCGAGATTTTTCTGCACTTCGGCGCGTGCAAGGCTGCGCTTGAGGTTTGGGTAAACGGTGAATTTGTCGGCTACTCGACTGGCTCTATGACTCCGCACGAATTTGATGTTACATCGTTTGTAAAGAGCGGCGAGAATACTGTAAGCGCCAAGGTGTACCGTTTTGCAGCGTCAAGCTATCTTGAGGACCAGGATATGTGGTGGCTCTCGGGTATTTACAGAGAGGTTTACCTGTACGCCGAGCCTAAGTGCTGCATACGCGACTTCTATGTTGTAACCGACCTTGACGAGGAGTACAAGGACTCGGATTTAAGTCTTAATACATATATCAAAAACTACGACGACAAGGCAAAAAAGGTACGCGTTACCGCGTCGATTATATCCGAAACGGATAAGGAAACCGAGCTCGGCGAGGTATCGGGTGAGGTTAAGAGCGGCGAAACGCTTTGTCTTAACATCGCAGAGCATATCAAAAATCCGAAAAAGTGGTCAGCGGAATCCCCTGCCCTTTACAAGCTCGTTATGACTCTTTACGAGGGCAAAAAGGCAATTTGCGTTAAGGCGTGCGACATCGGCTTTAAAAAGGTAGAAATTATCGGCGAAAAGCTTTTGTTTAACGGTATGCCGCTTATGCTCAGGGGCACTAATCGCCACGACTTTGACCCCGACCACGGCTGGGCTGTACCTAAGGAGAGATTTACAGAGGATCTGGATTTGATGAAGCAGTGCAACATCAACGCAATCCGCACCTCGCACTACCCCGACGACCCGTATTTTTACGAGCTTTGTAACCAGTACGGATTTTACGTAATGGACGAGTGCGACCTCGAGAGCCACGGCGTAAGGCGCAAGGGCGTTCCGGGTTCAAATCCGCTTTGGACCGATATGGCGGTAGACAAGATGGAGCGTATGGTGCTTCGCGACAGAAACAAGCCCTGTATCTTTATGTGGTCGCTCGGTAACGAAGCGGGCGACGGCGACAACTTTATGAAAATGAAGGAAGCCGCAATCAAGCTCGACAACACAAGGCAGTTCCACTACGAAGGCGACTTTACTTTTGAAAAGAGCGATGTAATTTCGCGTATGTATCCCGACGGCGAGACTATGCGTAAGCTCGGCGAAAAGGAAGCTATTACCATTTCGCTTTATGACAATATCGCAAATCAGCTTGCCGCTGACTCAAAGCCGATTGCTAAAGAGATGTACACAAAGCCCGTTATACTTTGCGAATACGCGCACAGTATGGAAAACTCGCTTGGCAACTTCCAGGAGTATATGGACGACTTTGAAAAGTACGACAATATGTGCGGCGGCTTTATCTGGGACTGGGTTGACCAGGCGCTTCACACCGTTGACGAGAACGGCAACGACAACTGGCTTTACGGTACGGACTTTGAAAAGGACGAGCCGAAGCACTGGTACTCCACTATGAACACCACTGCTATGACAGGCTCTAACACATATTTTTGCGCTAACGGCGTTATCGCCGCAAACCGCGTGCCGCACCCGCAGTTCTGGGAGGTTAAGCATGTTTATCAGCCGATAGTTACGACCGAGTCGGACAGGAGCGCAGGCAGATTTAAGGTGCGCTCGCGTTTCCTTTTCACCGATGTTTCAAGCTATAAATGCAAGTGGAAAATCGAGTGCGAGGGCGACGAGGTACAGTCGGGCGAGCTTGACAAATTCTCGCTCTCTCCGCTTCAGGAGGAGATTATCGAAATCCCCTACGACCTCACCAAGCTCGATGAAACAAAAGAAAATATACTGACGATTTCGTTCCACACAAAGAAAAAGACCCCCGGTCTTAAGAGCAACGCGGAAATAGCGTTCGACCAGTTCGTTCTTACAAACGCTTCAAAGCCCACGCTCTCGCAGCTCGAGGACAACTTAAGCTTTGACAAAAAGGGCAACACCGTTGAGATTAACGGCGGCGACTTCAGCATTACGGTTAGTAACGGCGCAATCACTAAGTTTGAGTCTGACGGCAAGAGCGTAATTACCGCTCCTGTCGCGCCAAACTATTTCAGAGCGCTTACCGACAACGACATCGACATATTTAACTTCCTTCCCCCATTTATCGGTATGAATAATTACTACAAGTGGAAGAAGGCTGCGTCACAGATTAAGACGGTTAAAACCGAGGCTGAAAAGACGGACGGTGCGGTTAAGATTAAGGTAGGCATTAACGCGCCTAATCTTAAAAATGCATACATTTCTTACACCGTTTTTGCAGACGGCAAGGTAATTGTATTCCACAGCGCAGTACCTAAGATTGACCCGATTCGTTTCGGCTTCACCTTCGGTGTCGACAAATCGTACAACAGCATAAGCTGGTACGGCAGGGGCGAAGCTCCGTCATATCCCGACAGAAAGACCGGCTACAAAATCGGCAAATACTCGCTGCCGCTTGACAAGTTTGAGTACACCTATATGCGCCCGCAGGAGTCATCCACAAGAGCAGATGTAAGATACTTTACCCTTACTAACAAAAAGGGCGAGGGCGTAAAGGTAACGGCATATTACGATAAGCCGCTTATGTTCTCAGCGCTGCCGTACACACCCGTTCAGCTTGACGAAGCGCAGCACCACGCCGAGCTTAACAGAGATAACGACATCACGGTAACCGTTGACTCCGCTCAGCAGGGTCTCGGCGGCGATATGCCGGGTCAGGCAGTTGTAAGAGATAAGTATAAGCTTAAGGCAGGCGAAAAGCTGACTTGTCAGTTCTTAATCGAAAAAATATAAAACCATAACTAACGAATAAAAAAATGCCCAAACTTACAGAAAAAGAATTAAAAGAACAGATTAAAACCGAAAATTTCAGTAATGTATATATGCTCTACGGCGAGGAGAGTTACCTAAAAGAGTATTATGTCGGCAAGCTTAAGGAAAAGCTTGTTGACAGCGCTTTTGCGGATTTCAACTTCCATCAGCACGAGGGTAAAAACTCGAGCATTGACGACATTTTGCAGGACGCCGAGATGCTGCCTATGATGAGCGAATACTCGCTTGTGCTTGTGCACGACTATCCGCTTGACAAAAACCAGGGCGACCTAAAGGCGCTTAAGGAGTTTTTTAAGGATATTCCGCCCTCCTGCGTGCTTGTATTCTGGTTTGACAGCATCGAGGTTGACACCAAAAAGAGCGCTAAATGGCGCGCTATTGAAAAGGAGTTTTCCTCGGCGGGCTGCAGCGTAAACCTTGAAAAAAGGAGCGAAAGCGAGCTCGTAAAGCTGATTTTATCCTCTGCTAAAAAGCGCAGCTGCACAATCACCTCGCAAAACGCGGCGTATATCATAAGCGTTGTCGGCTCGGATATTCAGACGATTTTTTCCGAGCTTGAAAAGTTCTGCGCCTTTGCTGCAGGCGGCGAGATTACGAAAGAGATTATCGACGACCTCGCTATTAAATCCCTGCAGGCAAGGGTTTACGACCTGTCAAAATTTATACTTAAGGGCGACGGCGACAACGCTTACAAAATCCTCGAAACGCTTTTCGCGCAAAAGGAGGAGCCTATCTCCATACTCGCAGTTATAAGCTCAACATATGTTGATATGTACCGCGTTAAATGCGCCAAGGCGGCGGGCGAAAACGAGATGAACCTTACCGAGTTTTTCACTTACCGCGGCAGAGAGTTTTTAATCCGAAACGCAGCGCGCGACTGCAGAACTATAAGCATTGCGAGTCTGAGAAGCGCGCTTGACCACCTTACCGAAGCGGATATGCTTATGAAATCGACCTCGGTCGACGGTAAAATCCTGCTTGAAGAAACCGTAGCTAAACTTCTTATGCTGAAAAGGAGTGCGTGATGGAAAAAATCAAGCTAAGCGAGGCGGTCATCGTTGAGGGTAAGTACGATAAAATCAAGCTCTCTAACATACTCGACGCGTTTATTATCGAAACAAACGGTTTCGGCATATTCAAGGACAAGGCTAAGCTTGCGTTTATCAAGAAGCTTGCTGACGAGCGCGGTATTATCGTACTGACGGACTCCGACCACGCAGGGTTTATGATAAGAAACCGCATCTTATCCTCGATACCTAAGGACAAGGTTAAAAATGTTTATATCCCCGACATTTACGGCAAGGAGCGCCGCAAGAATAAGCCCTCGAAGGAGGGTAAGCTCGGGGTTGAGGGTATGACGAAAGAGGTTATTGAGCAGGCGCTGAATAACGCAGGCGTTACCTGCTCTTTAAGTGAAAACGACGACCCGATAACAACGACGGATTTATTTGAAGCAGGGTTAAGCGGAACGCCTAACGCTAAAGGAAACCGCAAAAAGCTGCTTAACCAGCTCGACCTGCCCGAATTTCTCTCCACCTCCTCCCTGCTCTCATGCCTTAACAACATGATGACAAAAGACGAACTGAAAGAAATAGTAAAAGAGTGACTACATCGTAGCCACTCTTTTTGTTATTATCCTTTAAGATTAATGCCCTTTTCCTTGAGTTTTGCAATAATGCTGTCGGTAACGGACTGCACCTCGTCGCGCGTAAGGGTTTTGTCAGGGTGCGAGAAGGTCAGCCTTGTTGTGATAGACTTAGCGCCCTCGTCCTCGTAAACATCGGTAACCTCGACATCCTTAATAAGCGTACAGTTTTCGTCCTTAATTGCATTTGAAATAGGCTCAAACTTATCGCAAATGAACGAGAGGTCAATCTCCATTTCGGGGAACTTGCTCGGCTCCTCATAAACGATTGAAGCATTGTCAATCTTTGACAGCGCGTTAATATCAATCTGTGCGAATACGATGCTCGCCTTTTTGTCAATCTTCTTAGATACAACGGGGTGAGTAATGCCGATTTCGCCGATTTCAACGCCGTCGCAAATAATCTTATTAAGATTTCTCGGGTGCTCGTAGGAGTGCGCTTGCTCTTTCTTTTCAAAGCTAAGGGACTTATGCTTAATATCGTCCACCATAACGGTGAGCATATCCTTAAGCTCAAAGTAGAGCATCGGCATAGGCTTAACCCTTGAATAAAGAGTTACGCCAAGCATTTTCTTTTCTACACAAAGGTTATTTTCGTCAACAGCCGTTACAACTCTACCGACCTCAAAAATACCGAAGTCGGGCGCGTAGCCGGTGTTAGACTTAACCTGGCAAAGCTGGGTCGGTATCATAGAATTACGGATAGTTTCAATATTCGGGTTAGTCGCGTTAGCAAGCTTAATTACGCCCTCGGATTCGATACCGATAGCCTTAAGCTCGTCGTAGTAATTCCACACATAAGAATGAACCTCGTGAAGCGAAAATCTCTTTACAAGAAGGTCCTTAACCGCGTCCTCAACAGTCTTTTCCACATCGGGACGAACGGGATAAAGCGGTGAACGAGTAGTGTGTACATCGAAGTTATCATAACCGTAAATACGGGTGATTTCCTCGATAATATCAGCCTTCATCGTGACATCCTTAGTAGCACGCCAGGACGGAACGGTAACGCTGAAGTTATCGTCCTTAACGCTCGCATTAAAGCCGAGCGAGTTAAGAGTGTTAACGATAGTGTCGTTGTCGATTTCGATACCCGTGTACTTATCCACGAACGCCTTATCAAAGTCGAGCTTAACCTCGGGATAGCTGTACGCAATCTCGTCGGTCATAGCGGAAACGATTTTAGCGTCGCTGTCGGTATCAAGCAGAAGCTTCATAAACCTTGCGATAGCAACTGTTGTCATCTCGGGGTCAAGACTCTTTTCGTAACGCATTGAAGCGTCAGTTCTGTGAGCAAGACGAACGGTTGACTTACGGATAGAAGCCGCGTCAAAGGTTGCGCTCTCGAGCGTAAGGGTTGTTGTATCCTCAACGATTTCGCTGTCAAGTCCGCCCATAATACCCGCGATTGCAACGGGGGTATTGTCGTTACAAATCATAAGGGTATCGGTGTCGATATTTCTGTCAACGCCGTCAAGAGTCCGGAATGTGAACGGCTCATCAAAGCGCTTGATTCTGATTTTTTCAACCTTTCTGCTGTCAAAGGCGTGCATAGGCTGACCCATCTCGAGCATAAGGTAGTTAGTAAGGTCGGCAAGGAAATTGATAGCACGCATACCGCAGTAGAAAAGACGGATACGCATATTTACGGGCGACACATTAGTGTTGATATTCTCCACCTGCATACACGAATATCTCTGGCAAAGCGGGTCAAGAATTTTAAGGTCAACCTTCGGAAGCGCGTCATACTCTGCGGTGTTGATAACATCAAGAGGCTTAAGCTCCCTGCCTGCAAGCGCTGCGAACTCGCGCGCAATACCGTAGTGTCCCCAGAGGTCGGGGCGGTTAGTAAGGCTCTTGTTGTCAACCTCAAAGATAATGTCGTCAATCTCGTAAATATCCTTTAAATCGGTGCCGTTGGCAACATCGTCGGTAATCTCCATAATGCCGCTGTTTTCGTCGGAAATGCCGATTTCTTTTTCGGAGCAGCACATACCGTAAGAGGTATAGCCTGCAAGCGCTCTCGGTGCGATTTCAATCTCGCCGATTTTTGCGCCGACCTTTGCAAAAGCGGTCTTCATACCAACTCTTACATTAGGTGCGCCACATACAACATCGGTAAGCTCAGCGTCGCCCGCGTCAACCTTTAAAAGATGCAGCTTCTTGCTGTCGGGGTGAGCTTCAACGCTTTTTATTTCTGCCACAACGATACCCGAAATGTCCGAGCCTTTATGGAAAATATCGTTTTCAACCTCGGCGGTAGAGAGTGAAAACTGATTAATAAGCTTAAGCTTGTCAAGACCTGAAAGGTCAACAAAATCTTCAATCCAATTCATTGATAAAAACATAGATATTCACTCTCCTTTCTTATTCGTCGTCGTTGAACTGTGACAGCGACTTAAGGTTGCCGCTGTTGAGGTCACGGATGTCGCCGATACCGTATTTCATCATAACAAGTCTTGTAAGTCCGAGACCGAACGCAAAGCCCGTGTACTCCTCGGGGTCAATGCCGCCCATACGCAGCACCTCGGGGTGAATCATACCGCAGGGGCAAAGCTCAAGCCAGCCGCTGTGCTTACAGGACGGGCAGCCCTCGCCGCCGCAGATAAGGCAGCTGATGTCAAGCTCAAAGCCCGGCTCAACGAACGGGAAAAATCCGGGACGAAGCCTTACCTTAATATCCTTTTGGAACACCTCGGAGAGCATAGTTTTCATAAAGTAAATCAGGTTTGAGATTGAAATATCCTTATCAACCATCATACCCTCCATCTGGAAGAAGGTGTTTTCGTGGCAGGCGTCGGTAGCTTCGTTACGGAAGCAGCGTCCCGGGAAAATCGCCTTAATCGGTACGCCGTCCTCTACAAGCGACTTCTTGTACTTGCGAAGGATTGCGTTTTGCGCTGCGGAGGTCTGGCTCTTAAGGAGCTGACCGTTTTCAAGATAATATGTGTCCTGCATATCGCGTGCAGGGTGATTCTTAGGAATATTAACTGACTCAAAGCACTCGTAGTCGGTTACTACCTCGGAGTAATCCTCAACGGTGAAGCCCATAGATTTAAATATCTGTTCGCACTGACGCTGAACAAGGGTAATCGGGTGATACGAGCCCCTCGTCATATTAGAAGGCATAGAGAGGTCAAACTCGGGCATAAGCTCAATCTCCGCCTGAATTTCGCGTTCCTTAAGCTCAGCCATTTTATCGTTAATCTTCTGGCTTACTGCGCCCTTAAGCTCGTTAACATGCTGACCAAAGCTCTTTTTCTCCTCGTTTGACAGCTCCTTCATTCCCTTAAGAAGCCCGGTAACGCTGCCCTTTTTGCCGAGGTAGGAAACTCTTATGCCCTCGAGCTCGGTAAGGTCTTTAATCTCGCCGAGTTCTCTCTCGAACTGTTCTTTAAGTTGCAAAATCTTGTTATCCATTTTTTCTCCTTTCAGTCGAAAAACAGTATTAGTAATAAAAAAGGGCTTCCGTCTCTTTGAGACGAAAGCCCTGCTTCGCGGTACCACTCAAATTGCAGGTTGCCCTGCCACTCAATAGCTTTAACGCAGCCATACGCTCTGCTTAGTTGCTCGCAGAGGGCTCCTCGGCTGAAATTCAGACCGTCGCTGTAATATGCTCACACCAGCCGCATACTCTCTTTATACACACGAAAATCCTACTTACACCGTATCAGTGCCTTTTATTATTCCAGTAGATTATAAACCGCGAAGCAAAAGATGTCAAGTTTTTGATAAAAAAATGCGAAAAAAGTATTGTAATTATTTAAAAATATGTTAGAATAGTTATAATTAAGCATTTACGGAGGTGACTCTAATGACTGATAAGACTATGACCTTTAAAATCGGCTCTAACGACGAGGATATTATGAAGGAGACCTTGACCAAGGTCTTTGATGCGTTGCAGGAAAAAGGCTATAACCCTATCAATCAGATAGTAGGCTACATTCTCTCCGAGGACCCTACCTACATTACCACTCATAACAACGCAAGGAGTCTTATTCGTCGCCTTGACCGTGACGAGCTTCTGGCAGAGATGGTAAAATCTTATCTTGATTAATTAATAACATTATATATTAGCGAAAGAGAGGTGATACCCTTGGCAGAAACACAGGAATTCTTACAGTACAAGGGCAAACCGCTCGTAAGAAGCGGAAATACAATTTACTACGGCGATATGAACGACCCTTATGTCGTATGCCTTGGTATTAAAAATTCGGAGGAGCTAAAGGACATTACGCTTGCAGGCGATGTAACTATACAGCTTCTCAGCACAGACGAAAGCCTGAACCCGATGGACAGGATAATTAAAAAGAGCGAGAAAAACGGACTCTTTAACGCCCTCGACCTCGGCGCAGCATGGCTGGAAAGACAGTTAAAAAAAGGTTAAGCCAAAGGGCTTAACCTTTTTTAGTTATTAATTGACAGTGTAGGATTTAAGATAAGTCCTACACTTTTTCTACATCTATTGCGGCGATTTTATCCATAAACTCCTTAGGCGAAATTACCGTGCCGAGCTCGAAAAAGTCGTCCATATTCATATTAAAATTATTAACATAAACCGGCACGCCCGAGTATTCGATATCGATATGCAAACGCTTTGCGTCCTCAAAAATACGCTTAACATCGTAGGTCGTATAGTCATAGAGCTTACGCGCCATAACCTCGTTATCGTTAATATACTGCAAAATAACATTTCTTGACGACATCGAAAGGCTTACATATTTAGAGTGATTTTTAGAAAGAGCCTGTCCCATAGTCATTTGGGCAACCGCCTTGCACGCGCCCGAATTAAGAAAGAACTCGTTAATAAAAATCGACTCCAGCGCGCTCGTATCGTCGGGAGTTATAATAGCGCAGACATTACGCGACAGCTTACTGCCGTACTGTTTTTTTATAAACTCCTTAAAATTATACTGGCACTCGGAGATACGCTTAGCGAATTCGTGGTAAAAAGGAATGTTCTCCTCTTCCTCGATACCCGGCATATCAAAGGGAATAAATTTATCGCTGTCTTTCTCTTTAACAAGTATATTATGGTTACTTATAATCATAGGTATTGTTCTGGGCATAAGTACACCCCTTTCCTGATTTTATTATACACAACGGGCAAAAAATGTCAAATTAAGCAAAGGGTTTAAAATAATCTCAATAGTATTACAATTATGTAACTTTTATAGATATTGTGTCAAAGTGTGATATAATTAGACGATGTTGTGTATCTAATACATTAATACGAAAGGACGAAATCCTATGAGTGACAAAGAATTAGATGAAATACTAAACCAAATCAGAAATCATTCGGAAAACGAGGGCAGCTCCACCGACTCGCTTATTAACGGTTTTGATAAGAACCGCGGCGACGAGGTTGACAAGAATTTCGACATCCTTGAAGAGCCTGCTCCTGCCATTCACGAAACGGCTGACAGCGTAAACACCGACATACTCGGCATTAATGAAAAGCCGCTTGTGTCCGAGTTTGACAGACCGCGCGACAATTTTGAGGATGAGCCGGGCGGCAAAAAGCCGAATGACAAAAAGAAAAAGATTATAATTCTCGCAGTTTCGGCTATTGTTACTATTGCGATTATCGTGGGCGTATTCTTTGGTATACTTAACAAAAAGGACGACAAAACCGAGCCCGAAAAAACTACCGTAGAGGCAACCGAGGTTATCTCCGAGGACGAGGAGCTCGGCCCGATTAATCCGCTTACCGGCGAAACCGGTTATTCTAAAGCAGCACTCAGTCAAAGACCGGTCGCAGTAGTTGTAGAAAACGAGTATTCCACAGAAAGCGTAAGACCGCAGTGGGGTATCAACGAAGCCGACATCCTTCTTGAAGGTGAGAGCGAGTTCTCGACAAGACTTCTGCTGTTCTGGGCTGACTACAACTCAGTACCTAAGCAGGTAGGTCCTGCACGTTCCGCGCGTCCGCCGTATATCCGATTCAGCCAGCTGTTCGACTGCGTATTCATCCACGCAGGATTGTCGCACACTAAGGGTAATTACACCGGCGCTGACACAGTATTTGAGAGCGAAAACATCGATCACATCAACCTTCTTAAATACGGCGAGGACGGCAAGTATTTCGGCAGAGATACAAGCAAGACCTCAACCATTGAGCACACAGGTTACCTCAACGGCGAGAATGTTGAGGAGCTCATCAAAAACGCAGGTATTGAAACCAAGCTCGACATCAACAAGTTCACCGCGCTCGAGTTTAACAAAAAGGCTAAGGCGCTCAGCGAAACAAAGGCTAACAAAATCAGCTTTATCTGGTCGGATATTTACTCCTCAGGCAAGTGCCCGAAAACCGGCAAGTTCTACTATGTAGAGGAGAGCAAGAAGTACACGACTAACGACTTCGACTCCGAGTACGGAACGGCTGACCTCGAGTTCGAAAACCTTATTTTCCTGCTTGACGAAACAGAGTATATCGTTAAGGAAAACTACAAGAACGGTCAGAGCGAAACCTATTGCGATTACAAGCTTACGGGCGGCAGCGGCAAGATTATGTCGCAGGGCACCTCAATCGACATCAACTGGAGCGTTGAGGGTGGCAAGCTCGTTATCAAGGACAAGGACGGCAAAGCCGTTAAGCTTAACCCCGGCAAGAGCTACATCGGTTACGGTAGCGAAAACCACGGCGGTAAGGTTACAATCGAAGAGTAAAAAACAGATAAAAGGCGAGATGCATAAAGCACCTCGCCTTTAGTTTTATTAGTCTATTGAAATGAATTTGTACTCTAAGTCCTCTATCGCCTGCCTGATTTTCGCTTCGTCAACGGGGGCGTTAAGAGTTATAACTGCCTCGTTATTTTCGTGGCTCGGTTCAGCGAGGTCAATCTCGTCAAACGCTTCGAGCGCTTTCTTGACTGCCGCTTCGCAGTGAGGGCACATCATACCTTCGATTTTAACAATCTTTTTCATAGCTTTATCCTCCAAATCTGCGTTGGTTATATCAACGCATTTTCTTTTTTTATCGTGCTTAGTGCTGTTCAAGTTTAGCAGGTTGAGTCTTAACGAGTTAGACACAACGCAAAAGCTCGAAAGGCTCATAGCCGCCGCGCCGAACATCGGGCTTAGCGTCAGACCGAACAGCGGAATAAACGCGCCTGCGGCAAGCGGAATACCTATAACATTATAAATAAACGCCCAAAAAAGGTTTTGGTAAATATTGCGTATAGCGCTCCTCGACAGGCGGATAGCCTTTGCAACATCAAGCAGGCTGCTGTTCATAAGAACGACATCCGCGGCGTCGATTGCAACATCTGCACCTGCGCCGATAGCCACTCCTATATCAGCGCTGCAAAGCGCGGGCGCGTCGTTAATACCGTCGCCTACCATACACACCCTGCCCTCTTTTTTAAGCAGCGACACGACCCTTGCCTTGCCGTCAGGAAGGATGTCGGAAATCACTCTGTCAACTCCTACCTTGCCCGCGATAGCGTTAGCAGTAGCGCGGTTGTCGCCCGTCAGCATAACAACGGATATGCCCATGTTTTTTAGCTGAGCGACAGCCTCTTTGCTATCCTCTTTTACCACATCAGCAACTGCAATTATGCCGCAGAGCGTTCCGCCCTTTGAAAAGAGAAGCGGCGTTTTGCCCTCGCTTGACAGCTTGTTCGCGGTGCTTAAAGCGTCGTCGGTCAGACCGATTTTTGAATTAATGAATTTAACGCTGCCGCCGAGCAGTTCCTCGCCTTCGAGCGTAGCGTGCAAGCCGCTGCCCGCAACGATTTTAAAGTTATCGACCTCTAAAGAGGTTATATTTTTCTGATTTGAATACTCGCAAACCGCTGTGGCAAGCGGGTGCTCGCTTTTAATTTCGAGAGAATACGCAAGCTGCAAAAGTTCGTCGGCGCTACCGTTTAGGGGTATAACATCCGTAACCTTTGGCTCGCCCTTCGTGATAGTTCCGGTTTTGTCGAGGACCGCAATCTGAACCTTGCCCGTCTCCTCAATAGCTTCTGCCGTTTTAAAGAGTATACCGCTTTTAGCGCCCATACCGCTTGCGACCATAACCGCAACGGGCGTTGCAAGCCCGAGAGCGCAGGGACAGCTGATTACAAGAACGGAAATACCCCTTGTCAGCGCGTACGAAAACTCGCTGCCTACAGCAAGCCACACCGCAAACGCGACAGCGGCGATAAGAATTACTACGGGCACGAACACGCCCGAAACCTTGTCCGCAATTTTTGCGACGGGCGCTTTTGTGGCGGTGGCATCGCTTACAGTTTTAATAATTTTAGCAAGCGCGGTGTCCTCGCCTACCCTTACGGCACGGCATTTAATAAAGCCGTTTGTGTTTATCGTGGCGGCGCTGACCGTGTCGCCGACAGTTTTATCTGCGGGAACGCTCTCGCCCGTCAGCATTGACTCGTTAACGGCAGTCTCGCCCTGGATAATTACGCCGTCGCAGGGTATGCTCTCGCCGGGTTTAACGATAAATATATCGTCGATTTTAATATCCTTAACGCTGATTACCTTAGCTTCGCCGTCAACCTCTATAGTTGCGGTTTCGGGCGCAAGGTCCATAAGTCCTTTAAGCGCGTCGGTCGTACGCCCTTTTGAATACGACTCGAGCAGCTTTCCGACGGTTATAAGCGTAAGTATCATAGCGCACGACTCGAAGTACAGATTATTCATAAGCTCCGCGGAGCCGGGCGTTTTTGTCATAGCAAAGAGCACCGCCGTACTGTATAAAAACGACACGCCGCTGCCGAGCGACACGAGCGTATCCATATTAGGCGCGCGGTGTATCAGTCCCTTAAAGCCGCTGATAAAAAAGCGCTTATTAATAACCATAACGGCTATTGCAAGCAGCATTTCGACAAGCGCTACCGCGATATGATTGCCCTCAAAAAACGGCGGCAGATACCACGCGCGCATATGCGCCATAGCGACATACATAAGGCATAGCGTAAGCGCTGCGGAGGCAATCAGGCGGTTTCTTATTTTACGGGTTTCGGCGTTGTCAAAGGCGTTGCTTTTTTCTGTCTTTTGCCCTTGAACAGCGGCGCCGTAGCCCGCTTTTTCTACCGCTTTTATTATGTTTTCAGGCTGTGCCGTACCCTCGACGCCCATTGAGTTAGTGAGCAGGTTTACGGCGCAGGAGGTCACGCCCTCAACGGAGCTTACCGCTTTTTCGACCTTTGCCGAGCAGGCGGCGCAGCTCATACCCGTTACATCGTATTTTATCATTATTTCACCTTAGTTATTTAATACGCTGATTTTACATCAAAAAGTGTGCGTTGTCAATATCATACTAAAATTATAGGAATTATTTTAATAGCCTGTCAACCCTGTTTTTATACTTCTTTTCGTATATGAGGGCAATACGCTCGAGCAGTTTTTCGTAAAAGAAAAATATAAAGTTCATACTAACAAAAAACAGCGGTATCCCCCATTTGCCAAGCTCGTTATCAAGCGGAATTCCGAAAATATAAACGAGCGCAAGCTGAGAAAGCGCAATAGTGGAATTATAAAGCAATAATTTAACTATTATCCTAAGCGGTTTATTCAGCTTTTGAAGGTTGTCGCGTATCGCGGTATAATATCCGAAAAAGGCGATATACATTACTATACACTCTTTATCGGGAGCTGAAAGTATGCCTATTATGCTTACCGCGGCATACGACACAAAACAGAATTTTTTAGAAATACTGTCCCTGATTATTATCATTATTAATCCGCAAAAAAGCGGAGCGCAATACATAAACACCCAGATTACCGAGCCGAGCAAAAGTAACACGAGCTGCAGCGCAGAAAGCATACCGCAAAACGCAATTTGTTTGGATTTCTTCACTTTTTTCCTCCGAAACATAATTATATGTCTATATAATACCACAAAATTTGCCTAAATTATGAATTATTCGTAAATAAATTGTTCTTATTTTTTTACGTCTATTTACAAGTTGAACAAAAACAAGTATAATGAGTTCATAATAAAATAGAAAGTTTCCCCAAGCGAGGTGTTATTTTTGAAAAAAAGTATTTCGATACTTCTTGTTATCACTTTGGTTTTATCTATGGGCTTTGCCGCTTGTAAATCAAACGGCGGTTCGGGCTCCGGCGAAAAAGGACTTGACGACGCCGACAACGAATACGGCATCCAGACCGTAGAGGTTACGGATAAAAACGGCGAAACGGTTACCGACAAAAACGGTGACCCCGTTACAACAGAGGTTGCGGTTAAATACGAATTAAGAAAGAACAAGACCGTTGCAGTTGTAATCGACGACAACGGCGACCCGGTTACCGACAAGCACGGCGACGAGGTTACCGTTAAACCCGACATCGAGCTTACCACCGCGTCCGACGACGAAGAGGATATCGACGACAGCGACGATAACGATAAAGACGACAAGGACGACAAGGACGACAAGGATAAGGACGATAAGGACAGCGACGACGAGGACGACAAGGACGACGAAAAGGAAGAAAAGACCGACGCTACCGAGATAGAAACCGACGGCGAGGAAGGTACTACCGACGACGAGCTCACCACCCTTCCGCTCTCTAAGGACAAGGTACCGACCGTAGAGGAAGCGCGTAATAAAAAGGACAAAAAGCGCGTTGCATTTTCGAGCAAGGACCAGCAGATTATTAAAAACATGCTCGAGGTGCCGTACCTTTATAACGAGGACTACAATGTAAATAAGAAGAACGCGGGCGTTGTACCGATTAACCTTGCGGCACATGTTGCGCTGTGGATGGCGGAGCGCGAAGGACTGAACACAAAGACCTACGCTTCGGGTACAATAGTACTTGATTTATTTAAGTATTTCGCGCAGACGGTTGTTAACTTCAAAACCGATGTTAACGCTAAGGCGGACAACAAAAACCTTGTTTACAACACAAAAAACGACACCTTCTCTATAGACGATTTCGAAACTAACAAGCACACGGTAACGCTTACTAAAATCGAATTTTTAGGTAACAACAACTATTATCTTGTTACTGCTAAGGTAAGCGGTATAGGGCTTAAGGCATCTAAGGTATATGCGGTTATACAAAAGAACAAGCTTGACTCCTCGCTTGGCTTTAGCGTAAAAGGATTACAGTGGACACATTAAAAGAACGGGCTTTGCCCGTTTTTTTATTGCTATTTTAAAACCATATTATTATACATAAATTGCAAAAATTTATATAGCAGACGCTAATTTGTTAAATTGTTAACAAATTTAAGAATTATTCAAAATTTGTATATTGTTATGTAACATATTTAGTGTTATAATTAATATAACATTATAGGGTTATTATACCCTAATTTAGTTAAAGGAGCGTGTTAGTATGAAGCACAGTTTTAAAAAAGCACTTGCTCTGCTTATTTCGGTAATAATGATTTTAACAAGCATTATACTGCCAAGCACTGCATTTGCTAAAGACGAAAAAGAAAAAAATTATGTTGAAGGTGAAGTTATCGCCGTAATGAAAGATTCAAGCGGCAAAACACCTATAAGGAAGTCTACCGTATCCGGCATTTTCGGCAACGGCATTAAGCTTAAAAGCACCTTTACCTTTGGCACTAAAGAAAAAGCTAAGGTGGCGGTTATTAAATCGACCACTTTAACAACAAAACAGCTTTTAAAGCAGGTTAAAAACAACGACGCGGTTAAGTACGCTATGCCTAACACTATCAAAAAGGCAAGCTCTATCACAGACGACAGCTACAGCGAATATCAGTGGGCGCTTGACAACAAAGGTCAAAACTACGGCACGGCTGATTACGATACCAACGCCGAAGGGCTTTGGGACGACGCCGAGCAGTCAAAAGACGAGCAGATTGTCGCAGTAGTCGACACAGGTATTGACGCTACCCACGAGGATTTAAAGGACGTTGTATGGACTAACCCTTACGGCTCTAAATTGCTTGGCAAGCACGGTATGGACTTTTCTTACACTATTGAGGATGGCGAGCCTACCGACGACAACGGTCACGGCTCACACTGCGCCGGCATTATTGCTGCACAGGCTAATAACCAAAAGGGTATCAGCGGTATCAACACCTCTAACACCAAAATTATGGCGCTTAAATTCCTTGACCAGGATGGCAGCGGCACCATTGACGCAGCACTCAGTTGTTATGATTATATCATAAGGGCGGCAAAACTCGGCGCAAACATCGTTGCGTGCAACAACTCGTGGGGCGGCGGCGGAACTCTTGAAGAGTTAGAGCTGTTTGACACTGTTTATAACGAAATGGGCGAGCTTGGTATTATCACCTTTGTCGCCGCAGGTAACGAAAGCACCGATATTTCGCAGGTTATAGAGGACGATTGGTTTGGTACCATAATTGACTCCCCATCCTGCTGCACAAGCCCGTACTGCATAACCGTTGCAGCTACCAACGGCAAAGACGAGCTGGCATCGTTTTCTAACTACGCAAAGTCAATAGTTGATATTGCTGCACCGGGTACAGAAATTCTTTCTTCAGTTTCTTACAACTGCTTTAACCCGACTATTTACACAGACTCACAAAGGGATGAGCTGTGCGCGTATTATCAAAACTATAACTCTGATATCTTAGCAGACGAATTCGGTTATCCGCAGGTTGTTCCGCTTACTATTGATAATGCGGGTCAAAATTACGAGATTACGCAGGGCGTTAACGGCTTTGGCTTAGACGGCAAAGCGCTGCAAATCAAGTTTACCGACGATATTGATGAGGACGATGTCAGATACTACGCAGTAGAATTCCCCTTTACCGTTGCAGACCCGACAAAAGAATACTCCATCAGCCTTATCAACAAGGGTAATAACGAATTTGAAGCTATCGCATTTGACAAGCCTGCAACGTATGACTCAAACAAAATTCTTGAAGATTTTGAGTTTGACATGGATATGTATCTTTTTGGCAGCAAGGAAGATAACTACTGGTCACATTCCATAGCTAATATATCCTCTGAAAATGAAGGCTATGTAAAAGCAACCAACAGAAAGTTAGTAATTTTATTTGCAATCAGCAAAAAAGACACCGTTGTTACTTTTGATGACTTTGCAGTAAGCGCACAGCTTGAAAACTTTGACGCGTTTGGCAAATATGACTTTTATAACGGCACGTCAATGGCTACGCCTTATGCAACAGGTGCTGCAGCGCTGATTAAAAACGCAAACCCCGAAGCTACAACACTTGATGTTATAAATATTATTAAAAACACGGGCAGATATTCAGAAGCACTTGCAGATAAAACGCAAAACGGCAAGGTGCTGTCGCTTGACGACATCACCAAAATGCCGCCTATGATTGCAAAGGCTGAATATAACGAGGACGGCAACGTTGAGATTACCGGCTCGTTTAAGAGCATAACCAAGGTTACCGCTAACGGTAATGTTGTTACGCCTAAAAAGACCGAGGGCAACAAAATTATTGTGCCCGACGCTAATTACAACACAAAGAAAACAACCTTTAAGGTTACAAATGCTTACGGCAGCGACGAATACACGGCATTTCTTTCTAACAAGCCGGAGTTTAACGTATCGCTTGTTGATACTGCGCCTAACGTAGACGGAGGTTTTGCCGTTAACGCGGGCGAAAACGCATATTTTGTATCAGATATCGGTATGGTTAGCGCTGTAGGATATGACGAGTACGAAAAATCATATTTTTGCTACGAAGTGGGTTGTGTTGACTGGTACGAGATATTCGGCGACCTCGGCGCGGGCTATGTTTCTGCGGTAGCTTACCGTTCTAACAAGCTTTATATAACAGGCGTTGTTCCTATTATGTCGCAGTATTCAGGCGCTATCATCGGTTATGAAAATGCCTTCTTCTGCTACGATATTAACACGGGCGAAACAAAGCTTATCACAAACGATGTACCCGACAACGCAATTTACGGCGCAAGCCTTGCAGTGTACAAGGGCAAAATTTATCTGCTTGGCGGTATGACTTATCTGTCGGATCAATACGACTGCTACGACACAATGTACAGGTTTAACGAAAGCACTAAATCCTTTACAAAGCTTAGCACCAAGCTGCCCGAGGGCAGAGCGTACTCGCAGTACGTACAGTATAAGGATAAGCTTGTTGGCGTATACGGTGCTAACGATGCGGGAACCCTGCCGCAGATTATTGTATACGACGGCACAGGCTGGACAAAGTCAAGCGTAAACCTTGACAGCGAAAATTATTACGACTTTGGCACGACCAAGATTTACTACGGTAATATAGGCTACGGCAACGGCGGCGTATTTATGAACGGCGCATACGTATACGGCGTTGGCGACTCGTTTACATACAACGTTGATACAGACACGATTACGGCTTGCTCAAAGACTTACAAAAACTCATTTGACACCGCTGAGCTTGTTGGCACTACTGTACCGGGCGGATTTATCGGCTTTACCGCAAACTCAGATTCCGACGACGACGATGACGATTATGATGTTTACGCAGTAGGCGGACTTAACAAAACTATGCTTGCACTGCTCAGAGATGACGATTATCCAAGCGACAGCTATGTAAAAAACGGCGATGTTGCAGACGATGAAGACATCGATATCGACGACGAAGAGTACGGCGAAACCGCATACACCCTTACACTCAAAAACAGCTATCCTGAGATTGATTCGTACACAAGCGTATCGCACGCATACCTGTATAATTATGTACCGATGCACGCTGTTTACGGCGACGTGGTAGAAGTTGAGATGAGTCCTGATACCGGCTACTATATCACCTCGATTAAAGCAAACGGCACCACGCTATCTAAAAACAGCAAAACTGCAAAGTTTGTTGTAAGCGGCGACACAACCATCAGCAATACCTCCAAGCTGGTTGCCGGCAAGGTTATAAACCTTAAGCTAAGCAAGTATTCAAACGGCAAGGCTACGCTTAAATGGAGCAAGGCTAAAAATGCCGACGGCTACCAGGTACAAAAGTATGTAAGCGGCAAGTGGAAAACCATTAAAACAATCAAAAAGCTTTCTGCTACAAGCTACACAACCGGTAAGCTGACTGTTGGCAAAAAGGCTAAGTACAGGGTACGCACTTACGGCACCTACAACAAAACAAAGGTTTACGGCGAGGCTGCCGTCAAGACACTGTACCGTCCTAAAAAGCAGAGTATCACCTCCCTTAAAGGCGCTAAAAAGGCGTTCACAGTTAAGGTTAAAAAGGATTCTAACGCTACAGGATATCAAATTGTTTACGCTAAGAATAAGAGCTTTAAAAAGTCCAAAAAGGTTACGATGAAGAGCAGCAATACCTCTAAAAAGGTTACAAAGCTCAAAAAGGGCAAGTACTATGTAAAGGTACGCTCTTACAAAACAATCGACGGCAAAAGGATTTACGGCGCATATTCAAAGGTTAAAACCGTTAAGGTAAAATAACAAAAAGCACCCGAAAGGGTGCTTTTGTTAATTCGGAATTGAGGGTGGACTCCGTCCACACCTGATTATAATTGTCGTGCACAGTAAGTAACCGCAAGCTTAAAACCTGACAGAAATATTATTTTCGTGAAGGTATTTTTTAAGCTCGGGGATTGGCAGCTCGCCGAAGTGGAAAAGGCTTGCTGCAAGGACTGCGTCGGCTTTACCGCGCGAGAGCACATCCGTAAAATGCTCGGCTTTGCCCGCACCGCCCGAAGCGATTACGGGGATACCTACATTTTCGCTGACCGCTCTTGTAAGCTCGATGTCGTAACCCGTCTTTTGACCGTCCTGGTCCATAGAGGTCAGCAGGATTTCGCCCGCTCCCCTTTCATACGCTTCTTGCGCCCACTTAACGGCGTCTATGCCCGTAGGCACTCTGCCGCCGTTTAAGTAAACCTCAAAGCCGCCGTCGTCAGTTCTCTTTGCGTCGATAGCGCACACAACGCACTGCGAGCCGAATTTGTACGCCGCGTCGTTAATGAGCTGCGGATTTCTTACTGCGGCGGAGTTTACGGAAACCTTGTCCGCGCCTGCGCGCAGTATCTCTTTAAAATCTTCGGTGGTCTTAATGCCGCCGCCAACGGTAAACGGAATAAACACCGTATCCGCCACGCGCTCAACTATATCGAGCATAGTGCTTCTGCCCTCGTGGCTCGCCATAATGTCGAGCAGCACAAGCTCGTCAGCGCCCTGCTTATCGTAAGCTGCAGCGCACTCTACGGGGTCGCCCGCGTCGATAATATTTACAAAAGAAACGCCCTTAACCACTCTGCCGTTTTTAACATCAAGGCAGGGTATAATTCTTTTTGCGTACATATTAGCCCTCCTTAATGAAATTTCTAAGTAAGTTCAGCCCCGCTTCGCCGCTTTTTTCGGGGTGGAACTGCGTTGCAGCAACCTTACCGCGCTCAACGGCGCACTGAATCTCGACGCCGTACTGCGTAACGCCCGACACAATGCTTTTATCTGCGTCTGCAAGGTAATATGAGTGAACGAAATAAAAATACGAATTATCGGGCGTACCGTCAAAGAGTCCGCCGTTTTGCTTAATCTCGACGGAATTCCAGCCCATATGCGGAACCTTTAGCCCTTTGTCCTTAGGGATAGTGGTAATGCTGCCTTTAAAAACGCCAAGACCGTCAACGCCCGGGCTCTCGTCGCTCTTTTCAAAAAGGAGCTGTAATCCAAGGCAAATGCCCAAAAACTTTTTATCGCCCGAAGCAGCGCGTTTAATAGTATCCTCTAAACCGCCGCGCCTGATAGAATCCATAGCGTCGCCGAACGAGCCTACGCCCGGCAGAATAACATGGCTTGCGCTGTCAATAATTTTGCTGTCGCTTGTAATCACGCTTTCGGCACCGAGAAAGTCCAGCGCCTTCTTAACGCTCTGCAGATTTCCCGCACCGTAATCAATTATTGCAATCATATCTGTCTCCAAAAAAATAATATATAGGTATTATATATATAAAGTATTATGATGTCAAATAATTTGTAGTAATAACTACCACCAAATCAAAAACAACTCCGCAAGGGAGTTGTCTTGTGTTTGGCGGAGACGGTGGGATTCGAACCCACGTGCCCGTTAAGGCAAACGCATTTCGAGTGCGCCCCGTTATGACCACTTCGATACGTCTCCGTAAATATTTTACTTTTGCTATTTTAGCATTATAATTTGTATTTGTCAATTATGAATTTATATGTTATTATATATTATAATCAATTCCTTTTGGAGTAACATTATGTTTAACAAAATCATAGCCTATATGAAAAGTAAAAACATTACGACGGTGAAGGTAATCACCGTTATTTGTCTTGTTATCTTAGCGGCAATTTTTTATAAAAATGTTATTTGGACCTCGATGACCTACAACAACGCAAACGAGCTGCTCAAGGCTGAGCAGTACGAGAGCGCCGAGGAACTCTTTATTAAGCTCGACGATTACAAGGACAGCAAAAAGCTTGCTAAAAAAAGCAAGAACCTACGCCTTGACATAGAGCTTAACAAGGCTATCGACTATATGCACGACGAAGAATATTCGCTCGCGCTGCCGATACTAAAGGAGCTCGGGGACTACAAAATCTCGAAATCGCTGTTTAAACAGTGCATCGTCCTGCTTGAGGACCAAAACAAAAACAACCGCGTTGACCCCGCTTATACGGAGTTTTACAAGGCTGCAAAAAAAGAGATAAAAAAATACGGCTTACCCAAGGTCATTAAAGACGAAAGACATAAAAAGTCGTACACCGTTTCGGGCGTTTGCCTTATTACGCTGTTTGACTTTAACAGAGACGGCAAAAGCGAGCTTATCGTCGCGCACCGCACCGACAGCGGCGATTTTAAATACAAAATCTACACTTACCATAAAGGCGAAAGGCATATTGTTTTAGAAAACTCGTTTAACACAAGAAACGGTTATCAGGCGTTCGAGGTATTCAGCGCGTCCGAGGGCAATTTAGTGTACCTTGGCTCGTACGACAGCGGTCGCTCGGTCGAAATAAAAGACGACGACTCCGAAACTACGCTCACTTGGAAAAAAGAGGGCTCGAAGTACTATCTTAATTCAGAGTCAGTTAGCAAAAAGAAGTACAAAAAGTCTGTTGTAAAATACAACAAAACCGCAGTTTACAACGGCTCGCCGATTGAAAACTTCAAGAACAATGCAGACGGATTTTACATCTACTGCACCGACCATCTGAGCGAAGCCGCAGCGCTCAACCTCGCGTCGCAGACCGAGGAGTGCTACAACACCCTAAAGACTTCGTATGACAGAACAAAATAAAGCAATAACCCCTTGGCAAATAAATATGCTGGAGGATATTATGAGAAAGGTGAAAGGATTAATCTGCGCTATGCTTGCAGTGGCGATGCTTTTTGCATCCTGCGCAAGAGCGCCGCAAAAAATCGAGCAAGAGGAATTTGTAACAAACTATCCGTACATATTCTGTCACGGGCTTTCGGGCTGGGGCAGCTACGACAAGCAGAACAAGTACCTTAAATACTGGGGAATGTTCGGCGGCGACTTATTGAAGTATCTTAACAAAGAGGGCTTTGAGTGTTACAGCGCGTCCGTCGCACCGACAGGCAGCGAATGGGACAGAGCGTGCGAGCTGTACGCGCAGCTTACGGGCAGCGTAGTTGACTACGGTGCAGAGCACAGCAAGCGTTGCAAACACGACAGATTCGGAACCGACTTCAGCGACAAGCCTCTTATCGACAAATGGGACAGCGAGCACAAAATCAACCTCCTCGGTCACTCGTTCGGCGGCGCGACCGTGCGCCAGATGTGCGAGCTGCTTGCAAACGGCAGCGAAGCGGAGCAAAAGGCGACCGACAAGGACGACCTCTCCCCTCTTTTTGAAGGCGGAAAGGCGGACTGGGTTTACTCGATTACCGCGCTTGCCGCTCCGATGAACGGCACGACCGCTTACGATATCGACAGCACGCAGTCTGTCGGCACCGACTTTAAGTCAAAGATGTACGACAAGCTTTCCGCTATGATTGCATCGGGCACAAAAGAGGACGCGGACGGCAGAGTCGACTACGACAACGCGAATTACGATATGCTTATCGACAACGCAAAGGCGTTTAACGAGCGCGTTGAGACGCTGGAAAATGTGTATTATTTTTCAATCCCCTGCTGCTCTACTATTGAAGCCGAGGACGGCACGCACGCCCCCGACAAGAGCAAGACGGAGTCAATGTTTGTTAAGACCTCGATGCTTATGGGTAATTTTACGGAAACGACACCCGGCGGCGAAGTGATTGACGAAAAATGGTTTATGAACGACGGACTTGTTAACACAATTTCGGCAACAGCACCGTTTAACGCGCCGCAAACCGAGTACAAGGAAGGCGAAGTCGAGCGCGGAATATGGAACATTATGCCGACCTACGACGGCGACCATATGTCGCTGCAGGGCGGACTGTTCAAGAAAAATGATGTAAAAGAATTCTACACCAAGCACCTTACAATGATTAACAAATTAACCTAAACTATCCACTGTCCGCTAACCACTATCCACTAAAAAGGAGCTATCAAAACGATAGCTCCTTTTTGTTATACATTGATTTCTACTTCTACGCCGAGAAGGTCTTTGTTTTCGTCAAGTATCGGTTTAATAACCTCGTTAAGAAAATCGGCGGTTTGCTCAGGCGCTCTGCCCACAAAATTCTCGGGTTTGAGAATTGCGAGGATTTCCTCCTTAGTGGTCATAAACGCGGGGTCAGCGGCAATCCTGTCAACAAGGTCATTTTTGCCGCCCTCGACCTTAACAACCGCGCCGGCAGCCATAGAGTGCTGACGGATTTTTTCGTGCAATTCCTGACGGTCGCCGCCCTTTTTAACGGCGTCCATCATAATATTTTCGGTAGCCATAAACGGAAGCTCGCTCATAAGTCTTGCCTCAATCACCTTGGGGTAAACCACAAGTCCGCTCGTGACATTAATGAAAAGGTCAAGTATTCCGTCGATTGCAAGAAACGCTTCTGCAACCGAAACGCGCTTATTAGCCGAGTCGTCAAGCGTTCTCTCGAACCACTGCGCAGAAGCCGTCCACGCGGGATTGAGCGCGTCAATCATAACATATCTCGAAAGCGACGCAATACGCTCGCTGCGCATAGGATTACGCTTATACGCCATAGCCGACGAGCCGATTTGGTTTTTCTCGAACGGCTCTTCAATCTCCTTTAAATTCTGGAGAAGGCGAAGGTCGTTAGAAAACTTGCAGCAGGACTGCGCAATCAGCGCAAGGCAGTTACAAACAATAGTGTCGAGCTTTCTTGCATAGGTCTGGCCGCTTACCGGGAAGCAAGCCTTAAAGCCCATCTTTTCGGCAATCTTTTTATCAAGCTCCTTGCACTTTTCGTGGTCGCCGTCAAAGAGCTCGAGGAAGGACGCCTGTGTGCCCGTTGTACCCTTTGAGCCTAGAAGCATAAGGGTGTCGAGAACATGGTCAACCTCGTTTAAATCCATCACCAGGTCCATAAGCCAGAGCGTTGCGCGCTTGCCCACTGTTGTAGGCTGTGCGGGCTGAAAGTGAGTAAAGCCGAGACACGGCATATCCTTATACTCGTCCGCAAACTTAGCAACGCCTGCGATAGCGTTAACAAGCTTTTTCTTAACAAGCAGGAGCGCTTCGCGCATTGTAATTACATCGGTGTTGTCACCGACATAGCACGAGGTTGCGCCGAGGTGGATAATCGGTCTCGCTGTCGGGCACTGCTCGCCGTAAGCGTGAACATGGCTCATTACATCGTGGCGAAACTTCTTTTCGTACTCGCGGGCAACATCGTAGTTAATGTCGTCGGCGTGCGCCTTAAGCTCCTCAATCTGTTCTTTAGTAACGCTGAGTCCGAGCTCGTTTTCAGCCTCGGCAAGAGCAATCCAGAGCTTACGCCAGGTTTTAAACTTAAAGTCGGGTGAATAGATATACTGCATTTCCTTGCTGGCATAGCGCGCAGCGAAGGGTGAGTTATAAATATCGTTAGCCATATCAGTCAAGTCCTACTCTTTTCATCATCTCGGCATACGCCTCTTCTACGCCGCCCATATCTCTGCGGAAGCGGTCCTTGTCGAGCTTTTCGTGTGTGTTGATATCCCAGAAGCGGCAGGTGTCGGGGCTGATTTCGTCAGCGAGAACAATCTTGCCGTCGGAGGTCTTACCGAACTCAAGCTTAAAGTCGATAAGTTCAACGCCGATAGACGCGAAGTACTCTTTAAGTACATCGTTTACCTTAAAGGCAAGGGTCTTAATCTCCTCTACCTCTTCTCTTGTAGCAAAGCCGCAGGAAACAGCGTGGTAGCCGTTAATGAGCGGGTCGCCGAGTTCGTCATCTTTGTATGAAAACTCAATGGAAGGACAAACAAAATCCATACCTTCTTCAAGACCGAGGCGCTTACAAATCGAGCCTGCGGCGCGGTTACGGATGATAACCTCGAGAGGTACGATAGTAACCTTTCTTACAGCGGTTTCTCTGTCGGAGAGTTCCTCAACAAAGTGAGTCGGAACTCCGTTCTTTTCGAGAATCTGCATAAGGTAGTTTGACATTTTGTTGTTTACAACGCCCTTGCCGACGATAGTACCCTTCTTCTCGCCGTTAAACGCAGTAGCGTCGTCCTTGTAGTCAACGATTACGATGTCGTCGTTATCAGTTGCCCAAACCTTTTTTGCTTTGCCCTCGTAGAGCTGAGTAGTTTTAGTCATAATGTTTGCCTCCTTGATTTTATGTTAAATAATTATAGCTTAATTTCGCCCTCAAAAACGGTGGTAGCAGGTCCCGTCATAAATACGCTGTCGCTATCTTTACCGCTCCAGCTTATCTGAAGGTCACCGCCGAGGAGATGTACGGTAACATCGTTATCGCAAAGCCCGTTAAGCATTCCGGCAACGGCGCTCGCGCACGCGCCCGTACCGCAGGCAAGGGTTTCGCCCGAGCCGCGCTCCCAAACACGCATTTCGAGGTTCTTTCTGTCCTGTACAAAAATGAATTCTGTATTTGTTCTGTCGGGAAAGACTTTGTTATTTTCAAAGAGTCTGCCCACCCTTTCAAGCGGGAAGTCCTTCGGCGAATAGTCGATAAACACAACAGCGTGAGGATTACCCATAGACACGCAGGTCATTTTATACTCCGTACCGTCTACAGTAATAGGCACGCTTATTGCGCGCTCGCCCTCGCAGAGAACGGGTATTTTACTGCACTCAAGAATAGGAGCGCCCATATCAACCTTAGCGCTTACAACCTCGCCGTCCTCTACCGTAACATCAATGTACTTAACGGCGCCCATCGACTCGATAGAGATAGAGGTGTTTTGTGTAAGCTTATGGTCGTAGACATATTTTGCAACGCATCTTATGCCGTTGCCGCACATAGCGCCCCTCGAGCCGTCGGCGTTATACATAACCATTTCAAACTCGGCTTTGGTTCCCTTTTTGATAATAATTATTCCGTCGCCGCCGATACCGAAATGTCTGTCGGAAAGTGCTATTGCCGCCGCGGTTTCGTCGGGTATGTTCTGCTCAGTACAGTCAAAGTAAACATAGTCGTTTCCGCAGCCGTGCATCTTAGTAAACTTCATATTATTCACCGCAATTAATCTTATTTTTAAGAATATATGTATTATAGCATATTATACAAAAAAGTAGCAATAGTCAATTACTTATAAAATTATAAGCCGTAAAAATTAGCCTTTTGTTAATCTGTCACAAAAAAGCTGAACAAATTTGTTTATCTTGTACAAGTTTTGAAAAAATTTTTAAAATTCTTGTAACAAAATAACCAAATACCACTTGAATTTACAATCTATCTCTGTTATTATATATTTATAAATATACTATAGTGGAAAATTATATTTAAAACTATGTGCATTTAACAAGAATTAACACAAGGAGAATAATTATGGCTCAGGTAAAACACGAATACCAGCTGCCCATATATTTGTTCCACGACGGCACAAATTATAAGGCATATGAGTTCTTCGGAGTTCATAAGATTAAAGAGAACACCTATGCTTTCAGGGTGTGGGCGCCTAACGCTGATGGCGTCAGCGTTGTAGGCGATTTTAACGGCTGGGACGAAAACGCACACCGCTGTCTGCCTGTTTCCCCCGGTATATGGGAAGCTATTATTGAAAATGTAAATGTCTACGACTGCTACAAATACGCAATCAAGGCAAAAGACGGACGCACGCTTATGAAGGCAGACCCCTATGCAGTGCATCAGGAGACGCGTCCCGCTACCGGCTCAAAGGTTTATGAGCTCGACAATTTCAAGTGGCACGACAAAAAATGGCAAAATGACAAGAACAGCAATTCAGCTCTTGAAAAGCCTGTTAATATCTATGAAATTCATTTCGGCTCCTGGAAGCAGCACGAGGACGGCAATTTCCTGACATACAGAGAAATGGCTGACGAGCTTGTGCCGTATGTAAAGGAGATGGGATACACCCATATAGAGATGATGCCGATAACGGAGTACCCGTTTGACGGCTCGTGGGGTTATCAGGTTACGGGTTACTTCGCTGCTACATCTCGCTACGGCGTACCCGAGGATTTGATGTACTTTATTGACACCTGTCATAAGAACAACATCGGCGTAATTCTCGACTGGGTACCCGCTCACTTCCCCAAGGACGCGCACGGTCTTTACGAATTTGACGGTCAGTGCTGTTACGAATACACCGACCTGAAAAAAGGTGAGCACAAGGAATGGGGCACACGCGTATTTGACTACGCTAAAAAAGAGGTTCAGTCCTTCCTGATTTCCTCGGCTATGTTCTGGGTAGAAAAGTTCCACTTTGACGGACTTCGCGTTGACGCGGTTGCGTCTATGCTCTACCTCGACTACGGACGCGAGAACGGACAGTGGTCGCCTAACAAAAACGGCGGACGCGAAAACCTCGAGGCTGTTGAGTTCTTCCAGAAGCTCAACTCCGCTATGTTTAAGGAATGTCCGGGCGTTATGATGATTGCCGAGGAGTCAACGGCATGGCCTATGATTACTATGCCGCCCGATATCGGAGGACTCGGATTTAACTTTAAGTGGAACATGGGCTGGATGAACGATATGCTTCGTTACACATCTATGGACCCGCTTTTCAGAAAAGGTAATCACAACTGTATAACCTTCAGCTTCTTCTACGCATTTTCCGAGAACTTTATCTTACCTATCAGCCACGACGAAGTGGTACACGGTAAGGCAAGCCTTCTTAATAAAATGCCCGGTGACTACGATATGAAGTTCGACGGTATGAGGCTGTTCCTTGCATATATGTTTGCACACCCCGGAAAGAAGCTGCTGTTTATGGGTAGCGAGTTCGGTCAGTTTATCGAATGGAACTACAAGCAGGGGCTCGACTGGGTACTTCTGGATTACGAAAAGCACGCTAAACTTAAGGAGTTTACCAAGACGCTTAACCAGTTCTACAAGTCTCACAGCGAGCTTTGGGAGATTGACTACTCCTGGGAGGGCTTCCAGTGGATTTCGAGCGAGGATAACTGCAACAGCGTTATCGCATTCAGAAGAATGAACAAAAAGGGCGAGGATGTTATCGCGGTATTCAACTGGACACCAAACAGCTTTGAAAGCTACAAAATCGGCGTTCCCGACAAGGGCAAGTACAAGGTTGTGCTTGATACCTCGCTTGAGAAATTCGGCGGTAACAAGGCAAGGCTTTCGGGCACTTACAAAACTGTTAACGAACCTATTCACGGTATGGAGCAGCATATCGACATTAAGCTTCCGGGCTTGTCGGCACTGTATCTGAAAAAGGTTGAAGAAAAAAAGAAAACAAAATAAACCCATATATAAATACGGAGGATTAATATGAAACACAAGACAGATGTTGTAGCAATGCTGCTTGCAGGCGGACAGGGCAGTAGGCTCGGTGTTCTTACAAAAAGCATTGCTAAACCGGCAGTTCCGTACGGAGGTAATTATCGTATTATCGACTTCCCTCTTTCAAACTGCGTTAACAGCGGTATTTACACAGTAGGTGTTCTTACCCAGTACCAGCCGTTAGTATTAAACGACTATCTCGGCAACGGTCAGCCCTGGGACCTCGACAGAATTAACGGCGGCGTGCATGTGCTTTCGCCTTACGAGGCTATCGGCGGCGCTGAGTGGTACAAGGGTACTGCAAACGCTATTTATCAGAATATCGCATTTATCGAAAAATATGACCCTGAGTATGTAGTTATCCTTTCAGGTGACCATATTTACAAGATGAATTATGCTAAAATGATTGACTTCCACAAAAAGAACAACGCTGACTGCACAATCGCAGTGCTCGAGGTTCCGTGGGAGGAGGCTTCTCGCTTCGGTATCCTCGCAACAGACGAGAACGACAAGATTTACGAGTTTGCTGAGAAACCGGCTGAGCCTAAGTCAAACAAGGCTTCTATGGGCGTTTATGTATTCTCCTGGGACAAGCTTCGCAAGTATCTTATCGAGGACGAGGCTAATCCGGATTCAAGCAACGATTTCGGTAAAAACATTATTCCGATGATGCTTAACGACGACCAGAGAATGTTCGCATTCCCGTTCAAGGGCTACTGGAAGGATGTAGGTACTATTGATTCCCTTTGGGAAGCAAACCTTGACATCATTAATCCTAATGTTGACCTTGACCTTTCGGATAAGACATGGAAGGTTTATTCACGCAATCCGATGGCGCCGCCGCACTACATCGGTCCCGACGCACTTATTGAGAATTCCTCAATCGGCGAAGGATGCGAGATTGACGGCAGCGTTGACTACTCGGTAGTATCACCAAACGTTATTATCGAAGAGGGCGCAGAGGTTAAGTTCTCTGTTGTTATGCCGGGCGCAGTAATTAAAGAGGGCGCAAAGGTTTATTACTCAATTATTGCAGAGGACGCAGTTATTGAGAAAAACGCACAAATCGGCGAAATCCCCGAACAGCTCGAAAACAGTGAGGACTGGGGAATTGCCGTTATCGGCTCAGGCGCAACAATTACCGAGGGTAAAAAGATTGCACCTAAAGATATGATTGCATCAGGAGAGGAGGTATAAGATAATGAACGGAAAAAAAGTTCTTGGTATGATTTTTGCTAACATTCACGAGGAATCGCTTGATTCACTTACCGATATGAGAACGATGGGCTCTGTTCCGTTTTGTTCGCGTTACCGTTTAATCGACTTCCCGCTTTCTAATATGGTCGAGAGTCAGATAGCTAAGGTAGGCGTTGTTACAAACGCAAACTTTAATTCGCTTATGGACCACATCGGCACCGGTAAGCCGTGGGATTTGTCAAGAAAAAATGACGGTCTTTACCTTCTTCCGCCGTATTCGCTTAATTCCACTACAATGTGGGGCAACAGAGTTGACGCAATTTACGGCAATATGGGCTTCCTTGACCAGTCGATGCAGGAATATGTTCTTATGAGCGACTGCTACAATGTAATGAACATAGACTACGAAAAGGTATTTGAAGCGCACGAAAACAGCGGCGCTGCAGTTACAATCGTAGGCGTTAAGGGTAAAAAACCGGCTAACTTCAGCTCGGTACTCGTATTTAACGATGTGGACGAAAACGGTAAGATTATCGACGCCGCTATCGACCCCGATACAGACGACGAGGTATTCTATTCCTGTAACATTATTCTTATTAAGAAGTACCTCCTTCAGACGCTTATTACAACAGCTCATTCAAAGAACGAGGTTTCGTTCCAGAGAAGTATTCTTATGAACTGCATTAAGTCGGGCAAGGCTTACGCTTACGATGCAAGCGACTGCTTTGTAGGTACTATCGACAGCGTTCAGAGCTATTATGATATTTCTATGAGCCTTCTTAACAAGGATACAAAGAATAAGCTCTTTGCTGACAACAGACCGATTTATACTAAAGAGCGCGACGATATGCCCGCTCTTTACGGACCTGAATCAAAGATTAAGAACTCGCTTGTTGCTGACGGCTGCGAGATTAAGGGTACTGTAGAAAACTGCATCCTGTTCAAGGGCGTTAAGATTGAGGAAGGCGCAGTAGTTAAGAACTCGATTCTTATGCAGGATACCGTTATAGGCGAGAACACTAAGGCAAGCTATATTATCGCCGATAAGAATGTAAATATTAAATCCGGCGTTGAGCTTTCGGGAGCTGCAAACTTCCCTGTCAGCCTTAGCAAGGACACACGCATTTAGGCAGAGCAAAAACGCAGAGATAAGACAAATCTGCCATTTAAAACCGGTTTCGAATTCGTCTTACTCTGCCTAACTAAAAGGAGATTAATATGAAAGTATTATATGTAGCCTCTGAGGCGCTGCCGTTCATGGCATCGGGCGGACTCGGCGATGTAGCGGGTTCACTACCTATAGCACTCAGAAAGCGTCTTATCGGCTGCCGCGTTGTAATGCCGCTTTATGATTCGATAAAGCAGGAATACAAGGACAAGATGAAGTTTATTACTTCGATATCAGTACCTGTATCGTGGAGAAGGCAGTACTGCGGTATTTTCGAGGCAAAGCATAACGGAGTAATCTATTACTTCCTTGACAATCAATACTATTTTAAGCGTGACGGAATTTACGGCCACTACGACGACGCAGAGAGATTTGCATTTTTCGCAAGGGCTGTGCTCGAGATAATTCCTCACCTCGGCTGGAAGCCTGACATTATTCACTGTAACGACTGGCAGAGCGCGCTTACGCCGCTTTACTACAGCTGCTACTATGCTAATCAGATGGGATACGAAAACATTAAAACCGTTTTCACAATCCACAATATTCAGTATCAGGGCAAATACGGCGACGAGCTGTTAAACGATGTACTCGGGATTGCACCCGAGCACAATAACCTTATTCTTTACGACGGACTTGTTAACTTTATGAAGGCAGGTATCGAGTGTGCTAATAAGGTTACAACCGTATCCCCTACCTATGCTAAAGAAATCCTTGACCCGTGGTTCAGCCACGGACTCGACCCGATACTCAACCAGAGAAGCTGGAAGCTTTGCGGTATATTAAACGGTATCGACACCGAAAACTACAACCCCGAAACCGACAAGAATATTGCCGCTAACTACAGCGCTAAGAACTTCGAAAAAGCAAAGGCCGAAAACAAAAAGGCTCTGCAAGAGGAAATGGGTATGGCTGTAAGGGCTGATGTTCCGCTTATCGGTATCGTTAGCCGTCTTGCAGGTCACAAGGGCTTTGACCTTATGAAAGAGGTACTCGAAAAGAGCCTTTGGGAAAGAGATGTTCAGTATGTTGTACTCGGTTCAGGCGAGTGGCAGTATGAGAGCTTTTTCAGAGAGCTTCACGACAAGTATCCGGACAAGGTTGGCATTTGCATCGGCTTCGTTCCCGAGCTTGCACGCAGGATTTACGCGGGCTCAGACTTATTCTTAATGCCAAGTAAGAGCGAGCCCTGCGGTCTTTCGCAGATGGTATCGCTTCGCTACGGAACACTTCCGATTGTTCGCGAGACAGGCGGTCTTAAGGACTCAATCACCGATTGCGGTGACGGCGAGGGCAACGGCTTTACATTCCAGACATACGACGCTTACGATATGCTCGGCGCTATTTACAGAGGCGTTGAGGCATATGCTGACAAGGCTAACTGGAAAGTTCTTGTTAAGCGTGCGCTCGAGTGCGATATGTCGTGGGGCAAGAGCGCTAACGAATACATTAAGATGTACAAGGCGCTTATTAAAGAGTAGAAATGTCATTCTTTGACTCCCATATTATAAGACAAGGGCAGGTTAAAACCTGTCCTTGTTTTTTTACTATATACAAAAGGCAACCGATTTCTCGGTTGCCTTAGTTGTTTTATATTTACGGTGATTCGCTACCTTCGTCGTCACCCTCACCCTGAGAGGAGGTGCCGGTGTCAGTCAGACCCGGGAAGAATGGCTGTGCCCATTCGTTAATGTTCGGGTCGGGATTGGTATCATAACCGTACATATAGATGTCGTCAATCTTTTCGCCCCTATGGCTCTCGTACTCGCGTTCGGATACAAGGTAAACCTTTTTAGCACAAGCGATATGAAGGTCCATCTTGCTCCAGTTTTCGAAGCGGTGTACA
The DNA here is from genome assembly GCA_017450645.1 of Eubacterium sp. Taxonomy (GTDB): domain Bacteria; phylum Bacillota; class Clostridia; order Oscillospirales; family Acutalibacteraceae; genus Eubacterium_R. The sequence continues at coordinate 34,078 of JAFSTE010000012.1, forward strand.
TTGATATAGAAGGTATTGATTGATACCGTATGACCTACAACGCTACCGTAGTAGTTGTAAGCAAAGCCGTCAAGGTCACAGTGTCCCGCAGGTGCGTAGAACAGTGCGCCTAAGTAACCCTTTAGTGCGTAGTAATTAATATCACCCTGATATGATGCGAATGCGTTTGGAAGTACCTTAGCATCGGTCATATTAGTTTCGGAGGTGTCGGATGCAAAGTTCAGATTTCTGAAGTTTACATCGCCTCTGTTAGCAACGAAGTATGTTGTACGTATTCTTGCTGTAGTAGCGATATTAATCTCGTTATTTGCATAGATTACTATCGGCTTCGGATTAGTCCTGCTCTGGGTTTCGTCGTATGAGTCGAAGCCCTTATAGCTCTTAGTGCTGCTGAGGCCGAGGTTACCCTTAATCGACTCCCAGAAGTTGCTCAAAGAGCTTGTATCGAACTGAAGGGTGTACATAGGTGCCCAGCAGTCGAAGTCGTGACCCATAAATACGAGCGAGCCTTTTCTCATAACCGTCTGACCGAATATCATCGTGTCATAGGTACCGAAGATTGATGTATTCTTATTCATAGTGAGCTGACCTAAGGAGTAGATACTACCTGTCTTAGGTGTTACAGCCTGGCTTACAGAGTGCATCGCCGACTGCATAGTATCAACAAATCTGCTCCAGAGTGTTGCATCCCAGCCTTCCTCGTGCTGATACTCAGTTGTATGGAAGGTCGGATGTCCGAATACTTCGGGAAGCACCCACATATCCGAATTATGTCTTAGCGTGATATGCTCAAGCGATACTACATAACCGCCGCTGACAACTCTCGAATAAGCGTACTCACGGATATAGCTTGTAAGCGTTACGATGTTACCGCCGATGTAGAACTCAGCGCCTACAGCCCTGTCGGTTTCGTCCTTGCCGAGCTCGCTTTCCTCGTTGACCATAAGGTCGTCAGTACCCTCGTCGTAGTCAGAGCCTTCGTTTTGGTTATCGTTGCCTGCGTTGCCGCTTTCGCCGCCATCCTCACGCTCGTTATCGTCACCGTTATTGTAGTTAAACTCACTACCGTCGGTGGTAGAGCCGTTATCGTCGATAGGACGGTTCATAGCGTCGCCGATTTCGTTAAGATAATCAGCCATCTTAGCTTTCTTGATGCCGCGATAGAAGTTCTCGTCATACTTACCAAGCTCGATATAGCTTGTAGCCTGAAGGTTACCGCCTACATAAACCGTAGTCTGGTCACGCAGCTTCATAGTAGAAAGCGTTGCGGTCATATTATCGTGAACATAAACTTCTGAATAAGCACCGACATCTATTGAGGTCATCGCCTTCATTTCGCCGCCGACAAACAGGTTAGCGTCGTGGCGAAGCGTGATATATCCGTTAACAAGGTTACTTGCCTTCATATCACCGCCGACTCTTACGCTCGTAGAAGCGTAAATCTTGGTGTATTTGCTGGAGGTAAGATTCTTCTTAACATACATATATCCGGCGTTAGAGAACTGATACTTAGCAAGGGTTTCGCCCTCTTCCCTATATGCACTCTCGAGTGCCTGGGTAGCGTCCTTATTACCCTCGGTAAGCGACTTACCAACCTCAAGGTAATCGTCAGCCTCAAAGTTACCGTAGATATATGTCTTAGTCATATCACGGATTTTAGCAGTGTCGCGGGCGTACATATTGCCGCCGACAACCATCTTAGAGCAGATATTAATATCAAGCGCCTGATATACCAAAAGTGTAAAGTTATTTTTATCTTCGGTATCGCTGTCGTCAATTCTGTTGCTAAGCCAGTTTCTCTGCTGGGTTGAAACGTCAGGACCGTATGCGTTTACGTCATCTCTGTCAGAATCGTTTTCGTTTTTAGCACGGATTTGCCACTTGATTCTCTTAGAAGAGCCGCTGCCCTCAAAGATAGAGTCGTTACCCTTAACAATCATAGCGACGTTTTGCTTTAAGTACAACTTAGTCGGGCAGTAGAAGTTGCCCTCTACATAGATATTGGTATTTGACTGAATATCTGTATCTCTTGAGCCGTCCCATGGAATATTATCCGTACCGTACTTAAGCTTTTTACCTGTTGGGTTAGCATACAGGCTACCGCCGACGTATAGGTAAGCAGACCTGAATACCTTGCTTTCGTCATCAAAGCCAAGCTCGTTGGTATCGTAAGAATAGTTACTACCCTTATAGCTTCTAAGACCCGAGCCTGCATATTCGTGGTCCTCGCAGAAGGTTACGCAGCCCCAGTCGTTAATAGCAAACCACTCGTTAAGCTTAAGCGCTCTCTTAGAACGGAAGTCGCCGCCGGTTGCAAAAATACTGTTTTTACCGGTTGCAACACCACCGCCGCCGAAGAAGTCGCCGCCGACAAATGTGGTTGAATTATTATGGAAATAACCTGCAACTTTGTAGTAATCGTTATCTTTGTTTGTGAATATCTTAAAGTCGTTGCCTGTGTAAATTGTACCTGCGTTATATACAGAACCCGCATTACCTGCAGACTCAGACGTACCAAGCTTAAGCGTGCCGCCTACATACAGCGTTGCATCTTTTACAGTGTTCCACTCTGCTTCGTTTTCAGACCTGTTCTTTCTGATACCGTTCATAAGCGAAACGCATCTGATGTTATCACGGCTTGAGCCTATTCTGTATGTTTTACTGTTGCAGGTTTCAGCGTCGGACTCATCGTTTGTGCAGTCACCGCCGATATAGGTGGTACCGTGGTTAAACATACATGAGCCGAAGGTGAACTTGCCGCCGCAGCTGAATACACCGCCCGGCATATTGTAGAAGCAGTTTGAGTTAAGGCGGCAATAACCTGCAATATGCGTATTAGCATATTCGCCGTTAACAATAGTACATTCGATATTGTTAACATCGCCGACCTGTCCCCAACCCTGAACGCTGAGGTCCTTATTAATATAGAAGTTACCGTACGAACGCAGGTTACCTCTTAATCTTAACTCGCCGTTCTTTGTGCCGCCGTTCCAAACAAGGAAGCTTGCGCCCTCTTCATTAAGAATTGTCCAGCTGTTCTGGTCACCGTCGGAGGACGGATAAGAATTTTGGTTAAGTATAAAGTCGCCGAAGATATGGATTTTACCGCGGTTTTCAATAGCCGAGCCCATAGTAAGATTACCCTTAACGCAAAGTCCGCCGTTTTGAAGTACCTTAACACCGTTTGAGTCAGGCATTGTAACATTACCGCTTACATAGGTAGTACCCTGCGGCAGGTACATATAGGTATATCTCTTACCAACCTTCTTATCATTGTCGGAAGTGTAGTTATTAACAACAAGGTTAGTATCAATATATACATGACCCCAAGCCTCGTAGAAAGTACTATAGGTAAGGTCAACCGCGTTGTGCGTCTTACCGATAAGGTCGCCTGCAAGCGAGCTTTGGTAAATCTTGCCGACATATGTTTCGGAATAGTTTGAAGTACCGCCCCAGAAGTTAAACTTAACCTGAGTGTTAAGAATTCTGGTAACATCCGTACCGCCTATGGCATAGAGCTTACCGTAGTTTGTATAAGTACAGTTATAAAGGAATATTGTACCCTTTACATACAGTGTAGCATTAGAGTTATCGTTTTCGCCGACCTGAATCGACCTAACCTGAATGTCGCTGTCTACAACAACAAGACCGGTGTCGCGTACCATAATATACGCATATCTGCCAAGGTGGGTAGCGTCCTTTTCGCCGTACTTATTGTCAGTAGGCGGCAGGTAAATTGAGCCTGCGGAGTCGAGGTCAAAATAGTCGTCCTCGCTTGTGTTCTCACCGCAGTAAACGAGCGAATTATCGCCGTCTAAATGCGTTGTAAGGTCGGTAGAGATTGTAACCTTAGGATTGGTAAGCAGATAGGTTTCGGTTATATGAACTCTCTCGTAGCCCGCGACATCCGAACCGCCGTTTGCGGTAATTGTGTTACAGGTAAGATTACCGTTACACAAAAGCTGTGAAGTGCCGCTTGCATTAACATCGCCCGAGAAAATCATATCGTCGTTATGCGTTGCCGAATTATTGTCGCGGCTTACAACGATAGCGTTATCCGTAAGAGTTACATTGCTTGCGGAGCTGATACCGTCCGTTACAAACAGCGTTGAAAGGTCAACGGTAAGGTTTGTGCAGCTCATCGGGTTCTTGTCGATAAGACACTGTGAGTTCTTCATCGAAACTGCGCCCGAAACCTGAAGTGCCGTTTGTGCGCTGTCCTCGTTCATAACGCGAAGCTGTGAGCCGTCGTTATTGTACTTACCGGGAACATTAGTAAGGGTAAGCGAGTTACAGGTCATCTTCTTGGTTACGATTAACGTTGCATGCTTAAGTGTAACCGCGCCGCTTACATTAAGATTACCGTCAATGAATACCGCAATATTCGTAAACGTAAGTGATGTCGCACTCTGGTCGCCTGTAAAGGTTACCTGTCTGAGGTTTGAAAGGTTAGAAGCACCCGATATTACAACCTCGTACGGTGCAATAGCCAATGACTCATCCTCGCAAATAGGCGTAGACCTTGATTCAAGTGCGAGGTGACAGTTGAATATCGCATTGTTGTAAAGGTTAACCGTTTCGGTAAACTTAGCCTTTGACTGAGCGCAGATTATTGAATTGTTGTACATCGAAAGTGACCTTCCGGTGAGGTTATACGCCTCGACCTCGGGGTCTGCGTCGATATAAAGCAAATGATTTTGCTCGATAATAATATCCGCATTTGCAGCCGTAAATGATGTCAGGCAGTATGTAAGTCCGCTGTAATTTGTCGGCGTACCGTCAACCTTAAAGGCTGAATCGGTGCCGAAGTTATAGTTGCCGTACATCTTTATTCTCGTTGTGCTCGGGCAGGAAATAGGACCAAATACATATGCCCTACCACCGTTTTCAAACGCGTCGTTACCGCTTGCAGAACAGGTCATACCCGTACCTACAAACAGCTGACAACCGCTTTGCTGGTTACATAACTTGTTGAAATTGTTTTTAAACGCATCCTGTGAGCTGCTGTGTCCGTCGCCGAGAATACTAATAACCGATGTACCGTTTCCGTGTGTCCAGATACAACACTTTCTGCCTGAATTTGAAGTTGAAAGACAACCGCGGACATAAATTGTACAGGTTTCCTCAACGTCAAGTGCGTCGTTACCCGACTCGGTAACAGCGTTAACGTCACCGTAAACATAAAGCGTAGCTGCTTTATTATACAACGCATCCTTAGCGGTCACTGTACCGGTAACATACATAATTCCACGGTTATCAAGCGACCTGTTGCTGTTACTGCTGTTTTTGCTGTTCATGGTAAATGCGCCGTAGTTAGTGTTGCCGGAGGAATTGAGTGTACCGATAAGGATAGTACCCCAGTTCTCTGCATAACCAACGGTCATATTGCCGACGCAGTTAATAGTTGCAGTCTCGTTTTTATTATAAAGGAATGTATTTGCGCTGATGTTGCCGCCGATTTTAAGCGTGCTACCAGCTTCGTTATTATTAATACCACTTGAGGTTGCTGAAAGCGAGCCCTTGGCATAAACAGAACGCTTATTAGTAATGCTGCCCGCTTCGATGCTTCCGTTTGAGATAACTGTTGAGCTGTCTTCGATAGTGAAAGCGCCTGAAAGGGTGATATTACCGTTTGTCTTAACATCTCCGAGAGAAGTAAGCGAATTTGCGGTAATACTGCTCTTTGCAATAAGTTTTTTGACATCAAGATTAGCGCTGCCTGTAATAGCACCCCTTGTTTCGATTGCAGAGTTTGTACCGTTTGACGAAACGTCGCCTGCAAGGCTCATATTTCCGGTGCATCTGATGATGTTACTATTAACTATGCTGACTGTATTTTTGAATGTATTTGCGTAAATTACCGCATTGTTACTATTTGTAAGGCTTCCAACATTAAAGCTGTCACCTGCAGACATTGTAGCGCCGCTATCGTTTTCAATCGTACCTATAACGGATGAATTGCTACCGATGCTACCGTTTGTCTTAAATATACAGTTGGCTTTGTTATTAATTGTAGAAGCTGAAATATTTCCGTCACCAAGGAAAGTAGATGGCTGATAGTTATTAAATGTTGAACAACTTACCGTACCGCCAACATGCATATATGCTCTTGCAGCATTAGCATTGTTTGAGTTGGATTGGTTATTAATTGTACCGCAGGTAAGGTTATTACCGACCTTAAGTACACTGCCGGGATAGTTATTAATTGTCTGTCCGCTTGCAGAGATATTACCTGCATACATTGTAGCTGCACAAGAATCGCCGTTATAAATCTGCTTTTTACAGGTAATTGTACCTGTTACAATGATTGTGCCATCATTATGAATCTGAGCAGCGTTATTTGTGCTTTCAAGTGTTAAGTCACCGTCAACAATAAGCACATTGTTTTTAGCAACCCAAAGGTCGTGCTCGTCGCCGCCACCGTGAATAATGAGGTTACCCTTAACAAACATAAGGTTACCCGTCTTATTATCGCTTGTGCTGCCGACAGCAACCCTGTCGCCGACCCACGTATTACCGTTAACGATAAGTGAAGCGCCGCTTTCACTTCTTAAGTTGATGTCACCTGTACCCTTAACGTCAAGGTTCTGACCTGTGTCAGGAGTCCAAACGCCGCCAATCAAATTAGTACCGCGTACAATAAGGCTCTTATTGTCGTTGGTAGTCATATATTCATTAGCCCAGAAATATGTGTCTTTTGAAACGAAGAAACCTCTGCCGCCATTATAATTCATACGTTTATAGTGTTCGTCGCCTGACACATAGGACTTTCTTTCATTTACACCACCAATCCAGTTCCAACCGGTTGCAACATTATTTTCGCCTGAAACAAGTACTCTGTGGTAAGCACCGTTACTGTCGTTATTATATCTTGTACCCTGGTCGTTACATCTTACAAGCTGGTCGCCTACATTAGCACCATAAGGCTGATTTGTGTTGCCGTTCCAGCCGTTCCAGCTCCACTGACCGCCGATTGTGTTAATAAGGTCAATTGCATTAAATGTTGACTTACCTGTTACATAGTTTTTAACAGTATTCGTCATCATTTGGTTATTTGAAAGCTTGCTGTTAAACAGCTCGCCGTAATTTGGTACGGACGCATCAACACCCGATGCCAACGACGGGATAGAAATATCGCTGTCAACGATATTAGCCTTTGATTCGTTTTTAACGGTTACATTAGCAGCAATTTCTGTATTAAATGTAACTCTCGGAGAGCCCGAAGCTGCGGGATTAAGCGATGTACCGTTAACGCTTGAGGACGGACCTGCAAGGAAAATCTGATTTAAATCAGGGATTGTAGGCTTAGTTACAACAATATCAACCGGGTCGGTTGAACTGCCGGGGTCCTCACTCTCGCCTTCCATATTAATGTTAGGCTTAGGAATACTGTTAATCTGGGTGCGAACTTCCTCGCCGACTTTCTGATAAGACTTATTACCTAAATTGTTCTTATTTTCGTCGCCGTAGAGTTCCTGAATTTCAGTCTTTTTGTCTTCTACCGCAGTTCTGTCGGAGTCAACAGTTGCTTCATAGTCGTTAACCGCAAGCACACCGTAGCGCTTTTCGGTATCTATAATATTCTTAAATTCCTGAACGAATGTATTACCGTTCTTTAACTTTCCGTTAGAATCATAAAGGTCATAACCTCTGAAGGAGGTTGTGGACATCTCCGCGCCGCCCTTAGTAACCTTAGTAGAAGTGAGCTTTGTAAGGGAGGTGTTTTCGCCCGCTTTATAACTCTGGAATAGAATTCTTCTTGCGTAAGTAGAGTCGTATAATGATTTATCAGCAAAAGTATCGTCGGTATAGCGAATGCTGTCCTTAACCGTCTTAAGCTCGTCAGATGCGATTTTAACAGCCTCTTTAACAGTACGCGCACCGGTTGTAACGCCGTCGGTAAACTGACCGCGCTTTTTGGTAGCGTCTCTGATAGACTGGTTAATCTGACGGGTGAAGAACGGTTTAAGGTTAGGCATATCAATATACTGGCTCTTTTCCTTAAATGTTCTTACGGTAGCGTATTTAGCGCCGACATTTGTCTTAGCAGTGTTATAGCCTCCGCTTGCGCCACCGCTTGTAGCAAGCGCTTTTGCAACATTTCTGTTAACCTTAGAACCGCCTACTACCAGTTTATACGAATAAATCGGGTCTCTGGTTTTATCGTCATAGCCGTAATCGTCCTTATGCCAGCGATTAAGGGTAATAGTAGTATTAATACCCTCGCCGTCAGCCTTATCGGCAGTACCTGCGTATACTAAATTACCGTTTTCGTAGCCTACATCGTAGCCGCTGCAATCGGCGAGCTCCTGAAGGAGTGCTTCAAACCTGGTCTTATTAGCCGCAACAACATCGCCGCCGTCGGTAGCAGATGCCTGATAAGCGGTGAGATAGTTTGCAGCTTCCTCCTGGCTTACTCTGTAGACGATAGCCTCCTGAGAGGTTAAGGTAATTGTGTTATTTGCAGTGTCGATAGAAAGATAATTCTTTTGACCCTTTACCTTATTCTGCATATCGGTTGAAACCGCTGAATTAGTTCTGAAGTACTGATTTGCAGCTTCCTGATACTCCGTTGCGATATTACCGGAGTTCAGGTTATTAAGATTCATCTCGTTAAGGATGTTAACAACATGCTGAACAGCCTGCACATCCTGCTGATTCTGAACATACACACGTGTAAGCTCGGGATGATTCTTAAGATAGTTAATTAAAGCTTTGTTTATAAAGTTAGTCTGGCGTTCCTTTGCATAGTTAGAATAACCGAATTTAATATCGTTTACCGCGCTTACGCGTACCTGTCCGTAGTCGGTAGCGTCGGTAAGACCGGTATATTCCTGATTTACATTAGAAGCATTTGACTGGTCATCTGCTGCAGGCGAGTCACCGTCATAGTCGGTATCTTTAAGACGGCTTGCATTAAACGCCTGAACGCCAATCATTACATTAGAGTTAGAATGAACATCGTTGTTCATCATCATTTCGGACACATTGATATTAACAAGGCTGTTATAATCGGTTTCGAGTCCGAAAAAGCCCTTAATATCCTGGATAAAATCGTTAACGCCGTTAATTGCCTGCTCGGCAACTGCAACAACAGAAGAAAATGCAGTGTCGCCCGAGCCTGCGCCCGTACTGCCCTGAAGGTCAATAGCGGGATGGTCTGCGTCTACATATGCGGTAGCGTTACCGTTTTCGTCAACAGAATAAACATCTCCCTTGCTTGCGCCCGCGAAAATACTGAATTTAAGTGCTTCGGGCATAGCCTCGTATTCAGGCTCTACCATTACATAAGCAACCTTTCTTAAGTGGAGCTGCTTAATACCGAGCACATTGGCAAACAAAGTCGAGTCGTCTACATCAACGATTAATCTGAAGTAGCCCTTTGTAATATAATCGTCCGCTTCGTCAACAGAGCCCGAAACCTCAAGATTCTGAACACCGATAAACTCGATGTCAGCTGAAACTCTGTCTTTATATTCGCCGTTTTTGTTATCATATCCATTCTTTGCAAGATAATCGTATGCGGTTTTGTCAAGCTCGCTCTGGTCAGATTCGAGCTTTTGACCGATAGCAACAGCTGCCGAGTCAACCGCATTCTGAAGCCTAGCCCCCAAATAATAGTGCAATCCGATGTCAATACTTAACGCAGTAAAGCCAAGAAGGACGGTCAGCATAAGCGCCGTCATAACTGCTATTGCACCATTCTCCCTTTTCTTTTTAAATAACTTTTTCAAGGCGTACGCCCCCTTGCAATAATAATGTATATACTAATAATATATATTAATAAATAGTTACTTATTAATATCCTCTGCTTTTGAATGAGCAAGTGAAAATTCGGTCTGAAGTCTGTAAATCAAATCCTCTGCCTTATCAATTGCACTTTCGTAAATCTTAGCGATTTCGGAATATTTCTTTTCTTCGTCGCCTGTCATACCTGCCTCAACCTTTTCGGAGAGGTCGTTAATCTTATTTCTGTTTTTGTCAACCTTTTTGGTAAGGTGAGCAACATCGCGCTGAAGGTCTCTGTTTTGTTCTTCAAGCTTTCTGTTCTCTTCCTGGAGGAGTCTGTTCTTGGTCTGTGCCTTATAAAGCTTCTCCTCAAGTTCCTTAACCTCTTCGGTATTATCAGCAGCTACAACAACCTTACGGTCAGCCTTGGCAAGCTTAGCGGAAAGAGCATCCCTCTCCTCCTTGCATTGCTCAAAAAGCTTTTTCATACGGTCAGCTTCCTGCTGTGTTTGTTCGAGCTCATAATTGAGCATATCGTTTTGATTTTTTAAATCGCTGAAACGGGAATCAAATATCTCCGTTGCACTTTTGTTTGTCTTTTGAAGATTAGCTATAACCTCATCAACCTGCTTAGGGTCATAGCCGCGCAAAACCTTATCAAAAGAATAGGCATTAGCTGCGTCTCCTAATAGACTCTCTCTGTTAATTACATCATCAGCCATAGTTTACTCCTACTTTGTAATAGATTTTTGCTGTGGAAATTCGAGTACATCACCCTCGCAAATTCCAAGCCTTTGTGCCGCACCGGCGTTAAGCTCCAGCACTTTATACGCGCCGTCAACTTTTTTTCTTACCTTGTGCGGCGGCACTGCTCTGTCAATAAACAAAACCTTGTTATCTTTTGAAAGAGCAATCGTATCAATATCAAATCTCATACCGAATGTATGAATTTCGTTACACGGGGTTAAAAGAAGTCCGTGATTTTCAGCCATCCCCTTTCTGTACATAAGACCCATAAATCTTCTGAAAAAAGTGGAGGCGTCCTCAATTTCTTCTATTAACAGTTCACCGTTTTTTCTTAATTCTAAAATCTTCATTATCCAAGCATTCCACCCATACTGTCAATTACTGAGAATATTACGGGTCCGAGGATTACAAGAATAATTGTGGGAAGAATGAATATAACCGTAGGAATAGTCATCTTTGTAGGTACCTTAGAGGCAACCTCTTTGATTTCCTCGCTCTTATCCATTCTCAGCTGCTCAGCCTGAGCATCAAGTACATTTGTAATAGGAATACCAAGCTGATTTGCCTGAATTACCGCGGATACAAAGGTTTTAAGCTCCTTAACATCCGAAGCATCCGCAATACCCTTAAGTGCTTCGTTTCTCTTTTTACCGAGCTGTATCTGTCTGAATACTGTCATAAGCTCATCGATAAGAGGGCCTTCCATTCTCTCGGCAATCTTAACGAGCGAAGCGTCGAAGCTAAGACCTGCTTCCATACATACGCTCATAAGGTCAATAGTGTCGGCAAGCTGCATCTTAATAGCTTCCTGATGCTTTTTAACCCTTACTGTAAGATACATATCGGGTCCCACAATTCCGAGAAGTACGCCCGCGATTGCTAAGATAACAGCCGGAGTGGTCAGGTTATAAATAAACAACACAAGACCGATACCGATTGAAATTACAATTACAACCGCTGTAAAAGCACCCTTAAAGAAATTGTAGTTAGACGGAGAAATATGCATACCCGCTTTTCTGAGCTTTGCAGCGAGGAGCTCTCTGTTTTTCTTAGCTCTCTCTGACTTAGTAGCATTTTCGCCGTATCTTTCTGTATTATTAAGCTTATCAAGCATAGGCTTAATAACACGGTCATAGAAAGAAGTGTTAACATTTTTATAATCCGCTTTGACGGTTTCTTTACCTAAAGCCTGCTTACGGCGGAAGTTATTATCATCCTCCTCGCCCTTTCTGGTAAGCAGTACCAAAACAAGCGCAAATGCAAACAGAGCGTAAGCAATAACAATAAATTGTATCATAAGCGCCCTCCTTACATTTTAACGGTGGTAATCTTTTTAACCGCTATAAACGCCATAGCCTCAAGACCTGCGGCAATTGCAAGCAGAATATTACCACGCGGCTCCAAATAAAGAACCTTTACGAAATCGAAATTAATAAGTGTGAACAATCCGAGAATTATAACCGGCATCGCGCCAACGATGATACCTGACATCTTACCTGACGACACAGATGTTTTTAACTCTCTCTTAAGCTTCATTCTGCCACGGATTGTGTCAGAAATATTTTCAAGAATGTGCGAGAGGTTACCACCGGTCTGTCTTTGAATAAGTACAGCTGAAACCATAAGTTCAACATAGCGGCTTTTAATTCTTTCGCTGAGGTTTTCGAGCGCCTCGTCCATCGAGTAACCCATATTAACCTCTTTAACAACCGTTGAAAACTCGACCGAAATCGGTGCGTCCATATCCTTGGCAATAGTTTCCATCGCCTGGTTAAAGCTAAGACCCGAGCGCAAACAGCTGCAGCAAATCATAAGTGCGTCGCAAAGCTGCTCCTCAAACTTTTTAACTCTCGATTTTTGCTTACTCTTTACATAAACTATCGGAACGATTCCACCGACAATCACAAGAATAAGAGCTACGATGATATTGCCTACAAACAGCGTAACGATAGCAGCAGGGATAAACGCAATTAAAATCCATACGATAAGGAATTCCTCGGGACGCATCTTAATATCTGCGCTCTGAAGCTGTTTATAAATTGCGTTACCGACTTTTTCATCAAATCGGCTGTTCTGCCTTTTTTTTGCTCGTCTGTTTCTTGTGGTTTTGCTTTCGTTTTTTACAAGCGCAATCTCGCCGCCGTCACCCTCGTTTTTATTAAGCTCCTCAAGTCGCTTTTCCGCTGCAATTTTATCAGCAGAAACAGCAGAAGCAATAATAAACGCAAGTGCAAAGGTCAGCAGCGCAAAGGTCAGAGAAATGAGTATAACACTAAGAGTTGAACCAGTCATTATTAACCACCACTCCGTTCTCTCTTATTTTGTCAATGCATTTTGGCACGATACCTGTTGCTTTGAATTCACCCTTAAATTTACCGTCGGTGTCCATTTCACCGGATGTTTCATAGGAGAATATTTCCTGCATACGGATAACATCGCCCTCCATACCGACAATCTCAGAAATAGATACAATCTTTCTTGAGCCGTCCCTAAGACGTGCCTGCTGAACGATGATGTTAATTGCAGAGGCAACCTGGTCCCTGATAGCTTTTGACGGAAGCTCAGAGCCGGACATCATAACCATTGTTTCAATACGCGAAACCGAGTCACGCGGTGAGTTAGCATGGATAGTTGTAAGCGAGCCGTCATGACCGGTGTTCATAGCCTGAAGCATGTCAAGCGTTTCGTCGGAACGTACCTCACCGACAATAATACGGTCAGGACGCATACGAAGTGCGTTTACAACTAAGTCTCTGATGCTGATTCTACCTTTACCCTCCATGTTAGCAGGTCTGCTCTCAAGAGTGATTACATGCTCCTGCTTAAGCTGAACTTCGGCAGAGTCCTCGATTGTGACAATTCTTTCGTCGTCCGGAATATAACCCGAAAGAATATTTAACAGTGTTGTTTTACCGGAGCCTGTACCTCCGGATACGATTATGTTGAGCTTACCCTTAACCGCAGCTTCTAAAAATGCAAGCATTTTGTGGTTAGCCGAGCCTAAAGCGATAAGCGTTTGAGCTGTGATTAGCTTTTTTGAGAATTTACGGATTGTAAGAACAGGTCCTACAAGCGACACGGGAGGAATGATAACATTTACACGCGAGCCGTCGGGAAGTCTTGCGTCAACCATCGGGCTTGCCTCGTCAACATGACGACCAACCTTTGTAACGATTCTGTCAATAATCTGCATAAGGTGGTCGGTGTCCTTAAACTGAATGTCGGTAAGCTGGATTTTACCCTTGCTCTCGGCATATACCTGGTAAGGACCGTTAACCATGATTTCGCTGAAGGAATCGTCGTTAACAAGAGGCTGAATGGGACCGTAACCCATAATGTCATCATAAAGCTCTTCTGAAACAGCCGCTCTGTCAATTCTCGGGATACCGTACTCGGGCTTTTCTACATACTCCTGGATAAGAGCACGCATTCCGTCCTCGGTTACTGCGACATCACTGGTAATCTGTTTTTCAACAATCGCATTATGAATTTGTGTTTTAGTTTCCGCAAACGGATCTTCGGATACAAGTTTAGAGGCCTTAGGGGCGCTTCTTTCTTCCTGTTCTGATGCATCCGGTGCGTTGGCTTCTTCTAAGGAGCCGTATCTGTCAAGAAGTCCCATTAGCTATTCCTCTTTGCTTTCTTATTTGTTTTCTTTTCGAGCTTGCCTTCTCTTTCGAGTACCATTGTATCTACAAGAGATATAATATCCTTGGCAATCGGAGAACGCGGCTTATAGGTTGTTATCGGCTGACCGTTATTAAGCGATGAGTTAACGGTTTTGAAGTCGCTTGAAACAACCGCATAAGCGGGAATACCAAGAAGATTTTCAAAATCTTCGATTGTAACGGTGTTTTTCTTGACATTTTTGTTAATTATAAGCTTAGCCTTATCCTTCTGGTTAAGTTGCTGAATAACGTTAAGGCAAACCTTAGCTCTTTTAAGCGAAAGAATGTTAACATCGTTAACCATAAAGATAACGTCTGAGCTTTCGATTGCGGTAATTACAGGGTCTGTAAGCGAGCAACCGCAGTCGATAAGTATGTATTCAAAATAGTTTCTTGCAATATCTATGATAGATTTAACCGCTGCACTTGTAACATATTCTGCAAGCTCAGGTGACGGAGGTGATGCAAGAAGTGAAAGTCCCGAAGGATGAGAAGTACAGCAAGCTGTAAGGTTGTCGATAGACACGCCTCTGCCGTCTCTCGAAACATCAACAATTGTTTCGGTAGGATTAAGGTCGAGTGCCATATCAGCGTCGCCGAACTGCAAATCAAGGTCAATAAGAAGTGTCTTCTTACCTCTAGATGCGAGCTCAACGGCAACATTTGCAGCGATTGTAGTCTTGCCTACGCCGCCCTTACCACTAAAAAGACCGTAAACTGTAGAACGGGTTTTCTTCTCCATATTTGTGTCTGCGTGGAAGCGTCTTTCCTTAGCAACAAGGCGCTCCATATTTTCGCAGAATTCTTTACCATCAATTTCAAGGTCGAGAACCTGCTTAACGCCTGCCTGAGCAGCAAGGTTAACAATATCAACAGTAACCTTATCCGTAAGAATTACAGGGATTGCGCCGAAAGAGGCAAGGTTCATATCCTCAATGAAATCCGCAAACTGCGTATTTATGTCGTAGCTGTCTACGAGGAAGGCAACAATATCAGGAACAAATCCCTGAATTCTGACCTTGGCATTAGGCTCAATATCGGAATAACCGATAATCGCAAAGTTTTCGTCAACAAGTTTGTTTTTAAGGGCAACCTTGTATTCTGTATCATTTGAACATACAACAATATTAATCTTTTCCATAAACTTACTCTCCAATTCGTGATATTTTATTTACGAGGTTTAAGCACGAGCTTAAATGAATAATCGTTTTCAATCGTGTAAAGCTGAAGTGCCTGCTTTTCAGTAACTTCAACAGTTAATGTGCCGTAATCACGAATTGCGGAACCGCTTGCGCTGGCGCTTGCGTCAGCCGATGCGTTTGAAACTCTTAAAATTTTAAGGTCTTTGTAAGCAACTCTCGGAACGGTTTTGCCGCTGTCGTCTTTTTCATAAACAAGAACGTCAACCGTATCGCCTACGCTGATATAACCGTCAACACCGTTAACGGAGCCTGCGCTGAAGGAATACGCAACCTTGCCCTTGCTGAGCTTGTACGAAAGACCTACGCTGTCGTCGTCCATGCCCACAACTCTGTTTTCGTTAATTGTTTCGCCGGTGTAAATCGGGTCAACGGTAACCTTGTCAATAAGGTCCTCCTGATTTTTGATTGCAAGCGGGTCTGCAGTGTCCGAAACAACGGAAACTGTTTTGAACTTTGCAGTGTCCTCTTCAAACATTTCTGCAGTAATCAAAGTGTTTGAAGGGATATCCTCCGTTGCAACGATAACGTCAACCATGTTTGCGTCCTTAATCGAGGACTTTTTGTCGAGCTGGTTTGCAAACATAAACGTTGCAAACATAGCAAGCAGTGCAAAAACAACTGCGATTAAATAAACCTTTTTCATAAATTCTACCTTCCTTAATAATCCATTTCAGGATTTAAATTTTTTAATATATATTTATAAGACTCCAAAAATGGAATCTTTAATATCCGTAATTAAACAAGCGCTTTAGTACGGTGAAGTGGTTGTAGTAATATACTGCTTCTCAGTCTTATACGTGGAAGTAACACTGAGCTTTTTCTTCATATGGTCCGCAGTAGCGCCTAAAATAGGAGTAAGAACGGTAGCATCTCCTGTAACCGTAACCTTGACATCCCCATTCCAACGGTTAGTTACGTTAAATGTACCATCCTGAATTGCATCGTGGTCGTAAGTATAGACAACTTTGATTCTTACACTGTCTTCACTGACTCCCGTAGGCAGCGTATCCTTTACTGTATTGCAAATCTCCTGTTCGCTTACAGAGTATTCCGAAACATGCGAAAGGTCCATATTTCTGTTAACCACGACCTTGTCGGTTTTGTTATAAGAAATATCGGTGTACTCTACGCATGCGATACGCGCCGCATTTCTCGCACTGTTTTCAAGTGAAATATAATTATAAAAAAGAAAGCCGAAGTCAAGAATACCCATGACCAGCAAAAGAAATATAGGCAATACGAAAGCAAATTCAATCATCGCCTGGCCGTTTTCTTTTTTATTTTTCTTGCGATTTTTCACGCCATCACCAACCTTATGTTAGTTTTAGCGAAAAAAGGGGCAGGTTTCCCTACCCCCGTTTTCATTTTGACTTGCGTCATTTGGCTTTGTCAACAGCATCATTAGCGCCGTTAAATACATTTCTGATTTTTGGTCCAAAAGCTAAGAGGACAACGAGCGAAACGATTGCGATTAAGCCAAGTACAAGAGCGTACTCTACAATACTCTGACCGTTTTCATCAATAAAAAAACTCATTTTAACCTCCTGAATGCCAATGGAAAAGAAATATAGCGCTAATATCATAATTGCTATTAATTAACCGTTCGATGTAGCATCGTCAACTGCGGTGTTAGCCTTATTGAAGAGGTTCTTAATCTTCGGACCAAGTGCAATAAGAACAACGATTGCAACGATAGCGATGAGACCAAGGATGAGAGCGTACTCTACCATGCCCTGTCCATTCTCGTCTTTAAGAAATGTCATTTGCCAGTTCCTCCTTCTTTTAGATTTTATTTAAAAGATACATTTAAATCTATATCTTTCTAAAATAACATCCCGGTTGATATATGATCAAACACGGAAAAGCACATCGTAACTATTGTGCCGACTGATAAAAACGGACCCATTGGGACAAGCGTTTTCATGCCGCCTTTTTTCGTGATTTTAAGGTACACATAGTACAATGCAACCAGAAGCGCCATAATAACCATAGACTGGAAATAGCCTGTAGCATACACGCATATTCCGATAACGCCACTGTATTTTATATCTCCGGCTCCCATCGGAATTTTTAGCAGGCTGGGGATTAAGCACACTACCATTCCGACGAAAAATCCGACAAATATACTCGGGAAAATCTCCATCGATTTTGTGGATATACAATGATAAATTACATAACCCAGCTCGATAACAAGCATTGTTAAAAGCAACGGGTTAGGTATCTTTCTGACTAAAGCGTCAACAAAAATAATACCGAAAATAGGAATCAGCAATAATAAATTCCTAACAAAAATATCTGCCGAATCGGCGCCGAATGTAATGCCTAATGAAGCGGCAACCGAAAGAACTATCGATAAAATATGTATGCTTCTCTTATTAAGCGGAGCAACTGCTGCAGGGTCTTCGGTTCTTGATAAAGCCAGCTTTTTAGAAATGGGAATTGAAATAATCCCAAGCACAATTCCGTATACAACAGATACGAGAATTTTGACTAATATTGGCGTAGATTCCATAAACACTCCTGCACAACAATAGTAGTAAAGATAATAATTATATTATGTTTACAATCAAATTATAGCAATTATTGGCTATTTTCACAAGTCTTTTTGTTTTTTTCGTTAGATATATACAATTTATGTATATTGTTTTTGTGCAACAAATACAAATAAAAGACGTTCTAACCACAAAATATGCTTTTGTTAATAATTGTTTACAAAAAATTTACATTTAAAATTGATTCTCTACTACCTTTATATCACGATATGCGACATATGTCAATAATATGACGATTTATTTTTTATACTTAACTATTTCAAATGTTTCTGCGTCGTAGAGCTTTATCTTTCCTTCATAGTCGTCAAGCATCTTTTGTTCTTTCTTTTCATTATAGTATTTTATCTTACGGCTGTCCTTTGAGCAGTCAAAATACATACGCTTGCCGTTCTTTGAAGTTGCAAAGGCGTACTGATGGATTGTGCGCTTACCTTTAATAACATCGGTAAACTCTATTTCGCCCTCGCTGTCATAGTAAAGTGCAAACTCAGCCATACCACCGTCATAACCGGTGCCGCTTTTAAACTTGCGGGACATTACGGCGTTAAATACCTCAAGCGCTTCGCTTCCCTCAGTCTTTGACGCGTAGGTTACAGAATACGACTTCGTACCTGAAATATCCTGAGCCATCATTTCTTTACACTTATCACCATTAAGCATAAGTCCGCATTCGTTAAGCGCCATCATCCAACCGAGCCATCCGTATTCCGAGGTGTAACGCTCAACGCTTATTACGCTACCGTTGTCATCAAGGTGCTTTGTGATAATTTTTGCAAAATCCATAAATGCGTTTTTGTAATTCTCTTCCCTGTCCGGTCTGTAACCGAGGAAGTTAAGTCCCTGAGTCTGCATTTCGCATACATCAAGTAGCGAACGAAAAGAGGTAACGCACGAAAAAGTTCTGCCTAAATCAAGCTCATACGCGTCGCAGCAGATAAACTCAACATTATTTAAGCCGAATCTGCCGGCAAGCTCCTTAGCGTTTTCGATAGCTTTTTCGTTAATGTCAACACCGACAAAGCTTTTGTCCGGAAACTGCTTAGCCATAAAGCAGGTTACAATACCGCAGTCGCAGCACATATCAAGAACGGAGTCGCCGAGAACATCCGCGTCGTCAATAACAAGATTACCTATATGTCTGAACACTCCGCCGTCAAAAGCAGCCGATACATATATAGAACCGTCGAGCGACCTGTTTTTAAGCTCGTAGAACTGAGCGTTATCAACGGGAGCGCCCTCGCCTCTCGAATTAAGCTCATATGCCATATCCTGAGCGTACTTCTTGTCGGTCTTAATGGCAAGCCCTGCAATAAAATCGTTAGGCGTCTTAATATACTTAAGTCCGACCTCTTTCATATATTGTTCAACTTGTTCGTATGCAATCATAATGGTTCTCCTAAAATATAATGTAATAATTATAACATACTTTATATAATTGTGCAATTGATTTAAAAAACAAAAAATGATATAATGCAATCGGTGATATAATGAAAAGTAATACTGTTAATATAAAAAAGCAGAAAACAATCATGTATTTTCTGTATGTTCTTGTTTTTCTAATTCTATTCCTAATTGGCACATTTAAAGACCTGCAGATTGACATTAAGATTTTTAATTATGAAAACGGCTTCGGTATTTTTATGGAACGCTTCGGCGCTTTTCCGCAGTACATAACTCAACTTCTCGGCTTCAGCGTACTGATTGCGGCATATCATAAGCCGAACGACGCGTTTGATATAGCGCAGTCATTTTTGCCGTTTATAAATAGGTTAAGAAATATAAAAATATTTAATTATATACTATATATAGGACACTTTGCTGTTTATCTTGCATTTATATGGGGTGCGTTTTGCGGCAGTGATTTGTTTTTAAACTTCATTCTCGGCGAGTTTAAAGGCTGTAATATTCAGGATTTGCTTGTAATCAAAGGCGTACCTAAATTTATTGCGGTGGTTGTGTGGAGCGTAGTGAGAATTGCGCTGGTTGCGCTTTGCGTTTATCTTTTTACAAAGGTAAAAAAAGAAAAGCTCAAAATGCTCGAATTTATGGCGATTGCAGGGTTAATTCTGTTTTACAGCACCGACATTATACCCGTTATTAAAGCGCATTTTCACCGCGTTCGGTTCAGGGAAATGATTGCGTATTCATACTCTATAGTAAACGAAAACGGACAGACATCCATAGGCAACACCGTTTTACAAAAGGAGTGGGCGCAAAACGCTATTTACTATGCATACACGCCCTGGTACAAAATCGGTGAGGAATATAATGTTTACAGTAACAGCACCTCTTTCCCGTCGGGGCACACCGCTTCGGCTTGCTTTGCGATGCTGCTGCCGATGCTTGTAACAAAGGGTAAAAAAGCCGATAAGCTCTTTATTCCCGCCTTTATAATCGGCTTTGCGTATACGCTTGGCGTAGGTATTTCAAGGCTTATAAGAGGCGCGCATTTCATGAGCGATATCGCGGCTGCCGCGCTGATTATGTTTATACTTTTATTAGTAATTATGGGCGTTATGAACTATCTTGAACGGTACTCCGAAAACAAGATAAAACGAATTAAAAGAAGAAGTATTAAAGCTGAGGTAAGTAATGATTAAATATATTGTTCTTGCGGTCATTATCGTGTGTATTACGCTTATAGCGTGCTTTTGGGCGGCGCGAAACGAGCAGGGCAAGAGCGACGAAGCGCTCGTTACAAAGGATATGACGATAAAAAAAATAACCTCGCTCGACGAGGGTATATCCGAGCTGCTGTCGCAAAACGGGATGAACTGTATCGGCTGCCCGTCGGCGGTCAGCGAAACGCTCGAGCAGGCGTGTACTGTACATAATACAGACTGCGAAAAAATGCTTAAAATCATTAACGATTATCTTGAAAAAGGAAGTAATAATGGAGATTAAGATTTTCAAAAACGGCTGTCCCCCGCAGGCTATGGAAATACGACAGACGGTATTTGTAGACGAGCAAAAATTCGTTGACGAATTTGACGAGGTGGACGATTTTGCAACGCATTTTGTAATGTATGACGGTGAGCGTCCGATTGCTTGCGCGAGGGCGTTTTTTGACACAAAAGAGAATGCTTATCACATCGGCAGAGTCGCTGTATTAAAGGATTACAGAGGTCGTCACCTCGGCGAAGAAATAATGTTTTTTGCCGAAAACGAGCTTAAAAATAACGGTGCGGATTTTGTAACCCTCTCCGCTCAGACGAGGGCGAGCGGTTTTTATAAATCCCTCGGCTACGAGCCGTACGGCGAGGAGTATTTCGACCAGTACTGTCCTCATATTGCAATGAGAAAAGAGCTTTGATTTAGTCAAGGCTCTTTTTATTATGAAAATATAGTTAATTTTTTAACGATTTTAGACAATAAATCACCCTGTTTTTATTGCGATTTCAACAAAATATGAGCGCTTTTTTATCAACTTGTACAATTGAAAATGACTATTTTATATGATATAATTATAATGTTAGTTTATAAGTATTAATAAAGGAGAGAACTCTATGGGTGTCAGAAAAACATTTAGAAGAGGCGTACATCCTAAGGGCGGCAAGGATTTGTCAAAAGACTGTCCTATCCGTGAGATTGCCGCAGAGGATGTTATGGTCTTTCCGCTGAGCCAGCACATCGGCGCCCCTGCTAAGCCTTTGGTAGAAAAGGGCGACAGGGTTTTAAAGGGTCAGATGATTGCAGAGGCAGGCGGCTTTATTTCGGTACCGATTTACTCCTCTGTTTCGGGAACGGTTAAGAGCATCGAAAAGCGTCTTGTTGCAAACGGTTCAAAGCCCGACTGTATCGTTGTTGAAAACGACGGCGAGTACGAATGCACGCAGAACTACGGCTACGAAAACAATGTCGACGCTATGACCGCTGACGAAATAGTCGGAATTATCAAAAACACGGGTATAGTAGGTCTTGGCGGTGCGGGCTTCCCGACGGGCGTTAAGGTTTCGCCGAAGAACGCAAACGATATCGACTATCTTATCATTAACGGCGCGGAGTGCGAGCCGTATCTCACCTCGGACTACCGACTTATGCTCGAAAGACCCGAGGAGATTATCCGCGGTATTCAGGCGCTGTTAAAGGTGCTGCCAAAGGCGCACGCGATTATCGGCATTGAGGATAACAAAAAGGATGCGCTTGACGTTATGGAGCGCATGGCGAGAATTGACGACAGGATTGACACCTGTAAGCTTAAAACAAAGTATCCGCAGGGCGGCGAGCGTCAGCTTATTTACGCTATCACGGGAAGAAAGATTAACTCTAAAATGCTTCCCGCCGACAAGGGCGTAGTTGTGGTTAACACCGCAAGCTGCTTTGCAATTTACGAGGCGGTTTATAAGAATATGCCGCTTATCCACAAGGTTATGACCATTACGGGCGACGCTGTTAACGAGCCGCAGAATGTCGATGTACCGCTCGGTATCAGCCACAGCTATCTGCTCGAGCAGTGCGGCGGCGCTAAGGATAATGTAGTTAAGTTCATTTCCGGCGGCCCGATGATGGGTATGGCTATGAGCACGCTGGATGTGCCTGTAATTAAAACCTCCTCGTCCATCCTCGCTTTTTCGCAGGACGATGTAGAGAAGGCTGCTAAGATTGAAACCGCTTGTATCCACTGCGGACGCTGCGTTGCAGTATGCCCGCAGACGCTTGTGCCGCAGATGATGGGCAGGAGCATTAAGGCGGGAGATATTGACCGTTTTGAAAAGATAGGCGGTATGGAATGTATCGAGTGCGGCTGCTGTTCGTACGGCTGCCCGGCTAAAATTCCGCTTACACAGATGTTTAAGCTCGGCAAGGCTCAGTTAAGAGAAGCTGCTGCGGCTAAGAAGAGTTAAGGAGGGGTGAATTAATGTATAATGTATCAGTATCCCCTCACGTCAGGGCGAAAACTTCTACCAGAATAGTAATGCGCGATGTTGTAATTGCGCTTGCGCCAACGCTTTGTGTGGGCATATGGCAGTTCGGCTGGAGAGCGGTAATGCTTATCGCCGTTTGTGTCGCAAGCTCAATGGCAAGCGAAGCGTTATACGAATTTTTAATGAAAAAACCGATTACCGTATTCGATTACAGTGCGGTTGTAACGGGACTTATCCTTGCAGTTAACCTGCCCCCTACCGCTACCTGGTGGATGGCGGTGCTCGGAAGCGCATTTGCGATTATCCCGGTTAAGCTGATGTTCGGCGGACTCGGTCAGAACTTTATGAACCCTGCGCTTGCGGGTCGCTGCTTCCTTATGATTTCGTTTACGGGCAGAATGACTAACTTCGCTGTGGACGCAACCTCGTCGGCGACTCCCCTCGCCTCGCTTAAAGCGGGCGAAAGCGTTGATTTGCTCAGCCTTTTCATCGGTACTCACAACGGCTGTATCGGTGAGGTTTCGGCAGTTGCGATACTTGCGGGCTTTATCTATCTTGTTGCACGCAAGGTAATCACCCCCGCAATCCCCTGTACATATGTAGGCTCTACTTTCGTTTTGATATTCATTATCAGGCTTCTTCAGGGCGAAAGCGTAAGCCTTAACTATATGCTCGGCGAAATGATGGCGGGCGGACTTCTTGTAGGTGCGGTATTTATGGCAACCGACTATTCTACAAGCCCGATTACAAATAAGGGTAAGGTTTGGTTCGGTATTATCCTCGGTCTGCTTACAGCGCTGTTCAGAACGCTCGGCTCTACGGCAGAGGGTGTATCGTACGCGATTATTATCGGTAACCTTCTCGTTCCGCTTATCGAAAAGGCTACTGTTCCGAAGCCCTTTGGCGCTGAGAAAAAGATTTCTGTGCCAAGACCTTTCGGCGGCGAAAAAAGCATTTCTGCTTTTCTTCCGTTCAGCCCCCAGAAAAAGAGAGGAGGGAAAGTAAATGAGCAGTAAAAAATCAAGTATGCTTAAGAACATTCTCTCTATTTTCGCAATAACTCTTGTGGCAGTGCTTCTTCTCGCTGTAGTAAATCAGGTCACACGCGACCCGATTGCTAAGGCGGAGATTGACGCAAGAAACCAGACTTACAGCGAGGTTTTCGCCGACGCTAAGGATTTTAAGGACCTCGATATGAGCGAGGAGGAAATCGTTAAAAACGGCGAAAAGGCGCTTAGTGACGCCGACATCGCATCGTGCGAAATCAATCACGCTATGAAGGCTGTTGACGGCGACACAGTGCTTGGCTATGTTATCGCAGCAACTTCTAAAAACGGCTACGGCGGTAAAATCCAGATTGCCGTAGGTATTAATAACGACGGCGAGATTACGGGCTTTAGCGTAATTTCGCACAACGAAACTGCAGGTCTCGGCGCTAAGTCGAAGGACGACCCCGAGTTTGCAGCACAGTTTAAAGGTAAAACCGCAAGTGAAAGCATTGAGGTAATCAAGGGCGGCGGTGCTACGGGCAACCAGATTGACGCCATCAGCGGCGCTACAATCACATCTAAGGCTGTGACCGAGGCTACTAATGCCGCAACTGCATTTTACAATGCGTATCTGAAGGGAGAGTGATAAAATGAAGGGAGCTATTGAAAGACTTTACAACGGCATTGTTAAAGAGAACCCGACCTTCGTTTTGATGCTCGGTATGTGTCCCACTCTCGCCGTAACCTCAAGTGCCAAGAACGGACTTGGTATGGGACTTGCAACTATGGTTGTACTTATTATGTCTAACCTCTTAATTTCGCTATTGAGAAAAGTAATTCCCGACAGCGTAAGAGTACCGATTTATATTATCATTATCGCATCTTTTGTAACAATAGTTGAGATGCTGATGCACGCATATGTTACCTCGCTATACGCAAGCCTTGGTATTTACATTCCGCTTATAGTGGTTAACTGTATTATCCTCGGCAGAGCGGAGTCGTTCGCGTCAAAGAACGGACCTATCCTTTCGATTTTTGACGGTATCGGCATAGGTCTCGGCTTCACCTTAGGTCTTACAATTATCGGTCTTGTGCGCGAGCTTATCGGCGCAGGCACGATTTTCGGCGCAAAGGTTATGCCGGAATCCTACGAGCCTGTATCAATATTTGTAATGGCACCGGGCGCATTCTTTATCCTTGCGCTGCTGTGCGCGCTGCAAAACAAGCTAAAGCTCAAGGGCGCAAACCGTCACGTAAAGGAAAACGATAAGGAGGTGGAGAACAATGGCTAAAACATTATTTTTAGTTCTTATCACCACCGCACTTATTAACAATGTAGTGCTAAGCCAGTTCCTCGGCATATGCCCGTTCCTCGGCGTTTCAAGAAACGTTAAGACGGCTGCGGGTATGGGCGGCGCGGTAATATTTGTAATTACTATCGCATCCGCGGTTTCGAGCCTGCTTTACACATATGTGCTTGAAAAATTCGGTCTTACATACTTAAAGACTATCGCATTTATTATGGTAATCGCCTTTCTTGTACAGCTTGTTGAGCTGTTTCTTAAGAAGGCTTCTCCGTCGCTTTACAAGGCGCTTGGCGTATTCCTTCCGCTTATCACGACTAACTGCGCGGTACTCGGCGTTGCGCTCACAAATGTACAGAGCGAAAACAACTTCGTAATGAGCGTCGTTACGGGTTTTGGCACAGCGGTAGGATTTATGGTAGCTATTGTAATTATGGCGGGTGTTCGCGAGAGGTCGGAGCTTAACGACTTCCCCAAAGCATTCAAGGGCACGCCTGCAGTTCTTATGACTGCCTGCCTTATGTCCATAGCGTTTAACGGCTTCAGTGCCTTAGCGCTCGGTTAAGGAGGTGCCGTAATGAATATTAGTGAAATTATTACCGCCGTTGTGGCGCTTTGCATTATCGGTATAATTATCGGTCTTGTACTTAGCATAGCAGAAAAGGTGTTCCACATCGACGTTGACGAAAAAGAACTTGCGGTACGCGACGAGCTTCCCGGCTCTAACTGCGGCGGTTGCGGCTTTGCGGGCTGCGACGCGCTTGCAAAAGCTATCGCCGAGGGTAAGGCTCCCGTCAGCGGATGCCCCGTAGGCGGAATGCCCGTTGCACAAAAGATTGCAGCAATTATGGGTCAGGAAGTCGGCGAAATGGAGCGCAAGGTCGCATATGTTAAATGCGACGGCACAAGCGAAAAGCGCGAAAGCGACTACAATTACTTCGGTATCGACAGCTGTGTTTACGCGTCTAAAATGCCCGGCTCAAGCCCGTTTGCGTGCAAGTACGGATGTCTCGGATTCGGTACCTGCGTTAAGGCGTGCGACAAGGGCGCTATCAGAATTATTAACAAAAAAGCGGTTGTTGACGAGGATTTGTGTATCGCCTGCGGAAAATGCCTAAAGGCGTGTCCGCACGACCTTATAGAGCTTATCCCCGCTAAGTCAAAGTACCGCGTTCAGTGCTCCTCATGCTCACGCGGCAAGGACGTTAAAAACGCTTGTACAGCGGGTTGTATCGGCTGCGGAATGTGCGCGAGAAACTGCCCGAGCGAAGCGATTGTATTTGAAAACAATATTGCACGCATTGACCAGAGCAAGTGTACCGCCTGCGGTCTTTGCGCTGAGAAGTGCCCGGTAAAGATCATTAAAAAATACTAATATTTTTTAATGATGGCTATAAGCACGTCCAAACATATTTCGTGATTAGGGCAAAACAAAAGTTTTGCTGACAATCACTTCATATGTTTCTCCTTATCAAATCAAAATTCGGCTTCGCCTGCTTTTTGATTTGTAGGGGCGATTCACGAATCGCCCGTTAAATCAGGTGTGGACAGCGTCCACCCGAAATTCAAAATTTTAATTTATAATTTATGAAAAAGTTTATTTCAATCACACTTTGCATATTATTAACAATAACCCTCTGCTCGTGTAGCAGAGGGTTCGAGCGCTTTAACAAAAGCTATACGGACTTGTTTGACACGGTATGCAGCGTCGTGGCTTACGACAGCGACCAAAAGTCGTTTGACAAGCACAGCGAGGCGCTGTATAACGAGCTTGACAGCTACAATAAGCTGTACGATATTTATAACTCGTACGACGATTTGGTAAACATTAAATACATTAATGAAAACGCGGCAAAAGCGCCGGTAAAGGCGGATAAAAAAATCATTGATTTGCTGCTGTTTTCTAAGGAGATGTATGAGCTTACCGAAGGCGCAGTTAACATCTGTCTTGGCTCGGTATTGCAGATATGGCACAGCTACCGCGAGGAGGGCAAAGCGCTACCGAAGGAGAGCGAGCTTAAAGACGCTTCAAAGCACTGCGACATAGACGATTTAATTATCAATAAAAAGGCGTCAACGGTGTATTTTAACGACAAAAAAATGCAGCTCGATGTAGGCGCAATAGCAAAGGGCTATGCCGCCGAACAAGCTAAGGCGTTCGCTAAAGAATTCTGGAGCTCGGCGCTGATTAATCTCGGCGGTAATGTTACCACCTGGGGCGTAAAGCCCGGCGGCGCAAGATGGATTGTTGAGATTGAAAATCCCGACCGGAGTGCAACCGAAGCGCTCAGGACAGTCGACGTAGTTGACTCGTCGGTTGTAACGAGCGGCGACTACCAACGCTACTACGAGGTTGACGGCAAGCGTTACTGCCACATAATTGACGAAAAAACGCTCTACCCTGCCGACGGCTTTTCGGGTGTGACGGTGATTTATGAGGACTCCGCCGTTGCCGACGCGCTGTCCACCGCGCTGTTTATTCTGCCGATTGAAGAGGGCAAAAAAATAATAAACAGCCTGAAATACGCTCGGGCTGTATGGGTTGATAAAGACTACAATATAATTAATAGCAAATAAAAAACAGGCTGTAAAAACAGCCTGTTTTTAATCTATAAATGTGCCTGTAAAATCGGGTTCGATAAAGAGTCCGCCTACATCGGATACCGTACGCCTTACACCCTGCTCACCGAGGTGAGTTTTAAGCGGAAGTCCAACAAAGTTAAAGTAATAAACTGTGAGGTCCGGGAAGGTCGGATACGCCTCGTTAACAACGCGGACATTATTACCGTCGAAGTAGAAGGTAAAGCGTCTTTCGTGAGCGCTCTCAACGGGTCTTATCCAAAGCTTGAGCGATCCGTCGGGCTGCCACGCAGCTTGTGAAAAAGCGTGGAAATGCAGGTCGCCGAGCTTGATTTCGCGCATTTTTGGTTCGCCGTTCATACCTGCTTCAACAGTGTTTTGATAATCCTTTTCCTTCCAGGTAAACAAAACCGAATCGTCGGTGAAATTAAACTTCATAAGGCTAAGCTTACCGGGCTTATTAAACAACATCTGAGTTGTAGTAATAGTAACGACAGATGTGTATTCATTAGTTTTGCAGGCGATTTTTCTACCCTCAATAAGCGACTCCTTAGCAGTGTTACGCGGTGTAACAGCGAGCTTAGGCATAGAGAGCGAAGCAATCTTTTCGTTAAGCGCCTTAACAGAGTCCTTATCCTCTTTAAGTTCCTGCGACTTAAAGCATACGGGGAAGTATTTCCAGAACACTTCCATAACCTTATAGTCCTCAGCCTCGCCGCAGTTGAGCACTACAAGCGCGTCGTACTCAGGGAACATAAAGCAGCGCTGACCGAAAAGTCCGTCCGCTCTGAAGGAGTTAGGAACAGGGTTCTTCCAGAACTGATAGCCGTAGCCGTTAATGATATCGGGAGCGCCGTCGTGAACGGAGTCTGTCTGCTTTTTAAGCGCTTCCTCAACCCAGAATTCGGGGATAAGCTGAGTGCCGTCGAGCCACTTTCCGCCGTGGATGTACGGAAGGAAGAATTTAGCCAAATCCTCGCTCTTCATATAGCAGCCCCAGCCGCCTGCTGAGTTGCCCTTACCGTCAGCTTCCCAGAACGGTTTCTCTATACCGAGGGGCTTAAACATCTTTTCGTTAAGATAGTCGAGCGCGCTCATACCCGTAACCTTACTTACGATTGCCGAAAGCATAAAGGTATTTTCGGAAACATAGTTAAACTTTGTTCCGGGCTTCATCATAAACGGAGCAGCAAAGAAAAGCTTAATCCAGTCGGTATTGCCCTTCTCCTCAAACGGAGTGATAAACTTATCGGAACGCATTGTGAGCAGCATCTCAACGGTAAGCTGCTTATTGTGCGGGGACTTAGTGAGTAGCTTATATTCAGGGAAAAAGTCAACAACCTTGTCGTCGAGCTTAATAAGTCCTTCGTCAACCGCAAAGCCTACCGCCGTAGAGGTAAGGCTCTTACTCATAGAGTAAAGCACGTGCGGATACTCCTTTGCGTACGGAGCAAAAAAGCCCTGGGCGCAAACCTTGTCGTGACGAACTACCGTAAAGCTCTGTAAACCAAGGTTTTTGGCTGTAATTTCATCCAAAAATCTTTTTATTTTTTTACTGTCAACATTTACCTCTTCGGGGGTAACATGTTCAAGTTCAGTGTATTTTAGCATAATATCACCTCTCCAAGATACTTTATAGCATAAAACGCGCGTTTCTTCAAGCTGTTTTATACAGAATTAAGAAATTGTATATTATTAATATAGTACTTGATTTTTTATAATTAATGTGTATAATATAGCTGTAACATTATTGTAACTTTTAATTGTAATTTGTAATTTTTTGATTATATGAGGTTTTATATGAACAAGATTAAAAAAGCACTTGCTGTTTTTCTTACTCTTATAATTATGAGCACCTGCGTGCCGTTTAACGCATATGCTGTAAGCGAAGCTACGCTTAAGGACAAGTTAATATCAATCGCCGCTAACGAAGTCGGCTATCAGGGCGGCTCGGGCGGTTACACGAAATACGGCGAATGGTACGGCTATCAGGGCGCATGGTGCACCACCTTTGTACTTTGGTGCTACTATAAAACAGGTCTTGCATATAATGTTAAGCTGTACGGAACTATAGTGCCAAACGGCGGTAACTGTAACTCGATGATTAGCTGGTATCAGAACAAAGGCAGGTACCACACACGCGAATCGGGCTACACCCCAAAAAAGGGCGACCTCGTTTTCTTTGACTGGAGCGGTAACGGCTCGTCGCAGCATGTAGGTCTTGTAAGCTCGACCTCGGGAAGCACGATTAACACTATCGAGGGTAACTGCTCCAACAAGGTAAAAAGACACACCTACACAAAGTCGGGCAGCAAGCCGTACGGCAGCATTTATTCGATACTCGGCTACGGCTCACCTAACTGGAGCGCATACACAGACGGCTCCGGCGAAAAGGAAACCACGACCAAAAAGAAGCACAAGAAAAAGAAAAAGGTTACAACCACCAAGCAGGAAACGACCACCAAAAAGAATCATAAAAAGAAAAAGAATAAGTCCGCTACCGATACAACAAACGAGAAAACTACTAAAGAAACAACCGAAACCACTACCAAGGAAACTACAACTAAAAAGCCGACCACAAAGGCTGTTGTTGCAAAGGATATGAAGCTGCACGCAGCTACAACGGAGCTTGAAATCGGCGACAGCGTAACGCTCGATTACACAATCGAGCCGCTCGGCGCACAGGCGGTTGTAGGTTACTTCTGTGACGAGGAAAACATTATCGAAATCTCAAAGGGCGGCGTAATCACCGCAACGGGCGAAGGTAAAGCAACCGTTGTTGTATGCGCTAACGACGAGATTTACAGGCAGTGCGATTTTAATGTTACCGAGGCAAGCTCGCGCGTAACGCGCCACACGCCCAACAGTATCGAAATCGACACGACAAAGCCTGAAATCAACGAAAAGAGCTTTTCGCAAAAGCTCAGCGACATCGGCGTTAATGCCGACCAGCTTGAAGCTCACTACAGATACTACATATACCCCGTTGCGATTATATGCACAACGGCTGTTCTTGCGGGAATTATTGTTGCCATCAAAGCGCTTGCAAGAGCAATCAGAAAGAAAAGAGACGCCAAGGCAGAGGGTGAGGAATAATTCTGCCGTTCTCTGAAAGAGGATAAAATATGAGTAAAAATAACACGCCCCTGGAGATGACTGCCCAGGAAAAAAAGAAATACAGGGAAGCGCGTTTTACCGCAAGTATTAAAAGGATGGCAATAGCGGTAATTGACATTGCCACGTTTTTTGCCGTAAATATTGCAATTACCGCAAACGCGCAAGACGCAAACTTTTTTGCAAACCCGTACAGAGAAATACTGTTTTCGTACCTGCACTTTTTTATCGTAAGCGCTATTGTAGTTATTGTAAACTACTTTTTAGGGCTTTACAGAAGTGTGTGGAGCTTTGCGGGAACAGACGAAATAATACGCTGTATCGTTGCAGGCGGTATCGACACAGGCGCGCTGTTTTTAGTTGACAGGCTGCTGTTTGACTATGCGCTTGACTACAATATCAGGCTGCCGTTTTGGATGTACATATTTGCGTTTGTACTTGCGGCTGCGCTAATAGTTGCGCCGCGTATAGCATTTCGCGTTATACGCAGATTGCTTGTATTTAAGGGCTACAAATCAAGTGATAACGTCCCGCGCGTTATGATTGTGGGTGCGGGCTTTATGGGTAACTTTGTTATTGACGCTTTAAAAAACGACGGCTACAAGGGCGGACGCCCGATACTTGCAGTAGACGACAACCCTGCAAAGTACAAGAAGTCGATTAACGGCGTTAAAGTACACGGCACCTGCGCGGATATCCCCGAGCTTGCTGAAAAATACAATATTGACCAGATTATTATCTGTCTGCCCTCCGCGTCAAACGAGAGACAAAAAGAAATTCTCGAGTGCGCGATGCAGACTAACGCAAAGGTTAAAATCAGCCCCACCGTATCGGATATGCTCGAGGAGGGCGGAAGCAAAAAGGTAAGAAGTATAGATATTACCGACCTTCTTTCGCGTCCCGAGGTTAAGCTGGACAAAAAGGTGTGCCGTTATCTTATCGGCAAAACAATACTTGTAACGGGCGGCGGCGGCTCAATCGGTGCAGAAATCTGTAAGCAGGCTGCACGCTACAATCCCGAAACGATTGTTATATTTGATATTTACGAAAACTGCGCCTACGAGCTTGAAAACGAGCTTAAAGAAAAGTACGACGATATTATCAATATCGAGGTTCGTATAGGCTCTGTGCGCGATGTTAAAAGGCTTGAGCAGGTTTTCGAGGAATTCCATCCCGATGTTGTATTCCACGCAGCCGCTCACAAGCATGTACCGCTTATGGAGGACAGCCCTTGCGAAGCTGTAAAGAACAATGTTTTCGGCACGCTTAATGTCGCAGTAACTGCCGACAAATTCAAGGTGCCAAAGATGGTTATACTCTCCACCGACAAGGCGGTTAACCCCACTAATGTTATGGGCTGCACGAAGCGCATATGCGAAATAATTGTGCAGTATATGGATACAGTCAGCGAGAACACCGAGTTTGTTGCCGTTCGTTTCGGTAATGTGCTTGGCTCGCACGGTTCGGTTATTCCGATATTCAAAAAGCAGATTGAAAAAGGCGGTCCTATCAAGGTAACGCACCCCGACATCACAAGATACTTTATGACCATCCCCGAAGCGGCGCAGCTCGTGTGCCAGGCGGGCGGTCTTGCAAAGGGCGGCGAGGTGTTCGTGCTTGATATGGGCGAGCCGGTTAAGATAATGACGCTTGCGGAAAACCTCATTAAGCTTTCGGGCTACACGGTTGACGAAATCGGAATCGAGATTGTCGGTCTGCGCCCCGGCGAAAAGCTTTACGAGGAGCTTGCTATGGACAGCGAGATGGAAACCAGGGAGAAAACCGCAAACGAAAAGATATATGTAACCCAACCTATGGATATCAACAAGGCACGATTTGAAGAAATGATGAACGAGCTTGCAGATATTAACGACGACAATGTAAGGGACAAGCTTAAGAAATTTGTTCCCAACTACTC
Source organism: Eubacterium sp. (assembly GCA_017450645.1). GTDB lineage: Bacteria > Bacillota > Clostridia > Oscillospirales > Acutalibacteraceae > Eubacterium_R. The sequence goes on from JAFSTE010000012.1 coordinate 66,746, forward strand.
ACCGAAAGAGAATTAATGAAACCAAAACGCATCAGAAACAAAAGATTTACTTACCCGAAAATGACGGCTATAGGCTTTGCGATGCTGATACTTACAGGTACAGTGCTCCTTATGCTGCCGATAAGTTCAAAACACGACAGTGCATCATTTATTGATGCGCTGTTTACTGCTACCTCGGCGGGCTGTATTACGGGACTTGTACCGTTTGACACCTTTACTAACTGGAGTGTTTTCGGTCAAATCGTAATAATAGTTCTTATTCAGGTAGGCGGTCTGGGCTTCATTACCCTGCTCGCCGCTGCGGTTAAGATATTTACAAGAAAAATCAGCCTTAAGCAAAAAATGCTTTTAAAAGAGAGCATCGGCTCGCTCTCGCTCGGCGATGTTAAAACGCTTGTGCGCTCAGTACTGCTGTTTACAGCGCTTTGCGAGCTTACAGGCGCTGCAATACTGTCGTTCAGATTAGTACCGATTGCAGGGCTTAGGCGCGGAATATATATGTCGCTGTTTATGAGCATTTCCGCATACTGTAACGCAGGATTTGACCTTATGGGTATGTACGCCCCGTCGTCATCTCTTACGACAGTTAACGACGATGTTATAATCATTTTTACGCTGTCTTTGTTAATCATATTCGGCGGACTTGGATTTATCGTGTGGGAGGATATGAAAACCCAGAAATTCAAGTGGCACCGCTTTAGCGTACACACTAAGCTTACGCTTATTACCACGCTTATACTGCTTACTGCGCCGACATTTTTGTTTTTGATTTTTGAAAACAACAAAACGCTTAGCGGTATGCCGGTTGCGGACAAAATCGTTAACGCATTTTTCTGTAGCGTAACGCCGAGAACCGCGGGCTTTAACAGCGTAGATATACACGATATGTCGTCGCAGTCAAAGCTGCTTACAATGGTTTTGATGTTTATAGGCGGCTCAACAGGCTCAACGGCGGGCGGTGTTAAGGCTACAACTATTGCGGTACTTGTGCTTTGTGTATTTTCAAGTATGCGCGAAAAAAACGAGGTTAATATCTTCGGCAGGCGCATACCCGACGATGTAATTAAAAACGCTATATCAATCGTTTCGCTTAATGTATCGCTTATATTCGTAGCTTCAACGGCTATATATTTTACAGACGCGCGGCTTAAGGTCGGTGATGTACTTTTTGAATGTACCTCGGCGCTCGGTACGGTAGGTATGACTACGGGCATTACGCCTACGCTTACTGCGGCGGCAAAAGTGATTATAGTATTACTTATGTATATAGGTCGCTTGACGAGCTTAATTCTTGCGATGTCGTTTGCACATCCGAAGGCTAAGACTAACACAATGAAACCTAAGTGCAACATAATGATAGGTTAACAGCATAACAAAGGAGAAAACACTATGAAAACTTGTTTGGTAATCGGTGCGGGCAAATTCGGCAAGCACCTTGCAATCGATTTATGCGAAATGGGTAACGAGGTTATGCTCGTTGACAGAAACGAAAGCAAAATTGACGAGCTTTCGCACAGGGTTACGACATCGGAAATCGGCGACTACACGCTTTACAGCAACCTCGACGCGCTCGGCATAGAGGATTACGACTTTATATTCGTATGCGTAGGCGGTTTTCAGGACAGCCTCGTTATAGTTGACCACCTTAAAAGGCTCGGAGCGCAGATGATACTTGCAAAAGCGTCCTCCTCCGTTCACGAAAGATTTTTAAATATGGCGGGCGCAGACGCAATTATTTATCCCGAGCGTGACAGCGCTTACACCACCGCGGTTGAGTATTCAAACAGAAAGATATTCGACTACATCAAGCTCAGCGAAGAGGACGGAATTTACGAAATCGAAGCACCCGACAAGTGGTGCGGCAAGAGCCTTGAAAAGCTTAATATCCGTAAAATTCACAATGTTACGGTTATCGCAAGCAAAACAAGCGAAAACAAGATTTCCGCTATCAGAAGTGCCGATTATGTGTTCAACAAGAACGAGCACATTATCGTACTCGGCAGCAAAAAGGATATCAGCAAGCTTACAAAGGATTAATTTCAACTGATAGTTATAACAAAAAAGAGTTGGCTCAAGCCCACCTGTACTAAAGGATAATAAGCCTCAGTTCTTATCCTTTTGCACAATAACTGCGTTAAAATAAATAACCAAGGCGCCAGCCTTGGTTATTATTTATGCCTTGTTCTTGCACAAAATCATTAAAAATGAGATGCAAAGCAGTTTAAATCGTCTGATTTTGTTCAGATTGGTGATTATAAAATTGTTCGCATACTCGCGTATTCGGGCGATTTTTAATCGCCAAGGTGGGCGAAAGCGGACGATTTAAACCTTGTTGTCCTTTAGTACAGGTGGGCAATGAGTCAACTCTTTTATTTAAACGGTTTTATAAGCTCTATGCTGTTTTCGGGTACGAGCTGCAGGTCGTTAATCAGGTGTGATTTTGCCCTGTCGAGCAGGTCGCGCTGTTCAAACGCCTTTGGCGTGTGCGCGTCAAGCCCGAGCACAACCCGATTACCTACGGCTTTAACGAGCTTCCAGAATCTGTCAGCAGGATACCAGCGGCTTTCGCTGTAGCCTAAAAAGTTATATTCAAGCGGAAGGTCAAGCGCTTTCAGTTCGAGGAGCATATTGCCGATTTTTTCCTCATAAATCTTTTTACTGCCTGCAAAGTTAATCAAATCGGGGTGGCATACATAGGTAAACATACCGCTTTTCGCTCCGTCAAGAAGCTGTTTAATATAGGCGTCAAGCGTGGCAATGCTTATCGTTTTAGAGCCCGCATATTTAGAGGTGGGTTCGCACTCATTTTTAGTAAAATGCTGTGCGAGCAGAAGATAGTCGATATCAAGCGTTTTTAAAAACTCGATTTCGCCGTCGACTAAATCGGGATACCACTCCATTTCAAAGCCGATTTTTATATCAATTTTGTCCTTATACTTTTCTCGGAGGGCTTTTATACTTGAGATATACTCCCCTGCTTCGTCGGGCGCCATACGCATATGGCTTACATACCCGTCCTTAAACACATAAGGGATATGGTCCGAAAAGCCGAGCTGCTCAAAGCCTGCGTCAATCGCGGCTTTAACATAATCCTCGTCCTCGCCCTCAGCGTGAAAACATCTTATTGTGTGGGTGTGAAGATTAAACTCCATTACTTAACACTTTCTGCAAATCTGATAAACTGCGCCCTGCCTGCGTTTGTTCTTTCATAAACGCCGCACTGCTCTAAAATAGCGGTGAACACCTTGCCTATCTCAGCCTTAAGAATATCGACGCAGTTGTCGCTCGTAATATCGTTATTTGCCATTATATTCTGTGCCCATTCGTTATGCTTTGCAATTCTCTCGTCGGCGGTGATGTCCTCACCGTTCACCATAGCGTCGGCGAGGGCGTGGATTTCCTCCTTAAGCCTTGACGGAAGAACTGCAAGACCCATAACCTCGATAAGACCGATATTTTCCTTTTTAATATGGTGGAACTCGGGGTGCGGGTGGTAGAAGCCGAGCGGGCAATCCTCGGTTGTAATATTATTTCTGAGCACTAAATCAAGCTCGAACTTTCCGTTTCGCATTCTTGCAATCGGGGTGATTGTATTATGCTTCTCGCCGTCGGTTTCAGCGTAAATGAACGCGTCCTCGTCGGTATATCCCCTCCATGCGTTAAGGATTTTATCCGCAAGCTCGCTAAGGCGCGCCTTATCGTCAGATGCAATTCTTATAACGCTCATAGGCCACTTAACGATACCCGCCTCTATATCCTCAAAGCCTGCAAAGCTAAGCTTGGTTTCAACAGGAGCTTTAGCCATAGCGAACTCGTAATTACCGCCCTGAAAATGCTCGTGCGTAAGGATTGAACCGCCGACAATCGGCAGGTCAGCGTTAGAGCCTACGAAGTAGTGTGGGAAGCGCTCGACGAACGCAAGCAGCTTATCAAATGCGGACTTGTCGATAACCATCGGGATATGCTCGCTGTTAAAAACGATACAGTGCTCGTTATAATAAACATACGGCGAATACTGCAAAAAGAACGGCGTATTAGCAAGCTCAACCGGAATAATCCTGTGGTTTTGTCTTGCAGGGTGGTTAACTCGGCCCATATAGCCCTCGTTCTCCTTACAGAGCTGGCACTTGGGATAAGCGCTCTGTTTCATAGTAAGCGCAGCCGCAATCGCCTTTGGGTCCTTTTCGGGCTTAGAGAGGTTAATTGTTATATCAATATCGCCGTACTCGGTTTTTGTAATCCATTTAACATCGTTCTTAATTCTGTATGTTCTTATGTAGTCCGACGCCTTTGAGATAGCATAATAGTAATCGGTAGCCGCCTTAGGCGACTCGTCATAAAGGGCATTAAACTTTTTAATAACATCCGACGGACGGGGCGTTAAAATACCCATAAGCTTAGTGTCAAAGAGGTCGCGGTAAACTACGCTGTTTTCGCACTTGCCGTTTTCGCACGCCCAGTCGAGAATAGTCTTAAGGATTTCCTCAAGCTCATACTTCTCCTTAACCTCGCAGTCCTCAAAGCTGTCAAGCTCTAACGCCTGGCACAGAGAGTTAATGCTGAAAATACAGTCCTCTTTTTCGATTAATCCGTTATTAAGCGCATAGTCTGCAAGCGCCTTGATAGCCTCAAAAATATTCATACGCGGCTCCTTGCTAAAAAATACTAATTAGTATTATAAATAAATTGTTGCTCTTTTGCAACGAATTTTTCAAAAATACTTTACTATAGGTCAAAAAAGTATTAAAATAGACATATAATCAGATATAAACAAATGCAGGTGATACTATGAAAATTTGTGTATTCGGCGCTTCAAGCAGAACTATTGACGAGGTATATATCAAAGCCATAGAGGATATGGGCGAATACCTTGCAAAACACGGTCACAATCTTGTGTTCGGCTCGGGTATTACGGGCTCTATGGGCGCTGCAGCGCGCGGCTTTAAGCGCGGCGGCGGCAAGACTCACGGCGTTGTCCCCGAGTTTTTCAAAGAGGACTTGAGCGACTATGTTGACTTTAACTGCGACGAAATGACCTTTACTAAATCCATGCGCGAAAGAAAAGCGGTTATGGAGGATGTTGCAGGCTCGTTTATCATTACTCCCGGCGGTATCGGTACCTTCGAGGAGTTTTTCGAGGTGCTCACCTTAAAGCAGCTCGGCAGGCACAGAAAGCCGATTGCAATTTATAATATCAACGGCTACTACGACGATATGATTAACTCGCTTAACCACTCTATCGAGGAGGGCTTTATAGCGCAAAGGTGCACCGAGCTTTTCAAGGTGTTCAACTCGCTTGACGGTATGCTCGACTACCTCGAACACGATAATATGAATAACCTCAGCATAAAAGATTTTAAGTAGGTGAAAATATGAAAAACTATGTTATTTGCTTAGGCAGACAGTTCTGCTCGGGCGGTAAGGAAATCGGCAAAATGCTTTCGGAAAGGCTCGGCATCGACTTTTACGACGCGCAGTTGCTTCGCCAAAGGGCAAAGGAAATGGGTATCGAGGACAGCATATTCGATATGTTTGACGAAAAGCCGTCAAGGAGCTTTTTGTTCTCGGTTGTTATGGACCCGTACGCTATTGACTCGGCAGTTGACGAGGGCAAGGTCGTTGAGGCTCAGCGTAAGGTTATGAGTCAGGCGGCTGAAAAGGGGCCGTGCATTATCGTTGGCAGGCGCGCCGACAAAATTCTCGAAAAGAATTATAATGTAGTCAGCATATTTATCGGTGCAGATATAGAGCACAGGGTTAAGCGCTATCTTGAGCGCGAGAGTATGAGCGAAAAAGCGGCACGCCGTTTTATTGAGCGCAAGGACCGCGAGCGCGCGTCGTACTATAATTATCTCGGCGACGGAAATTGGAGCAAAGCGGATAATTATATGATGTGCTTTAACACCTCTAAGCTTGGAAAAGAAAAAATCGTCGATATGATTGTAAATTATATTAACGAGGAATTCGGCGACTAATAGTAAACGCAGGAGCGGACGGCGTCCGCTCTTTTATTTTACACATATAAAAATTGCTTGCTATAAATCTCTACTTATGATATATTATTTATGTATGAATATATGGAGGTAGATTTATGAACTTTTTAGAAACCTTTGCAAGCCTGTTCTCCGCCTTCGGCGCTATCGAATGGCGAATGGTGCTTATGTGGGTTATCGGCATTGTGCTCGTATACCTCGCAATCGCTAAAGAGATGGAGCCAACGCTCCTCTTACCGATGGGCTTTGGTACAATTCTTGTAAACCTTCCGCTTTCGGGCGCTATTACTCAGCCGGGTGCTGAGGCAGGACCGATTACCGTACTGTTTGACGCGGGTATCGCTAACGAGCTCTTCCCGCTGCTGCTGTTTATAGGTATCGGCGCTATGATTGACTTCGGTCCGCTTCTTAAAAACCCGTGGCTTATGCTGTTCGGTGCGGCTGCACAGTTTGGTATATTCTTTACGCTTGTAATGGCGGGCTTCTTCTTCGATTTAAGGGACGCGGCTTCAATCGCTATTATCGGTGCTGCCGACGGACCGACATCTATTTTCGTAGCAGATAAGCTTAATTCCGCTTACCTCGGTGCTATTATGGTTGCCGCATACTCATATATGGCGCTTGTACCGATTATTCAGCCGCCTGTAATCAGGATGGTAACTACTAAAAAGGAACGCCTTATCCGTATGCCGTATAAGGCAGGCGATGTTTCAAAAACAACTAAGATTGTGTTCCCCGTTATCGTTACAATCGTTGCAGGTCTTGTAGCTCCCGCTTCTGTAGCGCTTGTAGGTTTCCTTATGTTCGGTAACCTTATCCGCGAGTGCGGCGTGCTTAACGCGCTGAGCGAAACAGCTCAGAACGCTTTTGCAAACTCTATTACAATCCTGCTCGGTATTGCCGTAGCTTCGAGAATGCATTACGCAAGCTTCGTAAATGTTGAAACACTTATGATTTTAGGTCTCGGTCTTATCGCATTTGTATTCGATACAATCGGCGGCGTTATGTTCGCAAAGATTCTTAACATCTTCCTTCCGAAGAAAAAGAAGCTCAATCCTATGATTGGTGCTGCAGGTATATCGGCATTCCCGATGAGCGGACGCGTTGTAAACCAGATGGGACTTAAAGAAGACCCGCAGAACTTCCTGCTTATGTATTCAATCAGCGTTAATGTTTCGGGTCAGATTGCGTCGGTTATCGCAGGCGGTCTTATCCTCGCACTCGTTGCACCGCTCGTTTAAGGAGGTAAGAATATGCTTAGTACATTAAATACAATTATTATAAATCTCTTTACACTCGCTGACGGAATCACCTTCCGTGCGGATTCGTGGAAGCAGACGCTGCCCGCAATGGTAATAGGTATGCTTGGTATATTCCTTGTAATCGGAATAATCATCCTTGCAACCTACGCGCTTAACAAAGCTTTTTCAAGAAAAAAAGACAGCGATAAAGAGGATGAATAACAAAAAGGCTTGCATCTGCAAGCCTTTTTAATTATGAATTATAATCGGAGCGAAGCGACCTATCCCTTGAATCTATGTCACTTGAGTTTTGCAATAGTCACTCCGTCCTCGCCCTCGCCGTATCTGCCGAGACGGAATTCGGCGATATTGGGGTGGTGCTTTAGCTCCTCGTCTACCGCTTTGCGCAGCACGCCGAGACCTTTACCGTGGATAATCCTTACCTCGCTCATACCGTTAAGCACGCATTTATCGATAAAAATACCGAGATTCTGCAGCGCTTCCTCTGTATTCTGTCCTCTTAAATCAAGTTCGGTTTTAACATCGTCGTCCGCTCTTGACGAGGTGCGGTACAGACTTCTCTGAGGCTTTTTAGCCTCTTTTTTCTTTTTATCAAGGAGCATAATGTCAGAGAGCTTAACACGCGTTTTAAGAAGCCCTGACTTAACGAACACGAAGTCATTCTTAACCTCGGTCACCTCGCCCTCGCCGATGCCGCGTATAATAACCGCGTCGCCCGCCTTAGGCTCGCGCGGGAGCTTATAGTCGTAGTCCCAGTTATCCGCAAGCTCGCGCGGGTTAACAAGGTCGTCCATCTCGCCCATCTGATTTTTAATAGCGCGGCGGGTTTTCTTTGCAATCTCGGTGATGTTGGCAGAGTTCTGCTCGCTTTTAAGCTTATCGAGTTCGAGCAGAAATTCGCTGCTTTGGCGCTTTGCCTGCTGAATAAGCTTTTCGGCTTCGCGTTTAGCCTTTTCCATTTCGCGCTCGCGAAGCACATCAATCTTATCCTTTTCGCTCTGCGCCTTACGCTCCATTTTTTTAGCGCGCTCGGTTGCAAGCTCGGCTTGCTTTTTTTCTTCCTCGAGCTGCTGGCGCGTTTCCTCGAGCCTTTCAAGCACTGCTTCAAAATCGCGGTTATCAGTACCTACAATGCGCTTAGCATTGTCTATAACCTCGTTTTTCATACCGAGGTGCTGAGATATTGCAAACGCGTTTGAACGCCCGGGAACGCCGATTAACAGCCTGTATGTAGGACTGAGCGTTTCAACATCGAACTCGCAGCAGCCGTTAGTAACACCCTTTGTATCAAGCGCGTACGCCTTAAGCTCCGCATAGTGCGTTGTGGCGGCAATTCGCGCGCCCTTAGAGCGCAGGTATTCGATTATCGAAACCGCAAGCGCCGCGCCTTCCGTAGGGTCGGTGCCCGCGCCGAGCTCGTCAATAAGAACAAGCGAGCTTTCGTCCGCCTGCTCCATAATATCAATAGTGTTAACCATATGCGACGAGAATGTGGAAAGATTTTGCTGGATACTCTGCTCGTCGCCTATGTCGGCAAGTATTTTATCAAAAACAGAAATCTTAGACCTGTCGGACGCAGGGATAAGCAGACCGCACATTGTCATTAGCGTAAGCAGTCCGATAGTCTTAATCGAAACCGTCTTTCCGCCCGTATTAGGTCCGGTAATCACAAGCGTGTCGAACTCCTCGCCGAGCGATAAATCAATCGGAACGACCTTGTTTTTATCTATCAGCGGATGACGCGCCTTTTTTAAATTAATCTCGCCCTCGGCGTTTACTATGGGCTTAGCCGCCTTCATTTTATCGGCAAGGTGCGCCTTGGCAAAAATCAGGTTAAGCTCCACCGCAGACTCAAAGCTCGCCTTAATCGAGTCGGCAAAATTTCCCGCTTCGCTAGACAGCTCATACAGTATGCGCGCAATCTCCTCGCGCTCCCTGCCCTCGAGCATCTTGATATCGTTATTCGCCTCGACAACGCTGACCGGCTCTACAAAAACGGTGGCGCCGCTTGACGAGGTATCGTGTACAAGGCCGGGCACATCCGCCCTGTGCTCAGACTTTACGGGCACTACAAAACGCCCGCTGCGCTGGGTCACGATAGGCTCCTGTAAAAACTTCTGGTAATGCGCGGAGTGTATCATAGAGTCGAGCTTTTCACGCACCGAGGAGGATTTTGCCCTTATTTTGCGCCTCGTTTCGTAGAGCAGGTCGCTCGCCTTGTCAGCGATTTCGTCCTCCGAAATAATGCACGAAAAAATCTTATCCTCGAGGTACTTATTTACCGTTATGCTCTCAAAAAGGAAGTCAAGTGAGGTGCTGACGCCGCTGCAGTGACTCTTCCACTCATAAAGCGTTCTTATACTGCGAAGTGTATAGCCTATACGCAAAAGCTCCGTTTGCGACAGAGAGCCGCCGGCAGCAGCCCTTGCAAGAGCGCCGTTAACATTCCTAAGTCCGCTGAACGAAGGCGCGCCGAAACGAGCCAGAAGCGAGAGGGCGTCCTCCGTCTGACTCAGCAGTGTGCATACCGTTACAAAGTCGCTGCTCGGGCGTATCTGCTCCGCTAAAAACGCAGCGTCCTCGCAGGAGGTTTCCTCCTTAAGCAGCTCGAGTATCTTATCAAGTTCAAGTGTTTTTAGATGTTTGTTCATATATATTTATCCTTATTGCCTCCCTTGTTAAAGGGAGGTGGCTGCCGCAAGGCAGACGGAGGGATTGTCGCTTATTTAACATAAATTATAAACAACGCGACCACCCCTCAGTCACTTCGTGACAGCTCCCCTTAGCAGGGGAGCCAAATCAGTTACTCGCTTTGCTCAAACAATTATTTTATTAGTGACTTATAGAATTCAAGTGTTGTAAGTTTTGAGTCGATGTGCGAATACATATACTTTTCGCAAAGGTCCGACAGTGTAGCGAGGTTTTCGTCGCTCAGGTTAAACGAAAAGACCTTTTTTAAATCCGCAAGGCATATGTATCTAATAGCAGTAATCACGCTCATAGGCACTGCCGCAGCGCTCTCGTTTTTGCAGCTATCACAATAAATGCAGCCCTCGTCGATGTCAAAGACCATCCGCTCGTCCTCGTACGCGCCGCAGTCGGCGCAGGCAAGTACATCGGGCATAAAACCGCCGAGGCAGAGCATACGCATTTCGCAGGCGGCTTTAATAATTTTACAGTCCTTTTCGCCCTTACAGAGAAGGTGCAGCGCGTTTAAAAGAAGCCTCAGCGTATCGGGTGCGGGCTGTTCCTCCGCCGAAAGAAAATACGCAAGCTGCGCGAAATACTGTGCAAGCGAAAGGCGCTCGATATCGCTCCTTAGTTCAAAAAAAATCTCAATAGGCTCGGCGCTGTCGATAACATACGCGTCGCGCCCGCGATACAGCGAAAATTCGCCGTAAACAAAAAGCGAGGTAGCGGAAAGGTTTTGGCTTTTAATGCTCTTAGCGCGGCGCACAAAGGCTCTTACAAGTCCGTAATCACCTGTAAGGAGAGTGACTAATGTGTCACTCTCCCCGATAGTCTGTTGCCGAATTATCAAGCCTTTGGTCGTTAGCTTCATTTTCCGTACCCTTAGCTGAAGCGGTCTTAAAATAGTTGTTGACATACTTGATGTAGTCGTCAACGCTTCCGCTTTGTAAAAATTTATTCCAGTATTCATCCATAAATATCACCAAAAATAGTTTATGCTGTATTTCGGTGATGATTTATACCAAATTAATCCAAGCCGAAATTATGGATTAATCCCTCGCGGTTGCGCCAGTCCTCCTTAACCTTAACCCAGGTCTGAAGGTTAACCTTAATGTCAAAAAAGCTCTCTAAATCCTGGCGCGCGTAGGTAGAAATCTTTTTAAGCATAGAGCCTTTTTTGCCGATGACCATACCCTTATGGCTCTCGCGCTCACAGTAAATCGTAGCGTCTATGTCAAGAATTTCAGCGTCGTCGCGCTCGCGCATTTTTTCGATAGAAACGGCGATACCGTGCGGCACTTCTTTATCCATAAGGCGAAGTATTTTTTCGCGTATTATCTCCGCCGCAAGCACGCGCTCGGGCTGGTCGGTAAGAGTGTCGTCCGGGAAAAAGTGGGGCGACTCGAAGGACAGCTTTTTCATCTCGTCGAGAAGCTCGCGCACTCCCTCACCGCTTGTAGCGCAAACGGGAACAACGGCTTCAAAGTCGTAAAGCTTTGCAAACTGTGCAATTCGTGCAAGCAGCCCGCTCTTGTCCTTAAGCATATCAATTTTATTAATCGCAAGGATTACGGGCACGCCGAGCTTTTTAAACTTTTCTATAAGCTCCGCCTCGCCTTTTTTAATCTCGCCCGATGACTCGGTTACAAAAAGGCACGCGTCAACGCCGCCGATAGAGTCACCGACAGCCTGATACATCTTTTCGCCGAGCTTGTTATGCGGCTTGTGATAACCCGGTGTGTCGGTAAATACAAGCTGCACCTCGTCCTCGGTAAGAACGCCCATAATTTTAGTTCTTGTAGTCTGCGGCTTAGAGGATACAATCGCAACCTTTACGCCGAGCATTTTATTTAAAAGTGACGACTTACCCACATTAGGGCAGCCGACAATCGCAATAAAAGCAGTTTTGCTCATTTCATCCGAATTCGGAATTCGGAATTCGGAGTTCGGAATTATCGGTTACTCGCTTTGCTCAAACAATAATCGGGTGTGGGCAGCGCCCACCATTAATTCCGCATTCCGCATTCCGCACTCCGCATTATTCCCCTTCCATATAGTACGAGTTATCGCGTTTTACTCCGATTTTAGTAAGCACGGTTTCCTCTTTTTCGCGCATACGCACTTCCTCAATTCCGCCCTGCTCGTGGTCGTAACCGAGTAGGTGAAGCATTGAATGAACGGTTAAAAAGCCTATTTCTCTTTGAAGCGAGTGGTTATACTCCTGCGCCTGCTCAACCGCCTTAGGAACGGAGATTACAATGTCGCCGAGGAGCTTAGCGCCCGAGGTCATATCGGTGTCGTAAACTCCGTTTTCGCCAAGCGGGAACGACAGCACATCGGTAGGTCTGTCAATATTTCTGTACTCTCTGTTAAGCTCGTGGATTGTTTCGTTATCAACAAATCTTACGCTTACCTCAGCCTTGTCGTTAAAACCCTCTTCCTCTAATACTGCGTGGCAGCAACGGCGGATAAGCAGCCTTATACCCGAGGGTATAGGTACTTCTTTCTGGTCGTTTGAAATAATTACTTTAACCTTGTTCACCTTTTGCTTTTCTCCTCGTCATATTTTTCGTACGCCTTGATTATATCCTGAACTAATCTATGGCGTACAACATCCTTTTGAGTAAACTTAATAATCGAAATATCGTTAACATCCTTAAGGATGCGAAGTACTGTTTTAAGTCCCGATTTCTTGCCGTCGGGTAAATCTATCTGCGTAATGTCGCCCGTAATTACCATCTTTGAGCGCAAACCGAGACGGGTTAAAAACATCTTCATTTGCTCCGAGGTGGTGTTCTGTGCCTCGTCGAGAATAATAAAACTGTCGTCAAGCGTACGGCCGCGCATATACGCAAGCGGTGCAACCTCGATAGCGCCCTTCTCCTGATAACGCTGAAAATTCTCAGCCCCGAGCATATCAAACAGCGCGTCGTAAAGCGGTCTTAAATACGGGTCAACCTTGCTCTGCAAATCGCCGGGAAGGAAGCCGAGCTTCTCCCCCGCTTCAACCGCGGGACGCGTAAGGATAATACGGTTAACCTCTTTTGCGCGAAAAGCGGTAACAGCCATCGCAACGGCGAGGTAAGTCTTACCCGTACCCGCAGGACCGATACCGAAGGTAATAGTGTTGTTTTCGATAGCCTCGGTGTACTTACGCTGACCGAGGGTTTTAGGCTTAATCGGTCTGCCCTTTGAGCTGATACAGATTGAATCCGTAGTCATATTATCGAGCTTGTCCTCGTTGCCCTCGCTTACAAGGGACAGAACATAGCGAATGTTCTGGTCGGTGAGCGCCTCGCCCTTATTAATCATAACAAGCAGCGAATGGATAGCTCTTACGGCGCAGTTAACATTTTCCTCGTCACCGAGGATTTTAAGCTGCTCGCCGCGCGTGATAATCGAAACGGAATACTCCCTTTCGAGCATTTTTATATTTTCGTCAAATGAGCCGAACAGGGTTATCGCCTGCTCGGTGTTTTCAAGTGTTAACTGTTTCTCGTACATATATCAGTTGATTTTTACCTTTAATTTTTCTATTCTTCTGTCCGTTACCTCGAGCACCGTAATTTTAATGTTCTCGTACTCTACAACGGGTTTTTCGCTGGCGTCCGGCAGGTAGCCGAGCCTGCTGATTACAAAGCCTGCAAGTGTGTCGTAATCGTCCTCGGGGAACTTGACTCCGAGCACCTCCTCAGCGTCCTCAATATCTGTAACACCCTCAAAAATATAGGTCGAGTCGTCAAGCTTTTTGATGCTCTCCTCCTCGTCGTCGTACTCGTCCTCAATCTCGCCGACAAGCTCCTCAATAATATCCTCAAGAGTAACAAGCCCCGCAGTGCCGCCGTATTCGTCAACGACGATTGCAAGCTGTATTCTCGTTTCGGTCATCTTGGCAAAAAGCTTACCGAGCGTGATGGATTCGGGAACATAAAGCGGCTCGCGGATATAATCCGCCAGCACCTCGTCGTCGGAGATTTTTGTGCCGACGAATTTAAGCAGATCCTTGACATATATTATGCCCAGAATGTTATCCAAATCCTCGCTGTAAACGGGGATACGCGAGCATCCCTCGTCAATCGACGCCTTTGCAACATCATAGAGCGTCGCGCCGTCGCTTACCGCTACGATATCCGTCCTGTGAGTCATAATATCCGAGGCTACCAAATCGTCGAACTCAAAAATCTTATTAATCATTTCGCGTTGTGATTTTTTAAGCTCGCCCTCGTCCTCGTCAACAAGCTGCTTAATTTCTTCTTCAGTTGAACTTTCTCGTTTAAAAAATCTTTTTAAACCGCTACTGCCCATAAAGGCATATCCCTCCCTGAAAAATGTTAGTTTTTAGTGGTTAAAGCCGGGCGTTGTCCGCCCTCAGTTCTAAGCTGATTTGAACCTTAGGTCAAATCAAGGAATTCCTCGCTGATATATTCTTTAGAAAGATTTGTAAAGTACTTAACCGTTGCGCCGCCCTGAGCCTGAGAAGCTGCAAGGTCGTCGTTATAGTCCGAAAGTCTGTACACCCTGAACTTGTAGCCGTTGCCGGTGCTTGTGTAGTAGTCGATAACGGGCGCGAGCTTGGCGTTTGTAATCTCAATCTTGCCGTCCTTGCGCTCAACGGTGATTTCCGCCATGCCGCCGCACATCTGGTTAAGGTTAATCTGGTGCGAAATAAAGTTGCCGATTGAGTAATAAATAAGCATTTTTTTGCCTGTTTCCTTATTTTTGTACCATTCAACAGGCTGAAGCACGTGCGGGTGCGTGCCGATAACAATATCAACACCGAGGTCGGAGAAGATTTTGATGTACTTCTTTTGCTGCTCGTCAACCTGGTGGCTGTTCTCTGTTCCCCAGTGCGGGAATACAATTACAACGTCGGCGTTCTTGCGAGCTTCTTTAATATCCTTAGTAACCTTCTTTTCCTTTAACATATTAATCACATATGGCTTATCCTCGGGAAGCGAAATTCCGTTAGTGCCGTAGGTGTAGTTAAGGAGTGCAAAGGTTATATCGTTCTTTTCTACATAGGTGATTTTGTTATAATCCTCTTCGCTTGCGTTAGTGCCGACAGCCGTAACCTCGGGATGCTTAGAGAAGTATTCAAGCTCTTTTTCAATTCCGGCGCTGCCAACATCCATAGAGTGGTTAGTAGCGCAGGTGAACACATCGAAGCCCGCGTCAATCGCAGCGTCGCCAACCTCCCACGGAGTGTTGAACATCGGGTAGCCGCTGTATTCAAAGTCGCTGCCGCCGAGCATAGTTTCCTGATTAATTATAGCTAAATCGGCAGGCTCGATATAACCCTTGATTTCCTCGTAAAATGAGGTGTAGTCAAGCGAGCCGTCGTCCTGCTTGCCGGCGTCGATAAGCGTATTGTGAATAAGATTATCGCCCACTGCCACAATAGTAACCTTGGAGTTTTTAGGCTGAGTAACCTCGGTAACATCCTCCTGGGTTACTGTAGGTGCGGTGGTGCCGCCGTCAGTTTTTTGTGCAACCTTGCCGCTTACGGCAAGAGTACTTACTACAATTATCGCCGCGATAAGCGGGATAAGTACGGGAAGATAACTTTTAAAATCTTTTTTCGCCATTACATTTGCTCCTAATATTTAATCCCATATATTATAACATATGTAATTTTAATATACAATATCTTTTTGTTTAATAAGAAAGTTAAATAAAAAAGCACCCCGCAGGGTGCTTTAGTTTATTCCTCGTCTTCTACGAACTCGTCCTCAAACTCGATTTCAAACTCAAGCGTTTCGCCGCAGTTCGGACATTCGATTGAGCCGTCAAGGATTGTTTCCTCGTCTACCTCGATCGCTTCGCCGCAATTAGGACATTCGATTTCGTACTCCTCGTACTCCTCAAAATCGTCGTCATCATCGTCGTAAACATAATCCTCAAGGTCGCATACATCCTCGTTAATGGAGTCAATCTCCTCGCCGAGGTCCTCGATATCGTCGTATACGCAGTCGATATCCTCGCTGAGATTTTCAAGCACATCGATAATTGCTTTAAAAACCTTAGTTTCTTTTTTATCGTCGTCTAAATCAAGTCCGTCGATAAGACCTTTTAAGTAGCCTAAGCTTTCGTTAGTGTCTTTAATATCCATAATTTTACTCCTGATTTTTTTACGCTTATTGTCTGAGGCGTAGCCGAGTAACCTCAAGCTCATAGCTTAAAGCTCAAAGCTATGCCGCTTAAGCGGCTCTGTTATGCTCTTTCCATATACTCGCAGGTGCGGGTATCGATACGAATCATATCGCCCTCGTTGATAAAGAGCGGTACTCTGATTTCTGCGCCAGTTTCTACTGTAGCGGGCTTAAGTGTGTTAGTAGCTGTGTTACCCTTAAGACCGGGCTCTGTATGAGTTACCTCGAGTGTTACAAAGGTAGGCGGCTCTACGCCGAATACATTACCCTTGTAAGAAAGGATTTTGCACTCCTCGTTTTCTTTAACAAAGCGGAAAGACTCTGGAAGGTCGCTCTCTGATACGGGAATCATATCAAAGGTTTCGCTATCCATAAAGTAATACATTCCGTCATCGTTGTAGGAATACTGCATATTCTTTCTCTCGATATATGCTGTGGGGTACTTAGCGGAAGGGTTGTAGCTCTTCTCTGTTACCGCACCTGTAATAACATTTTTTGTCTTGGTCCTTACGAAAGCCGCGCCTTTGCCGGGCTTTACGTGCTGAAATTCGATTACCTGAAGAACGTTGCCGTCCTCTTCAAAAGTAACGCCGTTTCTGAAATCACCTGCTGAAATCATAATTATATACCTCCTGAAATTAGCTTAGAGCTGTGAGCTCAGAGCTCAGAGCTTAAAGCTATTAGCTCATAGCTAAAGATTTATCTTTTTTATTTTACAGTATTTCAAGTAATAAATCAATACCCATTTTATAACTATCTTTGCCGAAGCCCGAAATTTGTTTAACGCAGACATCGCTAATCACCGAATTACGCCTGAATTCCTCGCGCGAATGGATATCACTCATATGCACCTCGACAAAAGGAGTAAACTCCTTTACGCACTCGATAGCGTCGCGGATTGCATACGAATAATGCGTATATGCGCCCGCGTTTATTACAACGCCGTCAAAGGCGTCCTTGCTCTTGTGGATAATGTCGATAATATCGCCCTCGTGATTGGACTGATAAAAAAACATATCCGCTCCCCTGCCCTCGCCGTATTCGCGAAGGTAGGAATTAATATCGTCAAGCGTTTCGCTGCCGTAGACATCTTTTTTTCTGATACCCGTCATATTAAGATTAGGGCCGTTTAAAATAAGAATTTTCATATCATCACCGTAGTATATAATAATATATAAGCACGGATTAGTCAAGACAGCTTCTTGACATTACAGCATTAATAAGATATATTAAGATTGAGGAATAATAGACATTTTTGCATAAATAATTTGCAAAGCATAATACGAAGGCGGTGTAATATGAAACGCTCAAAAGAAGAAATAATCCGTTATGTAAAGGAAGAAAAAATCAAGTCAATCAGGCTTGCGTTTTGCGACATCTACGGCAGAGAAAAGAATATCGCAATAGCTCCCGAAGAGCTTGCGGACGCGTTCACCTACGGCATACCGATTAACGCGTCGGCAATTAAGGATTTCGGCGAGGGTATTTACTGCGATTTGCTGCTTCACCCGGAGCCCGAAACGCTTGCAACGGTGCCAAACAAGCCCGACAACTTTAAGACGGTAATTATGTTTTGCCGAATGACTTATCCGGACGGCAGACCGTTTGAAAGCAGGGGCACAAAGAGCGTGCTTATGAAGGCTATTGACTGCGCCGAGGTAGAGGGATTTGAGTTTTTCTTCTCAAGCGAGATGCAGTTTTATCTTATGAAGCTTGACGAAAACGGAAAGCGCACAAACGAGCCGCTCGACGAAGCGAGCTTCCTTGATGTTGAGCCCGACGACAAGAGCGAGGCTATCAGGCGCGAAATTCACCTCGCCCTCGAGGGTATGGAAATCGTGCCGAGCAATATGTTCCACCAGCTCGGCCCCGGTCAGAACCAGATTGACTTTGCGTTTTCTAACCCGCTTCAGGCGTGCAATATAATCACAAAGGCGAAAACCGTTATTAAAAATGTTGCGAGCTTAAACGGTCTTTATGCCGACTTTTCGCCAAAGCCGTTTGACGACCAGAACGGTAACGGTATGCACATCATTATGTCTGTAAGGGCTAACGACGGCACCGACAACCGTATGAGCTCGGCGGTTGCGGGCGTGCTTGACAAAATCGACGAAATGACGGCGTTTTTAAACCCGACCGAAGAATCCTACAAGCGCCTCGGCAGCGTAAGAGCGCCTAAATATATTTCGTGGTCAAGCGAAAACCGCGCTCAGCTTTTGCGCGTTCCCGAAGCGGTAGGTCACTACCATATTGCCGAGCTGCGTTCCGCGGACGCAACAGTAAACCCGTACCTTGCATTTGCGCTTATGATTTTTGCGGGACTTTACGGTATTAAAAACAATATGGAACTGCCCGAGGCTTCAAACTTCGACTTTATAGACGTATCGCCCGAAATTGCGGCTAAATATAAAAAGCTCCCTCAGTCTATCGAGGAAGCGCGCGAGCTAGCAAGAAACAGCGAGTTTATTAAAGAGCATTTGCCCAAGGACCTTATTGAGCTTTATCTGAATAGATAGACTCAAGGATTGCCCTGCGGGCAAAAGACTCAAGACTCAAGGAGCGGGTGGTCACGCCCACCCGATACTAACAGATAAAAAAATGCAGGCATTTTGCCTGCATCTTTTATTTATACTTTCTTTTGCGAGCAGCCTCGCTCTTCTTTTTACGAGCTACTGAAGGCTTTTCGTAATGCTCTCTTTTTCTTACCTCCTGGATGATGCCATCGCGGGAAGTCTGGCGCTTAAATCTTCTGAGAGCGCTGTCAAGAGATTCATTTTCCTTAACTTTTACCTGACTCACTATATTCCCTCCCTCCGAAAACGGGGGTTTTAGATACCCATTTGAAATATCGCGTTGATTATACACATAAAATACCGTTATGTCAAGTACTTTATCGAATAATGTTAAATTTTGTGACAATAGCGGTATTTTTTACTAAAATTGCAGCTTCTTAGCCGTACAGTATGTCGAACTGCCCAAATCGGACACAGCCTTAACCCTGAAATAGTAGATATGCCCTTTACGCATATTTGCGATAAGCACCTCGTTTTTATCGGCTTCAAGCGTTTTATATGCGCCGCCCTTAACCTTATACTGCACTCTGTACTTGCCCGCGCCCTCGATTTTATCCCATTCGAGATTAGCCGAGGAGCCTGACTTTTGTGCTCTTAAAATCGGGGTGATAAGCACATACGACTTTGAGTAAGGCTTGGTTTTGCTGCTGAAATAGGTTTCCTTTTTGCGCGTTCTGTAGCACTGCACCTTATAGTAATACCTCTTGCCGTAGGTAATATTTTTGTCCGTAAACCTTGAAGAAGTATTGTTCTTTACATCCTTAATGAGCTTATACTTACCGTTTTTGGATGTAGCGCGGTAAATTCTGTAACCGGTAGCAAATTTTCTGTTATTCCAGTAAACCCTGATACCGTTTGAAACGAGCTTAACCTTAGTAACCTCGGGTTTTGGAACAATCGCCTTTTTAGTTACCTTATCTGAGTACGCGCCGCTACCAAGACTGTTATACGCCTTTACTCTGTAGCAGTAAAGAGTTCCGAGTTCGAGCCCTCTTACAACCTTTTGATTAGCGGTCGTTTCGCCGAGCTTAGTCCACTTTTCGCCCTTCTTTTTCATTTTATACTCTACAACATAGCGCGAGGCGTTATCCGCCTTTTTCCACTTAACCGTTGCAGAAGCGGGAGTTCTTGCAATTACGCGAACCTTTTCGCACTTTCCGACGGTATTCTTTGCCGAAGAGTAGTCGCTCGCGCTGGCCCAGTACTTTTTATCGCCCTTTTCGGAGTATGCCGCAACCTTGTAGTAGTAGGTCTTTTTAAACTTAACCTTAGTATCGGTATAGGAGTTTTCGCCGCTGCCGAGTTCCGCAACAACGCTATATGTACCGTTCTTTTTCTTAGTACTGCGAAGCACATAGTATCCGTCGGCGTCGTCAAATTGATTAAAGCTTACTTTAATACCCGTAGGCACTGCATCTGCCTTAACGCCCTCTACCTTTGCGGGAACGGCTCTTACCTTAACGCATTTATACTCGCCGATACCGACCTTAGTCTTTTGTGCGACATAGAATTTATATACTCCGCACGCTTCAAGCGAATCAAAATCAACCGAAGCATCGGTGGTATATGTTTTAGAAACTAATTTTTTATCGTCCTCGTCGGTAAAATAATACCTGTATTTATCGCACGCGCCGTTAGGTTTAAGCGTAAATCTTACGGAGCTTGCGCTGGTGTGAATAGTAGAAACGAACGGCTCTTCAAGCTCGTACTCGCTCGACTTAACCTTAGGCGAGGATTTATAGGTCTTATTGTTTTCAACGATGTAACGAACGAGCTTATAGTAATACTTTTTGCCGTACTCGACATCCTTATCAACAAACGACAGCGTGGTGTTATTGCCGGTGTCCTTAATAAGTGAATATCCGCTGTCTTTTTTTGTACTCTTATAGAGCTTAAGACCGGTAATGTCCTTGCTCTTTGACCAGCTGACTTTAATACCGCTCGAGGTTTCATCAAAGCTGACCTTTGCAACCTTAGGCGGTTTAGGCGTCAGCTTTTTAGTAGGGCTGTAGTCAAACCATTTATCGCCGATAAATGCCCTTACTCTGAACTGATACTGAGTTCCAACCTCAAGATTTTTAACAACATAGTTGCGTTTTTTGCAGCTGTCGGTAAGCGTTTTATAGTTTTTGTCGCCCGTTTTTCTGTACTGCACCTCATACTTAGTGGCGCTTTTTACGCGCGTCCAGGTGAGCTTAATCGAATGCGAGGAATGACGCCTTACCGAAATTTTTGGTACAGCCGCCTGAATAAAGTAATACCTGTCCTCGTAGTTCTTAGCTCGGTTAATCGTGATACCAAGACCCGTCGACTTCATTTTATTATAGAACAGCGAGTTCATAGAATATAACTTGCCGCCCGAGGTGTACTCATTTTGCGTCGGGGACTCCCTGAAGCTGTCCCAGTAGATATAATCAACATGACACGCAGTCGCGGGGTTGCTCACCGTCTGGTAATTAGCGTGGTAGATACCGATTTTTTCGTTATCAATATAGCTTACCATCCAGGTATGCGTAGAGTTATTGGACGAGCCTGTTGTGTACGCGCCGTAGTGAATAATATCGCCCGGTACCGCATTATCAAGGAAGAACTTAATTATACCCTCGACAACGGATTTAGTAGGATAAGTTTTTTTAGTTTCATAGGTGGCAACGGTATAGAAGTTACCCGAATAGTGGTGCGACCTGTAATTGCCGTAAAGTCCCTCGCCGTCGTACTGATAGCCAAACAGCTTTTCGCACACAGCAGAAACAAACAGGTAGCAGTTACCCGTTACAATAGCAGTTTTATCAGGAATAAAGCCCTTCTGCTGCATAACAGCCTCAAGCTTTTCATCTATAAATTCTTTTTCAGCGGAATATGCCGAAAACTGCGAAGAAAACGTGCAGGTAAACACCATAATAAGTGCTAAAAATGTGGTAACAATTCGCTTCACATATGCCGCCTCCTTTCAAATTCGACAAAAATTATACCACAAATCTGGCAAAAGGTCAAATTTGCGGCATATTGTCCAACAGATGTTGCATATTTTATTATAATAACTTACTTTTTACTTTTAGGTGCAGGCAGCTCGTCGTACATCGCATTAAACAGCTCGCAGAGGAACTCGCGGTTTTCCACATCGTCAACAAGAAGCATTTCCTTGGCCCCTTCGTACGGCAGCTCATAATCCGCGTCAGGCATCATTTTTTTAGCTGAGTTTACCGACTTTACCAAAAAGCGGTCGTCATAAATCCCGCCGACTATCTTGCCGCGGTAATAGATAATATACTCGCCCATCATAGCGCGATAGGTTATATCCTCGAGCCCCGAAAGCTGGTCAAGAACAAAGTCGAGATATTCTTTATCTGATGCCATAATCACATCTCCTTTTTATGTAAACAAGCCGTTATATAGATTTAATTATTTCTTTTCTGCTCCCGTTCTGATTAGATGCCCCTCCTGTATCGCAGCAAAGGTTGCCAGAGCGCAGATAACAGCGCCGCTGTACTTCAAATCAATAAACGATAGCGTCAGCGGAAAAAGAAACAGCGAAAAGCCCGTAACCTTATTCATAACGGTGTGTACAGAAACAAATTCTTTTCGCATAACACATCCGGAAATTATATTGATTACTTTAATCAGTGCTATAACAGCAATCCAGATAATAAGCCACAGCGGAATATTAATAACGGGAATAAGCTTTATCATACACGCTGCTACCATAATGAAGTCCGCGACTGTATCAAGTTTCGCGCCGAAATCGCTTACTTTACCCGTTTTTCTCGCGACTGTTCCGTCGACCATATCACTGACGCCGGCAGTGATATAAAGCGCATAAAATGCCGGTGAAAATACGGGAACGAACAGCAGACTTATACTACAGATAATACGAAGGGCGGTGATAATATTTGCCATATTACAACGGTGTCCCCACTTCGATAAGATTTCCGTCAGGGTCATAGAAGCGTATTACCCTCTGTCCCCAGCTGTGCGTCATAAGGCGATTTACATACTTGACTTCGGGATAATAATCCTCGAGCTTTTTAACGAAGCCTTCTATGTCAGCTTCCTCAAAATAAAGCTCGCTTGAATTATTCTCGGGGATAATATCTTTTTTAAGAAACTCCGTCCAGTACTTCTCTTCCTGTAACACAAGCCCGTCTGAGAGAATCATATTTCCGTCGTTATCAATAATAAGTTCAAATCCGAACAGGTCGTGATAAAACCGAAAGGCTTTTTCATTATCCTTTACAACAATTAACACATTTTTTAATTTCATAGGTATTCGCTCCTGGTTCAGTTCTTTGACAACAGCACTACGCACTCCATATGCTTAGTGTGCGGGAACATATCGACGGGTTGGATTTTTTTCGCGCGGTAGCCGTGGGTGGTGATAAAGTTTAAGTCGCGCGCAAGAGTCTGCGGATTACAGGAGATATAAACAATCCTGTCGCTTTTCATTTTGCACAGCGCTTTTAAAAAGCGCACCGTAGCGCCTGCACGCGGCGGATCGAGAATGACTACATCGAATTTTTCGCCCGCCTTGGTAAGCTCGGTTATGTAGTCGCCCGCGTCTGCACATTCAAAATAAATATTGTTCGCGCCGTTATTTTTTGCATTTTTAACCGCGTCGTAAACAGCCGCAGCGTTAAGCTCCACGCCGAGCACCTCGCCCGCATTTTTTGACGCAATAATGCCTATCGTACCCGTACCGCAGTACGCGTCAAAAACTCTGTCAGTATCCTTAATTTCAGCGAGCTTAAGCGCCGTATTATACAGAATTTCACACTGAGTGGGGTTAACCTGGTAGAACGACTCGGGCGAAATTCTGAACCTGCAACCGCAAAGCTCGTCCTCAATATAGCCGCTGCCGTAAAGGACAAAGCTGCGCTCGCCGAGGGTGAGATTAATACCATCGGGACTGACATTCTGTACAATCGTTTTAACGCTCGGGTGTGCCTTAATAACAGCGTTTACAAAGCTCGTCTTTTTCGGCAGATTAACACCCGCCGTCACGATAACGAGCATAACCTCGCCCGTTTTAAAGCCCTTTCGAATGAGCAGATGGCGCACAAAACCGCTTCCCTTGCGCTCGTCAAAAGCCTTAAGCTTAAACGAGGTACACAGCTTAGTTACAGTCCTTGCAATCTCCTGGCACTCCTCGTCCTCTATCATACAGTAATCAACGCTTACCACGCTGCCCCTTGTACTTTGATAAACGCCTGAGGCAAGGCGCTTTTGACGGGTATCGTAGTAAAATGCGCACTGCATTTTATTACGGTAGTTAAACGGGTGCTCCATCGGGATAATGCGCTCCACCCTGCCGTATTTTGACAAAAGGGTATTAAGTTGTTTTTGCTTATATTTAAGCTGCTCGGGGTAGTCAAGATTTTGAAGCTGACAGCCCGAGCATTTTTTATAGTATTTACATTTCATAATCTATTTTAGTGTTCGGTTTTCTCGGATAATCAGAACCATTTTTTCTTTTTGCCGAAAAGCGTAAGCGTTGCGACTACAACAACCGACAGAATTATTACAAAGATATAACCGTACTTCCACTCAAATTCGGGCATATACTTAAAGTTCATACCGTACCAGCCTACTATTAAAGTAAGCGGGAAAAAGATGCTTGTAAGGACGGTAAAGTACTTCATCGTGTTGTTAAGCTTAAGGTCGAGAGATGCCGAATACGCGTCCTGCAAATGCGTTACGGAGGATGAGAGCGTGTCGGTGTCCTCTCTGAGGCGCGTTACCTTTTGAGAGAGGTTGGCAATATACCACAAATCCTCGGCTTCAAACAGGTCGTTTTCGTTTTCCTCAATAGCGTCGGTGATATCGAGAATCTGCTCATAGTAATTATGCATTGTGAGCAGCTCCTTTTTAAGCTGCAACAGATTAAGGTTAAAGTCGTCGTCAACGTCGCCCTTAATTACATCCTCTTCAAGTGCAGTAATCTCGTTACCCAAATCCTCAATAAACTTAAAGTCATCGTTTATCAGCGAATCTAAAAATGCGTAAATCAGCTTTTCGAGCGTAGTATTTTTATAGCTGTAGCGGTTAAGAGCGCTCATAAATTTTTGCTTAGTGGAGGAATCGTAGTCCTCTACATCAACAACGAGCAGCATATTTTTCATAACATAAACCGCAACGCTGTCCTCGGTAGTAGACGGATTCTTTTTATTAACAATTCTAAGCTCGGTAAAGGTGTAATCGTCGTACACCTCAACGCCCGAGCGAAAATGCTCGTTTACCTCCTGGCACGCCGCAACGGTAGAACGCGCAAAGCCGTACTTTTTGCCAAGCGGCGCAAGCTCCTTAGCGCTGAGATAACCAACTGTAAGAGTATTTTCGTCAATCTCGTCGGCTGTGATTTCCGTTAATTTCTGACCTATTTTGTAAAACACAAAACCGCCTCCAAAACATTACTGACTTTAGTATATCACAACTAATTAAAAAAATAAAGCGTGTAAATACAGCATATAATTAATCGGTGATGAAAATGTTATCTGCTTTACTGTCTATTCTAAGTGCAAATATACTATACTTTATTTTGCACCTGCAGACCTCCTCGTCGTTCCCGAAGCCGCTTACTTCAAAAGAGGAGCAAATGTATCTCGAAAAAATGGCTCAGGGCGACAAAAACGCGCGCGGCGTGCTTATAGAGCGCAATCTGCGCCTCGTAAGTCATATCGCAAAAAAGTATTATGCCAAAAGCGACGACGCCGACGACCTTATTTCAATAGGTACAATAGGGCTTATAAAAGCGGTTGACTCGTTTAACGCCGACAAAAATGTGCGCCTTGCGACCTACGCGTCAAGATGCATCGAAAACGAGATACTTATGTATTTTCGCTCGACTAAAAAGCAAAACGGCGATATGCTGTTGTCCGACACTATCGAAACCGACAAGGACGGCAATCCGCTGACTATCGAGGACACCCTGCGCGACAAAAGGGATATGGCTCAGGAGCTCGAAAAAAAGACCCGCTGGGCGCAGGTCAAGAAGTATATAGAGAATATGGACGATGAGCGCGAGCGCGAAATAATAATCCTGCGCTACGGGCTGAATAACAAGCCGCCGCTGACTCAGCGCGAGGTCGCTCAAAGGCTTAACATAAGCCGCTCCTATGTGTCACGGATAGAGAAAAAGGTGATTTCGGATATACGAATGGCGATAAACTGAATTGAGAATTGAAAATGGAAAATTGAGAATTGAGAATTTCGGTTACTCGCTACGCTCAAACAATAACAAAAGCACCCTCTCGGGTGCTTTTTCTGTTTCTTATTATTCTGCTTCTGCAGGTGCAGCTTCTTCGTCTGTCTTTTTCTCTTTCAGGAGTACAAATTTCTCCATCGGGAAGAGAACTACCATCTGTACGAAGCCTGCGGCAAGTCCCGCAATAGTTCTCGCAAGAGGCTGAATCCAAGCCCACGGAATCTTAGCGATAATACCTACAAGCCAGCCCTGGAACCATGTTGAGAACAGGATGAGCGCAATCATAAGTACAATATAAATTGCGAAGTTGTACCACGGTGCGTCGGACTTAAAGGTAGTCTTTTTGTTCTGATAGAAGCCGTAGATGTTTGCAATAAGGTTAGAAAGGAAGAACGGGAGAAGGAAGCCCCATGTTACTACGCCGCCTACTACAACGCCGTTTTCGATAACGCCGCCGAGATTGCCCGTAGCGGTGTCAACTACATACTTACCAACCTGCTTGATACCCTCTTCTTTAGTCGGGTCGAACACAACATTCGGGTCAAAAATGCCCTGAAGGAAGTGCGGAAGCGGTGTGATTACTTTATCAAAGATAAACGGAAGCACATTCGCAAGTACAAGCTGGATTATGGTAACAAGACCGCTGACTACCATAAACTTAATGAGCTGCCACAGGGTTTTAATACCCGAGCCCTTTTCTTCAGCGGCATTGTCAAGACCGCCTAAAGAAAGTTTTTTCTTTTCATCTGCCATAATTTTTACTCCTTACATATATAAAATTATTTTTAACAAAACTATTATAACAAGTTCAACTTAATATTGCAATAAATTTTTTAAGCGAACAGCAGTCCGATAAGAGATTTACCCGCTGCAAGACCTACAAGCGCGATTATACCCTTAACGATAAGCACGATAATGCACACGATAATTGCAAGCACGAGAAGCACTGCAAGGATTAACAGGCAAAGAATTGCCGGTCCTTTTTTGCTTGGCTTAACGGGGTCGTTAAACTCTTTTTCCTCGAACATTTCGGGCGGTGCAGGATTATCGTCGTCAAATACGGGATAAAGCGGCAGCGTTGCCTCTGCGTCGCAGTAGCCGGAGTTCCAGAGCAGCGGCTCAACGAGCGCGCGAACGGTAGTTGCTCCCTTAAGGAACTTACCGATTTTAAGGTGAATTGTGTTAAGGAACGAGTCGATTACATTAAGGAAGCCGCAGGTGAGCTTATACTCTCTCGTTTCGGGTCCGTACGGCGAGTCGCCGCAGTAGAGATTTTTAACAAGTTCGAGAATAAAATCAACAACCTTGTTATCTGCGATGTCGGCAATATCAGCCTTAGAAAGACCGCACTCCTTTTTGCAAAGGCGCCAAATCTTTTTAAAGGTCAGCTTATTGAGGAACTTGCCGAGCGGGTGCAAAACGGGTTTAAGCTTTCTCGCCTTATCGTGACTGATTGAGAAGGACGGCGCCATCTCGATAAATCTGTCGTAGTCGTTTGCAAGCGAGCTTACGATGTCGCCAATCATACCGAAGAAGAAGCCTTCCATATACTCGTCAAACGGCTTTCCGCCGGTGTCAAGACCCGGTACTTCTTTAATTAAAACAGTTTCAACATCGACCTTAGCATTTTTAGGGTCGAGTATAACATTTCTCATAGCGGGCGGACAGCCTATCATTGCAGCGCAGGCAATATCATAAAAGCGGTTGCCCTTTTTAGTAGTAACATAACCGATGTCGTGAACATGGGTATGGCCCGAGAGCATAACATTAAGTCCGTTATCCGCAAAAATCTCGCGCGTAACCTCGTGGTGCTTTTGCATATCGCCCGAGCCGATAATTGAATAAAACGGCGAAGGTGAAACCATCGGGTGGTGCGTCATAGCGATAACAAACTGGTCGTTATCGTGAGCGTCCTTAAGCTGCTCCATAATCCACTTCATACAGTCCTCTGAATAACCCGAGCCTCCGTCGGGGTCAGGGCGCTGGTTATAGTCGTCGTTAAGCGCAAACAAGCGGTAACCGGGAGCGAGCTGAACGACATAGCACATCTGGTCCTCGTGAACGGCGATAGCCTCCGACGGACCGAAGTCGTAATACATTTTCCAAAGGTCGTGCCTGTCCTCAACAGCGGGCACCTCGATAACCTCGTCGCCGTCATAACCCGGAGCAACACCGCCGCCGCGATAGTCGTGAGTTGCGGTGATTACATAAACTCTTTTGCCCCTCTTTTTAAGGTCGTAGAGCAACTCGATAAACTCCTTGTGCGACTCAATCTCGCCGTCGCGGGTTGTATCGCCCGAAAGAACGACAATATCTGTCGAAGTGTCCTCGCACAGCATATCAAAGCCTTTTTTGATAACAAGGTCGCTGTCCTTGATAACCTTCTGGCTCTTTGACTCGGCGTTTTCGTACGCCTTGCCTTCGGTACCTGTTTTTCTGGAGTAATAATGAAGGTCAGTTATAAACTGAATTTTAAGCGGCTCATTATTACTGCCGTAGATTTTGTTAGACATAAATTTTCTCCTTCCAGTCGAAAATTAGCTTATAGCTATGAGCTGCAAGCTGCAAGCTTATGGGTGGACTCCGTCCACACCTGATTATAATCGGGTGCGGGAGATTCCCCTATTAGGGGAAATGTCACCGTAGGTGACAAAAGGGTCTGGCGCCCGCTCCAAGGGTCCCGCCCGAAAGCTCTAAGCTCAAAGCTCTGAGCTCTAAGCCATTAAAACACTTTAATTATACCATTTTTAACAGAATTATCAAGCGTAATTTCGATACAGCCCTTGACGCGCTCGTTAAATTCAACGGGCTGTCCGTCAAGCGTTACGGTGTAGTCATTTTTATCCAAAAGGGTGATTATCATAGAATACTTTTCGTTTTTGCCGAAATACTTGAATTTAACCTCGGCAGAATCGGTATCAGTACGCTGATAATCGGTCCAAACATCAAGACCCGTAGTTACGGTGTCGGGCTTATAATATGCGTTCGCCCAGATGCAAATAGGCGCGGAGAGTCCGCCGAAATTGTGGAACCAGCCTCCCCTTTTCGTCTTAATACCGAAGCACTCATAAGTGTTGTACGAAAAGTCGGTTTCCGCCTTCCACATATTAAGCGCTCTGTCCGCAATCGCAAACGCAAAGTCGGTGTCGCCGAGGTCAAGCATAGTTTTCCATATAAACCACTGGTGAGCCATCCAGACATTACCGTTCCAGTAGCCGTCGTCCATATAATACGACGCGCTCATATCAACGGCGCTGACGCCCGCGGGTGACCACATCTCGTTCGGATTTTTAATATGTGCAACAAGCCTTTCGGCGCGCTCACCGTCCACCGAGCCGGACACAAGCGGATACACCCCGTCGAAGCCCTTGTCCCAGTTTTCGCCGTTTTCGGTTTTCATTATATACGGCTTATCTTTATCGTAAAGAGTGTAGCCGAAGTAGCCGCTCTCCTCGTCCCAGGACAGCTCGTTTAGCGCCTTTTCGCTCTGCGCGATATCGGCGTCATAAACGGCTATATCGTCGTCTTTACCGAGGTAGTCGGCAACCATTTTCATAATCTTACCTGCGCGGATAATATGCGCAGTTGTAAGGCACGGGCAGGAGTAAGACTCCGCCTTGTTTTTCATCATTTCAAGCTGTACGGGATAGTCGTCCATACCCGAACAGGAGTACCAGTAATCGTACACCGTAAGCAATCCGTTACCGAATTTAGCGCAGGTTGAGCCGTGCGTTCTGCCGCGCAAAAATTCGTAATACAGCTTTAATTTATCATACAAAAAGTTAAGCTTTTCCTTATCATTTGTGCGCTTTAAAAGCTCAAGATACTCGACAAACTGAGTCGGCACAAGCGAGCCGTGAAGCAAAAACGCAAAGTCGTCGTTATCCTCATCGCACAAATACATATCAAGCGCGTAGCGGCAAAGGTCGGGCGAGAATTCAAGAAGCCCCATTCCAATAAAGCCGCTGTCCCAGGTATAAAAAGAATCCCAGCGCTTTCCGGGCGTATGATGCACAACATTTTCACCGTGCAGATAAACGGGATACACCACATTAGTAAGCAGCGTAGCCCTTAGAATATCGGTAGAAAGCGCATATTTTTCGCCCTGAGCGTTATACGGAGCAGGCAGGCTCTTTTTGCGTGAATTTTCGTATATTTTTTCGTACTCGTCAAAGGTGAGCGGGTCAAATTTTTCCTGCGAAATCACTACATACTCGGTATGCGTAGTGTGAGGCGGCATAAAGATTGACCTGACTACAATATTTTCAAAAAAGCCGTTGTCGCTGCTCTTACGGCTGAACGCATTTGAAAAGGTTTCTTTAAGGTCGTCGTAGTTAATATCACCGTTTGACAGGCGGTTAATCAGCGCGTCCTCGAGCGTACCGGAATTCAGCGTACGCATACGCGTATTTTCGTTATGAGTAAGGATTGAAAAATCGCAGTCGTCATACTTATACTTAAGGTTTATACGGTTTGCGCCGCCCTGCTTTTCTATATCAACATCCGGCACAAAGCGATAGGACACAAGCTCTGCGTCCACCCTGCTTCCCTCTTCAACAACGGCGATAAAATCAAGCTCTATTCCTGCGCCGCCGAGACTTGTAAACGACGGATTCTCGCTAAACGGAACATAGATAATTTCAAGCCCGTCGGTGTGCGGCAGCACAAGCTCGCTGCCGTTATAATCAAGGTGAGCGTCGCCGTCGGTAACGGTCTGATACCTGATTGCAAGCACGGGTTTTTCAAAGCCGTCGGCGCTTAGCTTATATGTAACAAAATCACCCTTTTCGCAGCAGAACGGCTTAAGATTCAGATGCTCAACATGGTCATTTCTGCACCTGTCGCCGAGTCCCTCGTCAAGATAAAACTCGCGGTCTCTGAACATTCCCCTGAACATACCGTCGGGAGTTTCGTGCTCCCACGGGCGCTCCTTAGCATAGCCGAAAGAAACATAGTCGTTAGCGCTCTTTATGTTAATTTTTCCGCTGCAGGAAACCTCGATATACTTAGTAAACGAGAACTCAAGAGACGCCAGAACATTAAGCAGGCAGCTCTGAGTAAGGTCGGTGTTATTATGATAACAGCAGCGCACAAGATACGCCGTATCGTCCATTCTTGAAAACGACACATCGGCGTAAACCATATCCTTCCACATAAGCTCATACCTATAGGAATAGTACGAAAAATCGGGTGCACATTCCCACAAATGGTAATTTGACGGTACGGTTACATTAGGTACGGGCGTTGCGCTGTTCCACAAAGTCGGGTGGATACTTATGTCGAATCTTCCGCCCTTTTTTTTAAGCGAAGGCAGAATTTTCGATATGCCCATATATTTTTTTGAATACGGTCCCCAAAGGGGAAGATTAAAGGATTTTGCCATAGTTTTTCTCACATTCAAAAACGGTATTTTTTTACATTATGCTTTAATTTAAGAAATTTGTCAATATTAAAGAACAATTATATTGACAAAATCTTTTTTATAAAGTAATATATAAATCGTATTAATATGATTTATTGAAAAGGATGTACTTTTATGAACATTGATGCAAATGTACAAAAAATACTTTTCGCACTGCTCAGGAGATGGCAATTACTTGTTGTATTCGCCCTGATAGGTGCGGTTGCAGGTTATTTTTACACCTCGCATTTTACTACGCTGACATATTCGTCGGAGGTGCTTTACTTTGCGTATGCGTATGACTCGCAGGACGAGATTACCGAGGAGGAGGGCGCAAAGAGCGCAACCGGTGACGTTAATGCAGAACGCAGAACCAGCAACACAAGTAAGATGAACTATGTTATGCATATGATGGATACATATATCGCTATTATGCAGACTAACGAGTTTTATTCAAAGGTTGCGGACGACCTTAATAAATCAACTAACGCTAATTATACTGCGGGCTCAATTGCGGGTGTTATATCTATCGAGCCTGTTGAAAATACGGCGATGTTTAAGGTTACTGTTACTACCAACAGCCCAGACTTTTCGTACGCTGTCGCGCATCAGCTCGAAACCACTATACCTAAAGTGATGGAGAGCAAAAACAGCGGACTTGTAAGAGCGTCGGTAGAAGATAAGGCTATTAAAGCGTCGAGCGCAGGTAACCTCGGATATCCTAAAAAATGTGCTATCGGTGCGCTTGTCGGCTTACTTCTTGCCGCTGCATATGTAACGCTCAGAACTCTGTTTGATGTTCGTGTTAAGTCAAGCGACGAGCTTACTGACAAGTACAATATTCCTGTTCTCGGCTCTATCCCGAGCTTTGAAACAAGGACTACGGCAATACAGACAATCACATCTGCTAACTCTGCTAATAACGACAAGAAGGGAGATGAGGAATAATGGCAAGACGCTCAAAACGTACTAGAACCCATAACTCCCAGAGAGCGCTTATTCAAAACCTCAACATGAACCCTTCTACGAAGTTCAAGGTTGAGGAAGCTTACAAGAGCATAAGAGCTAACATTATGTTCTCTGTTATGAAAAAGGGCTGCAAGACCATCGTTGTAACCTCCTCCATCGCGGGCGAGGGTAAAACCACAACGACTATTAACCTTGCGATTACCTTTGCGCAGGCAGGTCAGAAGGTACTGCTTATCGACTCCGACCTTCGTAAGCCTAAGATTCACCACTATTTCAGTATTCCTAACGCACCGGGACTTACTAACTATCTCGGTTCAAGCGTTTTCGATTCAAACAATGACAAGGTAGATTTGTTTGAGGTTATTCACCCGACAGAGTTTGAAAACCTTTCGGTTATCTGCTCGGGTACTATCCCGCCAAACCCTGCAGAGCTTCTCGGCTCTGAGGCTATGGAAAACTTTATTAAAGAAATCGGTGCAGACTTCGACTATATCATCGTCGATACTCCGCCCGTTAACATCGTATCGGACGCGCTTCCGCTTATTAAGATGTCCGACGGTGTTGTACTCGTAGTAAGATATAATCAGTCTACACACCCCGAAATCGAGCGTACTATCTCTGCGCTTGAGTTTATCGACGCTAAGATTATCGGCTTTATCATTAACTTTGTTGAGCCTACCTCAACGGGTAAATATAAGTACTCCGGATACAGAAGGTACGGCTACGGCAGATACGGTTACGGCAGATACGGCTACGGCGGTTACGGTGGCTACGGCGGTTACGGTGGCTACGGCGGCTATGGCGGATACGGCGGCTATGGCGGATACGGCGGCTACGGCGGTTACGGTGGCTACGGTGGTTACGGTGGCTATGGCGGTTACGGCGGTTATGGCAACTACGGCATTTACGGCGGCGGAACTAACCTGTCTACCAGCAACTACGGTTACAGTACTTACGGCAACCCTACTCCACCGAGCAACCTTAGTAACGAAACTCTGTTAAACGACGACAGATATGACCCTAATAAAAAGAGCAAAAAATCAAAATAAAAGAGGCTAATTAATGGTAATTGACAATCTTGTTGAGATACACAGCCATATTCTACCCGCTATTGATGACGGCTCGCAGAATCTCGAAACAAGTATAAAAATGATTGAACGCCTCAAAGAGCAGGGCGCAAAAAAAATAGTGCTTACCCCGCACTACTATTCGGACACCATTTCGCTCGACGACTTTTTAAAGCGCAGAGAAAAATCTTATAACGCGCTTGTTAAGGAATTGCCGAGCGGCTATCCCGAGCTTTACCCCGCTGCAGAGGTTTATATCAGCCCCTATCTTTTTAACAACGATAATATTAACGATTTAAAAATCGCAAACTCAAATTATGTATTGATTGAGCATCCGTTCACTTCCCCGTTCGGTGAAGCTGAGTTTGACAGACTGCTTAATCTTTACTGTGATTTCGGTGTGCGTCCCGTTCTTGCGCACATCGAGCGCTACAAGGCGCTTATGGAGGATAAGTACAAGCTTGAGGATTTGATTGAGGCAGGCTGTTTGCCGCAGGTCAACATCAGCTCGTTTGTAAATTCTCCGCGAGGAATTAAGAAAAAGCTTTTTAAATTCCTTGAAACAGGCAAAATTCTTTTGCTCGGCTCCGACTGTCACAATCTCGACTCGCGACCGCCCGAATATGAGGAAGGCGTTGAGGCGATTATAAAGAAATGCGGTCAGGAAGCTATCGATGTATTAATGAGTAACGCAAACGCGTTAGTAAAATAACGGTTCCAAACGGAACCGTTATTTTTTTAGCTACAAGCTTTCGGGAGGGCTCTGCCCGCTCCCGATTTTTTGTTTGAACGCAGCTATTAACCTAACGCACGCAGCCTGTAGCCTGAAGCTTGTTACTAATCTATATTTATTCCCTTTTCGAGTGCTCTTTTACCGAGGAAGTACATTATAACGCTGTATGCGACATACACTGCAATCATCGGCAGTATGAAGCCAAGCCCGAACATCTGCTCCTGTAGCTTATCGTCGTTTTCGGTTAAGATAACATTACCGAACCTGATGAAAATATATGCAAACGGGATTGCCTGCTCAATGGCGTACATACAAACCGAAAAGATTATCGACCACAGCTTTTTGTGCGTATCCTTTCTGTTGCCGAGGATAATTCCGAGAAATACCGTAAGCACAATGCAAATCATCTCCGCAATTCCGAGCACAAAGGCAACGAGCAGCACCTTCCATCCTGCGTCAACACCGCCTACGGCAGAACCGATTATGATTAAAATCGAAGCTATCGTGATTACTGCGGCGTAAATAATGCTTACAACGGCGGTCAGGGATTTTGATGTATAAAGCGTTCCCCTTTTTACGGGAAGCGTATTGTACAGATATCCCTCGTCGCCGAACAGCGACAGGTTAAAGTTTACAAAAAATCTCATAAGAAGGTTAATTGCAAGTCCGAGCATAAGACCGATTGTGCAGCCTGAAAGCGTTTTGTCGATAATAACCATAGCGACCGATTTATTATCGATAGCGTTTGTAAAGTGAGTAATCGTCGCTATAACCGGCACCGTAAGATAGAACAGCAAAAAGCTCTTATATTTTAACATATCATATTTTACAAGTTTACCTAACATCTGAACATCCTCCTGAACAATTCGTCAACCGATGAAGCCTCGCCCTCGCGGATTTCGTCAGCGGTTTCAGACAGCACGATTTTGCCGTCGTCGATAAAGATTACATCGTCGAGTATCCTCTCGACATCGGAAATCAAATGAGTCGAAATCAAAAGGCTTGAGTTTTCATCAAAATTCATAAGTATTGTATCGAGAATATAATCCCTTGTAGCGGGGTCAACGCCGCCGAAGGGCTCGTCGAGAATATACAAATCCGCTTTTCTCGACATAACGAGCACAAGTTGCAGCTTTTCCTGCATGCCCTTAGACATCTTTACAATATAAGCGTTTTCGTCGAGGTTAAGGTCTTTTAAGAGTTTAAGCGCCTTATCCTCGTCAAAGTCGTCGTAAAAGTCGGCAAAGAACTTTATCGCTTCGCTCACCTTCTTTTGCTTATCGAGATATGTCCTCTCGGGCAGGTAGGATATATGCGCCTTCGAGTTTACGCCGAGTGGTTCGCCGTTAAATAGTATTTCGCCCTCGTCACAGGTAAGCAGGTCGTTTGCAAGCTTAATAAGCGTTGTTTTACCCGCACCGTTTTTGCCGAGCAGACCTATAATCCTGCCCTTATTAATATCTATGCTGACATCGTCGAGCACCTTTTTATTACCAAAGCTTTTTGATACATTTTTTATACTGAGTACCATTAATCTTCACCTCCGAAGTCGTGTAAGTATTTTACGGCGTCGTCAAAAGAAACGCCGATTTTTTCCATCTCGTCAAGATACCGTCGCACCTTGTCAAGCGCAAGCTGTTTTTTTGCTTCTTCTACAACTGCGCTGTTGTCGGTTACGAATTTACCGTTAGTTCTCTCGGTATATATCAGCCCCTCGCCCTCGAGCTGGGTCAGCGCCTTTTGCATAGTATTAGGGTTAACCTTAGCGCAAACGGCAAGCTCTCTGACGCTCGGCAGCCTTTCGCCCGGCGCATAAGCGCCCGAGATAACCGCAACTCTGAGCTGGTCCACAAGCTGAATATATATCGGTTTTTCGTTATCAAATATAAACCTCATCAACATTCCTCCCGTCACTGTATTGCTTAACTAATACAATGATACATCAAAGCTATTCGTTTGTCAATACTTTTTTAAAAAACTTATACAACAAAAAAACTCCCGAAGCAACTTCGGGAGTTTAATATTATTAAGCCATAAAGGAACGGATAACGCTTTCGCAATCGGCAGCGTCCATAATCTTAGGCACGGGATAACCGGGGTTACCCTCTAAGAGCGCACGCTCAACGAGCGTAGGCAAGTCCTCTTCTTTAATGAAGTCGAACTTATCGGGAATATCCATAGCGCTGTTCATCCTTCTGATTTCAGCGATGAACGCCTTGCCCTTATCCTCGGTTGACATAGACGGCGTTGTAATACCGATAATGTCCGCGAGCTTAGCAAGCTGAGGATACGCTGCGTCTGCATACCAGTCGAGCACATACGGCAGTATTACCGCATTAGCAAGGCCGTGCGGCGTACCGTACAGACCACCGAGATTATGCGCGATAGCGTGAACATATCCGACAAACGCACGCGTAAACGCACAGCCTGCAAGATACGAGCCCTTGAGCATATTGCCTCTTGCTTCAATATCCTTTCCGTCGATGTACGCTTTTTCAAGATTTTCGTGAATCAGCTTAGTAGCGTCCTCGGCATATTTAATAGTAGATTTAGTGTTGCTCTTACCGATGTAAGCCTCAACAGCGTGAGTAAGCGCATCCATGCCTGTTGTCGATGTTATGTGCGGTGGCAAACCTACGGTCAGAGCCGGGTCAAGCACTGCATACTTCGGACGAAGACAGATGTCATTGATTGCGTTTTTCTCATGTGTTTCGGGGTCGGTAACTACTGCGGCAACTGTTGTTTCTGAGCCTGTACCTGCTGTGGTAGGTACGGCAAAGAACGGTGGCAGCTTCTTAAGTACTTTAAGATATCCGCGCATTGAGCGAACTGACTGGTTAGGCTTAACGACTCTCGCGCCTGCGGCTTTCGCGCAGTCCATTGACGAGCCGCCGCCAAAGGCGATAATACCCTGACAGCCGTTTTGAATATACATATCCTTGCAGTCCTCAATGTTAGGGATAGTCGGGTTTGGCTGAACGCCGTCATATACGACATACTCGACGCCTGCAACCTTAAGCTCCTCAAACATAGGATCAAGCAGATGCAGACCCATAAGCCCTTTATCCGTAACTACAAGAACCTTGTCTATTCCCTTGCCCTTGATAAACTTAGGCAGTCTTAAGATAGAATCACTGCCCTCAAGAAGCTCAGGCTCGGACCAGTCCATAAAGCACATAGCGACCATAAAAACTCTTTGATACACGCGGTACCAACATTTTTTTAAAGTCCAGAGCATTTTTTAACCTCCTTACATAAATTTCAACTACTATTGTACAATTTTTTTTTAAATTTTGCAATACTTAATATTGTGCATATCGAGTTTATTTGTTATAATATACCTATAACAATAAAATGGAGTGATAATTATGGGTAATAAAATCTTTACAAAAAGCGATTACAGATTTGCTTGTGCCACGCTGGCACAAAACGGTGATACTGTTGTTGCCGTAGCTCTTAAATGCTCACAGAATATCGACAAAAATGTTAGCTGGGGCTACAGCGAAATAGTATCTAAGGTTAGTAAGGACGGCGGTGCAACCTGGAGCGACGAAAAGGTTATCGCTACCCCGCCCGCAAGAAAAATTACCGCAGAGGCTGACAACACCAAGTCCGCATTTTTCCTCGAGCCAAAGCTTGTGGCAACGAACGGCGGATTTGAGGTTATATGCACCTTCTACCCCGAGTCGATGGGCGCAGAGGAAGAAAAGCTGCTCGACAAAAAGAAGATTCCGTACGCTTCGTTTAACGGCAAGACCTGTCAGCTTATTTACGACAGAGACGGCAACTACTATATAGTTACCGACGAGGGAATTATTGACTCCGCTAAGCAAAAGACCGAGTTTGAAATCCGCGGCTTCGGTGACTTCTATCAGGGCGAAGAGTATCAGGGCAACATTTATCTTAACGGCGCTATGGGTAAAAACGACGAGGGCAAAACCACTTCCTTCGGCGCGCCGATGAAGGCACCTAAGAGAAGCTATATTTTTGAAATCAAGTCCGCTGACGGCGAAAACTGGAGCGAGCCTAAGGACATAACGGCGCAGATTCTCGCATCCGACGACGATGTATGTATCGCTACCGGCGAAGGCAGCGCGGTTGTACTCGAAAGCGGCAGAATTGTTGTACCTATGACATCTGCAAAGGGCGCTTTCAGCATTTACTCCGACGACGGCGAAAGCTGGAACAGGAACTTCGGCTTCCCGTATATGCCGGTTAAGAACAGCGTATCGCTTGTTCAGGCACCGAGCGGCGAGCTTCTTGCACTCGGTAAGAAGTCCTGCATTTCTTACGACAACGCAATTACCTGGATTAAGTACAAAACAAAAATCGCGCCGACTAAGGCAATCGCTGACGGCGACAAGATTTACACAATAGTTCAGGCTAAGGACAACACCGCGCTTATCGGCGGCAGCTTCGCTTATAAAAAAGAGAAGTTCAAGGGTATCGACTTCGACAAAGACTCCTCCGCTCTTGCAGGTACATATCTTAAAAAGGCGAGCCTTGCGCTTATCGGCGGCAAGCTCACCGCAACCTACATCACGCAGGACAACACAGAAGTTGAAACAGACACAGTAGAATAAACATAATTTAAGCCTCAGGATTTTTCATCCTGAGGCTTTTCGTTTTTTGTATAGAACGCTATTATAGCATATATCATTCCGACTTCTATAAAGCTTAGTATAAATCTCGGGTCCTGCGCCTGGTTGCATATAAACAGCAGCGCGGCAAACAGTACAATCGGAAGTATCATCCACAAATACTCTGCTTTTCTTTTTTTAATCAGCACATACGAAGCGCAAAGTGCAGCAAAAATCCATATTCCACCACGCCAAAGCACTGCGCAGGAGAACACATTATCAACGCTGAAATCAATAATACTCGGGATTATTTTGCCGGCTACGGACGGTCTGTAAAGCTCGTACTCGGCAAGCCCTTTTCCAGACGGATAAAACGCGTTACAGTCAGCGGGATTACCTATCCTCCAGACTATAGACGCGGTGCGGAACATAAGCGAGCTGTAAACCAAAGGATGATGCAATACCATATCGGCGTTAATGTCGATAACGCCCTTGTAAAATTCCGCGTCAAAATCATTAACCTTTTCGCCGATACCGCCCCAGTCCTTCGTTACCGTATCAGTCCAGTAAATATCCTCGTTGTAGCAGTCAATCCACTCATCGAGCGGCATAATCTTTTCGAGCACCGCCTTGTTTTCCTCGCCGAAATCGTCGCCGAGTTTATCCGCGCACGCTACCGAAAGATAAATAGGCGTTGTATATTTAACATACTCAACATTTTTGTACTTGTGCAGTACAAAATCTCCTATTCCGACAGTTATTCCGACAAAGCCGATAGCGGGAACAAGCGATATGGCAAGATAACGCCACAAGCGTTTAAAGTCCTTATACTTTATCATTCTGTACATCATCAGCGCGAACAGGCTGAGTGCCACACACTCTACCGCAGTATGTCTGAAAAGCGAGGCAAAGACCGAAGTAACACAAAGTAATATGTACTCTTTTTTGCCCGGCTCTTTAGTGCGCAACAGATTAAATATACTAATCGAAAAGGCATACACCGACATAGAAAACATCGGGTCCTTTATGCCTAAAGAAGAATAATAAATCGGCGTAAATATTATAAGCGACAACGCCGTGTAAACTCTAACTACGCTGATT
Organism: Eubacterium sp.; assembly: GCA_017450645.1. GTDB lineage: Bacteria > Bacillota > Clostridia > Oscillospirales > Acutalibacteraceae > Eubacterium_R. Next base: position 106,463 of record JAFSTE010000012.1, read on the forward strand.
GAATTAAACGCGTTGTACAGACTTTTAATAGCATAGGAGCTGACAACAATCCATAAAACACTTTGCACAAGAATAAGCGAAAATACAAACGGTGCGTTAGGTATGATTTTCATACACAGCGCCATAAACATTTCGTAACTGATGGTGTGCCAGTCAAACCATATGCCCTTATCCTTATAATAAGAATAGATGGTAATTGTATCGGGTGAATCGTAACCGTAGCCCGCCGCAACTAAAAATAAAATCGTCGCCACGGCGATAATTACAACATAAATTGTATACGGCTTATCGCTGTTTATTAGAGGCTTAGAAAGCTTACGCTCCTTCATAAAAAGAGCAAAAACAAACCTCAGCAAAAAGCAGGTACAAAAGTATATTGTCGCAAAAAAGGCTATACCGACAACAACTCTCATAGCCGTATTTTCGGTTAACCGGTTTACTGTATTTTTAACTATATCAATAAACGACAGCATAAGCATAAACAAAAGAGATATAAGGTGAATAAAAGCCGAATCCCCTTTTTCGATTTTAGGCTTTTTTAGCCCGCCCAAAAGAATAACAACGGTGCTCACGCAAGGGACAAGCGACAGAATAAGCGCATCGCAGCAATAGCGCGAATTAAGATACAATACGACTATGCTGTACGCCGCCGAAATCAGCAAAAGCAGCATATTAGATAATGCCGCTGCGCTCAGCCTTTGATTTTTGACGGATTTTGCTTTGCTTTTCATCAGATTTCTCCCGAAAATATAATTACTGTTTTAATTTTATCACAAACCCCGCCGCATTTCAACCAAAGGCGCTATTTTCCTTTTATTCTGTTTATCACGTTTTTTTCAAGGCGGCTTACCTGCGCCTGGGATATGCCGATTTCGCTAGCTGTTTCCATCTGCGTTTTGCCCTGCATAAAGCGCATATAAAGGATTTTGTGTTCCCTCTCGTCAAGGTGGCTTAGCTCGTCCTTAATCATAATCTCGTCTATCCAGTCGTTATCCGACGACGAGTCGCCGACCTGGTCCATAACATAAATCGTGTCGCCGCCGTCGTTATATACGGGCTCATACAGTGATATCGGGTCAACAATCGCTTCGAGCGCAAGCACTACCTCGCTCTTTTTCATACCCAGCTCCTTAGCAATTTCCTCAGCTGACGGTTCCCTGCCGTTTTCGTTAGTAAGGCGCTCTTTAACCTGCATCGCCTTATACGCGGTGTCGCGAACGGAGCGGCTGACTCTTATAGGATTACTGTCGCGTAGAAAGCGGCGCACCTCGCCGATACACATAGGCACGGCATATGTGGAAAAACGCACATTCATATCGAGGTTAAAATTATCAATCGCCTTAATAAGTCCGATAACGCCCACCTGAAAAAGGTCATCCATATTTTCGTTTCGGTTAGAAAAACGCTGAACTACCGACAGCACAAGACGCAGGTTGCCAAAAATGAGCTTATCCCTCGCCGCCTTGTCGCCCTCGTGAGCTTTTTTTAACAGCCCGATTTTTTCCTTTTCGCTTAAAACCGTAATCTCGCTCGTGTTAATTCCGCAAATTTCGACCTTGTTAAAGTACTGCACAGTTTCACTTCTTTCGATAGATATGTACAGTATCGGGAATTGAAAATTGAAAATTGAGAATTGAGAATTTATGGTGGACTCCGTCCACACCTGATTATAATAGCCGTGCGCAGCACCCGAAATTCTCCATTTTCCATTCTCCATTCTTAATTAAGAAAAAAAGAACCCTGCTCATAGTATGAGCAGAGTCTTTTAGTTTTATAACTTATTTACTTATCTTCTTTTTTATAATCTGGTTCAAGATTAATCTGCGCCGAATCCTCAACGGACTCAAAAGCGCTTTCAAAATTGAAGTCCTTATCGGGGAAGATTACATTAAGAAGGATACCTGCGATTGAAGCAACTGCAAGTGATGTAAGAGTGATTGAAGCCGAGCCAATCTTAAAGGTGATGCCTGCGGTAAGGCCGAGTGAAATTACAAGGATAACCGCTGCAACGATTGTGTTACGAGCCTTTGAGAAGTCAACCTTAGCCTCAACAACATTACGAACACCGATTGCGGAAATCATACCGTAAAGTACGAATGAGATACCGCCTACGATTGCTGCAGGCATTGAGTTAATAAGCGCTGCAAACTTAGGTGAGAATGAGAACAGAACTGCAAAGCCTGCTGCAATTTCGATAACCTTGGGGTCATAAACCTTAGAAAGAGCAAGCACGCCTGTGTTCTCGCCGTATGTTGTGTTAGCAGGAGCACCAAAGAGCGATGCGATTGAGGTTGCAAGACCGTCACCGAGAAGTGTTCTGTGAAGGCCGGGGTCGTCGATGTAGTTTCTCTTACAGGTAGCGGAGATAGCAGAGATGTCGCCGATGTGCTCCATCATAGTAGCGATAGCGATAGGCATAATAGCGATAATAGCTGTTGCTGCCTTAGCGCCGTCGTTAACGCCGCCGAAGACTGTTGATGACCAGTCAATCGGAACGCCTACCCAAGCTGCTTCCTTAACTGCTGTAAAGTCGATAGCGAATGACTCTACGCCTGCGATGTTACCTACAACGATAGCAACTGCATACGCGCCGAGGATACCGAGAAGAATAGGAATAATCTTAACCATACCCTTACCGAAGATGTTAAAGATAATAACAAGTCCGAGCGCAACGAGTGCGAGCCACCAGTTAGTCTGGCAGTTGTTGATAGCCGACGGTGCAAGACCGAGACCGATTGCAATAATGATAGGTCCGGTTACAACGGGCGGGAAGAGCTTCATAACTTTATGAATACCAACGAGCTTAATTACAAGCGCAAGTACAAGGTAAAGCGCACCTGCACAAGCTACGCCGAGGCAGGCATAAGGAAGCATCTCCTTGTTAGGAACTGTGCCTTTGCCCAAAGGACCATCGAGCATCGGTGCGATTGCCGCATATCCGCCAAGGAATGCGAAAGACGAGCCGAGGAATGCAGGTACCTTAAACTTAGTAAGAACATGGAACAAAAGTGTACCAAGACCTGCAAAAAGGAGTGTTGTCGAAACCGAAAGACCTGTAAGAATAGGTACAAGTACGGTTGCGCCAAACATAGCAAACATATGCTGGAAGCCAAGCGTAATCATTTTGCCGGCGCCAAGCTGACGAGCGTCATAGATGCCGTCGTTGCCGATTTTAATTTTTTCTTTAGCCATTATTTTTCCTCCATTTCATAATAAAAAACATAATTATAAAAAAACCGAGAACCGAGAATAGAGCTTACGCCCTATTCCCTATTCTCCGTCTAATTATTTGGTTCCGAAAATTCTGTCGCCGGCGTCGCCGAGACCGGGAACGATATAACCGTTTTCGTTAAGATGGCTGTCAAGACCCGCGCAGAAAATATCAACATCGGGATGTGCCTTCTGTAATGCCTCTAAGCCTTCGGGAGCGGCTATAATGCACATAAATATAATTTTTCTCGGGTTTCTCTTTTTAATCTGACCTATAGCGTCGATAGCCGAGCCGCCGGTAGCAAGCATCGGGTCAACAACAAAAACATCTCTTCTGTCGATGTCCTTAGGTAATTTGCAGTAATACTCAACAGGCTGAAGTGTTTCTTCATCTCTGTAAAGACCTATATGACCGATACGGGCAGCGGGTACCATTTTGATACAGCCGTCAACCATACCAAGACCTGCACGGAGAATCGGTACAAAAGCAAGCTTTCTGCCAGAAATCTGCTTACAGTCGGCAATACCGCAAGGTGTTTCTACCTTAATATCCTCTAAAGGAAGGTCGCGTGTTGCCTCAAACATCATAAGACTTGCAATCTCGTCAACAAGAGCACGGAAGTCCATAGTCCTTGTATCCTTATTTCTGAGGATGCTAAGCTTGTGCTGAATAAGCGGATGGTCAAAAATTACGACTTTTCTGTCCATATTACTATCTCCTTTGACACATTTTTTATCCTTACAATAATAGCAAAACTTAATCCTTATATCAATAATAGTTACAGCATTGTAAATCATTGTAACAAACTTTGTTACATATAATAATGCGGTGGTTATATGAAGCTTATTAAATCAGCATTAATTGCGCTGTTGCTTTGCGCTATTACGGCGGGGTTAATCGTGTATTCTGACAAGGTAAAAAACGGCGCCTCGTACGGACTCAGCCTTGCAGGCGGGGTTGTTATCCCCTCACTATTACCCGTTTTGATAATCGTGTCAACGCTGCAAAAATCAAAAGGCAGGGTCTTTTTTGAAAAGCTGCTCGGCTTTGTTTTCGGCTTACTTAAATTCTCGCGCGGTGCGGTAACGCCCGTAATATTCGGGCTTGTCGGCGGCTTTCCCGCGGGGGCGCTGTTAACTGAAATGCAGCTTAAAAACGGCTGCATAAGCGAGCACGAGGCAAGGCGCATAATGCGCTTTAATATGTGCGGCGGCGTGGCGTTTATAATCAGCGCCGTCGGTGGCGGTTACTATAAAAGCACAAAGGCAGGGCTGATTATTTACGCGTCCACTGTGTTATCCTCTGTTATTATTGCCATAGTTTCGGCTTTTTTTACAGATAAAAGCAAAAGCGAGAATACGCACACAAACGGCGACTCATTAAGCGGCGCACTTTGCAGCGCGGTTGAGGACAGCACAAAAAGCGTGCTCGTTATGTCGGCTTACATAATTCTTTTTTGCGCGATAAAAAATACAGTTAGTATTAGTGATGCTTTGTTCCCGCTTATAGAAATTACATCGGGTATATTTTCACAAGATAAGCTACTACCCGAATGGGCGGCATTTTTTATAGGCTTCGGCGGACTGTGTATTCATTTTCAGCTACTGCCGTACCTGAAAAATATGGGCGTAAAATACACCGAGTTTTTCATTTACCGAGTGCTCGGCGGGACTTTGTCGTATTTCATATGCAGAATTCTGCTGAACTTTTTCCCCGTAAGTATCTCAGTTTTTGAAAGCGGTGCAGAAAGGCTAAGCTTTGAGTTTACGCAGATAAACACCGCCTTTGGCATAATAGTAATGCTCGGCGCGGCGGTAATAATACTCGATATAGAAAACCGAAAAATTAAGTTGTAGAACGCTGTTTAAAATGATATAATCTAATCGGTGGTTATAATGAAAAACAGATTTAAGATTATAATATCAGTTCTTTTAGTATGCACGCTATTGTCGTCCTGCGCCATAAAGCTGAATATAAATCCCGCTAACACGCAAAGCGCAGCGCACACATTGAGCTACAGCGTTGACGAGCTGCCCGCTTACGACGACAAGGCGTATGTTACCGTTAACAATAATATCCCCGAGTTTGAAAACGTCGAAATTACTAAAGAATCGTTCGAGGAATACGGCGAGCTTGACGCGCTCGGGCGGTGTACAAGCTGCGTGGCGTGCGTTGGAACGGACATTATGCCGACCGAAAAGCGCGGCGCTATCGGCGAGGTTAAGCCTACGGGCTGGCACACCGTAAAATACGACTGTGTTGACGGCAGATACCTTTACAACCGCTGCCACCTGATAGGCTATCAGCTTACAGGCGAGAACGCCAACCCGCGCAATCTGATTACGGGAACAAGGTATATGAATGTTGAAGGTATGCTTCCCTTTGAGGACGAGGTCGCCGAGTATGTAAAGAGTACAAAGCACCATGTAATGTACAGAGTTACACCCGTTTTTAAAGGCAGCGAGTTAGTAGCCCGCGGCGTGCAGATTGAGGCTTTAAGCGTAGAGGACGGCGGCAAGGGCGTAAGCTTTAATGTGTTTTGCTACAACGCTCAGCCGGGTATCGAGATAGACTACCTTACGGGCGACAGTCAGCTTATTAAAACCTCCGCTACCCCGGGTACGCAGAGCATAGTATATGTGCTAAACACAAATTCTAAGAAGTTTCACAAGCCCTCGTGCGAACATATAAACGATATAAAAAGCGAAAATAAAAAGGAGGTAAAAACCTCCAGAAGCGAGCTTATATCGAAAGGCTACAAACCTTGCGGCAGTTGTAATCCGTAGCGCAAAATGAATAAGACTAAAAAGGGTGGACCAAGTCCACCCTTAATTTATAGTTCTTAGGATTTCGTCTTTAACGGCGTTCGCGTCGGCTTTGCCGCCGAGGGCGCGCATAACCTGACCGATAAGGAAACCGAGTGCCTTATCCTTACCGCTTTTGTACTCGTTAACGGCTTTTTGATTATCGTTAATAACCTTTTGCACCGTTGTACTTACAAGCTTACTGTCATTTACGATGGCAAGCTGATTTTTTTGCACATATTCAGTCGGATTTACGCCGTCGTAAAATACGCGCTCGAATACCTCTTTTGCGGTATTACGCGTAATTTTTCCGTCAAGAACCATAGTGATAATCTCCGCCAGCGACTCAGGCGAAAAGCGCATATCCTCAGGCAGCGTCTGTGACTGTGAAAGCAGGCGCATAACCTCGCCGCAAATCCAGTTAGCGCACTCCTTCGGCGCAGAGGTTAGCGATACTGTCTTTTCAAACAGCACTGCAAACGCCTTGTCCGAGCAGATAAGCTCGGTATCGTAATCGGACAGATTATACTCGTTTTTGTACCTCGCCCGCTTAGCTTCAGGAAGCTCGGGGAGGTTATTTTTTATACGCTTTATATAATCGTCGGTGATTGTAATCGGCGGGAGGTCCGGCTCGGGGAAATACTTATAATCCTTAGCTTCCTCCTTAGAGCGAAGCGGGAAGGTTTTAAGCAGCTTTTCGTCAAAGCGCAGAGTCTGCTGAGTGATTGTGCCGCCGTTTTCGAGCACATCTATCTGACGCTTTGATTCGTAATTTATCGCGCTTTCAATCGCCTTAAACGAGCTCATATTCTTCATTTCGCACCTTGTGCCGAGCTCGGTATCGTCCTCTTTCATAACGGACACATTTACATCTGCGCGCAGTGAACCCTCCTGCATTTTACAGTCCGAAACACCGCAAAACTCGAGCAGCGCCTTAAGACGCTTTAAAAAGTCAACGGCTTCGTTTGCGCTTTCAAAGTCGGGCTCGGTCACTATCTCGATAAGCGGAACACCGCAACGGTTATAGTTAATCAGCGTGCGGTTAGTTTTTTCGTCGTGGATTAGCTTGCCTGCGTCCTCCTCCATATGCATTTCGTGTATGCGTATTCTTTTACCGCCGTCAATTTCGAGGTAGCCGTTTGTGCAAATAGGCAGATAAAGCTGAGAAATCTGGTACGCTTTAGGCAGGTCGGGGTAAAAGTAATTCTTGCGGTCAAAGCGACTGAATTTAGTAATATCGCAGTTAAGCGCAAGCCCCGTTCTTACAGCGTATTCGAGCACTTTTTCGTTAAGTTTGGGCAGCGTGCCCGGCATACCCGTACAGATTTCGCACACCTGCGTATTTGCTTCTGCGCCAAAGGCAGTTGAGCAGGAGCAGAATATTTTGCTCTCGGTTTTAAGCTCTGCGTGAACCTCGAGCCCTATAACAACTTTATACTCCATAGGCGCCTCCCTTGCTCTGTTCAAAGGCATAACCGACCTTAAGCAGCAGCTTTTCGTCAAAAGCCCTGCCGATTAACTGAGCGCCTACGGGCATACCCTCGCCGTCGCTGCCGCAGGGTACGGACAGCGCAGGAAGACCCGCAATATTTGCAAGAACGCAAAACGCGTCGTCCTTATATTTTTTAAGAATTTCGCCGTCACCGAGCGGTTGCGCCGAAGTTGGTGCAACAGGGGACAGAATTAAATCATAGCGCTTAAAGGCGGTATCAAACGCGTCGCAAATCATAGCCTTAGCGCCAAGCGCCTTTTTATAATACTCGTCAAAATAGCCCTCGCTCAACACGAAGTTGCCGAGCATTATGCGCTTTTTAACCTCGAACGAAAAACCGCCGCTGCGTGATTTAACGAAAAGCTCGTCAACGCTTTTTGCGCTCTTATCGGCGTAGCCATACCTCACGCCGTCGTAGCGTGCAAGGTTAGAGCACGCCTCGGCGCAAGCGATAATGTAGTATGTCGGCGCGGCAAAACGCAGCATATCAAAGCTGAATTCCTCTACCTGCGCGCCAAGTTCTTTAAGCGCCTTTGCGCAGTCTGAAACAACAGCGCGAACATCCTCGTCGGCGCTGTCAAAAAGCTCCGTCGGCATACCTATTTTTACGCCACCAAGGTCGCTCGCTTTAATGCTATCGTATGAAAAATCGGGGCTTTTTAGGCTAGTTGAGTCGCGCTCGTCCTCGCCCTTAATTATGTTAAACAGCGCAGCGCTGTCGGCAACATCCTTACTTATAGTGCCGATAGTGTCAAACGACGAGGCGTAGGCAATAAGCCCGTATCGCGACACAGCACCGTAGGTTGGCTTAAGTCCGCACACGCCGCAAAACGAAGCAGGCAGTCTTATTGAACCGCCCGTATCACTGCCGAGGGCGATAACGCTGCTGCCGCTCGCCACTGCAGCCGCTGAGCCGCCCGAGGAGCCGCCCGCTGATTTAGAAGTATCATACGGATTTTTAACCGCTGAGTAAATCGAGTTCTCGCTCGACGAGCCCATAGCAAACTCGTCCATATTCGTTTTAAAAAGCGGTATCATATCCGCGGCTTTGAGCTTAGCAATAACCGTCGCGTCATACGGCGGCACAAAGCTCTTTAGCATATTTGAAGCGCAGGAAGTCACCCTGCCCTTCTCGCAGATATTGTCCTTAATCGCAACGGGAACGCCCGCTAAAGCGGAGTTAAAAACGCCGCTGTCGATATTCTTTTGCACACGCTCGGCAGCGCTGAGAGCGCCGTCGATATCAAGGCTCGTGTAACAGTTATACTCGTTATTTTTTGCAAGTTCAAAAAGGCTCTCCACTGCGTCGACGCAGGTTATTTCGCCGTTTTTGATAAGCGATGCAAGCTGCAGCGCGGTAAGGGATTTCAGTTTCATTTTCCGCCCTCCTCCACCGCTTTAGGTACGGCAAAAAAGGCGCCGCTTCTCTCGGGCGCGTTTTGCAAAATAAGCTCCCTGTCGCACGAAGGCTGCACCTCGTCAGAGCGCAAAACATTATTAACTTTTTGTGCTCTGCGGTAATCCTCAGCGCCGTCGATATCAAGCTCGGTCAGTATGTCCATATACTCCAAAAGCTCGCCGAGCTGAGCCTTTACCTGTTCTTTTTCGTCGCTATTAAGACTGATTTTTGCAAGCGCTTCAAGCTTGTCAACTAATTCGTTAGTAATTTCCATAGTTCAATTATACAAAAAACCTCCCCCGAGGTCAACCTCAGGGGAGCTATGTTTTTACCAGGTCTGTTTTTTAGTTTTATCGTACAATCCGGTCTTAGGATTATAGTAATAATACAGCTCATAATTGTCGTGGCTACTGTCTATAAAAGCGTCGTCCCAGTTATCGTAGCTGTATTCGCGGTACATTCTGTCAAGCTCGTTCATAGGCTTTCTGCCGTTTTCGTCGAGCGACGCATAGTAGTCGCGCAGCATAGTGTACGCGGTATTACGCGCTCTGTTATAGCGGCGAAAATCGAATACATCCGAGTCTATCTTAATGCCGACATACTTATCAAGCTCCCTTTCAAATTCAAGGTAGCCGTTAGTGTTAACATACATAGTTAGCTGCGTTTTTGCGCTGTTAGAAATAACCTTATCCTCGCTTTTTGCAAGGTCAACAAGATACGGCACTGCACTGTCTGACGACTTGCGGATATTAACCGTATCAAGCGTTTTTATTTTTCCGCTCTGGTACGCTTTGATGTTATAATCGGCGCACAGCGCGTCAATATTAGCAAAAGACAGCGCAATAAACATTGCCGAACAAATTACTATAATAGGCTGCATATAGCTTACCTTCGGCGCGAAAATATGAACTATGAAAAATGCTATTATTATCAGCAGCATAACCATAAGAGTGCAGACAAGCACCCTGTTGTTAGAAAGTCCGTAGATGCTGATATTCAATCGCATTTTTTGCATAGCAATCACTACAAGGAGCACCGAAAAGAGTGAAATAAAAAGCGAAAGCACTTTAACTGCGGGCGAAAGCTTAGCCCTTTTGCGCTTTGTAAATATGCTTACAAGCGAAATTATTGCAACATTTATTGCACAAATTGCAAACATTTCGTAAAAGCCGCGCCTTGCAAACGCGCTTGCGGTGTAGTGGTAATCGTCGGGAAGTATGCCCTTAAACGCCGAGAAGAAATACGCAAGCTGCGAAAACAAATATACAATATATGTAACCGAAATTACGCTCAAAAAGGTAACGCTAAGAGGGTTTGAAAGTATTCTGTGCGCGTTATTTTTTGACGGTTTGTTTTGCGGCGATTTCGTCTTGCAAAACAGGAAGCTGAAAAATACGGGCGCAATTATCAGCGCAAGCGCAAGCTCGGCAATATATATGCCTATATTCTCAACAAGCTTTTTAATTAAGCCCTCAAACGCCGCATCGCTTGACGCAAGAAGCGGAATAATAACGCCGAGAAACGGCACTGCAACAGCAAAGCCGATAAGCGCCTGAATTACGCTCTTGTTCTTTTTAGAGGTAGCCTTCATCGAGCCGAACGCATCGCCAAGCCCGGGTATAGCGTTAAAGACCGACAGTGCAAGGTCGCCAAGCATTTTAAAACTGCCCTGCGGTTTTGTAAATGTGCCGCTGATGCCGACTGTATAAACGGCATATAAGCCAAAAACAAGAAAGAACATAATCGCGTTAATGATCTTATTATCAAACAACGCAAATGTAACCGCTCCGGAAAGCGAGAGCGCGCCGCAAATCAGCGAAAAGGCGGACTTTTTATTATCGCCTTTAAAAAGGTATGCCGTTGTAACCACAAATACCGCAAAATAGGCAATAGTAAAGCCTATATTAAACCCCTTAAAGAGCGCAAAATCTACAGCCAAAAATGCCGCAACGAGCGACAGCAACGCAAACACGCCGTCCTTTTTTGTAAAAGGTTGATATATCTTTTTCGGCGGTACATACGGTTTATAAGACTGCTGCGGATACTGCATCTGCGGATTAAAATATACATCGTTTTGATTTTCCATATTATCTCCTTGTATTATGAATTTACCCTTGATTTAAAATTCGCCATAAAAACAGGCGCATTACTCATTCTCGTCGCCTTCTCTGTATTCAAGAATGTCGGCGGGCTGGCACTCAAGCTCTTTGCAAATAGCATCAAGAGTTGAAAAGCGAATAGCCCGCGCCTTGCCCGTTTTGAGTATCGACAGGTTAGCCTGGGTAATTCCCACCTTATTTGCAAGCTCAAGCGAACTCATTTTGCGCTTTGCAAGCATTATGTCTAAGTTGATTACTATCATATAATATCTCCAAACCTTATTGCCTCCCTTGTCAAAGGGAGGGGGACCGCTTGCGGTGGAGGGATGGTCGCTCGATTAACAGCAATCTAAAATCAAGCAATCATATTTTTCACTCCCCCAAATAGACTGTAACCACCCCTCAGTCACTTCGTGACAGCTCCCCTTAGCAGGGGAGCCTTGCGTGGTTACTCGCCTACGGCTCAAACAACAAGGTCATTATCCTCTTTAATCTCTATCGCTTTATTTATTACATCGCGTACGACACGCACAACAAGCGCCATAAACGCTTCGCCGAAGGCGAGCAGGATTACCGTTTCAATAGACTTATACATAACGGCTATAATAGCATATGATACAAGCCCTACCAAAGCTGCATACAAGCAGCAGTAGGTGATTTTATTAAGCAATTTTACATTACTGTTATCGAACACTATGTCGCGCTTTATATTAATCATTATTTTATCAAGACATATCAATGCCGCGTACCCCGCAGGCACTACAGCGTAAAACGGAAAGATTAAATATTTTCCGTGCTGTGCGAGCATTACGAAGTAGAAAGGGCTGCCGTCCTGAACCCTCATAAACAGCGGAAACAGCACTACCGCCGCCGCAAGCAAAACATAGCAAAGCCGTATAACAAAATGTGTAATGCTAACAGAGTATAGGTTTTTCATATCTTACCTCCAAAGGGATATTTCACCATAGTTATAGCACTAAAATTATCGTTTGTCAATAATTTATTATCATTTTTCAAAAATAATAGAGAGCAACTACAGATTTAGTTGCTCTCTTATTAAGCCTATTATGCCGTTATCTATGATTATTTAATTCGCGTAATTACCGCGTAGTGATAAGGCGGTAATGTCAGCATTGAAGTCGGTGTGATGTCGCCGAGGAGTGTATACGAATTCTCCCACTCAGCGCCGATATTAAAGGTCACATCCATATCGTCAAGGTTCATCGCAACAAGCACCTCGCTTGTATTATCGCAGCGCTTATAGGCGATTGTTTTATGCGAGCAATAAACGGGTACGAACTCGCCCTCTTGGAACGCTTTACAGCCGCGACGGATTTCGCCGAGGCGTCTGTACCACCTCAACAGCTCCTCGTTGCCGCCCGTCCACTGCATACAGCCGCGGTTAAACGGGTCCTTAAGTCCCTGCATACCAACCTCGTCGCCGTAGTAAAGCGACGGTACGCCGGGCAGTGTATACTGTAACAGCGACGCGCATTTCATCATAGAAATACCGTGCAGGTAGTCGTAAGCGCTAAGCTTATTATGCTCGTACTGCCATTCTCTGTTATGCCCCTCGCAGTCCTCACCCGCAAGGCGGTTAATCGCCCTTTCGGTGTCGTGAGTGCCTATGTGGTTCATAAGCACATTAGTAACCTGCGGCGGATAATTTTCGATAATACTAAGAACGCTGTCAAAAAATACGTCCGCATTATGAAACTTTACAAAGTCGAGCACCGCGTTAGCAAACGGGTAATTCATAACCGAATCAAGCTGCTCGCCGAGCAGGTAACGCCTGCGCTCGCCGTAAGCGAACTTGGTAGTTGCGTCCTCCCATACCTCGCCTATTATAATAGCGTTTTCGTTCTCGTCCTTAACGGCTTTTCGCAAATCGTCAAGAAAGATGTCGGGCAATTCGTCCGCAACATCGAGTCGCCAGCCGCCTATACCGCAGCGCAGCCACTTTCTTAATATTCCGTCCTTGCCGCAGATGTATTCGCGGTAGCTCTCGTCCTCCTCGATAACCTCGGGCAAGAGCTTAATGCCCCACCATGAATGGTAGTCGTTAGGATAGTCGATAAACTTATACCAAGAAAAATACGGGCTCTGCTTGCTGTTATAAGCGCCTACCGAGTCGTAGTTATTATAGATATTAAAATACTTGCTGTCGCAGCCGGTATGGCTGAACACGCCGTCGAGGATAATACTTATACCGTATTCTTCCTTAGCCTTTTTACAAAGGGATTTAAGGTCGTCCTCGGTGCCGAGAAGCGGGTCAATTCTTTCGTAATCCGCGGTGTCGTAACGGTGGTTCGAGTTAGCCTCGAATATCGGGTTAAGGTAGATGCACGACACGCATAAATCCGCAAGATACGGCAGCTTCTCCTCGATACCCTTAAGGTCGCCGCCGAAGTAGTCGTTGTTCCAGACGCCGTTCATCTGTTCCTCTTTCCAGAACGGCTCGTCGCCCCAGTCGCGCATAACTCTGCTTTCGCGAACACCCTGTTTAGGCACGCCCGAGTTATTAAATCTGTCGGGAAAAATCTGATAAATTATACCGCCCTTAAGCCATTCGGGAGTCTTAAAGTCCTTATCGTACACTGTTTGCTGAAAATCAACGCCGTCTGCGGTTATATCGCCTGCGCCGCCGCCCGTGTTTTTAACAAGGCTCTTGCCCCACGGGGTTTCAAGCTCAAAATGGTACCAGTAAAGTCCCGCGGTAGAGGCGGTAAAATGCAGCTCCCAGTACTCAAAATCGTTACCGCACATACCCGCCCAGAACATAGCGTAATGCACACTGTCCTCGTTTTCCTTATGCACGCAAAGGCTTGCGCCGCTGCAGGACATATGACGGGGCACGACAATACGGAGCTTTACCTCCTCGTCGGTGGCAATAGCTCTGATTTTGTCCTTGTATTCAATTTTTCGGGAGTTGAATATTTGCATATGTTTCTCAGTGTTCAGTGTTCAGTTTATTGTCTGAGGCGCTTGCGCCGAGTAACCTCAATTCCGAATTCCGCATTCCGAATTCGGTCTAATCTAATAACGGGAGGACGCCTGCGCCCATCCCGTTAGATTAATTATTTTGTTTTCTTTGTCGTTCTTTTCTTAGTCGTCTTTTTCTCAGGTGCCTTCGTATGTCTTTTAACCGGTGCGGTGTGCCAGATATTGTTAGCGTAGTCCATAATCGAACGGTCTGCGCTGAACACACCTGCGCCCGAGATGTTCATAAGCGACATCTTAACGAACTTTTCTCTGTCGCTGTAAGCCTTAGAGATTGCGTGCTGTGCCTTTTGATAATCGGCAAAATCAGCGAGCGCCATATACTGGTCAACATTGATGAGCGAGGAATAAACCTCGTCAAAGCGCTTGCCGTTAACGCCCTCCATAATGAAGTTAATGGCGTTTTTGAGCACTTCGTTGTTATTGTAGTAGTTCATCGGGTAGTAGCCGATACGCTTCATTTCCTCAACCTCGGGAGTTTTCATACCGAAGATTACAATATTGTCAGCGCCTACAGCGTCGTAAATCTCTACATTAGCGCCGTCGAGCGTGCCGAGAGTGATTGCGCCGTTAAGCATAAGCTTCATATTACCTGTACCCGAAGCCTCGGTACCTGCGAGCGAAATCTGCTCCGAAATATCGGCAGCGGGCATAAGCACCTCTGCAACAGATACATTATAATCCTCAACAAATACGACCTTAAGCTTACTGTTTACATCGGGGTCGTTATTGATAACCTTAGACAGCGCGTCAATAAGCTCAATAAGCTTTTTAGCCATAAAGTAACCCGGTGCTGCCTTTGATGCAAAGATATAGGTTTTTGGATAGTAATCGGCATTCGGATTAGCCTTAAGCATCTGATACTCGGATATAATATTAAGTATATTCAGCTGCTGACGCTTGTATTCGTGCATACGCTTAACCTGAACGTCAAAAATTGAGTTCGGGTCAATATCTACGCCCTGCTTTTTCTTAAGGTACTTAGCAAAGCGAACCTTATTGTTATACTTAATTTCATCGAGCTTTTTAAGAACCTTTTTATCGTCTGCAAAATCACGAAGCTTAAGAAGCTCGTCGGACTTGGTGATAAAGTCAGAGCCGATAAGCTCGGTGATATACTCGGTAAGCTCGGGGTTTGCCTGGCAGAGCCAGCGCCTGAACGCGATACCGTTAGTAACATTAGTGAACTTCTCGGGAGTGAGAGTATAGAAATCGTTAAATACAGTATCCTTAAGAATTTCGCTGTGAAGCGCGGATACGCCGTTAACGCTGTGCGAGCCTGCAACGCAGAGGTTAGCCATACGAACAGCGCCGCCCGAGATAATAGCCATTCTCTCTACTCTTTCTGCATCCTGAGTAGCCGACCATACATAAGCTCTGAAGCGGTTATCAATCTCCTTAGTAATCTGATAAATACGGGGAAGAAGTCTTGAATAAAGCTCCTCGCTCCAGCACTCAAGCGCTTCCTTCATAACGGTGTGGTTAGTATAAGCAACGGTCCTTGTAACAATCGACCAAGCCTCGTCCCAGCCGTAGCCGCACTCGTCGAGCATAATTCTCATAAGCTCGGGGATAGCCATTGTCGGGTGGGTATCGTTAACATGGATAGCAACCTTTTCGGGAAGGTTATCGAGCGTGCCGTATTCTGTGAGGTGGCGCTGGATAATATCCTGAATAGATGCGGATACAAGGAAGTACTGCTGACGGAGTCTTAGCGACTTACCCTCGGGTGAGTTGTCAGCGGGGTACAAAATCTTAGAAATAGCCTCAGCCATAGCGCTCTGCTCCATAGCCTTAATGTAAGAGCCCTGGTTAAACAGAGTCATATCAAGCTCGGGCTTTTTGGACGCCCAGAGTCTGAGACGCGATACGCCCTCGCCAAGACCCGATACATACATATCATAAGGAATAGCGGTAACGACATTAGCGTCTACATGGTCAACATGGTGATAGTCGCCGTCCCACGCGTCAACGATTTTACCCTCGAACTTAACCTGACAAGCGCGCTCCTCACGCGGTACAAGCCAAACATCGCCGCCCGGAAGCCAGAAGTCCGGAAGCTCGGTCTGCCAGCCGTCTACAAGCTTTTGCTTAAATATACCCGCTTCATAACGGATAGAGTAACCCATCGACTGAAAGCCGTCTGTTGCAAGTCCGTCAAGGTAGCAGGCAGCAAGTCTGCCGAGGCCGCCGTTACCGAGACCTGCGTCGGGCTCTTTTTCGTAAAGTGATTCGAGCTTAACATCCATAGATGCAAGCGCTTCTCCTACAACATCGGTAAGACCGAGGTTATAAAGGTTGTTCTTAAGCGAACGACCCATAAGGAACTCCATGCAGAGATAGTAAATTTTCTTAGAGTCGCTCTTTTTTGCGTCCTCGCGAAACGCCGAGTTCATCTGAGAGAGCTTATCCCTTACAAGCATCGAAACAGCCTTGTAGAACTGCTCGTCGGTAGCATCCTTAGGTGAAACGCCGAAAAAGTGAGATAATTTATCTGTAATTAATTTTTTTGTTTGTGCTACGGTAAGTGCCGGTTTCATACAAATCCTCCAAATTAATTTATATTAAACATAGTGTTTTAACTGTTTTTTGGTTATTATACACTAAAACATCGCTTATTTCAAGTATAAATAAATATATTATACTATTATATGAATATCGTCTATTCTGCAGTCTTTTTTGACCTCTTTTTAAGGAACTTATCAACAAGAAGCTCAACGAGCTCTTTAAGCGGTTTATGGTTAAACAGAAGCATTACTACTACGAGCGCGCCCTCGATAACATACATCAAAACGCCGCCCTTCATAAGTATCATAACCGCCGCCTGAACGCCGAGTATTAGCAGCTCGGTAGCGATAATCGGAGCCTTAAAGTCGATTTTTATAAACCTTCTTGTATCAATGCCGCGGGTTACGAATACCACGATAAACGCTACGAGCGTAGCGATAGCCGCACCGTTTGCACCGATTTGCTTAATAAGCACGAGGTTTAGGATAACATTAGCCGCCGCACCCGACAGCGCGGTTATCATCGCCATAATATTCTTCTTTTCCGCCATATAGACAGACGCGAGGAAGTTTACATGGCACGAAATCGTAGTAGCCATAATAAGCACGGGTACATACTGCCACGAGGTGTAGTAGCTCGGCGCTACAAGTATTCTCGTGAGTAGCTGACAGCCGAGTATCAGCGCTGCGGACACCGAGAACACGCCGCCCGAATATACTCTGAATACATTAGTAAAGAAATGCGCCCTGTCGTCGCTTTCGTACTCGTCAACGGCGGACAGCTGCCACGCGTCGATAAATATTGACGAGAACATAATTACGAAGTTAGGTATTTTAGACGCCGCGGTATAAAGTCCGTTTTCAGCCGAACCGATAAAGCCCGTAACCATATACCTGTCGGACACATTAATAATCCACCATAAAATAATAGTAGGCATCATCGGGATTGAGTACTTGAGCATACTGAACGCCGTACTTTTACGAACGCCCTTAATCTTAACATAGCGCCAGAGTTTGCAGGTAACGAAAAGGAATATAATCGAGCAAAAATCGGACGCGATAATAGCGATAATATATCCGTAAACGCCCCAGTGGAACGGACCGAGGAACAGCAGGTTAAACGCAAGAGTAGTAGCAGTTGCAACAATACCGTCTATTGCAAAAATCTTAACCTCGCCGCAACCCCTTACGAACTGCTGACAAAGCTGTCTTAAGCCCGAAACGAGTACAAAGACATAGATAAGTACAACATAGTCGCCGAGGCAGAAGTCCTTAATCCTTATAAGGCTAATCGGGTACCAGAACAGCAGGAACACCGCAAAGCCGATAAAGGTTGTACGCAGACCGACCGAGAAAACCTCCGCCTTGTCGCCGTCCTTGTCGAGCGCAAAGCGAAGGCAGGCGCTGTTAATCTGTAAAAATACAATAGGAATAAGCACATTAGCCGTCTGCTGAATAAGGTCGGCGTCGCCGTAGCTGCCCTGCTCGAGCATACGCGTAACAAAGGGCATAAGCAAAAACGACAACACCTTCGACGAAAATGTGCCTATGGCAAAGATTATTGTATTTGTGGCTAATTTCTTGTATTTATCCATTTTGACTCCGTCTTTAAAAAATTGAGAATTAAGAGTTGAGAATTGAGAGTTAAGGACGGGCTTCGCCCGTACCCATTATAATCAGGTGTGGACGGAGTCCCCTTGGAGCGGGCGCCAGACCCTTTTGTCCGCAAGCGGACATTTCCCCTAGCAGGGGAATCTCCCAAAATTCTCCATTTTCCATTTTCAATTTTCAATTTTTAATTCTAATAACTCCACTTTCCGTCCACGAATCTCATATAGTTAGTAGAACCCGTATAGATACAGCCCGCGCGGTAGATATGCGTGCCGTTTTCAGAGGTTTTACCTATTACAAAATCGTAATCGCCGCCGTGGAAAATCTTAAGCGTATTTGTTTTATCGCAGTCGTTCACCGTCATAAGACAGCGACGGCTCTCCGAGTTCATATTAATCTCGAACATACGGAACTTTGTGCTCGTTGATTTAGAGTAATACAGCTTATTAGAGTCGGTAGAAAGGTAGTTTTTGCCGTCGGCGTCGGTTGCAAGAGTAACCTCTTTATCGCTGCCGAACTTCTGCCTTACTACATCGAACTTGCCCTTGTCGTTAGGCTTATAGTAGTACATAAAGCCGTGTTCCAAAACGAGCTTAGAGTCCGTGTCAGCGGTCTCTGCTTCTCTGAACTCGGCGACATCCTCATCGGCGTCCGTCTTAGAAACCGTAAGGTACTTAATGTTGCCGTTAAAGTCCGTAACGCTGAAGAATACGCGGTGCTTTGACACGCCTACAAGTCGCATTTCGTCGTCGAGCGAGGAATAAAGCGTTGTCGGCTCGTGCTTTTTTACATCCATCATACAAAGGCTGTTATCAAGCGTAATGTAGTAAACATCGGTGTCGTAAACATACGCAAACTTTACATCCCTTGCAATACGCTTAGGCGCTGAGCCGCCCTTTGGCAGCTTATACAGCTTATGGTCGTCCTCGTTAATAAAGTAAACAAAGTCGCCCCTTAAATTCATACAGCTAAGCGTATCCTTAGACTTATAGAGCCTGTAAAAGCTCTCGCTCTCGGGCGAAAGGCGGTAAATTCCCTTTTTGGTAATATGGTAAATATACGAATAATCCGTGCCGACCTTACCGCCGTTTAAGAGCGCGCCGATAGCGCTGCCCTCTTTAGCCGCGTCGGTTTTAAACTCCTTAAACTCCATATAGTCCATCATGCCCTGAGTCGTAGGCTCAGCCGTTGTGGGCTCGGTAGTTGTTGTGGCAGTCGTAGTGGTGGTAGTGGTCTGGCGCAGTATATCCTCTTTTACAAAGGTCTGAGCACTTTCGGGGATAAGCGTTTTAAAGTCGAAATCGGGCGCAAGCAGCTTAATTGTGGCAAAGAACACCGCAAGCGCAACCACGATAACGGATATAAATATAAGAAATCCCTTTAAAAAGCCGCCCTTTTTCTTCTTTTTCCTTTTGTTTTGAAGCTCCTGCTCAGCCTCTTCAAAATAGTAATCTTTCATTATCTGACCTGTCCGTTTCCGAAAATAAGGTATTTGGTAGAGGTAAGTCCGTCGATGCCCATCGGTCCACGCGCGTGCAGCTTCTGGGTGCTTATTCCGATTTCAGCACCGAGTCCGAACTCGCCGCCGTCAGTAAAGCGGGTAGATGCGTTAACATAAACGCTCGACGAGTCAATACACTGCATAAAGAGCTTAGCAGCCGCGTCGTCGTTAGTTATAATCGCTTCGCTGTGACCTGTCGAATGCTCGTTAATATGGTCGATAGCTTCCTCTACCGAGTCAACGGTTTTAACGCTGATAATATAGTCGAGATACTCGGTATAAAAATCTTCCTCGGTTGCGGGATAAATATCGTCACAAACCTGCTGAGCGCACTCGTCGCCGCGCACCTGAACATTCATTTCGTCAAGGCGCACCTTGATTGCAGGCAGAGCCGCAGCGATAATATCCTTATGAATTACAAGGCTTTCGCACGCGTTACAAACGCTTATTCTCTGAGTCTTAGCGTTAAATATAATCTCTGCCGCCATATCAATATCGGCGGTTTTATCAACATAAATATGACAGTTGCCCGAACCAGTTTCGATAACGGGAACGGTCGAGTTTTCAACAACCGACTTAATGAGTCCTTTTCCGCCGCGCGGGATAAGGCAGTCGAGGTAATCGGTCATTTTCATCATCTCGGTAGCCGAGCTTCTGTCGGTATCCTCAACGAGCTGCACAACATCACGCGGGAAGCCCGCACTCTCGAGCGCATCCTGCATAATCTTAACAATCGCCTTGTTTGAGTTAATCGCTTCTTTACCGCCGCGAAGAATAACGGAGTTTCCGCTCTTAAGACAGAGCGCCGCAGCGTCCGCGGTGACATTAGGGCGAGCCTCGTAGATTATGCCGATAACGCCGATAGGTACGGTGATTTTCTGTATCTTAAGTCCGTTATCTTTTTCGTATTCATAAACGACCTTGCCGCACGCGTCCTCAAGCGCCGCAACCTCACGCACACCCGAAGCGATACCGTCAATGCGCTCGCTATCAAGCATAAGCCTGTCAAGAAGTCCGTCGCCGAGACCTGCGGTTTTGCCGTTTTCAATATCAATATCGTTAGCTTTAATAATCGCTTCTTTATTATTTTCAAGCGCGTCCGCTATAGAGATAAGCGCCCTGTTTTTGTCCTCGGTGCTAACCTGAGATAAGAACACCTGAGTTTTTTTAGCTCTTTGTCCTAATTCCTGAACTGTCATAGTTTACTCCTTTGGCAAAAAGGTCGTGCCGACATTCTTGCCCTCTAATATTTTATATAGCTTAGTCGGTTTGTTGCCGTGAGCGATGACCACTTTAATACCTGCGTCCATCGCAATCTTAGCAGCCTTGATTTTTGTAGCAAAGCCACCCGTTCCGCGCGAGCCTGCGCCGCCTGCAAGGGCTTCGATATCGGGAGTAATCTCCTCTACAAGCTCGATTAGCTGCGCGTCCTCGAACTCGCTCGGGTTCTTGTCATAAAGTCCGTCGGTGTCGGTAAACATAACGAGCAAATCCGCGTCAATCAGCGCCGCAACCGTAGCAGAAAGGCAGTCGTTATCGCCGTTTAAAAGCTCGTCAACCGAAACGCTGTCATTTTCGTTAACTACCGGCAGCGCGCCGTAGTTGAGAAGCTGATTAAAGGTGTCGAGAAGGTGTCGCCTGCCCGTTTCGCGTTCAAGTACATCGGTAGTAAAGAGAAGCTGCGACACGACAACATCGTACTCGCCGAACAGCTTATCGTACATAAACATAAGCTCGCCCTGACCGATAGCCGCAAGCGCCTGAAGCTGCTTGGTTTCGTCCGGCTTTTTGCCCATATTGAGTCTGCCCATACCGATACTTACCGCACCCGACGACACAAGGATAACCTCGTGTCCCATATTGTGCAAATCAGCAAGCACGCTTACAAGCTTAGTCATACGCCTTATATTAGTTTTACCTGTTTTGTGGGTTAAAGTCGAAGTACCGACCTTAACTACAATCCTCTTTTTGTCCTCACACGACATAGCATACTACTCCATTATATATAATCTTATATATTATAGCATAGAGAAAATATTTTTTCAATTATAAATTACTAATTATGGATTATAAATTAAACGAGGGCTATACCGCCCTTCCCTTGAGATAAAAAAATAAACCCACCGAAGGAGCACCTTCGGTGGGAATTAAATTTTTAAGCAGCCTTATTAGCTTCTGCAGTTCTTTCGAGCGCGAGCTTATAATCCCTTGTGCCAACGAAGATTTCGTTAGTGTACGGATTCTTTTTCTGCTCTTTAGCTCTCTTAATAATATTTGTCATAACAAGGATATTAACCGCGATTGCTGCGATAGCAACTACGCCCTGAGCCTTCGGGTTAGCATCTGCAGCCGAGAGAACGAGATTCGGGTCCATTCTGCCCGTAGCGTCGGTCATAAACTTAGCTGCGTCTGCATAAATAACGGGAAGCGTTGTAAATCTTGAGTGGTTCTGGAATGCCGGAAATACCTGAGCGAACATACACCACAGTGCAAGAGTATTTGCACGGTTCTGAATCCAGCCGCCCTTGTTCCAGAATGCGTTTGCAAATGTTGGAGCAAGAAGAAGCGCAACGCCGCAGTACCAGGTATGAAGCGGAAGATTAAGGTAAGTGTACTCAAAGTTCCAAACATCGTATGCAAGAATGAACTGCCATGTCATATCGGGCCAGAGCATATCCTGCTGCTTATGTTTAGACGAGTAGATACCGAACCAGCCTGTCATACAGAAGATGTTAATGATACCTGCAAGACCGTTGAGGATATTCCACCAGCCGCCGTAAAGCCATACGCCCTCTGATGAATACCACCAGCCGCCTGCCATACCGCCTGCAGTCATACCCTTAATTGCCGACTCGAAGTCAGAAGCAACAGCGATAAGGATATTGATAGCAACGATGATGAACGGGTAGCATTTAAACCAGTGGCTCTTGCCGAGACTGCCCCAGTGATACTTAAGTATCATAAAGCCGACACAGCCGATAGTTGCTGCATAAAGCTTTGCGTAATGGAACCAGCCGTTCATCTGAACAATGGTCGGATTGTTTACTGCCCAGTCAGCACCCATCTTTGCGCCGATATTAATCGCAATAAAGTAAATGGTAAGTGCCGTGGGAATTACGATAAAGCAGAATATTCCGCCTGCCTTTGAGCGTCTTGCTATTTCGTTTGCAACAACAAGACCTACGAATGCCAAACACCAGCCAACGAGCTGCCATATTGACATGTCGCCATAGATGTGAAACAACATATATGTTTCCTCCCCTTAAAAAATTGTTTATTAATAGCTTAAAGCGTAACGCTTTAAGTTTTAAGCCTGTAGCCTGAAATAAAGGCGCTAACACGCCTCTATTTCTTTTATCTGCACCTCGTTACCCTGTACAAGATAGGTATTCTCCGAGCTGCAATAAGGACATATTTTAGCGTACTTAACGGTTTCGTAGGTTTTGCCGCAGTCCTCGCAGTAGGTAACGCCCTTAATTATCTCGCTCTTTAGTTTAGCGCCGTTCATAAGCTCGCTCTTTTTGCAAGCCCAGTCCCAGCAGTCCTCGAGGTATTCAACTATTACGGTAGAAACCTCGCCGACCTCGAGCGTGACGGACGAAACCTTTGTAAGCTCCTGCTCAGCGGCAACCTCCTCAATCGTTTTTATAACATGAAATACAATACCGAGCTCGTGCATTATTTCTTCTTAGCCTTATTTGCCTTTTTAATTGCGAACTCGCGCTTAATCATATACGGGAAAATAGCTTTAAGCTTATCCTCAGCCTTGTACATAGTAGAGCATTCGGGACGGTCGCGGTGGAGCTCAATAGCCTCGAACTCGCACTTGGTCGTACAAACGCCGCAGCCTACGCAGCGGTTAGCGTCAACGATTGTTGCGCCGCAGCCGAGACAGCGTGCCGTTTCGGTCTTAACCTGCTCCTCGGTGAGCATCTTGTAATCGTCCTTAAAGCCCTTCGGGTCAACCTTTTTAGTAGCCTTAGGCACCTGGCGCTTAGCGTCGTCGTAGCCCTCTACCTTAATGTCGTCCTTGTCAAGCTCGACATAGTATCTCGGATTTCGTCCGATAGTAAGGGTTGAATGCGGCTGTACAAATCTGTGAATAGAGATTGCGCCCTCTTTACCCATAGCGATTGCGTCAATAGCAAAACGCGGACCTGTGAACGCGTCGCCGCCTACAAATACATCGGGCTGCGCGGTCTGGAAGGTAAAGGTGTCCGCCTTAGCGGTGTTGTTGCGGTTAAGCTCAACAGCCGTACCGTCAAGCAGTCCGCCCCACTCGATAGCCTGACCGATAGAGAGGATAACATTTTCGCACTCAACGGTCTTAGTATCGTTCTCGTCATATACGGGGGCGAAGCGGTGCTCGTCGTCAAACACCGATACGCACTTCTTGAATACGATAGCCTTAACTCTGCCGTTTTCGTCCTTAACAATTTCTTTCGGACCCCAGCCGCAGTTTACGGATACGCCGTCCTCGAGTGCTTCCTCAACCTCGTCGTCGGAAGCGGGCATCTCTTCCCTGCTTTCAAGGCAGAACATAGATACATTCTCGCTGCCGCAGTGAACGCTTACTCTCGCAGCGTCGATAGCAACATTACCGCCGCCTACAACAACAGTGTTTTTACCGATGTCAAACGCCTCTTTTTCGGCAGCAGCGTGCAGGAATTCAACCGCGGTGAGTACGCCCTCAGCGTCCTCGCCGTCAACACCTGCCTTGCGTCCGCCCTGAGCGCCGATAGCCATATAAAATGCCTTGTAGCCCTGCTCGCGAAGCTCGTCAAGAGTAATGTCCTTGCCGACCTCAACGCCGCATTTAATCTCTACGCCCATCTCGCGGATTATGTCGATTTCGGCGTCGATAACCTGTTTTTCGAGCTTATAGTTAGGAATACCGTAGCGAAGCATACCGCCCGGCTCGTCGTTCTTCTCGAAAACGGTTACATTAAGGTAGCCCTTTTCTGCAAGGAAGAACGCGCACGAAAGTCCCGCAGGACCTGCGCCGATAATTGCAACCTTTTCCTCGAAGCCCGCAGGTCTGTCAAACACGCCCGGGGTTGTAATCTTAGGAATAACCTTTTTAGGAATAAGTCTTGTAGCGTTATCTATGTCGCGGTGAGCGAGGAACTTTTTAACATCGTCGATTGCGATAGCCTCGTCAACAACGCCCCTTGTACAAGCCTCCTCACAGCGCTTGTTACAGATGTGACCGCACACTGCGGGGAACGGATTTTCTTTTTTAATAAGAGCAAGAGCGTCCTCGTATCTGCCCTGAGCCGCCATCTTAAGATAGCCCTGAATTGCGATATGCGCGGGGCAGGCGGTCTTACACGGTGCAGTACCCGTTTCGTGGGTGTTGATTCTGTTCTTGTCTCTGTACTCGGGCTCCCACTTTTCGGGACCCCATTTAACAGTATCGGGAAGCTCCTGCTTAGGATACTCAACCTCGCTGCCGTCCTTTTTACAGAGCTTCTGACCGAGCTTAAGCGCACCGGCAGGACAATGCTCTACGCAGCGTCCGCAGGCAACGCAGTTTTCTTTTTTAACATGAGCCACATATGCCGAGCGCGACATATTAGGCGTATTAAACAGCTGCGAGGTACGAAGCGCGTAGCACACATTAACATTACAGTTACAGATAGCAAAAATCTTATCCTCGCCGTCAATGTTGGTAATCTGGTGAACAAAGCCGTTCTCCTCGCCCTGTTTAAAGATATCGAGCGCCTGCTCACGGGTGATATAGTGACCGCCTTTTTTGGTCTCGACAACATAGTCAGCCATATCGCCTATTGCGATACACCAGCCCTCAGGGTCGTCGGCACAGCCCTCGTCATAAGTCTTTCTCGAATAACGGCAGGAGCAGGGTGAAGCCGCATACTTACCGTCGTATTTATCGAGCCAGTACGAAATCTTTTCGAGGTTAATCGCCTCGTTTTCCATCTCGATAGCTTTTTCAACCGGAATAACATGCATACCGATTCCGCCGCCTCCGGGAGGCACCATCGGAGTAACTTTTTCGAGCGGATTACGCGTCATTCTCTCGAAGAAACGACCAAGCTCGGGATGCTTTTCGAGGAGCTCGTGGTTCATATTAGAGAACTCGCCCGAACCCGGTACGAACATAGGAAGCACCCACTGCTTAATGTGCTGCGGATTTTCGTAATTCCACTCGATAAGACCGTTTTCGCTCATCTGCTCAAGCAGCTCATTAAGATGCTCGTCCGAGATATTCATATTAGCGACAAGCTTTTTCATATCCTCAAAGGTGCGCGGGTGGCGCTTTTTCATACGAAGCGCAACCTCAGCCATCTCGTCGGTAGGACAGATTGTAGCAACAGCCCAGTATTCGGGGTCCTGCTTAGTAATCTTTTGCATACCGAGAACGATAGGAATTCTGTCGGTAATCATTTTGCCGAGCTTAACTATGGGCTCGCGCATCTCGACACTGTCATCATATGTCCACTCGGGAGCGTATTCTAACATCTTATCAGGCATAATTTTCTCCTTTTCACAATTATTGAATACCCTTAAAATCAGGGATAACAAACCTTGATAATATTTTAACACTTTAAAATATAAGAGTCAATTTAAATAATTAAAAAATATACAATATTGTGCTTTTGTAGTGTTATTTTTATTCTTGACTAATAAGATAATAGAAACTATAATATTATCTATCATAACAATTACATATCCGCCCGTAGCACAACCGGATAATGCATCAGATTCCGATTCTGGAGAATGGGGGTTCGAATCCCTTCGGGCGGACCAAAAACACTAACACCTCCCCCGAGGTTGTTAGTGTTTTTATTTTAAGAAGGGATTCGAAACGAACTCCAAATCATTCGTGCAGCCTGCTGCTTGGATGATTTGGGAGAAAGGTCCGGTGGACCTTTCGTTAGTTGAGAAAAGAATCCCTTCGGGCGGACCAAAATCGCCAACACCTCACCCGAGGTTGTTGGGGATTTTCTTTTAAGAAGGGATTCGAAACGAACTCCAAATCATTCGTGCAGCCTGCTGCTTGGAAAAATCGGATAAAAAAGTCTGCTGACGGATAATGCCGCCGATGCAAAAAAACAAAAAAACAGCATAGCCAAAAAAAGACTATGCCGTTTGTTTTGAGATAAAATCTTGCACCACCAAAAGCGGGCTTAATTTTTTACATACAAGTATATCCGCCGTCTACTGCGAGGTTTGTACCTGTTACATAGCTTGATGCCTTAGATGCGAAGAACAGGGTAGCTGTATCAAGTTCGCCCTCTTCGCCGTATCTTTCCATAGGAATCATAGTCTTAGCATTCTGCTGGAAGAAATCTGAATTAAGGGTATCTCTTGTTAAATCAGTGTAGAAATAACCCGGGCAGATTGAGTTAACTGTGATATCAAATACGCCCCATTCAGCTGCAAGTGCTCTTGTAAGGTTTACTACGCCGCCCTTAGCTGCGTGGTAAGGAGCAGAGCCTGCAATCTTATTACCAACAAGACCGTACATAGAAGCGATGTTGATAATTCTGCCGTACTTAGCGGGAATCATAGCCTGATTAGCAACTGCTCTTGCAACCTTGAACGAACCGAAAAGGTCGATTTCAAACTCGTTGCTGAACTGCTCGTCAGTGATGTCCTGAGCTGCTGCAACAGCACCTGTGCCGGCGTTATTGATAAGGATATCAATTCTGCCGAAATGCTCCATAGCCTTTGCAACAACAGCCTCGATGTTTTCGGTGTCGGTAATGTCGCACTTAAGCGGAAGTGCGTCAACGCCAAAATCAGACTTAAGCTCGTTACAAACCTCTTCAAGCTTGTCCTGTCTGCGGGCGATAGCAACGATATTGCAGCCCTGCCTTGCAAGCGCCTTAGCCATCTGTACGCCAAGACCGCCCGAGCAGCCTGTAACAAGTGCTACCTGACCTGTAAAATCAAAATAATTGTTCATTGGAATCCTCTCCCTTACCTAAAAAATTTATTGATAATATTATAACAATGTTTTGCAGAAAAATCAATAAACATTTTGCATAAAAAATAGCGATTTTTTTAGTTATTAGTGAGCGATACTCAAGGGAAAGGTGAGCTCTGCTCACACTCATTATAATCGGGCGTGGGCAGAGCCCGCACGAAATTCGTAATTCATAATTAAAACAGTGCTTCTTGAATTCGCGTGCGTGTGGTATTATAATAGTTCGTATGAAAGCTAACTACAAACAATTTGATAAAATGACTAAGACACCTGTTAAAAAGCTGGTCAGACGCCTTGCCGTACCTACGATTATAAGTATGATGGTCACCATTATCTATAATCTGGCGGACACTTATTTTGTGTCTAAAATCAGCGTTGCTTCGAGCGGCGCTACGGGTATTATTTTCAGTCTTATGGGCATTATTCAGGCGTTTGGGTTTATGTTCGGTCACGGCTCGGGAAGCTGCGTCAGCAGAAAGCTCGGCGCAAAGGACATAAAAGCCGCTTACAATTACTGCTCGACAGGTTTTTTCCTTGCGCTCGGACTCGGTGTAATTATTGCGGTTTTAGGTCTTGTTTTCCTAACGCCGCTTACAAGGGCGCTCGGCAGCACGGACACGATTTTGCCGTACGCGAGGGATTACGGGCGCTTTATTTTAATCGCCGCGCCAGCTATGACGACCTCGTGTGTAATGAACAACATACTGCGTTACGAAGGGCTCGCAAGCCTTGCTATGATAGGACTTATGACGGGCGCGTTGCTTAATATAGCGCTCGACCCGATACTTATTTTCTCACTTAATATGGGTATTACGGGCGCAGGTGTTGCAACCGCAATTTCGCAGTATATCGGTATGATTGTACTGCTTTCGGTATTTTTGAGCGGCAAGCCGCAGTGCAGAATAAGCCCGAAACACATTGTTTTAAAACCGCGTTTTGTATGGGACATCGTTTCAACGGGCGCGCCGAGCCTTGCAAGGCAGGGGCTCAACTCGGTTTCGACAATGATTATGAACGTGCAGGCGGCGGCGTTCGGCGATGAATGTATCGCGGCTATGAGCATTTCGGCAAAGCTGTTGATGTTTATTTTCAGCGTTTGTATCGGCGTGGGTCAGGGCTTTCAGCCCGTTTGCAGCTTTAACTACGGCGCAAAGCTGTACGAACGCGTGCGCGAGGCAATCAAGTACACCTGGCGCTTTTCTACCGAAATTATGGCAGTGCTGTCGTCGGTTATGTTCGTGATGGCTCCGTATGTTGTACAGCTTTTCAGGAGCGAGCAGGCTATAGTGGAAATCGGCACAAACGCAGTGCGTTTCAGTTGTGTTGCAATGTTGTTTTTGCCGACGGTAATGATGGCAAATATGACCTTTCAGAGCATCGGTCGGACAGCGCCCGCGTTCTTCCTCGCCTGCGCGCAAAACGGATTATTCTTTATACCGCTCGTGCTGATTTTGCCGAAATTCATAGGCGTTACGGGCATCGAAGTTGCGCAGCCGCTCGGCTATATTATATCCGCCGCAATAGCTATCCCGTATCTGTTAAAGTTCCTAAATAAACTTAAAAATTCATAAAAACAAAGCAGCCAAAAGGGGCACCCCGCGAAAACAGGGTGCCCCAAGGCTGTTTTTATTCAATACTAAGTATTTTATCTGCTTCGGTTGCGTCGAGAGTTTCGACCGTTTTGAGCTTCTTTTGAATAATGCTGTTGCGCTTGTCGGCGTCGTCGAGCACCTTGCCCGCTTCGTCGACCTTTTTCCTCGCTTTTTCGAGGAGCAGACCGAATTTTTCATACTGCGCTTTTGCTGCGCCGAGGACATCGTAAACCTCGGTAGCTTTTTTATTTATCGCGATGGAGCGGAAGCCCATGGCAAGCGAATTTAAGAGCGCGGTAATAGTGCTCGGTCCGGCTATCATAATGCCCTGCGCCTGCAGTTTTTCTACAAGTCCGCTGTCGCTTCGCATAATCTCGGCGTACAGTCCCTCAGTAGCAAGGTACATAATCGCAAACGGCGTGGTTTCGGGAACAGAGATATACTCTTTTATGTGCTTAGCCTCAGCCTTAACCGTGTTTTCGAGCGACTTTTTAGCAAGCTCAAGCGCTGCAATATCGCCGTTTTCGGACGCTTGCGAAAGGCGCGCGTAGTCCTCCATAGGAAACTTAGAGTCAACGGGAAGCCAGGTAATGCTGCTGTCCTCGGCGTTTGGAATTTTAACCGCAAATTCAACCTGACCCTGATACTTGGGGTTGGTTTTAACATTAGTTTCGTACATTCCGGGGATGGTCTGGTCTAGGATATTACCAAGCTGTACCTCAGCCCAGGTACCGCGGGTCTTAACATTTGTAAGCACGCGGTTAAGCCCCTTAACGCTGTCGGTCACATCGCCCGAAAGGCGCTGCATATCGCCGAGCGACTTATACACATTCTGGAGTTGCTCGGACACCGTTTTAAACGAAGCGTTAAGCCTTGTGTTAAGAGTTTCGGTGAGCTTTTCGTCAACGGTTTTACGCATCTGCTCGAGTTTTTCCTCGTTACTTTTTTGCATAGTAGCCATATACTCGCCGAGGGCTTTATTCTGCTTTTCGGAATTATCTCCGAGCGTTTCCATAAGCTTAATCTGCTGCTCGTAATTCTTTTGCGTAAGCTCCGTCATCTGGCGAGACAGGGCGTCAATTTTATCGTTAGTGTTTTTTGCAGTCATTTCAAGCTGTTTTGAAATGACCTCGCCGGAGCCGTCGGATTTTTTTGTAAGAGTGATAATGATATTTACAATCAATAGTAAAATCACTATGCCTATAAGTATGTATAAAATCATATATTCTCCTCAGATTATAAATTATGAATTAAGAGCGGGACAGCATCAGCCATCAATTCATCATTCATCTCTATAATTTATAACTCAAAATATTGTTCCGTCAACGACATTGAACTTAAGCGTTTTTTCTTCGCCGTTTTCGAGGTAATCCACAAAGACAATATTGTTTTCCTCGTTAACCGCAAGCAGCTTTGTGTCGTCGTCAGCGAGGACATGCTTAAACTGCTTTAGCTGCTGCTCGTCATAATCGGCGATGTTGTCGCTCATAAGCAGAACCTTACCGAACAGCTTAATAAACTGCGATAGCAGAGTCTGCTGCTCGGGTGTATATTTGATATTAGTTCTTCTAAGCAGGAACACATCCGGGTCGCACAAAAACGCCCTGCCGTTAAAAGCGCGGCGGTAAATGCTATTGCGGATTGCGTTAGGAGTAGAAACATCCTCGCGGTGCATATTCTTACGAAGCAGGGTATGCTTCCAGCCGAGCGACATATCCGCGCCTATTCTCATATACTCGAACTTGCCGAAGCAAGGCATCTGCTGTACGCCGCAGCCGAGAATCGGCTTATCGCCCACGCACTCGCGCAGCAGGTCAATAGCGTCGTAAGCAATCTCGCCCCTTGTTTTGCCGTGCATCGGGATAACGCTTGCGGCATACAAAAAGTCGAGCTTAACCATATCAAAGCCCCATACATTCAGCACCTCGTTAAACAGGCGCTTAATGTAATCGCGAGCCTCGTCGTTATAGATATCAAGCGCATAGAAGCCGCCCCAGTTGTGACCTACGGGTACGGGCTTGCCGTTATCAAACTGAACAAGCCAGTCGGGGTGCTCCTTAGCGAGCCTTGACCTTCTGTGCGCGCCGAACGGTGCGAGCCAGAGCCCTGCCTTAAAGCCCTTTTCGTGGATAGCGTCCGCGATAAACTTCATACCGTGGGGGAACTTCTTTTCGTCAACATAAAACCAGTCGCCGACAATCGTTTCAAAGCCGTCGTCAACCTGGTACAAATCAACTAAATCGTTGTACTCGGCAAGCGAATTGAGGTCACGCAGGATAACCTCCTCATTAATCTTTTCGTAATAATTATACCAGGAGGTATAGCCCTTTATTGTCGCATCGGTGCGCGGCTTAACGCCCATAGCGTTAAAATACGCGTCAAACACCTCGTCGTACTCGCCCTGCATCAAAAAGAGGTCGAGCGCAACAAGCTCGCTGTCAAACACCTTGCCCTCCAAATCTCTTGAAAAGCGCAGCGTTCCCCTATTCATATCGGCATAGATAACCGTGTAGCCCGTTCTGTCACCGAGCGAGCCGAAAAAGTCGAGCGTTTTACCGTTTCTTACATACGCCATAGAGTGGCTGTGGAAGGTGCCGGGCTCGGTTTCGGGCGTTACAAAGGAGTAGTCGCCGACATATTTTATGCCGTTAAATCTGCCGTAAAAGCTCCTGCCGACCGTGCCGAGCGAGTCCATTTTGTCGTTTTTAGTGAGCTCTCTTGTATCCGTCCAGGACTGAAAACCGTTTGCAAAGAACTTAGCCCCATCGGCAAAATTATAGTCGCGCTGAATATAAAAGCTCTTAATCTCAATCGCCTTTTTTGGCGTAATTACGGCTTTAAGGGAACTGGAGCTCTCTTTAATCACAAAATCGAAGTCGTCGTTACTGCCGTTTGCGGTCTTAACCTCGCCGCCCGTCGTATATGTAAAATGATATGTGTATTCCATAATGCCACCTCGTTTGAACAGTATGGATATATTTTAACATTTAATAGGACAATAATCAATAAGAATGACGAATTATAAGATAAAAAATATAAGCCGACTTTCGTCAGCTTATATTTTTTCAAGCGATGTTGCGAGAAACTGCTTTGTTTTTTCGCTCTTGGGGTTATCGAATACCTCCTGCGGTGTGCCCGCTTCCTCGACAACTCCGTCCGCCATAAAGATTATTTTGTCCGAAACATTACGCGCAAACTCCATCTCGTGGGTTACGACAATCATAGTGCTGCCCTTGTCCTTAAGCGCCTTAATAGCCTTAAGCACCTCGCCCGTAAGCTCGGGGTCGAGCGCCGAGGTCGGCTCGTCAAAGCACAGGATATCGGGGTTAAGCATAAGCGCCCTGACGATTGCAACACGCTGCTGCTGACCGCCCGAAAGCTGAGAGGGATAATAGTCAATTTTATCCGTAAGGTTAACGCTTTCGATAAGCTGTCTTGCGCGTTTTTCGAGATTTTCTTTAGTATCCATTTTAAGCAGCGACGGTGCAAGAGTAAGGTTTTGAAGCACCGAATACTGCGGGAACAGATTAAACTGCTGGAACACAAGACCGAAATGCAGCCTTTTTTTCCTTAAATCCTTTTCTTTGATTTTCTTATCGGTTTTGCCGTCGTAAATCTTTTCGCCGTCTACGGTGATTGTACCGTTTTCGGCAAATTCAAGGAAGTTAATACATCTTAAAAGAGTCGTTTTGCCCGAGCCCGAGGAGCCGATAATCGACAGCACCTCGCCCTTATCAAGGTCAAAATCAATACCCTTTAAAACCTCGCTTTTACCAAAGGTTTTACGAATATCTCTTACTTCAAGTAATGCCATATTATCACGCCCTCCTTAGTTGAAATAGCTCATCTTTTTTTCGATAGCGCCGAAAATAAGAGTGAGCAGTCCGCAGAACGCGAGATAGAATACCGCCGTATAGAACAGCGGCCAGATAAGTCCGTCGGATTTAATGAAGTTCTGGCCCATAAAGATAATCTCGTATACCGCGATAATGCGTGCAAGCGAGGTGTCCTTAACGAGTGTAATAATCTCGTTACTCATAGGCGGAACAATACGCTTAACAACCTGAAGCAGCGTAACCTTAAAGAATATCTGAGACTTAGTCATACCGAGAACAAGACCCGCCTCCTGCTGACCGACGGCGATTGACTGAATACCGCCCCTGTAAATTTCGCTGAAATAGCAGGAGTAGTTAATTACAAACGCCACAAGCACAGCCGAAAAGCGCTCCATTAAATCCCAGTGGAATATAAGTCCGGGACCGTAATACACTATAAGAAGCTGGAGCATAAGCGGAGTACCTCTTATAATCCAGATAAAAGTCTTTATAAGCCACTTAAGAGGCTTGAATTTTGACATAGAGCCGAAGCTCATAATGAGGCCTATGGGGAGCGCCAAAAGCAGCGTACAACCAAAGATTTTAAAGGTTTCCCAAAAGCCTTTTAGCAGTTCTACTGTTACTGTATAAAGCATGATTTACCTACAATTACTAATTATTAATTTAGGGTGGACCCTACCCGCACCCGATTATATGGGTGTGGGCGAAGCCCACCCGAAAGCTCAATGATTAAAGCTAAATTTTAAAGCCTTATATTACTCCATAATCTCAACGGTGTATTTTTCGCTGAGTGACTGAAGAGTACCGTCTGCCTTAAGCTCGTCAAGGTAGCCGTTAACCTTTTCGGTAAGGTCGGAGCCCTTTCTGAAACCGATGCCGTACTGCTCTTCCTGAAGAACGATTGCAACGCCGAGGTCTGCATAGTCAGTGCCCTCGCCTGTCATAGCGTCAGCCATTGTAGAGTCGATAATAGCAGCGTCAACCGAGCCGCTCTTAACCTCAAGGAGTGTGTCAGCCTGAGTAGAAACTGCGGTAGCTTCAAGCTTATTATCCTCAGCTGCAGCCTGGCCCGATGAGCCGTTCTCTACAGCGAACTTAAGTCCGCTAAGGTCCTCAACAGACTTAATGTTCTTAGCCTTATCGTTTTTCATTACAACAACCTGACGGTTTCTTGCATACGCATTAGAAACGGAAGTGTTCTTCTTAACCTCGTCGGTGATGGTCATACCGTTCCATACGCAGTCGATTGACTTAGTGTTAAGCTCGAGGAATTTATTATCCCACTCGATAACAACAAATTCAACCTTAACGCCCATCTTGTCGGCAACTGCTCTTGCAAGCTCAGCGTCAAAACCTGTCCACTCGTCGCTGCCCTTCTCCTTATAATCCATAGGAGCGTAGTCGGTAATACCTACAACGAGAGTACCCTTTTCGGTTACATAGTCAGCGTCGCTGACGGTTTTTGTTACATTCTCTTTGCCGCCCTTAGAGCAAGCAGCAAATGCAGTAAGTACAAGCACAACTGCCATAACAACTGTCAAAAGCTTTTTAAGTTTCATAACAATACCTCTTTCAATATTTAAATTTTGACGGGTTTATTATACTTTATTTCTTTAGCGTTGTAAAGTGTTAATTTGATAAATTTTTTGAAAATAATCGTCCGAGCGCAGCGAGTAACTTCGCAAGCCTCCCTTGCCAAAGGGAGGGGGACCACGAAGTGGTGGAGGGATGGTCGCGCTATTTAACGAATAATAAAGTCAAACATTCATATTTACAACACCTCATAAAAGGCATTGACCACCCCTCAGTCACTTCGTGACAGCTCCCCTTGGCAGGGGCGCCAAATCAGTTACTCGCCTTTGGCTCGGACAAATTGTGTATAAATATTAAATTTATGCATATATACACATTTTAGATTGACAAAAAGCGGCGGTTATGTTATCTTATTCGTGCTATATAATTGTATAAATATAAATGAAGGAGATTTATTATGAAAAAGATTTTAGCAATTCTTCTTGCAGTTGCACTGCTTGCGGTAACTTTCGTTGCATGCTCAAAGGCATCTGACGAAACACAGAACACTGAGAATCAGGAAGCTGCAAAAGAGACACTCGTTATGGCTACAAACGCTGAGTTCCCGCCGTACGAATACCACGAGGGCGACGCTATCGTAGGTATCGACGCAGAAATCGCACAGGCTATCGCTGACAAGCTCGGTATGGAGCTTAAGATTGAGGACGTTGCATTTGACTCAATCATCCCCGGCGTTCAGGCTAAGAAGTACGATATGGGTATGGCAGGTATGACCGTAACCGACGAAAGACTTGAGAGCGTAAACTTCTCTACATCTTATGCTAAGGGCGTTCAGGTTGTTATCGTTAAGAACGATTCCGACATCAAGTCAGTTGACGACCTTAAGGACAAGAAAATCGGCGTTCAGACCTCTACAACAGGCGATATCTACGCTTCCGACGATTTCGGCGAGGAGAACGTTACAAAGTACGACAACGGCGCTGTTGCAGTTCAGGCACTTGTTTCGGGCAAGGTTGACTGCGTAATCATCGACAACGAGCCTGCAAAGAGCTATGTTGAAGCTAACGAAGGTCTTAAGATTCTTGAAACATCTTATGTTGAAGAGGACTATGCAATCTGCTTTAACAAAGAGAACACAGAGCTTATGGACAAGGTAAACGCTGCTCTTGAGGAGCTTATCGCAGACGGCACAGTTGAAAAAATCGTTGCTAAGTACATCAAGGCTTAATTAATTGACGCATTTACTGCAGGGCGGCTTGTCCGCCCTTGTTTTATGAATAACACTCCGAAAAAGAGGAATTGTAATTATGCCAATTACTTTATCTATAGCAGAAAAATTTACCGCTGCTTTTGTTGAGGAGCAGAGGTATATGCAATATGTTAACGGCTTTTTAAACACGCTCAGAATCACCGGCGGCGCGCTGCTTGTGGGTGTAATTATCGGCGTGCTTATTGCGGCTGTAAGAACCTCGTTTGACAAAAACAAAGAGGCTATGAAGCTAAAGGGCGGAATAGGTTACTACACTCTTGCCGTGCTTAACGCGATATGCAAGGTGTACCTTACCGTTATACGCGGAACACCTGTTGTTGTACAGCTTATGATAATGTACTTCGTTGTCTTTGCTTCGTCGAGTAACGGCGTAGTCGTGGGCATACTTGCCTTCGGTATCAACTCGGGCGCATATGTTGCCGAGATATTCAGAGCGGGCATTATGTCGATTGACGAGGGTCAGTTTGAGGCAGGACGCTCCATAGGCTTTAACTATGTTCAGACTATGAGATACATCATAATCCCGCAGATGTTCAAGGCGGTTTTACCGACGCTGTTAAACGAGTTTATCGCGTTGCTCAAAGAAACCTCGGTTGCAGGTTATGTAGGCGTTATCGAGCTCACAAAGGCGGGCAACATCATAGGCGGACGAATTTTTGAATACTTTATTCCACTTGGAATTGTTGCGCTGATTTATCTTGTAACCGTACTTATTCTCACCGCGCTTGTAAGCAAGGTTGAAAGGAGGCTGAAGAAGAGTGAACGATAATGTTTTAATTAATGTTAAAGGGCTTAAAAAGCACTACCTTGACGGCAGCGTTAAGGCGCTTGACGGCATCAACCTTGAAATTAAAAAGGGCGAGGTTGTGGTAATTATCGGACCTTCAGGCTCGGGCAAATCAACTGTTTTACGCTCGCTCAACCTTCTTGAAATCCCGACGGGCGGCAGCATAATTTTTGACGGTGAGGATTTAACTAATCCTAAGCTCAACATTAACGAGCACCGCCAGAAAATGGGTATGGTGTTCCAGCACTTCAACCTGTTCCCGAATATGACCGTGCTTAAAAATATGACAATCGCTCCGATTAAGCTGCTCGGCAAATCCAAGGAAGAAGCCGAAGCAAAGGCGCGCGAGTTGCTCGAAAGAGTAGGACTCGGCGACAGAGCGGACTCGTATCCGTCGCAGCTTTCGGGCGGTCAGAAGCAGCGTGTTGCAATAGTCCGCGCGCTTTGTATGGAGCCCGAGGTTATGCTTTTTGACGAGCCGACCTCCGCGCTCGACCCCGAAATGGTAGGCGAGGTTTTGCAGGTTATGAAAAGACTTGCCGAAGAGGGCATGACTATGGTTGTAGTAACGCACGAAATGGGCTTTGCAAAAGAGGTGGCGACAAGAATAGTATTTATGGACGGCGGCAAAATACTCGAAGTCGGCACGCCCGACGAGATATTCAACAGCCCCAAAGACCCAAGATTAGTAGACTTTTTATCAAAGGTTCTGTAACATATGCAAAGATTTAACGACATAGAATACAACAATCCGAACAAGCATTTTACCGATGTCGTTGCGCTGTTTGACAAAGAGGGTAACATCACTCCCCTTTCGATGACCTACGAGGACGAGGAATACGAAATCGACAGAGTTATTGATGTACGCCCTGCGGCTTCGCTTAAATCGGGCGGCGCAGGAATACGCTACACCTGCTATGTTGACGGCAAAAAAACTTATCTTTTTCTCGAAGAAACGCGTTGGTTTTTTGAAATTGTTGAATAAACAAAATCTCCCTGTACACACTAAGCTGTGAACAGGGGGATTTTTTATGACTTTTTTCACACACAGGAGCTATGTCAGGCTCGCTTCTTACATCACGGCGTCGCTGGCGATTATTATTGCGCTCGCTATTATTAACACAAATAATATGCGCAGCTACAAGACGCAGCTTGAAGCGTCGTACCGTCAGTCGCTCGGCGAGCTTTCGGGCTGTCTTGAATGTGTAAACACGGACCTTACAAAAACGCTTTATTCAAACTCGGACAAAGAGATTTACAACCTTTCGCGCGACCTTTTTGCACAGTGTCAGACCGCGAAAAACGCAATAAGCAGGCTGCCCGTTTCGCAAATGGAACTCGGCAATGTATATAAGTTTTTAAGCCAGGCGAGCGACTACGCGCAGTACATCGGCAACAAGGTAGAAAGCAATCAGCCGATTACAAAAAAGGAGCACCAAAGCCTTAACACGCTGCTATCCTACGCGCAAAAATTTTCAGACTCGGCAAACGAGATGGTGCGCCTGTCACAATCGGGCGCGAGGATTACCGACGGCGCAGTTAAGAGCAACGAAACAATATCCGTAAAGTCGCTCAGCGCAGATTTTTCAAACGGGGCAAAAAGCTTTG
Source organism: Eubacterium sp. (assembly GCA_017450645.1). GTDB lineage: Bacteria > Bacillota > Clostridia > Oscillospirales > Acutalibacteraceae > Eubacterium_R. The sequence goes on from JAFSTE010000012.1 coordinate 144,667, forward strand.
AGAGCTTCCCCACTCTGCTGTACGACGGGCCGTTTTCGGACGGCGTGCTTAACAAAAAATCCAAGCTCGTATCGCACAGCGAGGTTAAAACGAAGGACGAATGTAAAGACATCGCGGCTTCGGCGCTCGGAGTGGACAGCAACAAAGTTATTTACTCAACCGACAGCAAGGGCAAGCTCCCCTGCTACAGCTTTAAATGCGGCAGATACACTATTGATGTAACAAAGCAGGGCGGCTATGTAAAGTCGATTTTATACTCGGGTGCAATCACCGCCGACGCGATTACCGAGCAAAACGCGCAGAATCTCGCTAAGCGATTTTTAAGCGAGACAGGATATAAGAATATGGAAGCGAGCTACTACTCCACCGCCGACAACATCTGTACGATTAATTATGTATATGTGCACAACGCGACATACTGCTACAGCGATTTAATTAAATGCTCAATAGCGCTTGACAGCGGCAACGTTGTAGGGCTCGACGCTTCGACCTATCTTACAAATCACATTGTAAGAGGCAACTTCAGACCGAGGATTTCGCAGGCTCAGGCGATGTCAAAGCTATCGCCTTACCTTACGGTTAACGCTATGAAAAGGGCGCTTATTCCAAAAGAAAACGGACGCGAGGTGCAGTGCTGGGAATTCGCCTGCACAAGCAAGGACACAGGCGAGGACGCGTTAGTGTATATCAACGCGAAAACCGGCGCCGAGGAGGATATAATGCTGCTCCTTTATACCGATAACGGAACGCTTGCAAAATAAATGACCGAGCATAGCGAGAAACCGATTTGTCGCCCCTGCTAAGGGGAGATGTCACGAAGTGACAGAGGGGTGGTCATCTTGCTTTTAGATTATGTTAAAAAAACGACCATCCCTCCGTCTGCCTGACGGCAGCCACCTCCCTTTGGCAAGGGAGGCTACGTGGTTACTCGCTGCGCTCGGACAATTATTATGAATAATACGAATATTTTTGCAAATAATACAAAAAGACAAATATAGAAAGGAAAATGCAATATGAAAAGAATTGCAATTATTATCGGATGCATTATGCTCGCTGCAGCTGTATTTACGGGCTGTAACGGCAAAAACGACGGTAAAATCACAACCGACGCTGTGACATCCACAACTAACGAGGCAACCGAAAACGCAACCTCTGATACGACCAAGGGCGAAAAGATGTCCGAGGATATCAGCGACGCGGGCGAGGAAGCTAAGGACAGAGCCGACAAGGTTGGCGACGATATAGGCGAGGGCGTTGACGAAGCCGCTGACGGTGTAGGCGACGCAGCAGACAAAGCAGGCGACGCGGTAAGCGACGCGCTTGACTAAAGAAAGAGGCGGAAGGGGCGCCCGACATAAATATGGTCAGCCCAATAATGGCATATTTTTCGCGATAATTTCGTTAAAAATCGGGTTAAGGCGTCAGCCTTAGCCCGATTTTATGCCTTGTTCTAACAAAAAATCTGCTCATTTTTGGGTGCTTTGCAGTTTTGGCAAAGTAATTTTAGGTTATAAAGGCATTACAAAAGCGCCTGCATA
>JAFSTE010000013.1 GCA_017450645.1 Eubacterium sp.
AAAACTAAAGTTTTGCTGACAATCACTTCATATGTTTCTCCTTGTCAAATCAAAATTCGGCTTCGCCTGCTTTTTGATTTGTAGGGGCGATTCACGAATCGCCCGTTAAATCAGGTGTGGACGGAGTCCACCCTCAATTCCGAATTCCGAATCCCGAATTAAAAAAGCCCTCGCGGGGCTTTTTTAATGATTAATCATATACCTATCTACTTCCCACTGGGAGATTTGCTTGCGGTATTCGTCCCACTCGCGTTTCTTACCGGCGATGTAGTTATCAAAAACATGGTTGCCGAGAGTTTCTCTAATAAGCGGGTCAGCCTCTGCCTCAATAATAGCTTCTTCAAGCGAAGCGGGAAGGCTGTCTATACCGAGATTTTTAATCTCCTCCTGAGTGAGCGCATACACATTATCGTCGTGTGCAGGCGGCGGAGTAAGGTTATTCTTAATTCCGTCAAGACCTGCCGCAAGGCAAAGCGCCATCTCGAGATACGGGTTGCAGGTCGGGTCGGGCGAACGAAGCTCTACCCTTGTGCCCTTACCCCTTGAAGCAGGGATACGAACAAGTACGGAACGGTTAGAGGTAGACCATGTAAGATACGACGGCGCCTCGTAACCGGGTACAAGCCTTTTATAAGAGTTAACGGTCGGGTTAGAAACAACCGCCATGCCCTTAACATGCTTAAGGATACCCGCGATAAACGAGTGTGCTTCTTTAGAAAGTCCGAGCTCGCCGTTCGGGTCGTCAAATACATTCTTACCCGTCTTAAGGTCGTAAAGGCTCATATTAGTATGCATACCGCTACCGTTGATGCCGTAAATAGGCTTAGGCATAAAGGTCGCGTGAAGCGCGTGCTTGGTAGCGTAGGTTTTAACAACATGCTTAAAGGTCATTACCCTGTCCGCAGTAAGCATAACCTCGCCGAACTGGAAATCAATCTCGTGCTGGCCGTGAGCAACCTCGTGATGCGAAGCCTCGACAGTATAGCCCATATCCTCGAGCGCAAGACAGATGTCGCGGCGGCAATTCTCGCCGTGGTCGATAGGATTAAGGTCGAAATAGCCTGCCTTATCGCCCGTTTCGATAGTCGGGTGTCCGTCGTCATCAAGCTTGAAAAGGAAGAACTCAAGCTCGGGGCCTACATTAAAGCCGTAGCCCATCTCGGCAGCCTCGTCCATTACGCGTTGCAAAACATTACGCGGGTCGCCCTCGAACGGGGTGACATTATCAGCCTTATAAACCGAGCATATAAGACGCGCGGTCTGAGCGTTAAGGTGCTTACGCCACGGGAATATAGCCCAGGTATCAAAATCGGGGTGAAGGTACATATCGCTCTCGTCTATACGGACAAAGCCGTCGATTGACGAGCCGTCAAACATACAGTCGTTGTTAAGTGCTTTTTCGAGCTGAGATACGGTGATTGCGACATTCTTCATCTTACCGAAAAGGTCGGTGAACTGAAGGCGTACAAACTCTACGCCGTTTTCTCTCGCCTGTTTGAGTATTTCTTCTTTGGTTAATTTGCTCATAAGCTTTCCTCCAACTGCTTAATGATGTATAAATAGCGACAAAGCGCCCTTACACTTACTATGGTTATAATATTCTGTATTAATATATATGTCAATAAATATAAATAAATTTGTTAATTGTAAGGCGAAGGCGCTAAGGGCATTTAAAGCTTTTTGGCTATTTTGTATAAATGCCCAGTCCGCTGCTCCAGGAGCTGTAATACTTTCTGCCGTTTTTCTTTTTATAAGTTCGTACGGTGAAAAAGTACAGCTTTTTGCGCTTAAGCTTTTTAATAGTCCTTTTAAGCGTGGCTGTGCTTGTTACCGTAATGTACTTAGCGTTTTTATACCGCGACGAGGTGGAATACATTATCTGATATCCCGTAGTCTGGGTGGACTGCTTTTTCCACTTAATAGTAACCTTGCCCTTGCCGGAGGTAATTCCGGTGAGCTTAGTGGGTTTAGGCAGGATTGTATAGTAAACCTTAAATGTGCCCGAATAACCGTGTCTGAGCTTAATCGTAGCGCAGCCCTTACCGACATTAGTATAATTCGAGTAGCTAACGGTGTAGTAAAAGGTGCTGACCGCCTTACCCTTTGCGTTTTTAAACGAGATTTTGGGCTTATGCGCCTTACCCGTATAAACGAACTGATTACTCGACGCGCTGATAGTGTTACCCGATTTTGAAGGCTCTACAAAATTAGCGGGCTTATTTATATAGAACTTAAGCGAAGCGCTGCCCGTACAGCCGCCTATGCCCTGAATTTTTACATACGCGTAGCCGATTTCGACATTATTGTAGTAGGACACGATTTTATAGTCCTTGCCGCGCACAAGCGTTTTATCAAGAACATCAAAGGTGGTGGGCTTAATCTCCTTACCCGTATAGTAGAGCTTATTAGTTGTATTAGTGTCCGCTACGGTGCCGTCAAGGTAAGTAATGCTGTACTTCTGGTCAACGGTATAGGCTATGCTCTTCTTGCTGCCGGCAATAACATTACCGGCAGAAAGTCCTTTAATAGTTACCGTACCTTTGTTGCCGTACTCAACGCCGCCGCTCGAGGACACGGAGTAATCCTTGCCGACCTTAAGGGTTAAGTCGCCTACCTTAATACCGTTAGGCGTACCGTGATTATAGTAGTCAACGGGCGTGAGGAGCGACTCCTTTTGCCTTATAGAAAGCGGATAATACTTAAACGACAGGCTCTTTGTGCTTAGATATTCGAACTTGATTTTATCAACAACGAAGTCTATCGGGAAGTTGCCGCAGTAGTTGCCGATATAGTTAATGACTACTTTGTAGTCGCCGATGTCTTTAATTTCATTTACGGTTTTTCCGCCTTTAACATAGCTTAGCGTATAGTCCCTGCCCATTACAAGGTCGTTTTTGTACGGGTCGGTTATGCTGACGCTCGGGATAATCGCGTTACCGTTATAATTTGCATAAGTGTCGGCGGAAACCACCGATTTACCGTCGATAGCAGCGCTTGACATATCGCGCTTTTCAATCTCGAACAAAATCGTAAGAGAGGTGTTATTAGCGCCCTCAATTTCGAGGCTGTACTCGCCGCTGTCTTTTACGGTCTGGAACCTGTATCCCGTATCTGTATCGGTAACATAAAGCGGCGAAACATACTCGCCCTCGGCGTATCTGTCCTCTTCGGTTATATTGATACGGTTTACGATATACGGGAGCAGCACCTCAAAGCGCGAAGCCATACCGTTATAGATAAAGCCGTCCGTATGCGCAAGGTACACGCCCTCCTCGGTGATTTCGACGAGTTTCATACCCTCGCTGTTACATAGGATAAAGCCGTAATAATCGGTGTCGTCGTCGCTGTGGTGAGTAGTACGCTTAAGGATATAGCCCTGATTGAGCTTATCCTGATATAGATTAACCCTCGAGAAGCGGTAGTCCTTGGCAAACGGCTTATTACCCTCCTCGTACCAGTCGTAGAGCTGTGCGAGGATACCGAATCCCCTGTTTGCATACGCTTCCTGATGGTTTTTATAGCCGAAGTAAACGCTTTCATATCCGCCGAGGAAGTAGTCGTAGTCGTTAAGGTCAATCTGCTTATACGACTTTTGAGATGCGAAGGTACAGTCAACCTGGTACCACTGCCAGCCGTCGCCGTGACCGTCGTCAAGATAAACATAGTTCCACTCGTGCGGGTCGCTTGCGTGTCCTGACTCCTCTACATAGTTACCGTCTACGATACGGCACCTCACGCCGTTTGAAACGCACATATAATAGAACAGCATCGAATAGCCCTCGCACACTGCAAGTCCGTTGTCATAGCTTTCGACAACCGGCTGACCTGTTACAGACTCCTTGTGGGCGAAAAGCTCGTCAAAATTAACGTCAGCCGACGTAAACAGCTCGGGTTTGTTGCCGAACAGCGCGCCGTACGCCGAGTGAGAAGTAATATATCTTTCGGAAGTGGGGCTGTAGGTGCCCTGTTTATCGTTATAAAGGTCGAAATCGTATGTACAGTTTCTTACGATAAAGTCGTAAATCGTCTTTACCTTTTCGTACTCGGTCATACCGTCAAGGATATAGTTCGAGTTAAACCAGCGCACAAACTGAGCAATCATTCTGTCCTGATACTCGGTAGTATCGTAAGTTATACCGGTGATTGAGATATCAAAGGTAAAGTACCTCTCTGCACCCGGCGCAGGGTCGTCGTTTACGGACGCATAAATGCCGGGTGAAATGTCGCCGAGACTATAGCCCGTTTCGTCGATAGTGGCGTTTATGTTTTTAAACAGATAATCGCCGCCGTTCGCTTCGCCCGCTTCGGTATCGTGGACGCCGAAAACTTCGTCAAGAATAGAGTTAACCAGTGAGAAAGCGACATCCTGGGCGCTATGAATCTGGTCAGCCTCGTAGTAGTAATACTCCCATCTTGTGTCGGTTGTGGCGAACTTGTATTCAAGCTCGGTTTCGCGGTTTAAAAGTCCCTGCTTGAAGTAGCTAACCATATCGTCGTAATCGGTATTAAACTCGACTATTCTGCCGTTTGAATACCTGTTATAGATTATCTTTCCGTAGTTATCGGTATAGGTGTAGGGGTACGAAGCGCCGAAAACAGACTCGCCGGTATTAAGCGCGCAAATCAGCATAATAACTGCCAGAAAGCACGATAAAGCTTTTTTCATACTCCTCACCTCCGATTAAAATATTCCAATATAATTATAGCACATTTTAAAATAATAAACAAGAAACAGTTTAAAAATAAAAAATGGCTCATGGGACGCCCCGCATAAGCAGGGTCAGCCCCAAAGAGCCGTTTAATGCTATTTAATAGAAATCCTTTTCCCACTCAATAACCTTGCCGGTTTTACCGTGTACATGCGCCTTGCCCTTGTACTTTGGCGTGGTAAATCTAACCTTATACACCTTGCAGCCGTCGTCGGTTGCTTTTTTGGTGCTTTTTATTGTAACGTTTTTAAAATACTTTTTAACAATGCTTTGTGCCTTTTTCTTTGAGATTTTGTAGGTCTTGGTTTTCTTGACGTGGCGCACTTCCATATCAGCTTCCTTAACCTTACCCGAGGTGCCGTTAACCTTAACATCATAGTCGCGCTTTTTGTCTTTAGTTACAAACTCAAAATCCCACTCGTTGTCTTCTTTGTCCCACTCGTAATCAACAACCTTACTGCCTGATGGAACGCATTTTCTTGCAGCCTTAAGCGCTGCGTCATAATCTATCTTGCCGGCAGCCTGTGCGCTGAAAGCACAAAGCATCATTACAACTGCTAAGCAAATTGAAAATATTTTAGTAAAAGTTTTTTTCATAATAAATCCTCCCTATTTAATCGTCGTAATCATCATAATCGTCGTCATCATCATAATCATCGTCGTCGTAATCGTCGTCATCGTCGTACCTTGATGAATGTGAATCAGACGGTTTACTTTCTTTATCAAATTCAATAATTTCACCGTCATTAGCCCTTATCTCTACTTCAAACTCCGCAGAATTGCTGTAAAACTCAATATCATAAACAGCAAATCCGTCGTCGTAATCAAGCTTTGCTTTTGTAAACTTAACGTCGCTTGACGATACCCCTGCCCTTTTAAGTGCAATTCTTTTTGCCTTTTCGAGCGTTATATGACCTGACGGTGTTTCCTGCTTATTTGACGTTGTAGTTGTTACGTCGGACTGAGCAGTTGTTGTTGAACTATCCTCAGACTTAGTTGTATTCAGAGCTTCACGGTCCTTTTCGTCAATCTCGCGCTTAAGAATTTTGCCGTTTTGAGCGTCAATATGATATTCATACTTTTCGCCGTCAACTTCAAATTCAATATCAAAAATATATACTCCATCGTCTTTTTCAAACACGGACTTAGCATTTTTGATTTCGTTTTGACCGACTCCGGCGTCATTTACCGCAATGCTCAAAGCTGCGGTAGCGCCAATGCTCTGGCTCTCGGTCATTTTTGCTGAGCTTACGGCTGTGCCGAAAATGACGGCTATTGCTAAAACCGTTACCCCTAAAATTATTAATATTCTTTTTTTCATTTATTTCCTCCTTTGTATTCATTTCACTTGCAGTATAGCATGCAAAAATTAGAGAAACATTAGAAAAGCTTATTTTTAAAAATTTTTTGTTTGTAGATAAATTCGCTACCCACACCTTCTGTGCTGATAACTTCTATAGTGCCGCCGTGAATTGCAGCAATCTTTTTAACAAATGATAATCCAAGACCGAAGCCGGGCTCGTTGCGCGAAGTATCACTACGATAAAACATATTAAAAATCTTTTCTATATCCTTTTTGCTTATACCTATACCGTCGTCCTTAACGCTTAGCTCACATATACCATTATTATTTTTTAGCGAAACGCTTATACTGCCGTTTTGTTTGGTGTATTTAAATGCATTTGTAATAAGATTTGAAACCAGACGCGAAATAAGCTCCCTGTCTGCAAAAACAAACACGTCGTCTTGTATATCACATAAAAGCTTAATGCTTTTTGTATCTGTAAGCTCTATGTCTTTTGCCAAAGCACTAACGAGGCTTGAAAAATCAATACCTTCAAAGCATAGATTTTGAGTGTCAAGGCGTGAATATTCGAGCATACTGTTAATCATTTTGCTCATTTTATTGCCCTGGCGCAGAATAATCTCCATACTTTCCTTATACTGCTGTAAATCATCCTCCTGAGAGGCAAGCTCGCCTGCTGTTAAGATAACGCTCAGCGGGGTTCTGAGCTCGTGACTTACATCGGAATTAAACCGCCTTTCGCGCTCAAACGACGTTTCAAGGCGTTCGAGCATACCGTTAAACGAGTCTGTAAGTATGGTAATTTCCCGTGTGTTGCCGCTTTGCTCAATACGTTTTGATAAATCGTTACCGTGGCGTATCTCCTGTGCGGATTCGCTTATTTTTTCTATAGGATTAAGCGAGCGCGACGAAAGTAAAATTGCGCCTAAAACTGCAATCAACACGATTAGCGGAACAAAAAGAACAAAGCTTTGAAGTGCTGAAATGGTTTGAGAAAAGCCGATGTCCTTTTGTATCGTTCCTCTGAGCCACAGATTTTCGGCGCCCTCAGTGTTTATGGGCTTGTCGTAAACGAAATACTGTTTATCATCAACCACAAACTCTTTAATGCCGCTGTCTGAATACGGATGCTCCTGAGCGCTGACAAGATTTTCGCCATAGACAACATCGTTATCATCGTAAAGTGAAATGTTAACGTTGTTAACCTCTTTAATAAAATCATCGTCAATGACTATATACTTGTTATTACTTTTAACAAAAATATCAAATTCATCATCAAGATGCAAAGTTTTTTTGTTGTCAAATATTTCTATTTCGTTGATATTTGACTCTACTGCAGAAATTAAATTTCTTTTAATAACACCCTGGGTGATATTATTGCTAAAGTACAACACAGACAGAGCTGACAAAAACGAAATAATTATTACTAAAACGCTTACCCAAAGCGTTATTTTTGTTTTTAACGAATAGCTCTTCATTAATCATTCCCCTATTTTATAGCCTACGCCGCGAACGGTTTTAATCAGCTTTTTGTCAAAGCCCTCGTCAATTTTTTGCCTTAAGTATCTGATATATACGTCAACAACGTTTGTGCCGCCCTCGTAATCAAAATTCCATATATGATTTTCGATATTATCCCTTGACAGTACAACGCCTTCATTTTTCATAAGATACTTCAAAAGCTGGTATTCCTTTGCGGAAAGACTAATCTCCCTGCCTGCTCTGATAACGCGGTGCTTTGCGGTATCAAGAGTAAGGTCGCAAACCTTGTAAACGCTTGTTTGATTGGTATTTTGCCTGGTGTTTGCCCTTATTCTTGCAAGAAGCTCATCAAAGGAAAACGGTTTTACAATATAATCGTTAGCGCCGCTGTCAAGTCCTGTAATTTTATCCTCAACAGTATCTTTTGCGGTAAGGAATATAACCGGTGAGGTGACGCCTTTGTTTCTTATTCTGCTCAGCACCTCCAAACCGTCATAGACAGGCATCATAATATCAAGCAGGATACAGTCGTAATCCGCCATTTCCAGATAATCCACAGCCTCCCCGCCGTCAAAAACGCAGTCAACGCTGTAGCCTTCCCTTTTTAGTTTTTTTGAAATAAGAAGTGCTAAATCCTTTTCGTCCTCAGCAACAAGTACGCGCATAAAATCACCTCAGAATAATAATAAATAAAAAATATTAAAATATCATTAGAGTTCTGTTATATGATACCTTATTTTTTGTACCGGTTCAACTGCTTTACAAAAAAATGCAACAAAATCCGCCCGAATACACAAGTATCCGGGCGGTGAGCTATTTTATATTATTTTACGTTATATAACTTTCTGTCGGTTTCTTTAAGGAACTGACCGTATTTGTACTTTTTCTTTACTGCTTTAAGGTTAGCCTTAACCTTGCCGCAAGCAAGCCTTGCAACAAGCTTGGTAGCGCTTGAATTGTAGTAGAAGCGCATATGCTGAACGTCCTTGATAAACCATGTGTTATCCGGAAGCACGCAGGTTTTAGCATTAATAACCTTATCAGCGGATACGTACTTGCCCTTAGCCTTAAGCTTGTGACCGAATTTGGCAACTGTAGCGCCTGCGGAAGCGTGCTTAGTATCGATAAGTGCGTCGGTCTGATTATTCGCCTTAGAAGTAAGCGGAATACCCATTGTGCCGTAGCTTGCGATAATCGCAACCTGAACACCCTGCTTTTTAACAGCCTTGATATTCTTCTTAAATCTGCCCTGAACGCCGTGATACTTCTTAATCTTCTTATAAACGCCGCTCTTCTTGTCAAGGAAGCCTATCTTGCTCATTTCCTTAACGGCCTTGTCGTAGCTTGAATAAGGTACGCACTCCCAGAGTGACGGAATATTACCAATCCAAGGCTTAAGAACCTTCTTGTAAAGCGCCTTGATATTGCTCTTTTTCTTTACGAACTTTGAAAGGTAGTCTGCTGCGTAGCCGATACGCTTTTCGCCGAGAACTCCGAGGAGTCTGAAAAGAACCTTTGAGTTACCGCCGTCAAAAGAGGTTTCCATAGACTTGATGTACTTAAGTACAGTCTTTTTGCTAATCTTGATGTCGAGCGCATAAGCTCTTGCAACATCAACGCCGCCGATTGCAGGATTTACAAAAACAGCAGCCTTAATGTCCTTTTTGTTTTTATAAGCGTCAAAGTAAGCCGAAAGAACTGCGCCGCCGAGCGAGCAGCCAACAAGCGAAACCTTCTTAGCGCCGGTCTTTTTCTTAATAGTCTTGATGTAGCTGTTAAGCTGTTTTGCGGTTGTGCAAACATCCTGACGCCAGTCGTAGTTAAAGCAGTACACATTTTTTGCGCCTACTTCTTTACAAAGCTGACGCGCGATTGCGCTCTCCGCAACATCTGCATCCTTCCAGTAGCTCTTATGCTTTGAAAGCGGGTCGGTCCAGTAGTTAATAACGCCCTGTCCCTTTTTGATGTTACCGTTTTTGGTGCAGTTGATAACATTGTCCTTACCTACAAGCTGAGCAAGCTCGTTGATAAGCTTTTTATCGTTAGTCTTGCGCTTGGGGTCAAGCATCTTCATAACCTCGTCGATTACATCGCTGTCCTGAAGAAGGTCAACGATAAAGTTCTCGAGGCCGAGGTACTTAATTTCGCTTTGGTCGTCCGTTCCGATATTCTTATATACGGGATTTGCGCCGAGACCGTGAACAAGGATTACGGGCGTTCTTGTCTCTTTAGCGAATGCGGGAGTCGCGATAGAAACAAGCATAATCACCGTAAGCAAGAAACAGGAAATCTTTTTAAGCATCGTTTTCATATTTTTCTCCTTTTCTTTGATTACAAAGTTAGATTGACTTAAGCAGATGCGGAAGCTTAGCAATAGTTGCGCCGAGACGCCAGAAGATTGCGTTAAAACCTACGAATGTGGACTCGTCGTCGTTAAGAATCTTAAGCAGTCCGCGAGCCTGTGCCGGCGAGAATGCGCCCATCGACATAGCGATAAAGTTACGCATCGGAATCTGAGTTGCCATTGCGGCAAGCATCTTGCCGTCGCCGTTTTCTGCAGAGCCCATCTTGGACATAATCTTTTCGATAAGTCTGCAAATCTTGCCGCCCCACTTAGTGTGTCTTGCGTCGTTAAGGCAGCAGTAAAGGTCAATCTTTTTATTCGGGTCAATATCGGGTGACGGAAGCTCGCCGTAAATTACAGCAAAGTCCTCGCGGGTGATACCCGCAACATTGTTGTAGTAATTAGGAGCAGTTTCTCTGTAATCGGGGATTTCAGCCTCAACGGTACCCTCAACATATACCTGAGCGGCAATGCGGATATCCCTTGACGAAGCGCCTACGCCGATTAAGAAGTCCCCGCTTTCAACAAACCAATCGTTTGTGTTGATGTTAAAGAACGCGAACGCTCTCTTATCGAGAGTGAACTCAACCTCAGCGGTTTCGCCCGCCTTGATAAATACCTTCTTAAATGCACGAAGCTCTTTTTCGGGGCGGAAAATAGTGCTCTCTTTATCAGCTACATAAAGCTGAGCAACCTCAGCGCCGTCCCTGTCGCCTGTGTTTTTAATCTTAAAGCTTACGGTAAGCTCGTCAGTATCCTTAATTCTGCTTGCCGAAGTCTTAATATCGCTGTACTCAAAGGTTGTGTACGAAAGACCGAAGCCAAACGGGAATACGATATCCTTATCGGTTCTGTCATAATACTTATAGCCGATAAATACGCTCTCTCTGTGTTCCGAGGTAACGGGTCCGCCCGGATAGTTACCGAAGGTCGGGTTATCCTCGAAAGCAGCGGGATAGGTTTCGGTAGTCTTACCCGACGGGTTAACCTCGCCGGTAAGAATTCTTGCAACTGCGATACCGCTTGCCTGTCCGCCGAGACCCGAATTAAGAAGTCCCTTAACCTTATCAAGCCAGGGCATAAGAACTACCGAGCCGCCCGCAAGAACAACAGCGGTGTTTTCGTTAGCCTCTGCAATCTTTTCTACAAGAGCGTTGTGCGACGACGGCATATCAATAGACAATCTGTCGTAACCCTCGCCCTCGAACTCCTCGGTAAGACCTACGAATACAAGCGCAACGTCAGCAGCCTTTGCTGCTTCAACAGCTTCGTTAAAGAGCTCGTCGTTAACCTCGTCCTTGCTCTTTTCGTATCCTCTTGCGTATGTAACATCCACGCCGAGCGCCTTAAGATTATCGAGCGCGTTATCAAGCTTAGTCGGATTGATAACCGATGAGCCTGCGCCCTGGAAGCGCGGCGACTCAGCCATTTCGCCGATAACGGCAACCTTAGCGCCTGCCTTAAGAGGAAGAATATTGTCGTCGTTTTTAAGGAGCTGCATCGAGCCCTCTGCAATCCTTGCAGCGATTTCGTGATGCTCGTTAATATCGAAGTTATACTCTTTTTCGAGAGCGGGCTTGGACTTAAGGATAAGGTCAACAACGGTGTCAACACGCTCGTTAAGTACAGCCTCGTCAAGCTCGCCGCTCTGAACGGCAGCAACAATCTTTTTAGTGTTAAGCGGACCTGAGGTCGGCATCTCAAGGTCGGTGCCGTTAATAAGTCCGGGAATTCTGTCAACAGATGAACCCCAGTCTGTTACGAAAAGGCCTTCAAAGCCCCACTCGCCCCTAGCAATCTCCTGCTGGGTGTGACCGTTTTGAGAAGCGTAAACGCCGTTAATCCTGTTATAAGAGTTCATAACGGTCCAGGGCTGAGCCTCTTTAATAGCGATTTCAAAAGCGGGAAGATAGGTCTCGCGAAGGGTACGCTCGTCGATAATCTCGTCGATTACCATTCTGAACGCTTCCTGAGAGTTAGCGCAAAAATGCTTAAGCGAAGTACCTACGCCCATTGACTGAATACCGTTAATTACAGCGGCTGAGCACTTACCTGCAAGATACGGGTCCTCGCTGAAATACTCGAAGTTACGGCCGCAAACGGGTGAACGCTTAATGTTAGTACCGGGGCCGAGAATAACGGATACCTTTTCGTTAAGGCACTCCTTACCCATAGCCTCGCCTGCCTTAAACAAAAGTTCAGGGTCCCAGGAGCAGCTCGAAGTAGCTGCGGGCGGGAAGCAGGTAGCAGGAACCGAGTTACCGAGACCGATACCGTTAGAGGTCTTTTTGTCGGTGTTCTGCTTACGCAGACCGTGAGGTCCGTCAGTTACCATGATTTTCGGGAGTCCGAGCTCGGGTGCTTCCTCAAGATGCCAGTAGTCATAACCTGACACAAAAGCAGCTTTCTGCTCAAGACTCATTTTCTCCACAATTTCAGAATGCTTCATTTTTTACTCCTTTCAAAGTAAGATAAATTAATACGAGTAATATTATACAATACAAAAATCAATTTGTCACTATTTTTTGTTAAAAAATATAGAATTTAAATTTTTATTGTGTTAATATACGCTTATAGATAAGAAATTGCGGGGCTAATGTTATGAAAAAAGAGTTAAATCATTTTTATATCGGCTCGTCCTACGGCGGAAATCAGGAATGGTTTTCTACCTTTTTTATGCGCCTTGGCGGCTGCGCTGCCGAAACAGCGTGCGATATGTGTATATATCTCGATAAATACAAAAGCACCTCGCTATACCCTTTTGACAAGGATAATGTAACGAGGGCTGACTATGTTCGTTTTTCAAATATTATGAAGCCGTACCTTCACCCGCGTATGTCGGGCATCGACAGGCTCGGCATCTACATTGACGGCTTTGGCGAATACCTTAAAAGCGCCGGCGCTAGAATTACGCTAAGCGGTGTCGAGGGCAGCGAGGACAGCCAAAAAGCCAAGGCGGATTTAAGGGCTCAGCTTGACAGTGACATACCCGTCCCCTTTTTATGCCTTTTGCACGAAAACAGCAGGTATAAGGAGTACGAGTGGCACTGGTTTTTAATAAACGGATACGAAAACGCGGGCGACAAAATGCGCGTAAAAGCCGTTACCTACAGCGAGTGGGAGTGGCTCGATTTTGACGAGCTATGGAACACGAACAGAGCTAAAAAAGGCGGATTTATAGTATTAAATCTTAACACCTAAACCCTTGTTATTACTATATCCGAGAGCTTAATGGTTTTTATTTCGTCCTCCGAATATGTAATGTCAAACGCGCCAAGCGAGGTCCGGCTTTTGCCGTTTTCAAGCGCGGTAAAGACCTCGTACAAAAGCAGTGCGGGATTAGTTTTATCTATGCTGTCTGTCGGCATTTCTTTAATCATACTGTCCTTAGAAAAGGTGACTGTTTTGCCGTCGCAGCTAATCGTAAGACCGCGCGCGTTAGTGGAATTAACGGTTATAAAAGCTACACTGTTTTTCCACTTTATACTGCAATCAAACGAAAAATCCCCCGTCGTATAAATCGCATTAAAAGAGTATGTGCGATTTTTGGCAGGGGGTTTATTTTGTTCTGTACAAGCGGTGAGCGAAAAGAACACTGCCGCTGCACAGATAAGTGCTATTATTTTTTTCAATATGTATCAACGCCTACTCAAAATTAGACATTAAAACACCGAGAAGTTCCGTCATATCAGAAACGGTCATTCCCCGTTGGCTGACACATTTTGCCGCCTCGTCGCCGCAAAGTCCGTGCAGGTAAACACCTGCCGCTGCGGCGTCAAGCGGGGACGCGCCCTGCGCGATAAACGACGCAATCATACCCGAAAGCATATCGCCCGTACCGCCCATAGCCATACCCGGGTTGCCGGTAATATTTACAAACACTTTTTCTCCGTCCGTTACCACTGTGTTTGCTCCCTTTAATACAAGAACAACCTTATTCTCCTTTGCAAAATTCTTTGCAATATTTATTCTGTCCTTTTGTATCTCGGCTACCGTTTTTGATACCAGCCTTGCCATCTCGCCGGGATGAGGCGTGAGAACTGTCGGCGCTTTAATATCCTTAATAATATTTATGCACCGACTAAGGCAATTTATACCATCAGCGTCAAGAACAACGGGACATTTTGCATTTTTTAAAACATAGTCGCAGATAATTCGCGTATCGTCGTTATCGCCGACGCCGCAGCCGAAAAGTATAGCGGACGTCCAGTCAAATTCGGATTTTAGCGAATAGGTAATATCAGCCGAAAAAGTACCGTCAAGCGTTTGTGCAACGGGTTTAAAAATCGGCTGGGTTAAATGCGACGCAGCGAGCGGATAAGCGCTCTCGGGGATAACGAGCTTTAAGAGCCCCACCCCGCTTCTTATCGCGGATTCAGCGGAGATTACAGCCGCGCCGAACATCGAATAGCTGCCGCAGATATTGAGCTGATGGCCGAAAGTGCCCTTGTTTGAATTTTTGTCGCGCTTAGCAAAAATCGAGCTTACATATTCGGGCGTGATAGTAGTTATATACTCGTCCTCGTAGCAGTCCTCGGGTATGCCGATATTCACCGTTTCGACCTCGCCGCAAAACGCGTTTGCAGGCGGCAGAACGTGAGCAAATTTAAGCGTGGAAATAGCTATAGTATAGTCCGCTTTAATACAGTTTTTGCACGCGGCGCCGCTCTCGGAGTCAGTACCGCTCGGCGTATCTACGGATATAACGGTAGTACCGCTGTTATTCACTGCTTCAAAGATTTTGTCAAACGGCTCACGCGCCTCGCCGTGAAATCCGATACCGAACATACAGTCAACGACAAAGCCGCAGTTAAGCGAGTCGGCGCAAAAATCCTCAACGGGAACGCCGCTTCTTTTTGCTTGCTCAAAGTACATTTTGGGTTCTGCGATTGTAGGCTCGCCCTTACAGAGAACTATCTTAACATCAACGCCCCACGCGTACAAAAGCCTTGCGATTACAAAGCCGTCGCCTGCGTTTTTGCCCGCGCCGCAAAGGACGGACACGCTCTCTTTTTTCATTTCTTCGCCATAGCGGCTGAACATATTCTCAGCGCAGGCAGTGCCCGCCTTAAGCATTAATTCCGCCTCGGTGGAATAGCGCTCAAAGCATAAATTCTCTACTTTTCTAATCTGACTCGCAGTTAAAATTCTCATAATATCACAACCTGTCGTTATAGCTTGTAACATACTTAAAATGTATTTCCTCGCCACCCTCAAGGGTGTATTTATCAATGGGCTTAAGCGGGAAGCTGCCGTTAACATAGTAGGTCCAGCCGCTCTGCTTAGTACAGTCGCCCTCGTCGATATTATTAATGCCGACGATATAAACGCTGCTGCCTGCAGGCCTTTGGTTAATAGGAATATTTTTCTCGCTGCAGGCACGCTTTAAAATGTCGTAGACCGTATCGCCTTTTTTTAATTTAACGCTGTAATTCTTTAGGATATAGCCGTTTTTTGGCACATATTTTTCGTGACCTTCGGGGAGCTTATCCATCTTGTCAAGAAGCGTGATGCACTCTATAGTCAAGCCGCACTGTGTCTTATCGGGTACCTTATCGGTAGTAGTATGCGTGCTTTTTTCGGTAGTAGCGGAGTCGGGCTTTTTAGTGGTAGAGGCAGGCTTTTTGGTGCTGCTCTCTTTTTTAGTTTTGCTCTCTTTTTCGGACTTATCCTCTTTTGAGGGCTCAGTGCTTTTATCCTCTTTTTTATCGGCAGAGGACTCTTTTTCGGTTTTATCCTTATCTGTTTTATCCGTAGATTCGGTCTTATCGGACGACTTTTTTGAGGTGGATTTTTCCGCCTTTTTTTGCGCCTTATCGGTGGTGCTTTGTCCGGCGGTGCTTTCTTCCTCATAAGTCTCGGCAAAAGTTATGCTCTCGCCCTGTGCGCTTTTGTGCGCGTGAACATAGTCGATACCGACAAGCGCCGCAAGTATACAGATAATTACAATTATAGTGACAGTTTTTTTCATTATTTTTCCTTTATAAGTTCGTTATACGCGACCTCGAACGCCTCGTCGCTCATATCGCAAAACAGGTTGTAAAAGGTGATATTTTTAAACATTTCGTCAAGCACATCAAACAGCTTTTCCATCCCCTGCTCGCCGAGTTTGCGTATAGTCTGCGAAAAGATTTTAAACACCGCGCTTTGCGTGTCGGCAACCTCTATTCTGTTTTCCTTTGCGCGCTCGATAAAGCAGATTGAGTCAAGCGGTACAATTTCGGGGCGCGATATGTCGTCCCTGCCGCTCCACGGCGTTCCGCAGGCGCAGAGTCTTCCGTCGATTACGCGGATTGCGGGCTTGTCGTCGTTAAGGATATACGCGCCATCGAGGTGCTTAAGCCAAAGCTTGGTGTGCGTGGTTTTGCCCACTCCGCTTGACGCAGAAAAGGCGTACGCCCTGCCGTTATACACTACGCACGAAGCGTGCAGCATAATACCGTTAAAGTTCAGGAGCTGTCTGTAAAAATCGTCGCCCGTTATCATATACTCCCAGTCGGAGTAGTTAAGCTCGAGATGCTCGGCTACAGCCTTATTAACGCGGTTTTCATCAACGGTTATAACGATATCCGCCGTACCGTCCTTACAAAGATAAGGCTGAGCCTGAGTGACAATCCTGCCCTTAGCATTTTCAATTTTCACCGTAAGATTTGCGATACTGTAAAGCGGCATAAATTTCGTCCTTAAATAAAATGTAAGTTAATTATAAAATATACTTTTGTACAAGTCAAATATAAAAGTTGATTTTTTGTTTTTTTATGGTAAAATAGCCTTATGAAAACTGTATTTATTAATTGTAACGACAACGCGTTTGAGGAAGTCAGGCGTATTCGCACCGAGGTTTTTACGCTCGAGCAGGGCGCTGACAAAAAAGAGTTTGACGAATACGACAGCGACGGCAGCACCGTATTTTTGCTTTTGTATGAAGATAAAAAGCCGCTCGCTACGGGCAGGCTCGCAAAAACGCAAACGGGCTTTAAGCTCGGCAGGATAGCTGTTTTAAAAAGCGAACGCGGCAAGGGCTTAGGCAAGGTACTTGTCACCGCACTTTGCGATAAGGCGGAGTCGCTCGGCGCGCCGTTTGTACTCGTTGACGCTCAGCTGCACGCGGTTGAATTTTACAAAAAGCTCGGTTTTACAGAAACCGGCGAGGATAATATCACCGACAGAGGCATTACACATATGCCGATGAGAAAGGATTTAATATGAGTAAAGGTAAGAAAAAAGGCAAGAGCACGGGAATTATAGTATTTTTACTTATTGTGCTTATCGCGATTGTCGGCGTTATCGCTTACTTCGGTTACAGCGCGGTACAAAACGACATTAACGGCAACAAGCAAGCCGACATCCCCTATACGCTCGAAATTAAAAAGAGCGACTTTGAGTACGAAATAGGTAAAAAGCTCTACGACAACAAGATTGTACTTTTTGACTCGCTTTGGACGGGCTGGATGGACAAGCACTATCCCGACTTTAAGTTCATAAACGGCGAGTATGTGCTAAACGCAAATATGTCGTACGAGGAGATTGCACAAAAGCTGCAAAACCCCGATGTTTCGCACGAGGGAATTAAGGTAGCAATCCCCGAAGGATACAATGTAATGCAGATTGCGGATACTCTCGAGGAAAACGGCATATGCAAAGCCGACGAGTTCCTCGAAGTGTGCAAGAGCACAAACGATTTTGAGTACGGATTTTTAAAGGAAGTACCCGACAACGAGCTGATTGCGTACAAGCTCGAGGGCTTCTTGTTCCCCGCTACATACGATTTTGCAAAAAACAGCGACCCCAAGGATGTGGCAAACGAGATGCTCAAAACCTTCGAGAGTCATATTACTGACGATATGACGAAATACTGCGAGGACAATTATATGTCGATGTTTGAGCTGATTACCCTCGCGTCCGTCGTTCAGGAGGAGGCGTTCGGTCCGAGCTCCGCTAAGAACATCGCGTCGGTATTTATTAACAGACTTAACAAGGGCTCTAAGCTCCAGTCGGATGTAACATATTTTTACGCTCGCGATTTGCGCGACAAGCAGGGCTTTTCGCAGGAGGTGTACGACGCGTACTACACCTACCGCTGCGAAGGACTGCCGGCAGGACCTATCACTAACTCGGGCGACGACATCGTTGACGCAGTTGTTAACCACCCCGACACCGACTATGTTTACTTCTTCTCGGATTTAAATAAGGAATTCCACTTCGCTTCGGACTACGACGAGTTTATGGAGCTTCAGGAGAAATTCCCATGGAAAGAGGAAACGACGAAGTAGCTTTAAGTATTAAGGCTGAGGGCGAAGCCCTCCCATAATTCCGAATTCCGCATTCCGAATTCCGCATTAAAAAACGCTTCGACATAAGTCGAAGCGTTTTTTTAGAAGTCTACATCTATAACCTCGCGTTCGCCGTGGGCGTTTTCCTTTTGAGGATTGAGGTTGTTATACTCTTCATTATATTTACTTTTCATACTTTCGTGGATTTCGTTCTCGCGCCGCGCCTTACTGTTTTTCTTAGCAAAGTATCTGTAGTTTACAGCAAGCATAATCACGCCCGCTACAACAAGCACTAAGCCGAAAATAACCTGCAGTTGCATAATGCCGAGCACTGCGGAATAAAGCCCTTGGTTAAACGGCGCATAGCCGCAAAAATCCTCTTTTTCAACAAAGCCCAGCCTGCACACAATAACGGGTATTACCGCCTCGATATAGCCCGCGGTGGTAAGTCCCATACCGATATAACTGTTCTTTCTGTGCCTACCCTTGTTGAGAAAATCGAGCATAAGCACACAGAATACGGCAAACACCGCAAGCACAACCGAAATTATAAAAATCGCAGTGCTCTGAGCGTATTTAAACAGCTTTGTGTTTTGGGTATCGGCTTTTGAAAGGCAGGTGTTTACGCAGTCAACAGCGAGCGAGCAGAGCTTTGAAATCTCCTTGGAGTCGGCGTTAAGTGCGTTCTCCTTTGAATACTCCTCGCACGACCTGAACATAGAGTTATAAAGCTCGTCATAGCCCGAAAAATCGTTAGGATTAGATACTATAAAGTTGTTTGCGGACTCGGCAATAATGTTTTCAAGCTCCGCGTCTACGGCTGCGAAAACAACCTCGTCGGGAATATCGCTTACAAAGTCCCTTTCGTTAAACTCGTTAATAATATCCTCTTTAATTACCGACCGATACTCGCCGAGCCTTGCCGCAACGAGGTCGGTATTTTTAAGCGTAATAATCGCCGTAAAGTTAAAAAGCGTTAGCGACAGCGACAGCGCAAGACCTAAAGAGAGGAGAAAATAAGTAAATCTTTTATTCATATTCCACCTCCGTCAGACGCGCTCAGCGGTATAAACCGCGTATAGATACGAGTTAGAAAGATTAGAAAAATCGTTATACGCTCTGCAAAGCACGAGCGAGTTTTCGCCCCCGCTTTCGAGAAGCTCGTCGAGCGTCATACAGCTGTTAATATCGGTGATTTTGTACTCCGTCTTTTCCTTAGAGTACATATCGAAATACACTGTATCGCCCACCTTAAGCTCGTTTAAAACTGCGAGCTGCGACTTAGTGCTGTTACCCGTTACATAAAGGCTGCCGCCCTTCCAGGGCTCCTTAGACTCCTTTAGCATAACAAGCGCGTTTGAAATACTCTCGCTATAAGTTACGGGCGCGATAAATTTCTTATCCTTAATTTCAAGCTCGCCCACAAAACAGCCCGTCTTAAGCTCCTTAAAGCTATCGAACGAAAATGTTTCAAATTCATTACTGTAATCGGGCTGCTCGCTCTCGCCGCCAAGCTTTGGCGCAGCGAACGAAAACGCGACTACTAACGCCACAACCACAACTACCACAATAAGCGGAATTGCAATCGCCCTTTTAACAAAGTTTTTAAACATATCGGTTTATACTCCAATCACTAAATAACCGACGAGAAACCTCCCGTCGGCAACATTAATATTATATCATAAGCCGAAATAAATTACAATACTTTTATTATTTTTGTAACAGCGCTATAATATTAGTAAGGATAGGATATTCTATCCATTTTTCCAAGGAGGTAATACTATGATTAATATTACTGCAAGAGGCTTTGAATTAAAGCAGGGCGCAAAGGACGGCATACAGTCCGAGCTGAAAAGGATTGAAAAAATGCTGCCAAAGGACGCCGCATTCGATGTAACGCTTAAAAAGCTTAAGGAGGGCTACCAGTGCGACATTACGGTTAAGCACTTCGGCTCATTTATAAGGGGTGAAGCTCAGGCAAGAAAAATCGAGCCCGCTATAGACGCGGCGGTTGACGACCTTAAAAGAAAGCTTAGAAAGCTTAAGACCTACTTTGTAGATAAAAAGCGCAAGGGCGCTATAGACGAAATCGCTTTTGCTATCGACGAGCTCGGCGACGAGGTTACGATGGACAATTTCGACGAGGCGTACTACGAAAGCGTTGACGTTACAAGAACAAAGACCATAACGCCTAATATGATGACCGACGACGAGGCAATAGTACAGATGGAAATGCTCGGACACAGCTTTTTCGTATATCTGGGCATCGACGGTGAAACCAAGATTGTTTACAAGCGCAAACACGGCTACGGCATATTAATTTGCGAATAAAAGTAATTTTTAAGGCTGGCTCATTACGAGTCGGCCTTATTATTTTTGTATTTTTCGGACTGGAGATTGAACATATAGGCATATGTGCCGCCGAGCGCCATAAGCTCCTCGTGGCTGCCCTGTTCGATAATCTCGCCCTTTTCCATAACATAAATCCTGTCAGCGCTTACCGTAGTCGACAGTCGGTGCGAGATAAACACAACCGTCTTATCCTGCGCCGCCTCAATCATAGACTGGTTGAGATTGTACTCGGCAACGGGGTCGAGGTTTGCCGACGGCTCGTCGAGGATAACATACGGGCAATTCTTGTAAAACGCACGCGAAATAGCGACCTTCTGGCTTTCGCCGCCCGACATAATGACGCCCTCGTCGTCAAATTCGCGCAGCAGGCGCGTATCAAGTCCGTCGGGGAACTTCTTTTTAAATCCGCTGTGGCGCAACGCCTCTTTTGCACGCTCTCTGTCTATATCCGTATCGAGCGCAACATTTTCGCCAAGTGACGCCGAGAACAGCTGAAAGTCCTGGAACACCGCCGAAAATCTGTCCCGATGCGACTGCAGGGTAACATCCCTTATGTCCGTACCGTCAACCTTTATCTCGCCCTCGGTTACATCGTAGAGCCTTAGCAAAAGGTTAGTAAGCGTGGTTTTGCCCGCGCCGTTATAGCCTACAAGGGCTATTTTTTCTTTTGGGCGGATGGTCATATTAATATTCTTAAGCGTTGGGTGGTCATTACCGGGATAGGTAAAGCTGACATTTTTAATTTCAATCGTCTTAGCTTCGCCGCACTCGGCAACCTTTTCGCCGTCGTTAATCTTTTTGTCGCGCTTAAGGAATTCTCTGTACTTTTCGATAAGTCTTGCGCTTTCGGAGAACCTTCTTACAACGCCGACGGTGAGGAACGAGAACGAGCCCGCTATCTGAAACGCGCCGTTAAAGGTAGCGACAAAATCGCCCGCCGAGAGCGTATGCGTTTTAAGCACGCAGTAACCGAGATAGAGGGGCAAAAGCAGCATAAAGCCGAGTATCTGCACGCCCGTCTCCTGGAAAAAGTAGATTAAATCAATCTTTCTTACATACTTAACCTGGTTGTCGATAACATCCTGCGCCGCCTCGTTATACCTTTCGAGAAGGAGGGGCTTGATGTCGTTCATACGAACCTCTTTACAGTAGTCCTGAAGGTAGAACACTCTCGCAAAGTAGTCCGCTCTTCTGTGCAGGCGGTTATTATCAATCTGTCTTAACGCCTGCAGATTACCTATTTTACGGCTTACGGGTGTAAAGATAAGCACGACGCCGAGGATAATCAAAAGGCATTTAGGGTCGATTGTGGCAAGAATAGAGCCGATTGTTATTAGCGACACAATCTCACCTATGTACTGCTGTACAAGTCCGAGCACCATAGTAACCCTTGTGCCCGAGGACTCGATAACAAGTATAAAGTTATTATAAAAATCGGGGTCGTCATAGCTTTCGAGGTCTAAATCCTTAGCCTTTTTATAAAGCATTTCGGACAGCCCCTGACTGATTTTTTCAAGCTGAATGGTAAAGAAGAATTCGCGATATACGGCGTTTAGCACCTCGGTGACTATAAGCACGACGGCGATTACGATAACCGCGTACACGATTTTCATCTTATCCTCGCCGTTTGTGATTACATCGATAACATACTTTACGCCGAGCACCGACACAATTCGGGTGGGAAGGCGCATCAATACGCCCCAGAAGCACTCGCCGATTACAAGCCACGGCGAGATTTTAAACATCAGCTTAAGGAAAAACAGTACATTAGACAGGGTTGAATGGGTGGGTTTATCCGCTCTGAAATCAGCCAACGTTCTCCACCTCCTCGCCTGTATATCTCGAAGCCTGCAGGGTGAACATTACGCTGTATTCGCCCCCGCTTTGCATAAGCTCGTTGTGCGTGCCGCATTCGGCAACAACGCCCTTATCGAGCACGATAATGTTGTCGCTGAGCACCGCGGACGAGAGCCTGTGTGAGATATAGATAACCGTTTTGTTTTTAGTAATATCAATTAAGTTTTCGTACATTTTGTACTCTGCAATCGGGTCGAGCGCCGAGGAGGGCTCGTCGAGAATTGCTATATCAAACTGCCTTGCAAAAAGTCTTGCAACGGTAGTTTTTTGAGCCTCGCCGCCCGAAAGACCCGCGCCCTTTTCGTCAAACTCGCGGGTTAAGACGGTGTCAGCGCCGTTCGGCAGGGTGCTCACCTTATCCCACACGCCGCTTTGGATAAGCGCCGTTTTTGCAAGCTCCTTCTCCTCCTCGGTTCCCTCGTGGCAAAGCACATTTTCGTTAACGGACAGGGCAAAGGTTTTGTAGTCCTGGAACACCGTTGCAAAACGCTCTCTGAGCGAATTCACATCGTAGTCCTTAACATTTCTTCCGTTATAGAGTATCTCGCCGCTCGTCGCGTCGTAAAAGCGCAGCATAAGCTTAACTACTGTCGTTTTACCTGCGCCGTTAACGCCGACGAGAGCAACCGTTTCGCCCTTGTTAATCTTAAAGCTTACGCCGTTTAACGAGTATTTTTTCGCGGAGGGATATTTGAAATACACATCCCTGAATTCAAGGCTTTCAAACTCCCCTGCTTCAAGCTCTGTTGAATTAATTTTTGAGTCGTACTCGAAGAAATCGCGCAAATTCTGGAAGTACAAAGCGACATTAGAAAGCTCGCTTATTGAGTCGGCGATAGTCGTTGAGGTCTGACGAACGGAGTTGATTGACGAAAGCACAACCGAAAAGCCCGAAATATCGAGCCCGCTGTCGTTAATAAACTGGTACGAAGCGTAGGAGTATGTGCCGACAATCGGCAGCAGCTCGCCGAAAAATGAGCCTATCATATGGTAGAAAAACAGCTTAACACCGTACTTTTTGATAATTCTTATATTATCGCTGACCGCCCTGTTAAAACGGTTAAGGATAACGTAAAAGATGTTCGAGGTACGCATATCCTTAGAAAAATCCTTAAGAAATACGGTACGCTCTGTGTATGACTTAATACGGTTATTAGTAGTAGTTTCAAGGTCGCGCTTATAAAAAAGCTTACTCCTTAAAATCTGCACCGGGAACACTACAAGCACCGGCGCGAGGAATATAAGATACTCCACATCAATAGTAGTAACAACGCCGATAACGAGAATAAGCGCGGCAAGGTTACCGAGAAGGTTGGTTATATCCACTACAAACGCCATAAAGTAACCGCGCGTGAGTATATCCGTAGCGCGCTTATATGCGTCGTAAAAAGCGGGGTCCTCATAGCAGCTGACGTCAAGCTCAGCCGCCTTTTGAAAAATGAGGTTGTTAAGCCCTTTATACACCTTTTTCCACGCGACATTCTGCATATAGTCGCACCATATAATAATAACTTCGTATACTACGCCGACGCCGAAAAAGATAAGCAGCACCTTTAAAAAGTACTCAAAGGTCGCCTGCCCTTCGATAATGGTAAGCAGCACCTTTAAAAACAGCACGCCCTGAAAAAACAGCGTAAACACCGCCGTACTGAGCTGCGACAAAAACGCAAACGGCATTACGGTCTTTTCCGCCTTATTAAGTATCTTAAAAGCGTAAATGATGTTTTTTACAACAGGTACCTTTTCACCCTCGTGCGGCGGAACCCATCTTGGCATAACCTCACCTCCCGGTCGGTTTAGAATTCATCTTACTCTGTCTATCTCTTTATTTTTATATAATATCATAATATTGTCAAAATACAATAGTTTTTTAAGTATTTATTTAATTAAAAAAGCAATATACAAATAAGTTGCAATTTTAATATTATATGTTATAATAGCTTTGAATTAAATTATGTGAGGTAAACTTATGGAGAATAAACCGATTACCGCGATTATTGTCGGCGCGGGACACAGAGCTTTTGTTTACAGTGAGCTTGCAAAGACAAAACCCGATATGCTTAAAATCGTAGGCGTTGCCGACCCGAACCCCATCAGACGCAAAAAGGCTATGGAGTACTTCGGATTCGGCGAGGATATGTGCTTTGAGAGCGCGCAGGAGCTCGCTAAACACGGTAAGCTTGCGGACACCGTAATTAACGGAACTATGGACGAGCAGCACCTTGAAACAGCTGTTCCGCTTCTTGACGCAGGATACGATATGCTGCTTGAAAAGCCCTTCGCTGTAAGCGAGGACGAGATGTGGCAGATAGTTAACTGCGCTAAGAAAAACAACTCTAAGGTTATGATTTGCCATGTGCTCAGGTACACTCCGTTTTACTACTCGATTAAGGAGCGTATTGCTAACGGCGACATCGGCGATGTAATTAATATTCAGACCTCCGAGCATGTTTCGTACCACCACCTTTCTACATCATATGTAAGAGGTAAGTGGGCTAATTCTAAAAAATGTCACACAACTATGCTGCTTGCTAAATGCTGTCACGACCTCGATATTATGATGTGGATGATGGCAGAGACGAAGCCCTGCAGCATCAGCTCCTTCGGAAGCAAGTATCAGTTTAAGCCCGAGAACGCACCCGAGGGCGCAGGCACTATTTGTATGAAGGACTGTCCGCATGTTGACACCTGCGACTTCTCTACAAAGAGGCTGTACATCGACCATCCCGACCGCTGGGCGTTTTATGTTTGGGATGCGCTTGAGGGTATGGACAACCCGACTATCGAGGACAAGATTGCGCTTATGAAGAGCGACAATCCGTACGCAAGATGTATTTACAAGTGCGACAACGACATCGTTGACCACCAGAGCGTGCTTGTTAATTTTGAAAGCGGCGCTACGGGTACACACAATATGGTCGGCGGCTCTGCTGAGCCGAGGAGAGAGATACATATCGTAGGCACAAAGGGCGAGATTTTCGGTAACTTTGAGGAGAGCAAGTACACCGTTCTTAAGATTAACCCCTCCCCCGACGCTCACCACGAGGAGTGCGATGTTGAGGAAGTTGACCTTAATGTACAGGGCGATATGGTAGGCGCTTACGGCGGTCACGGCGGCGGCGACGAAAGACTCGCAGAGGACTTTGTTATGTTTATCCGCGGTGAAAAGCCATCGCTTGCATGCACCTCGATATTTGACTCGGTTGCAGGTCACCTTTCGGTTTATCTTGCAGATAAGTCGAGAGAAAACGGCGGTCAACCGCAGAATATCAGTTTATAAATAAGATTAAAAAAAGGCTGTTTAAAACAGCCTTTTTTATTTAGTCTTCCGCGGCTTCTACCGCTTCTTTAATCCATTCCTCGTCCTCGGGTGAGGATTCGCCGTGCTTAACCTGCGTAATTACCGCAAGTCCTATCGCGAAGAATATAGAGCAGAACAGGAACATAAAGTTGTAATCGTCGCCGAACGCGCCTATAAGCGCGCCGCAGAGAATCGGTCCGGTAATTGCCGCCGAGAAGGTAGCGGTGTAGTAGTATCCAGTAAAGGTGCCCACATACTCCCTGCCGCCGATTGCAAGCACAAGCGGGAGCGTATTGATATTAATACATCCTACCGCCGCGCCGCCGACGACGAGCGCAATCCACAGCACTATCCACACGAACAGCCTGCTTGTTGCAAACACCTGAGAAACGAGCATATAAACCGCGAACATCAGCACGATTACCGCAAGTCCGATTATAATAGTTTTTTTGCGTCCGAGCTTTCTTCCCATAGCGCCGGCGGGTATGCCGAACACTGCAAGCGACACCGCAAATACAGCCATCATAAGCGTTGAATAAATCGGCTTAACATTGAGCGTGTCGAGCGCAAAGTTAGTAAAGTTCGGGACGATAGCCTCGGTTGCGTTGTTGATTAAAAACAGCGCCGCAAGCATAGTAATTAAGCTCTTGCGTTCCTCTTTAGTAATAGGCAATTCCTTGATTTTAACCTTTTTATCAGCGCCGCCCTCGGACTCTATAACAACATCCTTAGATAAGTCGTTTTGCTTATTTTTCTTATAGAAAACGGCGAGAACCGCAAGGCAAAGGATAGTGATAATCGCTGCCACAACAAACACCGGCGTGTAGTTAACGTATGTAGGCTCGCCCTGCTCGTTTAGCGCAACGACCTTTTCGGCAACCTTTTGTCCGTTGACATAAAGCGTATCTCTGCCGGACGCGATAAAGTTATTAAGCGTTTCGCTGTCGATACTGCTTTTGTCCGCAAGGTAGTTAATCGAGACGCTGCCGTCAGCTTCGGTCGCGAGCACCTGACCGAGGGTGTTAGTCTTAGCCTTAAGCGCGTCGTGAAGCGCGGTAAAACCGAGCAGCCCCACAAGCGCAGTAGCGATACTGCCGATTACAAAGCCGAGCATCTGTCCAACGCCACCCATAATGTTTATAACGGCGTTTGCGTCACTCTGCAAAGGCGACGGCGTAAAGTCGGGCATTAGCGACACAACGGGTGAGCGCCACACCGACATTGTAAAGTTAAAGAATATAATTACCGTCATCATCAGCGCAACGCTTAAAGCGCCAGCCTTAACGGTTGCAGCGACGGGAATAAGGCTGAAAAATACAGCACAAATCGGAAGGCAAACAATAATATAGGGCATACGCTTACCCCATTTGGTATGCGTTTTATCGCTCTTTTTACCGAAATACGGCTGAAAAATAACGCCGAAAATATTATCGATAGTCATTATCGCGTTAACGAGAAGCGCAACCGACAAAAACGCGGGCAGCTTACTGCCGCCGTCCGTAAGCTCGGTGAGCTTAGCCCTGAAAATTACGGGAACATAGGAGTTATAAACCGACCATAGCAGCATACACGCCATAAAGCCGAAGCCGATTAAAAAGGTCTGCTTATAATTAAGCCCGTTCCCTTTTTTAGTTTTTTTCATAAACTCTCTCCAATCATTAGTTATATAATTATATTAACATAAATAAAAGCTAAAAACAAATTAATTATTTATTACATTTTATACGCACAAGTCTAAGACCAAAGGGCAAAGGCCAAAGGTTGCACGCACCGACACAATACGATACTTACGGGAGGGCACTCAGACCCTCCCCTACACGTTTGATATTAAGAACTACTGTAGGGGCAGGTCTCTGCGCCTGCCCGTTGTCACTCGTTTTCCGTTTGATGCCTAGGTCGTCATCACCTAAGAATTCTTGCAGTCGCAAGCGCACATAAAAAAGCACCGCTTTCGCGGTGCTTTGGTGCTTATATTAGCCGTTAATCTGCTTTGCGATTTCCTCAGCGAAGTTCTCTTCTCTCTTCTCAAGGCCGTCGCCCTTCATCATTCTGATAAAGCCGTTAACCTTAATGTCTGTGCCGAGCTCCTTAGCTACTGAATCAACATAGCCCTTAACGCTGCCCTGGAAAATGTCTGAGCGAACGAACTCCTGCTCAACAAGGCAGTTCTCTTTATAATACTTGCCCATCTTGCCCTCTGCAATCTTTGCGAGAACCTGCTCGGGCTTTGAAGCCATCTTCGGGTCTTCCTTCATCTGAGCAGCAAGGATACCCTTCTCGTGCTCAACAACCTCTGCAGGAACAGAAGCCTGGTCGAGATATGCAGGGCTCATAGCAGCAATCTGCATAGCAACATTCTTACCCATAGCCTCGAACTCAGCTGTGTCAGCCTTAGCCTCGTCAGCTACATCAAAGCCAACCATAACGCCTACGCTACCGCCTGCGTGGATATAAGTTGAAACGATACCTTCCATTCTCTCGAAACGGCGAACCTTCATATTCTCGCCGATTGCAAGTACAAGGTCGTTAAGTGTTTCCGTAACGGTTCTGTCTGTGCCGTCGAACTTCTCGTCCTTAAGAACCTCAACATCAGCAGGGTCTGTAGCAAGGATAGTCTTAGCAACGCCCTCAACGAAGTTCATAAACTTCTCGTTCTTAGCAACGAAGTCAGTCTCGGAGTTAACCTCAACTACTACGCCCTTCTTAGTAGCCTTATCATAGTAAGGAAGTACAACACCCTCAGCGGCAATTCTTGTAGCCTTTTTCTGAGCTGCTGCAAGACCTCTTTCACGAAGAAAGTCGATAGCCTTGTCCATATCGCCGTCAGCTTCAACAAGTGCCTTTTTGCACTCCATCATACCAACGCCTGTTTTTTCACGAAGTTCTTTAACATCTTTAGCCGAAATATTAGCCATTTTTAAATCCTCCTGTTTATGCCTTTTTATTGATATTAGGCACGACTGTTAATCGTGCCTTAAATAATTACAATTATTCTGCGTTTTCCTCAGCAGGAGCTTCCTCAGCAGCTTCCTCTGTTTCCTCAACAGTAGCCTGGATAGCGTCCTCGCCGTCTCTACCCTCAATAACTGCGTTAGCCATAGCGCCTGCGATAAGCTTAACTGCGCGGATAGCGTCGTCGTTACCCGGGATTACATAGTCAATCTCGTCAGGGTCGCAGTTTGTATCAACGATAGCAACGATGGGAAGACCGAGCTTAAGCGCTTCCTGTACAGCGATTCTCTCTTTGCGAGGGTCAACGATGAACATTGCGTCCGGTACCTTCTTCATCTCTGTGATACCGCCGAGGTACTTTTCGAGCTTTTCGATTTCGAGCTCAAGACCTGCAACCTCTTTCTTCGGGAGAAGGTCAAATGTGCCGTCTTCCTGCATCTTCTTAAGCTGTGCAAGACGAGCAACTCTACCGCGGATGGTCTTAAAGTTAGTGAGCATACCGCCGAGCCATCTTGCGTTTACGAAAGGCATACCGCAACGTGTTGCCTCTTCCTTAACTGACTCCTGAGCCTGCTTTTTAGTACCAACGAAGATGATTGAGCCGCCCTCTGCAGCGAGGTCGCGTACGAACAAATAAGCCTCGTCGAGCTTCTTAACTGTCTTCTGAAGGTCGATGATGTAAATGCCGTTACGCTCTGTGAAGATGTACTCAGCCATTTTGGGGTTCCATCTTCTTGTCTGGTGTCCGAAGTGAACACCTGCTTCTAAAAGCTGTTTCATTGAAACTACATTTGCCATAATAATTTCCTCCTTTAAGGTTAATCCTCCACGCGCGGTGTGGCACCAGCCATGTCTGTAACCTTTGGCTGCACCGCCTCGTGTGTGTATTCGCATACTATTTGTACGAATGCTTAGACATTATAACAGATTATATTATAAAAATCAAGAACTTTTTTATCACTTAATTCCCATTACCGCTTTGTTGAGCTTTGATTTGAGAAATGCCCTCATCAGCGCGTCGCCCGCGTACTGACAAATTAGCGAAAAAACAACGTCAATCACAAGCACAAGCGCTACGGCTGCCGCCTGCGGAACCGAGCCGAAGCACGCCTTCACAATCTTGATAGCGGCAATCTGATTGAGGTACAGCGGCAGGCTGAATTTACCGAGGAACATAACGAATTTTGACTGCATAAAGTTGCCGTCGGTGGACGCGAAGGTCATTGTGAGCATAAGCGCAATTGTCATTACAAAAACGTTGATAACCTCGTACTGCTTGTCGGTGTAAACAAAGGCGTAAACCACCGAAATCACCCACAGAACAACCGAACTTACACGCGCAAAGGTGACTTCTTTTTTTGTAAAATCAATCTTTTTCATCTGCGATACAGCCCAGAAAACGAACGCGCCGAGATTAAGCCCCGCAATAGCGCGCCAGAAACAGCGGTAGCCAACGGGAGTCCACTCCGTCGTGCCGGAAATAGTGCCGAATTCGTGCACAAGCCAGCCGTAAATCAACAGCGCGGAAAGCGGCGCAAGGACTTTAAAATAAACATCCTTAAACTTCACCGCAACGGGCAAAATAAACGCCATAGCGATAAGCATAGCGGATATGTACCACTCGACGCCGTTGAGGTTGTAAAAACTGATACCCGAGCGCTGAATCAGGAAAAATCCGGGTATAACATTGAGTAATTTTGTAAGCGAAACGCCCGCCTCAATTATGCAGTCGACCACAAGCACAAACGCAAACGCAACCATATGATACGGAAAGACGGATATGTATTTTTTCCACAAAAAGCGGAAATAGTTTGTGCCCTTTGAAACGGTGTTTTCGGGCGAAATCATCTTGTAAATGCTTGCCGCCATAAAGTAGCCCGAAAGCAGAAAAAAGAACTCAACGCCGATATAACCCCTCGGCGCCCAGCCGAATGTGAAAGCGGGACCGCGAAGGCTCTCAAAAATCTTTTGTGAGCAGTGAAAAATTATAACCGCGACACAAAAAATAAACCTTAAAAATTCAATCTGGCCAACTCTTTTGGATTTCATAAAACTCTCCCCTTTTGCTTTATGAATACATTGTAACATAAAACGGAAAATTTTTAAATATATTTCTTGACAAAACGAAAATTATAGTATAGAATAGCTAAGCAATTAAAAAGCGCATCGAGGTGTAACTCAGTTTGGCTAGAGTGCGGACAAAGCAAAAAGTGAGCAACGCTTTTAATGCGCGAAATTCAATATCGAGGTGTAACTCAGTTTGGCTAGAGTGCCTGCTTTGGGAGCAGGATGCCGCAGGTTCAAGTCCTGTCACCTCGACCACAGGCAGACGATTTATCGTCTGCCATTTTCGTGGTCGGGGTGACAGGCTTGAACCGTAGGGCACGATGCGGAGAACGCGGCGTCTTGCCGCCGCGGCTCGACAGAGAAACAGTCCGGCGGACTGTTTCGAGCAGCGTAGGCTCTTTGTGTCGTTGTTCATATAACATAGTCACAAGTGGTAACTTCTTATTAATCCGTTATGAACAACTCGACCACAGGCAGACGATTTATCGTCTGCCTTTTTCGTGGTCGGGGTGACAGGCTTGAACCGTAGGGCACGATGCGGAGAACTCGGCGCTTTACCGCCGAGGCTCGACGGAGAAACAGTCCGGGGGACTGTTTCGAGCAGCGTAGGCTCTTTGTGTCGTTGTTCATATAACATAGTCACAAGTGGTAACTTCTTATTAATCCGTTATGAACACCTCGACCACGGGGGCTGGTTTTTCAACCAGCCCTTATATTATGCTAAAATCCCCCAAAGTCGCTTAAACAGGCGCTTTGAGGGATTTCTATTTTTTATTTGAGATAACTTGAGATCACTAAAGATTCGTTGAATTGCAGTGTAGTTGCAACATAGTTGCAGTACCAATTTACAATGAAATAATACTTATGTTTTGCTTTTTAGCATATTTATATGTGTTATATGCTCCGCCGTGGTCTCTGCGTATATAAGTGATTATGTATTTGGAATTATCAACCATCCACCTGTTACGAACGGTTATCATTGCTTTATAGTGCGCCGTATCTGATTCGGCAGGGATGAGTATTTCATCATACATATCCAAATAGTATTCCTTGTTATTTTCAATTGTGTTGCTCATTTTCGGCACAACAAGAATCAGGCGAACACCTTTATGGTTTTGCTTAACGGCTCTGACAGCACTTGCACTTAACGCATCAAACCTTCCGTGATTGCCAACATAGAAAGTTGTTACACCCTGATTCTCAATCAAGTCCGTAACAGCTGCTATCAATTCATTTTTCAGCGTATCAGGTGCAGTACTGTGCCCTGCAAAAGTGCAACTCTTATTACTCATTAATCATCTCAACAAATAAAAAAGGCGCAGCCGGAGCCACGCCAAAAAACGCTTAACTCACTGGCGACCAAACCAATTTAACAACCGCACTACGAATGCAAGCTATTAAGGAGTAAGCATTTTTATCAAGTTGATAAAAATAGCATTACCCGCAGTGCAAACATTATTAAATTGGTTTGGTCGCTATTATTTTACCAAATATAAGGAGTGTAGTCAATAATAAAAGAACACAGATTGCTCTGTGTCCTTCGTACTATTAATAAACATTCTTCTAACTGCACCACTGGATGAAAGCAGATTTCATTACTTTAAAGTTCTTGCCGACCTTGATTGTCGGGAAGTCTTCACGGTAAAACAATTCTCTTGCTGCCTGAACGGAGCAGCCGATGATTTTTGCAACATCCATCGGCGTTAAAAAAACAATTTCTTCTTCCTTTTTGGTTGCGGTTTCTTCTTTAATAATTTCTTCCATAGTTATCTCCTTTACATAAATAATCCCTGTTCGCGCTCTTGCTCATACGGCATATTGTACGAGATTTTTTGTTGAGCTCTGCCTTTGAAATTCTGATTCCGTGAGCACGCATTTTTAAAACTAAAATGTCGAGGTCTTTGTCTACATTTTATTTGTTTTCTCTATTACTAATTAATGTAGTAAAACATAATTTTTGTTGTCTTGGCGCACGTTGTAATGATATTGCGAATTCTTTAATATATTGCAAAAATGTAAAAAGCGTGCTATTCTAATATGTGGGTGATGATATGAGTAAAAGACGGGCTACAAGCCTCGGCGACTTTATTTACGGGATGTTTATAACGCTGTTTTTCAGGGTAACATCGTGGCTGTGCTCGGTGCCGATGTGGGTTACGCTGATACTGCATTTTATAATCGGACTTAGCATAAAATGGTTCTGGGCAACGCTTGTGATATGGCTGATTGCGGGCATACTGCGCTACTGTATGATAGTATTCGGCAGGTGGGGCGCGGCGGCACCCGAGCCGAAAAAAGAGAACAAAAACCCGTATTCAAAAAAGGATATTTAACAAGCTACAGGCTACAGACTTTAGGGTGGACTCCGTCCACACCTGATTATAATGGGTGCGGGCTGCGCCCGCCCATAATTCCGAATTCCGCATTCCGCATTAAAAAGGCTATCTCAAACGAGATAGCCTTTTGTTTTTGTTATTAGTACGGTCTTACTGTTTTAACCTTACTCCAAGGTCCTACTTCGAGGTTGCCCTGGCGGTTATAGATAAACCTTCTTGTACGGATATAGTACTTTGTGCCGGACTGCCAGCCGTAGAAATAGAACGCCTCGCCGTTTACTGTAAATGTGCGAGCACCGTTAAATTTCTTATCGGTAGCCAACTGAATTTCGTGGTAAGTATTCATAGTAAAGGTTACCGTAAAGTCACCGAAACCGGGTCTGGTAATCTTGAAAGAATCTTTAGACGGTTTTAAGTAATCAAGATAGTAGCAAGGCATTTTAGAAACATAGTTCTTACCTTTAACCGTCTTATAAGCAACAACATAAATTGCTACATCTGTATCTTTTGCAGACTTTCTCGGAACATTAAGGCTCGTTCCCTTTACCTTCTTATAGAAAGAATAACCGAGAATCTGGTTATTATATCTGTAAACTCTGTAGCCCTGAGCGCCCTTAACCTTAGTCCACTTAAACTTAACAGCGGTCTTAGTTCTCTTAAGAGTTCTTATGCTCTTAACATTCCTGGGAATAATCTTAAACTTTCTTGTAAGAGTGCCGGTGTAGTTACCCTTAAACTTAATCTTACAGGTGTAAGTACCGATATTTTTATGATTACCCTTGATGGTCATCTTGTAATCTCTGCCCCTCTTATAGGTGCATTCTTTTTTATCGGTATAGTATGTGTCGTAGTAGCTGTCGTAATACTTTACATACTTATAATAGTGAACGGACGGAGTCTTAAC
This sequence comes from Eubacterium sp., assembly GCA_017450645.1. Taxonomy (GTDB): domain Bacteria; phylum Bacillota; class Clostridia; order Oscillospirales; family Acutalibacteraceae; genus Eubacterium_R. Next base: position 33,884 of record JAFSTE010000013.1, read on the forward strand.
CTTGCCGTTATATGTGTAAGTATTAAGGAAGCAGCTCTTAACCTTTTTAGCCTTAATCTTAAACTTAATAGTTCTCTTACCCTTATAGTTACCCTTTGCGGTAACGGTAGCGGTAGCAGTACCCTTATTAAGATTGTTCTTATAGCTTACGGTATAGTCAGTACCCTTTTTAAGCGTTCTGTTACCCGATTTAAGGATAACGGTGGGCTTTTTCCTCTTACCGTTATAGGTATAGGTGCTTTTCTTAAGCTTAAGGCTTGCCTTTGCAATAGACCTGCGGTTAATTGTGTAATACCTGTGAGCAGTACCCGTATACTTGCCTCTACCTGTGATGTTTACGGTAGCTCTGCCCGCGCTCTTACAGTGCGAGTAAGTAACGCCGTAGTCGTCGCCCTCATAAAGAGTCTTACCGCCGTACTTAACAGTTACAACGGGCTTTTTGTAAGTTCCGTCGTAGGTGTAAGAGGTTTTGCTGAGCGTGATTGATGCGTTTGAAATATCCTTTGGCGGCGAGTACACATAGAGTTTATAAGAGCCGGAATTTCCGTAGTAGTCCTTAACCTCTACATAATAAGTACCTGCTTCAAGATATTCGCTTATTTTGAAGTTACCGTCCTCTCCGCCGTAGTCAGCAGCTGTTACGTAATCACGGTTACCATCGTAGAGAGTACCGTAGGTGTCTAATGAGGATGTAGTATAGATGCTATAAGTACCGGCATTAAATACGGTAAACACATAATACTCATGCTCATTGTAGTCGAGATAGCTTGAATACGAGCTGTCAACAGGAATTTTAGTAGCTGTATCGAAGCTGTTACCCGCGTAGGCAATAATAGTTGTAGCCATTATCGCAGCAACGAGGGTGATAAAAAATGTAATGACTTTCTTTTTCATACTTATTCCCCCAAAAAATTTAGTCATAAATATTATAATATACAATTAAACCCCTGTCAATTATTTAACAGGGATTTTTGTTTACATTGTTGTAATATTTTTAGATATATGAGTGCTCGATATTGATTTCCGGCGTGACCTCGGGGCAGGCTTCGTCGAGCTTTGCAATAAGCTCGCTTTCAATCTCGCCCTGCCTGCCCTCGTCCTCAAACGGAATAACAAGGTCAAAATCGAGGTACAAAACGCCCTCCCTCTCTACCACGCGCAAATCGTGGAAGGTGTAGGCGGGGTTAACGCTTTTAACAACGCGTCTTGCCTTTTTTACATAGGCGCGCGTGCGGCTGTCGCCGATTGATACGGGGTCCATATGGATACACATAACAACGCCGTACTGCTCAAAAATCTTACGCTCCGCGTCGTCAATAACATTATGGATAGTAAAAATATCCTCGTCTGAGTCAACCTCCGCGTGGGCGGAAGCGATAATCTTATCCGCGCCGTAGCTGTGGACAATCAAATCGTGTACGCCGAGCACAATCTCACTTTCGAGCATAATACTTTCTATACCTCGGGTAAGCTCCCTCGGCGGCGCCTCACCGAGCAGCGGCGAGATAATATCCTTAAGCACCTGAACGCCCGAAACGAAAATGAACACCGACACAAAAACGCCGATAATTCCGTCGGCTCTGCTAAAGCCGAGATAGTGCGAAACGAGCACCGCCGCAACGGTCGAAAGCGTTGCGATACAGTCGTTTAAGCTGTCCTGGCGCACCGCCTTAAGATTAAGGTTAGATGTGATTTTATAAAGCTTATCGTAAAAATAAGCCATATACAGCTTAACGAGCACCGTAACAAGCAGCACCGCTATATACCACGGGCTGAATTTAATCTCGGCAGGGGTAATGATTTTATCAACCGAGCTTTTAAAAAGCTCAAAGCTTACTACAAAAATCGACACCGCGACTATCAGCGCGGAGACATATTCCATCCTGCCGTGGCCGAAGGGGTGTTCCTTATCGACGGGCTTATTCGACAGTCTTGTACCCGTTACCGCTACAAGATTATTAGCCGAGTCGGCAAAATTATTTACGGCGTCCGCAGTTACCGAAACGGACGCAGTAAGCGCGCCGACAGCAAGCTTAGTAACGAACAAAATCAGATTACAGATAATTCCGAAAACTCCGCTTAAATCCGAATATGCGCGTTTCAGCTCGCTATCGTCCTTATTCTTTTTTACAAGATTTATTAAAAAATCTGACACATAATCACCTTATTTGATAAACAGTGCGCTTAGCATATACACAGCGCCCGAGCACAGCCAAGCAACGCCGCACTGAAGCACAACGACGCCGAGCGCCCATTTGCGTCCGAGCTCGCGCTTAACCGCTGCAATAGTCGCAACGCAGGGCGTGTACAGCAGACAGAATACCAGCAGCGACGCCGCCGAACGAGCGGTTAAAACCGTAGTAAGCGCGCTCGTAGTACCGAACAATACGGAGAGGGTCGAAACAACGCTTTCTTTAGCCATAAAGCCGGTAATAAGCGAGGTGGTAATCCTCCAGTCGCCGAAGCCAAGCGGCGCAAACGCAGGCGCAATCCAGCCCGCAACTGTTGCGAGAATGCTGTCCTTTGAATTCTCTGCGATGTCAAGGCGCAGCGTGAATTTGGTAAAGAACCAAATAACAATGCTCGCGATAAAAATTACGGTAAACGCCCTTGTGAGAAAGTCCTTAGCCTTATCCCAGAGCAGGCGGATAATGTTCTTAAAGCTCGGCATACGGTAGTTAGGCAGCTCCATTACAAACGGCACCGCCTCGCCCTTAAACGATGTGTTTTTAGATACAAGGGCGGTAAGTATACCGACAACTATTCCCAAAAGGTACAGCACTATCATAACGAGCGCCGAATGCTCAGGGAAGAACAGCGCCGAAAACAGCGCATACACCGGCAGCTTAGCCGAACAGCTCATAAATGGTATGAGCATTATTGTCATTTTACGGTCGCGCTCTGAGGGCAGGGTTCTGCAGCTCATAACGCCCGGTACCGAGCAGCCGAAGCCTATCAGCATAGGCACGATACTTCTGCCCGAAAGACCGATACGCCTAAGTATTTTATCCATTACAAACGCAACGCGCGCCATATATCCCGTATCCTCGAGAAGCGACAGGAAGAAGAACAGCGTTACGATAATCGGCAGGAACACAACTACGCTGCCGACGCCGTTTAAAACACCGTCGGTTATCAGCGAATGGACTACCTCGTTAGCGTTCATCGCGGTTAGCGCGCTGTCCGCGGCTGAGGTGATAAAGTCAACTCCCGCTTCGAGCAGCTCCTGCAGATACTTACCTATCACGCCGAAGGTAAGCCAGAAAATCATAGCCATTATGATTACAAAAGAAGGGATTGCGGTGAAGCGACCTGTAAGGATGCTGTCAATCTTTCTGCTGCGCTCGCGCTCCTTGCTTTCGTGCGGTTTAACAACGCACCGGCTTACAAGCTTCATAATAAACGAAAAACGCATATCCGCGATTGCCGCTGCTCTGTCAAGCCCTCTCTCCTGCTCCATTTGCACAATGATGTGCTCGATAAACTCTTTTTCGTTTTTGTCAAGATTAAGCGCCTTTTCTATTATTTTATCGCCTTCAACAAGCTTGGTTGCGGCAAAGCGCACGGGGATTTGCGCGTCCTTTGCGTGGTCCTCAATAAGGTGCATAATGCCGTGCAGGCAACGGTGAACGGCTGCGCCCTCGCCGTTTTCGTCGCAAAAATCGGTGCGTGCAGGCTTTTCCTGATATTTTGCAATATGTACGGCGTGGCTTACAAGCTCGTCAACGCCCTCGTTTTTAGAAGCGGAAATAGGCACAACGGGTATGCCCAGCAACTCCTCCATAGCATTAATATATATAGCGCCGCCGTTGCCCTTAACCTCGTCCATCATATTAAGCGCAAGCACCATAGGCGTTTCAAGCTCCATAAGCTGCATAGTAAGATAAAGGCTGCGCTCAATGCTCGTAGCGTCAATAATATTGATTATGCCCGTAGGCTTTTCGCCGATAATATAGCGGCGTGACACAATCTCTTCGTTAGTGTAGGGAGAGAGTGAGTAGATACCGGGCAGGTCTACAACCTCGGTGAACGGCTGATTGCGGATTGAGCCGCTTTTTCTGTCTACCGTAACGCCCGGGAAGTTGCCCACATGCTGGTTAGAGCCTGTAAGCTGATTAAACAAAGTCGTCTTACCGCAGTTCTGGTTACCCGCAAGCGCAAAGGTAAGCACTGTGTCGTCGGGCAGCGGATTTTCGCTCTTTTTTTCGTGATATTTACCGCCCTCGCCAAGACCGGGGTGCTCGATTACGGGCAGGCGCTCGTCCTTATGTAAGGGCTCGGTTTTTTTAGTTTTTTCGACGGTAATCCTTTCGGCGTCGGCGTTGCGAAGCGTAAGCTCGTAGCCGTGAATTCTGTACTCCGCGGGGTCGCCCATAGGCGCGTACTTAACGAGCGTAATTTCCGCACCCGGAATTACACCCATATCAAGAAAGTGCTGTCTTAACGCACCCTCTCCGCCTACTTCTGAGATTTTACCTGTCTGTGATATTTCAAGCTCTTTTAGTTTCATACCGATAACCTTTGCCGAGAATTATAAAAACATAGTGATAATAAGCATTATTACAGCCGCTGCCGCTACGCAAACGCAAAACTTGGTAAGTCGCATCATAGCGTCGAACATATTTGTCGGGCACATCTGCATAACAGCGTACTTAACGGGGTTATTCACGCTCTTTCCGACAAGGTTGCGGTAACGCAAATCCTTAGTTTCAAGATGACCGTCAGTGAAAAGGTCGATAACCCTTACTCCCCTGTCAAGCCCGGGACCGTAAACATTAAAGCCCGCGCCCTGCGTGTAGCCGACATCAATTCCGTCGATGTCGCCGTGAAACGAGCAGTTGTGGTCGTGGCCGAAGTAAACGCCCCGTACCTCGCCCTTTTCCTTAAAAGCGTCGAACTCGCCGCTGTTTTCCTGAGGGTCGGCGGGGCTCTCTTTCATAAAGCCGTCCTCGTTTACTCTGTCGCGGTTCAGCACGAAGTACTCGCCGTCGTGCGTACGAAATCCCCTTACCGCACCGCGCTTAGTCCTTTTAACCTGAGTTAAAAGCTCGAACACCTCGCAAATCGGAATGTGCTGAATTACAACGCTCGGCACGGGTGCGCCCGTCTTGCGTTCGTAATCGTCGCGCGTATTTCTGTACCAGTCAATCTGGTTTTGATGCACATTGTCGTAGCCTATCTTAAGGTTAGAGTGGCTGTCTATAGTGTAAAGCAGGAACTTAACCTCGTCGCCGTCCTTAATCTCGAAGCAGTGGTTGCCCACGCCGTCAATATCGGGCTCGCTTTCGCCGATAAAGCCGTCGAACTTTTTATAAATTTCAAACTGCTCCTCGTTTGAAACGCCGGTCTGTCTGTCGTGATTACCGAAGCAAACGGCAAAGGGTATTCCCCTGTCTGTCACGGGCTCGGTGAGCGTTCTCAGTGCCTTTTCGACCTTATTCTTATCGCCCTTAAAGTTAGTCTTACCCCAAATCTGGTCGCCCGAAAAAACGACCATATCGGGCTCGGCTCTGTCGAGCGCGGCGTTAATCAGCGCAAGCGTATCCGAGCTGATTTTAGCGCCCTCCTGAGTGTCGGCAATCATAAGTATCCTGAATTTTGAGTCCTTGAATTTAAGCGTCATTGTTCTGTGTTTCCTTTTCAGCGTGGCGTTTAACAAGCTCAGCGAGCATTTTTTCGTGCGCCTCGGTAGTTATTTCGTACTTAAGGGTAGGTATTACCGCTATTGCGATACCGACAGCGGGCGGAACGGTGAGTATAAACCACATAGCCTTTGCGTACTGCGGATAGTCGCGCGCAAAGCTTGCACCGTTTTCGAGCGCCTTATTCATCTTTTCGATATTTACATCGGTATAGCCCACATACGCATAAACATATGACGAAATTATCGAAGCTATACCCGCCGTAAGCTTAGTAATAAAGCTCTGACCCGAGAAGAAAATGCCGTCGGGTCTGTAGCCCGTATTGTACTCCTCGTAGTCGATACAGTCCGAAATCATAATCGACTGACACACATTAATTGCGCCGAAGCCGATACCCGAAATTACAAAGCCGATACCATCGATAATAACCCACTTCATCTGGTTAAGGTCGTACGGCGCGATAAGGTATGTAACGAATATCAGCGCGGTCGGGATAGCGGTAATTGCGGTGAGGTTGTACATCGCCTTTACGCTGATTTTTTTCATAAGCACGGGGCAGAGTATCATAGCCGCAAACTGACCGACAAAATATCCGCCGCCCATAATTATAAGAATTATCAGTATAGCAGGGTCGGTAAACGCTCTCTCGAGCTTACCGTCGCAGAAATAGTAAGTAAACAGCGTTAAGATTACAATCATCATAAGCTGAAGGGGTGAGCGCAAAATACCGCTTATAAGTATTCTGCGAAACGGTACGCACTTCCACATAAGCGCGATACTGTCCTTCATAGACTTCTTTTCTTCCGAAGCGGGAACGCGCTCCTTAACGCCGAGTCCCGCGATTTCAAATAGTATCGAGGCAACAACCGTCATAAGTATGCCCACTACTATAAAGCCCTTTTGCGCGTTAGTGGACTCGCCGAAAAGCTCGTTAGCCTTTTGAGAGACAGCGACTATAGAGACTACTACAACCGCAGCGCCGACAGACGCCACAATTCTTGCGGCGGAGATGAGCTTAGCCCTGTCCTTTTCGACCTCGCTCATACGGCTTATAACGCCCCACAGCGGGATGTCGCCGATAGTGTAGCTCATACCCCAGAGTATGTACGAAAGCGCAGCCCAGCCGACTATAAGCACCATAGCGCCCGTTCTGCCTTCGGTTTTTGCGGTGGCGTAATTTCCGTTAAAAAACGTGGCGCAGGTAATAAGACAGATTAGCGGCGGCGAGAACATAAGATACGGCTTGCACTTGCCCCACTTAGTCTTAGTCTTGTCAACAATAGCGCCCATCATTGGGTCGTTAATGCCGTCCCACACGCGGGCGATTGCGAATATCCAGCCCAGCGCAACTGCGGGCAGGCAGATTACATTCTGGAGATAAAAATACAGCCCCGTCGCGATAACATTATAAATCATATTCTGACCGAACATACCCGTAAGGTACATCGCGGCTTCGGGCTTGGTATAGGTTTTAGCCGTTGGCATACGCACACTTCCTTTCATATAAAATATATTATACAAAATAAGAAATATTAAGTCAATAATTGTAATTTTAATATTAGCAGCATAGGGCGGTAAATCTTTAACTACCCCTTTATCTTTTACTATATCAAAATCAACATCATTATCTTAGTCTGTATCTATATCTTTTTCTTTATCTATATCTATATCGGCATCTTTCGCATTTTTTAAAATGCGAAACTATGCGTTCGCATACTTAACAGACTGTTTAGCCGCATTTTGTCTATCAAAACAAAAACCGCAGGTTGCCCTGCGGTGAATTTGTTTATTACTCCTCGTCGAACTTGAGGATTGTTGAAAGAAGCACCTTATAGCCCGCCTCGATAGCTTCGGGGTTAAGGCGGTCAGCGCTGTCGCGTCTGTTATGGTAATAGTCAGCAGGTGCAGGGTCCATAGCAGCAAGTGCCGTAGCCTTGATACCTGCCTTAGAGAATGCAGCCGCGTCGGACGCTCCCATAAATACCGAGCCGAGCTTCATATCCTCGTAGCCCGCTTCCTTACCTGCCTCGATAACGAGGTTGCTAAGGTCCGCGTCGTTTTTAACAAGGGAGTTCATATCCCTGCTGTAAACATTTAAGTATTCTAAATCGCAAAGCGTATCAACACAGATTGCTGCGGTTTCAACGCCCTCGTTTTCGTACTCGTCCTTATGAGCCTTAGCCCAGGCCTTTGTACCCTTGAGTCCTGCTTCCTCACCGTCTGTAACCATAGCAACAATCTCGGTGTTTTCAAGCTCTACGCCCGCCATATCGAGCATACGGATTGCACATACTGCAGCGTAAGTACCCGTAAGGTTATCGTTAGCGCCGGGTGAAATAGTCGAAAAGTCAACAAAGTAGAACAGCGTGCACATACCGAGCACCATAATAATATGAAGGTAGAAGCCCCAGTTTACCATAAAGTTACCGAAGCCGCCCATATCGGTGCAGGAAGCGATAACCGCAAGCACTGCCACAACGATTGACACGATAACGCCGCAAATTGTAAGTCCCATAAGCGGGAACATAAGGTGTACCTTTTTGCTGTAAAGCAGGTGACGCCACTCGTACGCAGCGTCAACATGGCCCGAAATTATAAGTCTTTTCTTAACCTCGCCCTTAGGCTTACGAACTGCGTAGAAGTTGTGCGCCGGCTTTTTCTTATAAAAGATATCGCAAAAGTCAGCGTAGACGCCGAGCTGCAAAAATGCGATGCACGCGCTGATTGCCGCACACGCGCCCACGATAATGTTAGGTACGAAAAAGTCGTTTTTGCCCACGCCCTCGAATACGCCGAGGTAAACTAAAAGGAGCGTTACCGCAAATGCAAGGATAGAGAGCAGCGACACTACCTTAGTGAAGAACAAAAAGGCTTTAGGCGCCATCTGATACTCTTCAAATCCTGTTTCGTCGCAGAAGGTATCCATCTCTTTTTTAAGATGCTTTTGTGTTGCGTAGCAGTTATCGTTACCCGACTCACGCGGACCGTAACGCTTAATTACATTAGTTATTTCCTTAACGGAGTATTTTACATTCTCTTTAACTACCGCCTGAGGAAAATCGGAATATTTCATACTCGTTGCCTCCAATAATTTTCTGCCAAAGATTATAGCAGATATATTATATAATGTCAATTTTAATTAGCTAATTATTCCGTATTTTGTATTAAGTCTGTCGATTTTTTTAATGAACGCCTCGCCGAAAAGCAGTAAAAATACCGCCGTTGACGCGCCGAAGGTGATGTTAAACGGTATGCCCGCCGCGTACACGCCAAGCACGCCCGAAAGGGTGATATTATTACCGTACATAACTAAAATCGTCGATAAATCCACAATCAGCCCGTACAGCACTCCGCACAGCAAAAAGCCTGCTATTGCAAGGGGTACGCGTTTTTTAGGAACCTTTTTAAACAGCAGCCCCGCCGCAAATCCGACAAGCCCGAGCGCCACCATCTGAAACGGGGTCCATATCCCCTGACCGAAAATGAAATTCGAGATAAACGCCGAAAACGCACCGACGAGGTAGCCCCTCTCTGCGCCGAGACAGACCGCCGAAACTATCACCACCGCGCCGATGGGCTTAACCTGCGGAAGCAGGTAGAACGCCGCGCGCGACACTACGGCGAGCGCCGTAAGCGTTGCAAGCAGTGTTATTTCGCGCTCGGAGCTTTTTTTAACCTCGAACACCGCAAAAAACGGCAGCATAGATAGTATCAGCACCGCGGTGCATACGATGTAGAGGTTTACACGCTCGCTAAGCAGCAGCTGATACACTACGGCAAGCGCCAGCGCTAGCGCTACGCTAAGCGGAAAAAGCAGTTTTTTCATACGCTCTCCCCCACTTCAAAGTCCGCGATAACTTCGCCGTCAGTAAGGCGCGACAGCGGGGTTGTGTAAAGGGTGAGTCGCCTGAAAAGGTCGCCCGTTTTCATAGTGGACACGATTTTTCCGCCCGACAAAAACGAGGTGTAATCCGCAAAATTGCCCGCAAATTCAAGGTCGTGAGTGACGAGAATAACCGTCTTTCCCTGCGTGCATAGGTCTTTTAAAAGCTCGCCGAGCTTCTTTTTCATAACACAGTCGAGCCCCGTTGTAGGCTCGTCAAGAAGTATAATATCTGCACCTGTAGCGAGCACCTTAGAGAGCGCGAGTCGCTGCGCCTGACCGCCCGAAATATCGTAAGGGTGAAAGTCCTTAATATCGCTAATTTCGAGGTAATCCGTAAGGTCACCGAACTGCGCTTCCTCGCCGCAGGTGTCCTTAGTAAAAGTGTTATAGACATTCTGCGTTAGCATACTGATTTTACCGCTTGATTTAACGCTGCCGCGGTATGCCGACTTAACGCCGCAAAGCACCTTTAAAAGCGTGGTTTTACCGCCCGCGTTGCAACCGATAATCGCGTTAATTTTATTTTTATACGCCTTAAAATTAAGCGCGTTTAGCACATCCGCGCCCTTTTCGTAGGCAAAGCAGATATTCTTAGCTTTTATAGCAACCGTAGGCTCGCTATCGTCAACCGGCAGCTCTTTTTTATTGATTTTACCGTACCTCACCCTTGCAGGAAGCGCAAAGAGAAGCGGATTATTCTGCTCCTTAAGATAGTTTACAACAACATTTTTTTCGTCTTTAATAAGGAGCTTAGAGTCGTCGAGCACCGCGATAGTGTCCGCTATATCAAACACATTTTCCGCATTATGGGTAGCGAGAACAATCGTGGTGTTAAAGTCCTTGTGCATACTGCGAAGGATATCGAAAAACTCAGCCTTAACAACAGGGTCAAGCTGAGAAGCAGGCTCGTCAAGGATAAGAATATCGGGCTTCATAATCATAACAGAGGCGAGCGCCAAAATCTGTTTTTTACCGCCCGAAAGTGCCGATATATCAGCGTTTAAGCTCTTTTCAAGGTTAAAGTACGCCGCACATTCGGCTACAAGAAGCTGTATTTCATCCGCGGATAATCCTGCGTTTGCAGGCGCAAATTCGAGCTCAGAGAGGACGGAATTAGTAACCATTCCCTCCTCGAAATTTTGCATTACAAATCCGACAGAGCCGTTAATTTTTATTTCGCCGTCGAGCGTTCCGAACGGCGCAAGCTCGTCCTTTAAGAGTCTTAAAAGTGTTGATTTTCCGCTTGCGGACTTGCCGATAACGGCGCAAAACTCGCCCTGACTTACGCTTAAGGTGATGTCGCTGAGGGCGCAATTTGTCCTTTCGGGATATTTAAAGCTTACGCCTTTAAGGTTGATTTTTTCCACAAGAACACCTCCCAAAGCTCAATAAAAGCGGGCATTAATATTAGCGCCGAGAACGCAAGAACGGGTATAATGCTAAAGCTCTCAAAATAGATTTCAGGCTCAAAAATAAAGAGCATTTTTTTACTGATTTTAAAATACAAAACGGTTGCAAAAAGCGCCGTATTTACAAGGATTATACACACCTCGCGCAGAGTAAGCGGGTAGTTTTTCATAGTCCTTTTCCCCTGCGTATAGCCGCGCGCCTTCATAGAGTCGGCGGTCACGATACTGCTCTCGAGCGAGTAGGTTACAAGGGCGGACAGGTTAGAAACAGCGGCTTTCAGCTTATCCTTTTTCGTTCTCTCTTCGTAGCCGTAAAGCGCCTTTTGCGCATCGCGGATGTCGGCGAGCTTGCGCTCAAAGCGCGGAATAAAGCCCAGCACCATAGAAAAGAGCAGCGCGAATTTAGGCGCGAAGGACAGCAGATACATCACGCCCGAAGCGTTAGAATTATTCGACAGAATTTTAAAAAGTATTATCACGCTGCTTAAAATCACGCCCTGATTTACGCCGTAGAACAGCGCTTCAAGTGTAAAGTTAACACCCTTTACAGCAAAGAGTATAGTCATACCGTAGTGCGAGAACAGCGAATTCATTATTCCGACCGCGACAGTCACAACCAGCGCGAGCTTTAAATCAGCAAAAAACGCCCTGCGGCTGCAAGCCGCCTGATATAGCAGCACACCGCAAAGCGAAATGATTGAAATTAACGGATTTGACGCAGTGAGTATAAGCAAAAAAGCGGTGCAAAAATACACCGCCTTTGTAACGGGATGAAGCTTTGACAAAGCGTTCATAAATACTCCTCTATCTAATCCTTACATCGTCCTTGTTACGGAAGCGATAGCCGTAGTTGTCGAGAATATGCATCTTAGACAGAGCTACAACAGCACCCTTTGCGGCGCAGAGGTTAGGCTGCGGAACAATTCTGACCTCAAGTCCGAGAGCCTCGGCAAAGAGCTTATCAAGTCCGTAAAGCTCCGCAGAGCCGCCCGTAAGCAGCACCTCGCCCGAAGTAATATCGGCAACGAGCTGCGGCGTTGTACGCTCAAACATAACCTGAGCAGCGGCGCAAAGCTCGTTTAAAAGCGGGGTCAGACAGTGGCAAATCTCGTTAGAACTTACCTCTACGACCAGGGGCGTGCCGCTTTCGACCGACCTGCCCTTAGCCACCATTTTAATCTCTTCCTCACGCGGAATAGCGCAACCTATAGCCTTTTTAATCTCCTCCGCCATTCTTACGCCGATAAGGACATTATACTTTTCTTTCATAAAGCGGATTATCGCATTATCAAAATCGTTGCCCGCGATTTTAACCGTTTCGGTCTGGCTCATAGAGCCCTGCGACACAACAGCCATATCGGTAGTTCCGCCGCCGACATCTATAACGAACACGCCCGACGGGTGAATCGGGTCAATTCCCGCACCGAAAGCAGCGCAAAGCGGCTCCTCTACAAGACAAACCGAGCGCGCGCCCGACGAAATTATAACCGAAATAAGCGTACGCTTTTCTACATCCGTAGCAAGAGCAGGTACGCTGGCAACAACGCGGGGACGGAAAATACTCTTTTTAAGCACTCTGTCAACAAAGTACTTAACCATCTGCTGAGTCAGTGAATAGTTACTGATAGCGCCGTCTTTAATAGGCTGCTCAACAGCAACGCCCTTAGGCTCCCTGCCCTGCAGATAGTACGCTCTTCTGCCTGCGTAAAGGATTTTTTCTGTTTCTTTATCATAGGCAACATAACAAGGCTCGTTTATAACCACGCCCTTGTCGGGGACGGCTATTACAATCGAGCTTGTGCCTAAATCTATTCCTAAGTCATATCCAAACATAAATACAAATCTCCAAACCTTATTGCTCCCCTTGTCAAAGGGGAGATGTCACGAAGTGACAGAGGGGATGGTCGCTATGGTTATAGACTATGTTTAAGGCGACGACCATCCCTCCACCGCAAGCGGTCCCCCTCCCTTTAGCAAGGGAGGTAAGTATGTTTATATTATATTATACTTCCACTCCGTTTTCAATAAAGAATTTAAGCGCGCTGAAGCGGCGGGACTTTTTGTCGTTATCGACCATCGCCTTAACTTCCTCTTCGGTGCCGACAATTATGAGCAGCTTCTTTGCGCGGGTGAGCGCGGTATAAAACAGGTTGCGGAAAGTCAGCTTTTTAGGTACTGCGAGGACGGGTAGCACAACCGCGTCAAACTCGCTTCCCTGGCTCTTATGCACCGTCATAGCGTAGGCGAGCTCAAGCTCTTTAACGCAGTCGAGCGGATAGGTCGCCTCCTTGTCAAAAAAGCGGACATTAACGATACCGTTTTTTCTGTCAATGCTTGCCAGCACGCCGATGTCGCCGTTAAACACGCCGAGCCCCTGCTCGCCCGATTTAAACCACGGAACATCGTAGTTATTCTTATTTTGCATTACTCTGTCGCCCTCGCGCAGGGTGTAGCCGAGCGACTTAATTTCCTGCTTTAATTGCGACGGCGGATTGAGCCTTGCCTGCAAAAGATTATTTATGTTCTGGCTGCCGGTTTCGCCCATTCTGCTCGGGCAAAGCACCTGGATATCGCTCATAGGCTCAAAGCCGTAAGACGCAGGCAGCCTGACCGTCACGAGGTCAACAATCTTTTTTTGCGCCTGATATTTATTGCTCTCGCGAAGCAGGAAGAAATCCGACTCGTGCGAGTTGTCAAACTCGGGCATTTCGCCCTTTACAACGCGGTGCGCGTTAGTGACGATTTTGCTCTTCATCGCCTGGCGGAACACCTTATCGAGCGTTACAACATCTATGTATCCGCACTCTATCAAATCGCGCAGGACATTACCTGCGCCGACGGGCGGAAGCTGGTCCTTGTCGCCGACCATAATGAGCCTGCAGTGAAGCGGCAGGGCGTCAATAAGCGCGCTGAAAACGGTAATATCAACCATTGACAGCTCGTCCACGATAACCGCGTCAAAATCGAGCGGGTTGCGTATGTTATGAACAAAGCTTCTTACGCCCTCGGTATCGGAATACTCGACCTCTAAAAGTCGGTGGATAGTCTTAGCTTCGTAGCCGCAAAGCTCCTCCATACGCTGCGCCGCCCTGCCCGTAGGCGCGGTTAGCGCAACCTTCAGCCCTCTGTTTTTCATAAGGGAGATTATACCCTTTACGGTTGTTGTTTTACCCGTACCGGGTCCGCCGGTGAGGATAAGCAGCCCCTTATTGACCGCTATTTCTATAGCGTGACGCTGAAGCTCGTCGAACTCGATATTATTCGCCTTTTCAAAGGTCAGAATTTCGGAAGTAAATATCTCGCTTTGCTGCGGCGGAAACTTTTGCATAACCTGAATACGCTCGGCTATCGAGGTTTCGGCAGCGTAAATGTCGGGCAGGAACAAAAAGTCGCGCCCGTCCATTTCGACCTGAACGACGGTGTTATTCTCTATATCCGAGTCGATTGCGATTTCGGCGTAGTCCTCCTCGCAGCCGATAAACTCGCACGCGGGTTTGATAATTTTGTCTCGCGGGATACAGGTGTGTCCGTTAGATAAATTGTGCCTGATAATATGCACTATCGCCGCCTGCGCCCTTAGCGAATACGGCGGCTTTTCGTCAAGATTATCGTAAATTTCGTCAGCCTTGTCAAAGGTAATGCCGTTAACCTCGCTTACAAGTGTATAGGGGTTTGCCTTTACAACATCGAGCGACTCGTTTTTGTAAAGCTTGTAGATATTAAACGCCTGCTTGTGCGAAAGTCCGAGCGCACCGAGTGCAATAATCGTTTCGCGCGAGGCGTGCTGATTTTTGAAATCCCTGCTGATTTCCCTTGCTTTTTTGCGGCTGATGCCCTTAATCTCGGCAAGGCGCTCCGGCTCGTTTTCGATAACGTCAAAGGTTTTTTCGCCAAAGGCTTCGACAATCTTTTCAGCCGTTGACTGCCGCACTCCGCGGATAATTCCCGACGAGAGATAGCGCAGAATACCGCCGGCGGTTTCGGGCAGGGTCTGGCGAATTGTTTCAGCCTTGAACTGCCTGCCGAACGAGGGGTGAAAATCCCACACGCCCTCGCATTCGACCTCGCTGCCCTCAGCGATTAGACCGACAGCGCCGACAACCGTTACGCCCTCGTCGCCTGTGTTAATTTGGGCAACACAAAAACCGGTATCCTCATTATAAAAGGATACCTCCTCAACCATTCCGCATATTCTGTCTAGTACTTTGTTTTCCATAGACTTTATTATAACATAAATATTAGAATAATCAATAATTCAAATTAGTTTTAAGTTTTAAGCTTTAAGTTTTAAGCGGCGCGATGAGGGGATCGCGCCGTCAAACTTATTGTCTGAGCGAAGCGAGTAACCTAAAGTTCATAGCAAAACAACAAAAGCACCCTTTCGGGTGCTTTTTGATATTACTTAGTCTTTACCGCCTTTTTTGCTGACCAATCGGAATATTTTGTTTTGCCGTTAATCTTTTTATAAGCGCGGATGCGTACAAAGTACTTTTTGCCACTCTTAAGATTGCTTACAGTTTTCTTAAAGGTCTTGTTGCCCTTAATCTTAACCTTTTTAGC
The DNA here is from genome assembly GCA_017450645.1 of Eubacterium sp. Taxonomy (GTDB): domain Bacteria; phylum Bacillota; class Clostridia; order Oscillospirales; family Acutalibacteraceae; genus Eubacterium_R. The sequence continues at coordinate 49,381 of JAFSTE010000013.1, forward strand.
GTTTTTCATATTCTTGTAAACAGAATACTGAAGCTGGTAACCGCCGATATTTTCTACCTTTTCCCATTTAGCGGTAAAGGCTTTCTTGCCCTTTGTGAGCTTGCTGATTGACGGTTTGCCAAGCTTTGGCAGGGTTATGGTAACCTTTTCCTTACACTTTGAGCACTTATATACCTTTTTGCCTGTTGATTTAAAGGTTGGCTGCTTAGTTACTTTTGCCTTGCTTTCGTAGCAAACGTGGTCATTATAAATCAGACCGTTTTTACAAAATATTTTGATTTTATAGTTTGCATCATTACCTACATATTCACTGCGCGAAACATAGCCGTCACCGTAATCACTTCCGTAGATTCCGATTTTATTCCAATCAGCAATCTTGCCTTTGTAGCGTATTTTTTTGATATACGGCTCACTACCGGAGGTAAATGCACATTCTTTTATAGTTTTAACACTATTTGGAATTGTCAAATTTGCAAGATATTGGCTGCCATCAAATGCATAAGCATCAATTATTTTAACGCCTTTGGGCAAGGTGTATGACCTGGCAGTTTTTGCAGAGGGATAACGAACAATCTTTGTTTTCTTTTTATTAAACAGTACGCCCTTTGATGAAGTATATTTTTTGTTCTTTGAATTTACAGTAAACTTTTTAATATTTGTGCAGCCATCAAAAGCATTTATGTTTTTGGTAACAACTATCTTTGTTACACTGCTTGGGATACTTACGGTTTTAATACTCTCTACATTAGCAAAGCTGTTTCCTTTAATTGTTTTAACACCGCTCGGTATCTTTAAATCCTTTATAAGCTTACCATTAAGGTATATTTTGTGGAAGTTGTAAATCCTGTATGAATTCAAATTACACCAAGCTTTTAAGCTTTTAATGTTTATTCTTGTTACTGTTGCATTATAATTAATTCGTTCTAATACCTTTAAGCTCTTTGGTATTGTAAGTGTATTTATGTTATGGCAATAGTAAAAAGAACCACCTTTTACAGTTTCTACACCTTCAGAAAAAGTAACTGATTTAATACACTCTGCATATTGCAAATTATCGTTAACCGTTTTAACGCTGCCCGGTATAACCAAATCCTCTACGAGTTCATTGTTAACATACAGATTGTGTGCATAATACATTGGGTTAGCAGTATCCCAATAATTAAAATTAATACCATACCAAGCTTCAAGGCTATTGATATATACATTTTCTAAGCTTGTACATCCTGCAAACGCTCCAGGTTTGCATTCGGTAAGACTATCCGGTATGGTAACGCTTGTAGCATTAGAACAAGAAGCATAAGCATCATCTTCAAGCTTTGTAACGCCCTCGGGAACATCAATGCTTGTTAAGCCAGTGCAGCCATAAAAAGCGTGTTTACAAATTGTATTAACGCTTGATGCAGCAGTTACTTCAGTTATTCCATGACAGCCTCCAAATAAATAATCGCCAATATTTGTAACGCCGTTTTTAATTACCACGCTTTTAATATCGTCAGATTCATGAAACGGTGAGGGGTCCGGGTCTGAACTAGTAAGCTTTACCCAGCTATAATCGTATGTGTCACCCGTACCGCTAATGGTAAGCGTGCCTGAATTGATGTCAAAGACATATGTTACGTTGTCACCGATTTGACCTGTCGAGTCAAACGCGTACGCCGAAAAGTCGAGCCCTGCGGTAAGCGACAGCAACATAACCGCTGTTAAAAATACGGATAATACCTTTTTCATTAAAAAACTCCCTTTCAAAATAAAATATTTCATCTTAAATATACAACAAAATGCGTAGTTTGTCAAGAAAACGGAGATTTGTAATCTTGGTTTGGTTTTGAGTTTTAAGTGTTGAGTGTTGAGCCTTATGGTGGACGTTGTCCACACCTGATTATAAATCTGAGCGAAGCGAGTAACCACAAGCTCAAAGCTCAAAGCTCTAAGCTTAAAGCCTGAAATAACAAAAGCACCCTTACGGGTGCTTTTAGTTATTTGTTAAACAAGCTCGATAATGCACATCTCGGCTGCGTCGCCGCGACGGGGGCCTGTTTTAATTATACGAGTGTAACCACCGTTTCTGTCCTCATATTTAGGAGCGATTTCATCAAAAAGTTTTTTAACAGTGTCTTCCTTTGTAACATAAGCAAGCACCTGTCTTCTTGAATGAAGGGTATCGTTTTTGCCGAGGGTAATCATTCTCTCGGTAATTGCACGAACTTCCTTTGCTCTTGTAACGGTTGTTTCAATCTTGCCGTTTTCTAAAAGAAAAGTAACTAATCCTCTGAGCATTGCCTTTCTCTGGTCTGTAGGTCTGCCCAGTTTTCTGCTACCTGGCATAGAAAATTCCCTCCTTTAAGAACTTAGTCTTCTTCTTTGCTAAGCTTGAAACCAAGGGATGCGAGCTTGCCGACAACTTCGTCAAGCGACTTTCTGCCGAGGTTTCTAACTTTCATCATATCTTCTTCGGATTTTCCGATTAAATCTTCGACTGTGTTAATACCTGCTCTCTTGAGGCAGTTGAAGGAACGAACGGAGAGGTCAAGCTCTTCGATAGTCATCTCGAGTGCCTTTTCCTTAGCGTCGTCGTCCTTTTCAACCATAATCTCAGCGTTGCCCATCTCTTCGGAGAGGTCAACAAAGAGGTTAAGATGCTCGTTGAGAATCTTAGCAGCGAGTGAAGCCGCTTCGTCTGCAGGGATTGTACCGTCTGTTTCTACATCGAGAATAAGTTTATCTAAATCGGTCTGCTGTCCGACACGGGTATTCTCAACAGTGTAGTTAACCTTGAGTACAGGGGTATAGATTGAGTCGATAGCGATAGTGCCAATCGGCAAATCCATAAGCTGTTTATTTCTGTCGCAGGGAACATATCCTCTGCCGTTATCTGCAGTAAGTTCCATAACAACATTTGCACCATCGTCGAGATATGCAATATGAAGCTCAGGGTTAAGTATCTCTACATCAGAGCCGTGCTTAATGTCGCCGGCGGTAATTTCGCCCTCGCCATTAGCCTCGATATAGAGGGTTTTAGGTTCCTCGTCGTGAATTTTAAGGATGACATCCTTGAGATTAAGAACAATCTCGGTAACATCCTCTTTAACGTGAGGAATTGTTGAAAATTCGTGTAAAACACCGTCAATCTTTACGGAAGTGATAGCATAACCCGGAAGTGAGGAGAGAAGAACTCTTCTCATTGAGTTACCGAGTGTTGTGCCGAAGCCTCTTTCGAGAGGTTCAACAACAAACTTGCCGATGCTTCTGCTTCCCTGAGTAGATAAATCTACTATTTCGATATTAGGCTTATCAATTTCTATCATGTAAAAGCCTCCTAAAAATTTGTTTTGTTAACTTCAAAAGTATATAGTTTATGCTATTACTTGGAGTAGAACTCAACAATAAGATTGTATTGTAATTCAAAATCAAGGTCTTCGCTATTCGGGAGTGCAAGCACTTTACCGCAAAGCTCTTCCTGATTCATCTCAAGCCACTTGGGTACTAACTGGGTAGGACCTTCTTCTTTAACTGACTTGAAGATGTCGATATCCTTGCTCTTTTCACGAACAGAAATTACATCGCCAACCTTAACTCTGTATGAAGGGATATTAACCTTCTTGCCGTTTACGAGGAAGTGAGCGTGTGATACACACTGACGAGCCTGCTTTCTTGTCTTACAAAGACCAAGACGGTAAACAACATTATCAAGGCGAGTTTCAAGGAGCATAATCATATTCTCACCAGTTACGCCCGGAAGTCTTTCAGCTTCCTCATATACGCGGCGTGACTGCTTTTCGAGAATACCGTAGATGAACTTCATCTTCTGCTTCTCGTTTAACTGAAGACTATACTCCGATGCCTTCTTTCTGCGGTTATTTTTTGAATTTCTCCATGTGTCCTTGTTAGAATAACCTAAAACAGAAGGAGAAATATCATATTTCTTACATCTTCTTGCAACCGGCTGTTTATTAATTGCCATAATACTTTCCTCCTATTCTAAATTATACACGGCGTCTCTTTGGCGGACGACAACCGTTGTGTGGGATAGGAGTAACATCCTTGATGAGTGTTACATCAAGACCTGCTGTCTGAAGGGCTCTGATAGCAGCCTCACGGCCTGCGCCCGGACCCTTTACATAAACCTCAACAGTTTTCATACCGTGGTCTGTTGCAATCTTTGCAGCAGTTTCAGCAGCGGTCTGTGCAGCGTATGGAGTAGATTTCTTAGAGCCGCGGAAGCCCATTTCACCTGCTGAAGCCCATGATACTGCATTACCCTGTGTATCTGTAATTGTTACGATAGTATTGTTGAAGGTTGACTGAATATGAGCAGTACCACGCTCAATATTCTTCTTCTCTCTTCTTTTACGAGTAGAAGTTTGCTTTTTTGCTGCCATAAATGTTTACCTCCTACCTTACTTTTTCTTGTTAGCTATAGTCTTCTTAGGACCTTTACGGGTTCTTGCATTGTTCTTCGAGGTCTGTCCTCTTACAGGAAGTCCCTTTCTGTGACGAATGCCTCTATAGCAACCAATCTCAATAAGTCTCTTGATGTCAAATGCGGTGTTTCTGCGAAGGTCACCCTCAACGGTGAGGTTGTGAGTGATATAATCGCTGAGCGCCTTAACATCTTCTTCTGATAAATCTCTGCAGCGAGTATCGGGATTGATACCTGTTGCTTCGATAATCTTTGTAGCAGTTGTGCGGCCGATACCGTAGATATAGGTAAGACCGATTTCAACTCTTTTGTCATTAGGTAAATCAACACCTGAAATACGTGCCATTATACTACCTCCGTTAATAATCCGCCGGGATTAGCCCTGACGCTGTTTGTGCTTCGGATTTTCACAGATTACCATTACTTTTCCGTTGCGCTTAATTACTTTGCACTTTTCGCAAATTTTCTTTACAGAAGGTCTGACTTTCATTACTTAGTCCTCCTTTAAATTTACTTGGAACGCCAAATGATACGACCCTTTGTAAGGTCATAAGGCGACATTTCCATTGTTACTTTATCACCCGGTAAGATACGGATATTGTTCATCCTGAGCTTACCGCTGATGTGAGCTGTAATAATGTGACCGTTTTGAAGTTCTACCTTAAATGTTGTGTTAGGGAGCACCTCAATCACAGTACCTTCAACTTCAATCATATCTGACTTAGACATCTTATACCTCAACTAAATATTACTAATGAGTGTGTCATTCTATTAACTGGAATCACATTAAGGTTTAAGCATACGCTCAACCGACTGCAATTGCAATTTTATGCTCTCGTAAGAATTACGGGGCCGTTATTAGTGATAGCAATCGTGTTCTCAAAGTGAGCCGACGCCTTGCCGTCCGCCGTTTTAACGGTCCATCCGTCCGAAAGCTGTTTAACCTTATAGGTTCCCAGATTAATCATCGGTTCAATTGCCAATGTCATTCCGGGTAATAGTCGGATACCGCGTCCAGCGTGTCCGAAGTTCGGTACGCTCGGTTCTTCGTGAAGTTTTGTACCCACGCCGTGACCTACATAATCTCTTACGACCGAGAAGCCGCGCTCCTCGCAGTAGGTCTGCACTGCGTTACCGATGTCGCCGATTCTGCCGCCGGGTACAGCCGCCTCGATGCCCAAGAACATCGCCTCGCGGGTTGTATCCACCAGCCGCTTTACCTCGGGAGAGCAAGTCCCGCAGATAAATGTTGCAGCATTGTCGCCGTTGTAACCGTTTTTCACAGCGCCCAAATCGATAGAAACTATATCGCCTTCTTTAACGATACGCTTCTTGCTGGGGATGCCGTGGATTACTTCATCATTTATAGATATACATGCGGTAGCAGGAAAACCGCCGTAGCCGAGAAAGTTTGGCTCTGCCCCATGTTTTTTGATGTAATCATACGCGATTTTATCAATCTCGTATGTAGAAACGCCGGGCTTAACAGCCTCACCTGCCACCATTAGCGCCCCCGCAGAAATCTCGCAAGCCTCTTTCATAATTTCAAGCTCACGGCTGCTTTTAAGCACTATCATGTTAATCCTCCAATGCCTTAAAGACGAGTGCAGTAGTATCCTCTACCGCTTCCTGTCCCTCAACGATTACAAGCTTGCCGAGCTTCTGATAGAAATCCTTAAGCGGCTCGGTCATCTCGTGGTATTCCACAAGGCGCTTTTGAACTGTTTCGGGAGCGTCGTCCTTACGCTGTACAAGCTTGCCGCCGCAAGCGTCACAAATACCCTCAACCTTGGGGAATTTGTAAATCATATGGTAAGAGTTAGCGCACTTTTCGCAAACTCTGCGGCCTGACAGTCTTGCAGTAATTGTTTCGTCGGGTACTTCGATATCGACAACCTTGTCGATACGAATGCCCATATCCTCAAGAGCCTGAGCCTGAGGAATTGTTCTCGGAAAGCCGTCGAGAATGAAGCCTTCCTTACAGTCGTCCTCCTTAAGACGCTCCTTGATAATTCCGATTACAACCTCGTCGGGAACAAGCTGACCGGCTTCCATATAAGCCTTAGCCTTAAGTCCCATCTCCGTGCCGTTCTTAAGAGCGGCACGAATGATGTTACCGGTTGAGATTGCAGGAATATTATACTTGTCACAAATCTTTTCAGCCTGAGTGCCTTTGCCGGCGCCCGGTGCGCCGAGAAGTATGAGATTCATATTATATCCCCTTTCAATTAGTCAAGGAAGCCCTTATAGTGACGCATCATCATCTGAGATTCGAGCTGACGAACGGTTTCAAGTGCTACACCAACCAAGATGATAAGCGATGTACCGCCGAGGCTGATTGACATACCGCCGTCGTCGCCGCCCTCTGTGAGCGGTGGGATTGCAGCGTCGCAGATGAGTGAGTAAACTATCGGGAACAGTGCTACTACCGAAATCATAAGCGCACCGATAAGTGTGAGCCTTGAAAGTATCTTCATGATGTAGTCCGAGGTCGGACGACCAGGTCTGATACCCGGAATAGTACCGTTATTCTTACGAAGGTTGTTTGCCATTTCAATCGGGTTGTACTGGATTGTACTGTAGAAATAAGCAAAGAATATGATGAGAAGGAAGTACATACCTGCGTACCACCAGCTGTCACCCTGGAACGCGTTAAAGAACTTGCCCCAGAAGGTATCCTCGGCAGGCTGGTTCTTAATGAACATCTGCACGGTACCCGGAAGTGAAAGGATAGACGATGCGAAGATAATCGGAAGTACGCCGCTCATATTAATCTTAATAGGCATATAGCTGTTCTGACCGCCGTACATCTTTCTGCCGACTACGCGCTTAGCGTACTGAATCGGCAGCCTTCTCTCTGCGTTATCAAGCAAAACGATATATGCAATCATAAGGAAGAAGATTACAATAACTACAGGTACTAATACCTTATAAACTGTTCTGCCTGTTCTGAGATACTGGAAGAGCTGTGCGATAATGGTCGGGAATCTCGATACGATACCTGCAAAAAGGATAATTGAAATACCGTTTCCGATACCGTCGATAGTAATCTGCTCACCGAGCCACATAATTACGGCTGTACCCGCTGTCAGCACAGCGATAATAACCACTGCCTGGAATACCTGCTCGAAGGTAGTGTATTCGCCTGACTCGGGAGTCATAAGATAGCCGTTTGCACGAACAAAGAAGAAATAAGCAACTGACTGAGCAATACCAAGTGCTACAGTAACAAATCTTGTGATTGTGTTAATCTTTTTTCTTCCCTCTTCACCCTCCTTCTGAAGCTTTTCCAGAGCAGGAATAGCAACAGCAAGGAGCTGCATAATAATGGATGCGTTGATGTAAGGTGTGATTGACATAGCGAAAATAGTACCGTATGTGAACGCACTACCTGTCATCAAGCTGAGATAAGTTAAAATTGAGTTACCTTTACCAACATCAATCTCGTCTACTACATCAAGAAACGGAACAGGAATTACCGAGCCGATTCTGAATATAAGAATGATAAATGCGGTAAATAAAAGCTTTTTTCTGATTTCGGGGATTTTGAATGCGTTAATGATAGTTTTAATCATTTATAGCACCTCCACCGTACCACCAGCAGCCTCAATTTTAGCCTTTGCGCTTTCGCTTACTTTGGCAACCTTAACGGTGAGCTTCTTATCGAGCTCGCCTCTGCCGAGAACCTTAACGCCGTCAAGTGTCTTCTTAAGAAGACCGCAGTCGATAAGGCTCTGTGCATCAACAGTTGCACCGTCTTCAAATCTGTCGTTGAGGTCGCAAACATTTACGGTTGCATACTCTGTTGCAAAAATGTTGTTGAAACCTCTCTTAGGAAGTCTTCTTTGAAGTGGCATCTGACCGCCTTCAAAGCCCGGCCTTCTGCTGTAGCCTGAACGTGACTTTTGACCCTTCTGGCCCTTACCTGCAGTCTTACCCTGGCCTGAAGCGGGGCCTCTGCCGATTCTCTTGACTGCTTTTTTAGAGCCTGCTGCGGGAGAAAGTTCATGTAATTTCATAAAAGTACCTCCCCTTATTCTTCTACGATAGTAACAAGGTGGCAAATCTTTTTGATTTTACCCTGAGTCTGAGCATTGTCAGGCTGAACTGTTACATTACCGATTTTTCTAAGACCAAGTGAGTGGGCTGTAGCAATCTGGTCTTTCTTACAGCCGATTAAGCTTTTTGTAAGCTTTACTTTAATATCTGCCATAATAGCCCCTCCTTAACCTACTATTTCTTTAACATTCTTGCCTCTGATAGCAGCAACCTCCTCAGCAGTACGAAGCTGGCTGAGACCGTTGATTGTTGCTCTTACAACATTGCAAGGATTGTTTGAACGGATTGCCTTAGTACGGATATCCTTAATACCTACAGTCTCAACAACTGCACGAACGGGTCCGCCGGCAATAACTCCGGTACCCTTTGGAGCGGGCATAAGGAGAACCTCGCCTGCGCCAAACTTACCTTTAATCTCATGAGGAATTGTTGTACCTCTGAGTGATACTTTAATAATATTCTTTTTAGCGTCTTCAATGCCCTTGCGGATAGCGTCCGGAACCTCGCCTGATTTGCCGATACCGAAGCCTACAAGTCCGTTGCCGTCACCTACAACTACGAGAGCTGAGAATTTGAAAATTCTACCACCCTTTACAGTCTTAGATACACGGTTGATAGCAACAACTCTTTCTTCAAGTTCCATCGAAGATACATCAATCTTATTGTTTACCATAAAAATTTTCTCCCTTCTTTAGAACTCAAGTCCGCCCTCGCGGGCACCGTCTGCAAGTGCAGCAACTCTGCCGTGATATACATAGCCGCCTCTGTCAAATACGCACTCTTTGATGCCCTTTGCAGTAGCTCTCTCTGCTAATGTTTTACCAACAGCCTTAGCTGCCTCTACATTACCGCCATACTCAGTAAAGCTCTTCTCAACCGTTGATGCCTGAGCGAGAGTTTCGCCCTTAACATCGTCAATAAGCTGAGCATAGATATTGCTGAGGGAGCGATATACATTAAGTCTTGGACACTCAGCAGTACCGCTGATTTTACCGCGAACGCGGGTATGACGCTTCTGTCTTGCTTTGTTAGAATCCTGTCTTGAAACCATTGTAATTCACTCCTTCCCTTATTTCTTACCTGCTTTACCTTCCTTACGGCGGATATGCTCGTCGGAATACTTAATACCCTTGCCCTTATATGGCTCAGGTGGTCTTTTTTCGCGAATCTGCGCTGCGAACTGGCCAACAGCCTGCTTGCTTGCGCCGCTTACTACGATTGAGTTAGCGCTCGGGCATTCTACCTTTACGCCTTCAGGCGCGTCCATAATTACCTGATGTGAGAAACCGAGGTTCATTGTGAGCTTGCTGCCCTGTGCCTGAACTCTGTAACCTACACCGTTAACCTCAAGAGTCTTCTTGAAGCCGTCTGTAACGCCTGTTACCATATTTGCGATAAGAGCTCTGTATAAGCCGTGCATAGCTCTGTGCTCTTTATCGTCTGATGGTCTTGAGAGTGTAATCTCGCTGCCTTCAATGTTTACCGTGATGTCCTTATTAACATCCTGAGTAAGAGTTCCGTTCGGTCCCTTAACGGTAACAGTGTTTGCGTCGTCCTTTTTAACCTCGACGCCGGCAGGAATTACGATAGGTTTTAAACCGATACGTGACATCCTAACTGCACCTCCTTACCAAACGAATGCTAATACTTCGCCGCCTACATTAAGCTTGCGAGCTTCTCTGTCTGTCATTATACCTTTTGAAGTGGAAACGATAGCGATGCCGAGACCCTTCATAACCTTAGGCATATCCTCAACGCTTGAGTAAATTCTAAGACCGGGCTTAGATACTCTTCTCAGACCTGTGATAACCTGGCTCTTGTTCTCGCCATACTTAAGTGTTACGCGAATAACACACTGCTTGTCGTCTTCAATTACTTTATATGATGCGATATAACCTTCATCAAGAAGTATCTGAGCGATTGCC
>JAFSTE010000014.1 GCA_017450645.1 Eubacterium sp.
TGTATGATACACTTCAGCATTTGCGTCGTTTATCGCGCCATTTACATGACTTAACGCGTCATCTGTATACTTCTTAGTGTCAAGAGATGCGATAATTACGCTTCTTGCTGTTTCGTAAGTGTCTAACGAGTCAGTATTAATTGATACAAGCGTTGCACTTGTAAGCGCGTTCTTGTAATTGTTAATATTTGTCTGGTCGGTTGACAAATCGCTTGTTACATAACCGCTACCATCCGTTGCGTACATCGGCGTATCCGCTCTCTGCTCAGCAGTCTTGGTATAATAGCCGTTTGCGTTGTCATATGCTGTTGCAAACGCCGTCCACGATGTGTAAGTATTAATCTGATTATTACTGTTGTCGTAGTTGTTGGTTGCTCTATCAGTTGTTGCTGCTGTTACTGCTGAATCAAGTGCAGTAAAGTTTGCAACATGGTTGAGTAATCCCATAACGGCTGTAAGAGCATCAGTCTTGCCATCGATATAAGATTCCGACTTAGTTTCATCATCAACCGGATTAACGGTAGCTGTTATTGCATCTGCCGCAGTTTTATATGCTGAACGCGATGAGGTTGTATAATTTGTATCAGCATAGTTCGTAGCTACAGCAGCTGCTGCCGTCTTATATGATGCCCAGTCAGCACTGCGGTTATCCCAAATACGGTTTGTTGTATCGCAATGACCGCAAACCGAACACTCGTAATCGGTGTAACCGTTTGTATTTCCATCAGCTGCAGTGTGAGCTCTAGCCGTGTTGTGGTCACAAGCTGTAGGTGTAACGACTTCTGTATATGATTCGTCAGACCAAGGAACATATGAGCTTGTCACATTTGCAGGCCAAGTATATACATTATGATAATTATTATCATCATAAGCGGTTGCGGTATTTGCAGGAATACTTGCAAGCGTCTGACCTACCTCAAGCGTTTCGTTTGACGACGAACCGCCGTTCTTTGTATAAGTTACGGTAAAGGTTAAATCAAGCGCGTTGAATGCATCAACCAAAGCATCAGCATAATCACTTGCGTCGCTTATATTTGTATAGTTTGAAGTTCTGTTAGTATTGTAACCTGCAGTACCCAGTCTTGCCATTTCTCCTGCAGCGTTATCATATGCAGTCTTGAATGCACTGTAATTCTGAAGCACGAGGTCGTGACCGTCAACTGTTACACGACCTTCGGAAGCAACAAGTCCACGCACCGTAAACAGCATGTTATGTAAACTGCTGCTACTTGAAATAGCAGAAGGTACGCCACTAGTATCAATTGCATCTCTGAGTGCAATGTAGCCTGCTCTTGTGCTGTCTTTTGCATCATTGAGCGATGCGGCAGCAGTAGAAATGGTTGATACGCCTGTTTCAAGAGTGCTTGCAACAGTGGCAGCAGTTGTACCCGGGTTGCTTGCATAATCAGCGCCGTCAACATCAATAGTAAGTTTATCAAATGCCTGAACGAATGCGAGCAAACCGCCCTCTTTGTATTGAGTTACATTCTGAAGCGTTGCCTTGTAGGAATTGATAGTTGATTCTACATTTCTGTAGTCGATGATGTAGATTGTTTGTGCGTCATCCCAGTCGTGAATACAACGGTTGTTATCTTGCTTGTATGTAGCAAAAACTGTCCAGTCCTGATTAATGGTCTTCAACCTGTTTGTAAAGCTTTCATCACCGACATATCTCATATAGTTAGCATAACCATACCAGGTGCCTGTATTGCCTCTTGGCATATCTTTACCGGAAGTAAAGGATACCCATTTGCCGTTAATACTGAAGCCGGTGCTGTTAATACCGTTACAATCTCTATCGGAATTAGCATCCCACGCGTTCTGCCAACTGTAGATGTTTGATGTAATTCGACCGTACCAATTGCTTTGAAGCGTAAAGTTGCTTGTGTCTCCAGCGTGATCGGCACCTGCAGTAATTACCGAAGGATACGCAGCAACAAGTTTTCTTGGATTACCTGTTCCACCTTCCTGATTGTTACATCCAACCATAGCCGGTATAAGAATTGCCCATGAACTTGCATTATTATCCGCTCCGCCTCTGTAAAGAGCGACTACATATTGGTTAACATCTACTTCAATGTTTATATTTGAAGTATTGTAATATGAAGGCGAATAACCCTTAGAAGCATAAAGAATATTTTTAGCATATGCCGGGTCAACATATGTATCGGTTTCATCTCTGAACTGTACTCTTGCACTTGCTGTAGGTTCAGACCAAGCTGTCATATTAGCTGTTGCGGTTTTGAGTGCCTTTGCAGCGTCGTAAAGTTGAGCAGTTGTTGAGTTACCGTACAATACAGCGTCGCGTGCTTCGTTTACATCAACGTATCTCTTATACGCTTCTTCAAGGTTTCTGTAAACGGTTGAATTTTCCATCTTATTTTCGTATGCCTCAATAACATCGTCAGCATAGTCAAATACAGGGTCTTCATCTGTTACGGGAAGTGCTGTGTTTACAATTGTAAGGTCGCTGTAGTCTGCAGAAATTCTGTCGGTTTCGCCGCAGGTATCTGTCCAGCCAAGTGCGAGATAGCACTGTGCTCCCGATGGGTCAACAACAGTTTCATCCTGAACAAGACCTGTAACATAATCACCGTCAACAAAGAGTGAAGCCGTTGTTCCGTTAAATGAAATTGAGATATTGTATTCGGTGTTTACTTGCGGGTTGAAACCACTTGCAACTTTTGTGCCGGCTACATAAAACTCACCGTCTGTTTCAAGTCTGATATAGTCCTTGTTTATGTTACCGATTGCAGCAATAGGCATATCGGAATTGCTGAGTAGGTTGCTGTCGGTAATCTTGCACTTAAAGTTAACGGTAAACGCGTTGCTCTTGAGCATAGTTCTGATGTTATCGTCCTGCATAAATACGCTTGTATTATTCAGTGAGAGAACACCCATAGAGGTTGAATATGATGAGCCTGCGGCATCATCGTGAGCAACTTTGAATATCTGCTCACCCGGGTCCTTAACAGAGCCAAGCCAACCTGTGCCGGAGTGCGAGGTATTGCCCGAGAAGTAGTACCTTGCCTTAGTGGTACTGCTACCGTCTGCAATCTCACCGCCAAATGCAGCGATAAGTGCCTCATACTCTGCGTTTGTAACTCTTGTTACACCTGCATGACGTGCATAGAGATAAGGAATATTAGTGCTTGTTGTTGACGAGAAGCCGGTGATTGAGCTTGATGTGAACGCCTGGAACACACCCTGCTTGCTTGTAGCCGGGTCAGCGGATTCACCAAATGCGTCGCAGAGGAAAATCCAACCGTCGTTTGCAAGGTTTCTGAAAATTTCGGGACCTTCAACGCCTAAGTTATAACTGAATTCGGATACATTAACATACGGACCGTCAGCGTTTGTAGCAGTAGCATACCAAAGCTTGCTGTTTGACTCGTTTTTGTACCACATATAGTACAAATCGTCAGAGCTGTTGTAGTTAATACTTGCGTCAATGTTGTCAGCGCCGGTATTGATAAGCCGTTTCGGTGTTCCGTCAAAGCTCTTAAAGTCAGAGGTATAAACACCGTAGAGATATGTACCGGCGTCAATCGTAGAATTGTTTGCTCTTGCGCTGAAGTGCATAAAGTATTTGCCTTTTGCAGAGTCGTAAAATGCCTCGGGTGCCCAAGCGCGGTGAATCCATGCAGGATTGCCTGAACCGTCGTCGCCTACGATAGGTTGCATCATTGATCTGATATCAATTGCCCAAGGTCTTGTTGTAGTAACATCCTGAAGATGTTCAACATCCCATACAAGCATTTTTGAGTTGTTGTTAAAGCCGTTTGCACCTGTATCAAGGTCAGTTGCCAGAATATAGAAACCGCTTCCGTCCTGCTTGCGCAAAATATACGGGTCTCTGATATTACCGGTCGCGTTTGCGCTTTGCGCTGTGCCTGTTGGATAAACAGTTAATCCTGTTGGATTATCAATGCTTGTAACAGGCAAGCCCTTATTGAGCGCGTGGAAGTTAATACCGTCGGTAGATACAGCATAACGAAGCGACTCGTTTTCCCTGTTGTAGTTACCGGTGAAGTAAGCCATAACATACTTATCGGAAGCATTGTTCGGCTGACCTGCAGTAGAAGCGTCGGTAACTTCGGTGCCCTCGTAGAACGTGATATTCTGATACTCAAGACCTTTGAAGTAATAACTGTTGTCATCATCGCCCAGCTTGATTGCGTTAATTGTAGCATTGGTAGTATTTGCACCATTAGGTCCGATGTTTGCAAGACGACCTAAGAATGTTGAATTAGTTGTATCAATAACAAGCTGAACTATTTTACCATTAGCATCCGTAATATACGCTCTAAAACGATTAACGGTGTATTCGGCAACATAATGATAGTTTGTATCTTTTACAAGATTGCCGTTACCTGTTGTAATAGATGTAGCCTGTGACTGCGAGCCAACGCTGTTATCGCCCTCCCATGAATAACCAACGCCGTTAGCATTTTGCTGAAAATAGCAATAACCGGCATTTTTTCTGTTGGGATTTGATAAATTCGTCTCATATACATACATTTTCAGGAATGAATAGTTATCGCTGTTATAGTATTTGTCGTCACCACTATTGGTGGTAGTGAAGCGGAAACCGACATCAACCTTCCAACCGTTAGCACCGTGACCGGTAATCGGAACAGAGCCGCCGGTATAGCCGCTAAGGTACATATAACCGTCGGGAATGCTGATACCGCCGTTTGTGCTGTCAACAGATGCCGAACTTGTGTAATCGTGAGGAGTCCAGGTCATTGAATTACCGCCGACATATGTAGACGGACTAAAGGCTGTGTCCTGCGACACGCTGTTTACAGTTGAAAAGTCAGACGAAGCAAGTACACTCCAAGATGTACCGGCTTGAGCAATAAAACCACCCATAGGAATAGCAGTTGCTACCAGAATAAGCGACAAGAGAATGGATATTGCCTTTTTTGTGTATTTAGATTTCATAGTAAAACCTCCATTTTTTAGCGTAACGATATGCTATCGTATTACTGACCATAACGATAGCACAACATATTGTGCTCAAATTTTATTTGCTACAAGATATGGCTATATCTAAAAAAACGCATAGCATAGTTGTAGCATTATTTTTTATTTGTAATAATTATAATATATTTGAAATTTAAAGTCAAGCAATTTGTGAACATTTTGTTAATTTTTGTTTGTTAGACGTTTATACGATTATTCGTCGTATATTTCGCCGTACAGTGGCGTAGAAATGTCGTGAAAATATGCGATATTGATTTGGTCGGGGATATGTGTTAATATGGGGTTAATGATATGCGAGAGGATGATTTTGTGAAAATCGAACCCGAAATTGTACCCGAGAGAAGCGTCAGCGACAACATAAAATACTACACAGACGGCAAATATCGCTGGACTTACGATATGAATCTGTTTACAAATCCGAGCATTTTTATATTGATATGGATGATATTTTTCTTTATAATCCTGGGAATATTTACCATTTCGATAATCGCGGACGCTATACAGTGGACCGAGATATTTCGCGAGAGGCTGATGTACAACCTACGTTTCTTTTGCTACTTTATAATCGGTATGACGGTAGTATCGGGGCTCGGATATGCGGTTTACGCTATGATAATGGGTGGCAAGTACTGCGTGATATTCGAGATGGACGAAAACGGTATAAACCACAAGCAGACCCCCGACCAGGCAAAAAAGGCAAAAAAAATAGGCGCTGCTACGATGGCAGCGGGCGCGGCAGGGGGCAGCTTGTCGACAATCGGCATCGGCATTAACGCCACGCGAACCGAGATGTACAGCGAGTTTAAAAGGGTAAAAAAAGTTAAGGCGTACCCCTCGCGCAAGGTGATTAAGGTAAACGAAACGCTCAACCACAACCAGGTGTATTGCCAAAAAGAGGATTTTGAATGGGTGAAGAATTACATCATCACCCACTGCCCTAACTTAAAATAAATTACATATTAAAATTCAAAGAGCTATCCCGTGCGAGATAGCTCTTTGATACTTCTGGTGGACCTGAAGGGGTTCTCCTCTCAACTATCGAAAGGTCCACCGGACCTTTCTCCCAAATTTCCCCAGCATCTTCGATGCACGGTAAATTTGGAGTTCGTTTCTCACCCCTTCAGTTTAATTCGTGGTGGACCTGAAGGGGTTCGAACCCTCGACCTTCGCGTTGCGAACGCGACACTCTCCCAACTGAGCTACAGGCCCATACAGCACTCCGGGCGTGTCCCCGGAGTTTATATTAATTTGTATTTACAGCATACTCGGAAATCGGCTTAATCGTAATGCCGCCCTCCTCGTCGAGCTCAATCACTCTGTCGCAATACTTAAGCATAGAGCGACGGTGAGTTATGATAAAACAGGTTTTTGAAACCATTTCCTCGGTAATGCTTTTTAAAACAGAGGCTTCCGTCTTTTCGTCAAGCGCGCTTGTAGCCTCGTCGAGAATGATAATCGGCTTATTGCCTATGAGCGCTCTTGCAATAGAAATACGCTGCGCCTGACCCTCGGAAAGACCGCCGGATTTTTCGCTGAGAACAGTATCGAGTCCGTTAGGTAATTTACTTACAAAACGGTCTGCAGAAGCCATTCTGAGCGCGCGGTTCATATCCTCCTCGGTAGCATCTTTATAGCCTACTCTGAGGTTGTCTGCTATAGTACCCGAAAGCAGAGTATTACCCTGCGGAACATATGAAATATAGCGTCTCGAATCGGGCGAAGCAAGCTCCGCAACCTTGTCATCAAGAATGTATTTTATACTGCCATTATTCGGGTGAGTGAGCGCTAAAAGCAGACGAATAATAGTAGTTTTACCCGTACCTGACGGACCTACTATCGCAATTTTTTCGCCCGGCACAGCTTCAAAACTAAGGTTATTTAAAATCATCTCTCTGTCGTACGCAAAGTCTACATTTTCAACTTTAACGCCAACCTTTTCGGGCATTTGTGTAGCGCCGATATAAGACTCTTTTTTAAGGTCAACCACGCCGCAAATTCTCTTAGCGGAAATCATCATACTGTAGTACTGTGGAATAATACCCGCAAGTCCGCTGATAGAGCCCTGCACGCGCGAAACAAGAGTAATAAAAATAGTCAGTGTTCCGTATGTAATGTCGCCGGTTGAAATCCTGTAAGAACCCCAGCAAAACGCGATAACATAGCCCGCGCTGTAAACGAGCTTCATAAGCGCGCCCATAATTGAGCTGAGTTTAGAATTTTTATACACCAAGCCAAGCCTTTTCCTGCGAAAATCTTCCATCTGTATTTCGTTGTCGTCCTCTTTTTGGAAGGTCTTAACGACTGTCAGTGATGACAGATTTTCCTGCATAAAGGAGCGATATTCGGACTCGGTCTGACGCAGTTCTGCCTGGTATTTTTTATATCTCTCTTTGAATATAACCATACAAAGAGCGCCTATAGGTCCGATTATCAGCGCAAAAAGTGCTATAGGTTTATCGTAAT
Organism: Eubacterium sp.; assembly: GCA_017450645.1. Lineage (GTDB taxonomy): Bacteria > Bacillota > Clostridia > Oscillospirales > Acutalibacteraceae > Eubacterium_R. The sequence goes on from JAFSTE010000014.1 coordinate 7,453, forward strand.
AAAACAGTATACAAAAGGATATTACAAGCTGAAATACGATTAAAATCGTGTTAGGTATAATCGAAATCAAGCTGTCCGAAATAGTACTAATATCCGATGTAAGACGAGTTACAAGGTCGCCGCTGTGATACTTTGACACATCAAGCCAGACGCTGCGCTGAATATCGTTAAAAAACTTAGTTCTCAGAGTAAACGAAAACTTTTCGTTAATATAATTGCTAAGAATAGTGCTGCCGATGCCGATTAAAATCGACACAATCGTAGTGCCGCACATAAACATCATATTCTTAAAGTTAATCTCGCCCTTTGTCGCGTCGTCAACGACATATTTACCGATGATAGTGCTGGCGTAGGATATCACCATTGAAATAACGCTGATGATAAATATGTACACAACATAGCGTGAATACGGTTTAATAACCGATATCATCCATTTTGTAAGCTTAATGCTTTCGTCCTTGTTTTTAAGCCCTTTTACTAAAAGCTCTTTTTTACTCATTCGAGTTCTCCAAACTTCTTGCAAATAATATTCTGTAGATTTTAAGCAATCTTTCCGCGGTCAAAGGGTGCGTCATACGCAACTTCATATAACCGGTCATAACAGTTCGCCAAAAGCCCTTTTCGCAATCGATTTCCCTGCCGTTTCGTATAACCTTAGGCACATAGGCAACAAGCATATCGTAGCGGATGTTCTTATCGCCCACAAACTGAGCATCGCCGACTATATCAAATGTATTGTCGCTGTGCACTTTATAGACGCGGTGCATGGCATAGGAACCGCCTTCTCTTTTAAACATCACCATATCGCCGACTCTGATACTGCGCGAGTTCATAGCCGTAAGAACAATGCTGTCGCGGTTGTGGATTAAAAACGGAGTCATACTAAAGCCCTTTAGCGGCAACATAACATCCTTGCCTTTTTTCAGCTCCTCTTCAACAAGGGGCATAAGCTCCCTCATTGTTAGCGAGAGGTTTTTATCGTCTAACATATAAGCATACCCCCGCTTCTTTCGTCACCGTACATAGAGATAGCATAAATAACGCCCGCAAGCCCTTGCATGAGCCCGTAATTCTCGTCTGCGGTGTCGCAGGGATGGAACATATTAAGGCTACCGCTATTTATTCTATCACAAAGCAGGGTGTATAATCCAGTATTTTTTAAATTTAAATTAGAACACGCCGTAAGACGAGCCGCATTACCGCAGCACAGACTGTCGCGCTTTGCGATGAAATCAGAGCCCAGGCTCTTTTTTGCGCGCTCTAAATCGCGGTTGCAGATTGATATAATTTCGGCGTTGTCGGTAAGCTTTAAAATGCTTTTGCGCATCATAGCTTCGCCGCCGACGCCGGAGCACCAGCCGTGCATAAATCCCACTTTGTCGGACACTCTTAAATCCTGCCAGTTGTTGGCTTCTTCGTTGTAGTATTCTTCTTCAAAGTGTAGTAATTCCAACACTTTCGCGTCGTAATCGTCGGTTTTTAAACAGCTTTGGGCGGCGCAGATTCCGAGCGCAATTCCTGCCGCTCCGTGTGCTGCGCCGGTAAGCTCGGGGTTGTATTCTGCAAGCCTTGGCAGTATTACCTCGGCGAGCGGTGCGGATATGTCCTCGGGGAGCTTCGGCAGCTGTACTGCAAGCCCTGCGAGTCCGCCGAGCAAATCATACATAACATCGCCGTTAATTTGCGGCTTAAGCTTTTTTGCAAGCGTGAGCGCGTCAGAATAAAACATCTGCTCACCCGTTAAATCATATATATGAAGCAAGCAAGCGATAACTCCGCTGATACCGCTTTGGAGTGAAACAGTGCTCTTGTTTATACTAAATTCGCTGCACTCTTTTATGTGTTCACCTAGCGGTGCGTAGTGCGATTTAAGCGCATTTAAGCAGCTTTTGTCGCCCGTTTTACTGTATAATGCAGCGTAGGCGCAGAGTATGCCCGAAAGCCCGTCGTAGAGCCCGAAACCCGCACTTTGAAAGTACAGATTGTCGTCTGAGCCGTACTCGAGCTGCGTAAACCCTGCGGAAATCGCGGAGATATACCCCTCCTCCAAAGCGTTAAACATAGCGTCAAAAGTATTCTCGCCGCAAAGTATTTGAGCCTCATTTTTATCAATCGGGCGTGCTGCAGAAAGCGACTGGGATATAATCCTGCACTGAGCGGTCATATCCTCGACGCTGAGTGAATTCAGCTTATCAACAACGCATTTTTTAGGCGAAGCACTGAAAAATCCGTCGGCAAGCAGTTTACCGCCGCCGTACAGACCGAGGTCGTCGTAATGCGCAAAAAAGCACGGTATATCGCCATTTAATACGGCGCTGACCTCCTCATCAAGCACCTTAGCCATGTACTCAAGTCGGTTTTCACGCACATCGTTTTGATGCGCGGCTGAGAGCAAGGCACGCACCATAGACTCGCGCTTTTCAGTATCAAGCTTGTTTGCAAGCTCTATAAATTTTGCGTACACCTCGGTCGGACGCAGCAAAAACCTAAAATGGCTTCCCTCAAAGCAATCGAGGGCTTTTTTTACAATATCAATATGTTGCAAGGCGTAGCTGTAAGTTGACTTAAACCCCTGCAACACCTCGTTTTCATAGTCGTAAATATAACAGGGCGAGCCGTTATATTGCAAGTGATTCGGCGCGTCCGCGCGGTCGCTTATCAGTCCGGCGGTGAGCTTTGCTACCCCACCCTCAGCGCGCCAGTTCGGCAAAAGGTGCGACTTCATAACGCTTGAAGTCAGACTTTTAAGGTTGCCGTTAAAGCTTTCGGTTTCAGGGCACATAAGGGTTTCGCAATCGATAAGCACGGGCGTATCCTTAGACGCGATAATATTTTCGTAGTGCAAATCGTTTGAGCCGAACAGATACGAAAAAAATATCAGCGCGCCGCAGCGTTTAAAATAGAGCTCAACGTCCTCGTCGTTTTCGGCGCTTAAATGCTCGCAAAACGCGGATTTAAAGCCGTTTTCGCTCTCTTCTAAAACATGCTCACACGCGGGCAGAAAAGGAAAGCCCTCCTGTTCAAGTGTTAACAGAAAAGCTTCGAGTCCCCTTTCGGCACACGCCGAACGCGGCTTAAACAGATATTTTACTTCGCCGTCGGTGATAAGCTCAACCTGCTTACCGCAGTGCTTATCGCCAAGCGGAATGCTTTTTTTATCAGCCATAAAATCACTCTATTTCGCCGTTCGCCTTCATTTCTTCGTATTTTGCCATTGCGGCGGCAGCCTCCTCGGGATAAAGCTCCTTAAAGCAGAAGCGCGGAGACACCTTGCCGAACTCACCCATATCACCGTAATGCATCGCGGCACATCGCCTGCATTTTTGCTGGAAAATACAAGTTTCGCACTCCTCAAGCAAAGGTATGCTATCCGACCACTCATTCAGTTTTTTCCAACATTCTGCAAAACCTAATTCGTGTGGGTCAAAAGTAAAGTCATCAAAGTTTGCACAAGGTTTAATCAAACCCTGCCAGTTGACAGTGTAAGAACATTTACCTGCATTACATTGTAACCCCTTTTCCTTTGCTGGGAGAGGTTCGGAAAAACTCGAAAAATAGCTTTTTTCAAACTCATCAAAAGGAATACCGCGCATTATGCTCAAATGCTTATGTTCAAGCACTTTATACTCTTTATAATCCACTAATTCATCACTCAGAATTTCATTAGTAGATTTATCTTTAACAATTAACGCGTCTGTCGGGAATATAGCAAGTTTCTTTTCTCTTGCATAGGCAAGCACTGCCTCCATATCGCAAAAATTATCTTTGCCTGCAGTATAATTTAATATAACATTGCATCCAAGCTCGGTTAGCCGGTCAATATTACTCATTACCTTTTCAAACGCAGCGCCATTACCGCAAGTTCTTTCATAAGTTTCGGCACTCATACCGTAAATGGTAATATATATTTTTGACGGCGGGAATTGTTTAAATACCGAAAGAATTTCATCCGTGATATTTGAGCCGTTAGAAATCATTCCAACTTCAAGACCTTTGCTGTAAGCGTATTTATAAATCTCTGTAAAATCGGGGTGAATAGTACATTCTCCGCCTGTCAATGTTATATTGCTTGCTCCGAGTTTAACACTCTCGTCAATATAATACTTCCAGTCATCAAAACGCATAATTTGCTGTCCGTTTTTCTTAAGCTCCTCGGGCGTTCTTTTAACATAGCAAAACGAGCAATTAAAATTACACAACGGGAGAAGCTCAAACTGAATTGCAAGTGGTTTACGGTCATTTACAGTTTTTCTTATTAATACTTCACCGTATAATTTTGCCATATCCACTTTTTTATCTGATTTTTCTGCCTGAGAAAGTAAATCAAATAATGAAAGTTTACTATCCATAATTAATCCTCGGATTTGTCAACAAGTCCGTTATCTTCCATTTTTTTAAGAAAAGCTTTTGTATCCTTAGCTGCAAGGTCAGAATCAATGCCGTAATGCTCCATAAGTGCAGCGGCAAGAGCTTCTTCGTCAATAAATTCGTTCATCTTGTCCCAAAGGAATGCGCCGGCTTCGTTGAAAACGACAGAGCCTTTAAACTCGAGTGCTTCGCTTCCTCTCGGAATTACAATAAATTCATCTGCAATCTGCTTCATTAAAAAGCAGTCTTTTGTTTTATACTTCATTTTATATTCCTCTTTAGCTTCTTTGTAAGTAATATCAAAAATTTCGTTATACAGTGTTTCAACAGCGTTTTCGCTGACGTCGCAGGATAGCTCATAAATATCTACCTTTTCGGCAACTGCCTGAATTGCGGCGAGGTACTGCTTTTCTGTTTCCTCAGTCAGAGGGTAGACATAGTTGTGCAGGAATATATGCGACATCGCTTCAGCAGGGCTGAGCTTCCTTACGCTGTTTTTCTGCGCCTGCACTACATATACAATCGCTTTAAGCGGTACATATTCGTTTTTAATAAGCTTTTCTTTACCGCTCCACGGGCTGCCGTGGGCATAGATTTTTCCGTCGTCGTTAATAACGCAGGGCTTGTCGTAATTAAGGATAGAGCAGTGCAGATACTTTTTCCACAAGTTAGCCTGAGTACTCTTACCTGCACCCGACAGACCGCAAAAAAGGATACCGTTATCCTTATAAACTGCCGCCGCAGAGTGAATCATAAAATTGCCCGTGCTGACAAGTCGGTACATATACGCCTGCATAAGCAGGTACGACGCTTCATAGCTTCCGTCATTCTTCACCTTGTCGGACATATATACATCTGCGCTTATATAATCTGCGCCAAGTTTTGCATAACAGCCGCAGAACGAGAGCCAATATGTGTTTTGACTGTCCTTATAGTATGTGTAGTCGCCTATAGTTTCTATAACGCTTAGTTCTGTAATATCAGCATCATTAAGCGGATAAAAACAAACGGAAAAAGAGGGTAGTTTGCCGTTCTCCTTTAAAAACGGAGCAAACTGACCCTCTATTTTACTGTTAATTTGATAATTATCGTCAAATGATACAGAAAACATTATCCTTAATAAGTCATATCGCCAACGAAGCACTGATAATCTGTTTGGCCAGATGCATATGTTATCATCTCATCAACTCTGCAAATGCCAGACGGAACAACAGTTTCATTATTAGTAAGAACAACCCAACTGTTTCTGTAACAAGATGAATATGAAGCAAAATTATCCTTAATATCTAAATCAACCTTTACAAGGTCAGGACTCTGGTACATAGTTTAATCCTCCAAAATACTTGATATTAGTCAAGAGCGCAAGGCTGATTGTTCATTCTTGCCATGATAGAAGCTAACTGAGCTGCCTGTCTTTCTTCAGTGGTCATATTTTTCCACTCTTCATAAGAATATCTGCCGCCTGCGATTGCCTCAAGCATATCGTCTGTGAGCTCAATGCCCTCTTCTGCTGCGTACTTTTTGATTTCGTCTAATGCTGCCATAATATAATCCTCCTACAAATTATTTATTTTAAATTCATTGTTCATTTTAGCATTTAATGTCTTATAAGTCAACAATTATTTGCCGTTTTGTTTAAAATTAATTAACATTTTACATAATAGCCTTTTTACTTAGGCTATTTTTACTACATTTGCCGAGAAATTTCGGCTTAAAGGAAATATGTACCAAAGTCCGTTGCTGACCTCAACGTTCACGAAAAGAGTAACTTCTCTTTTCAACTACATAGTAACACAATACATTACTTTATACAATATTCAATTTATGTCTGTTTTGTAGCCTAAGCTACAATCCGCGGCGAATGTGTAAACAAAAACAAAAAAATTTTTACATAATTTTTAAGTTTTTAAAAAGTTCTAACCTTTCTTTTGCGGTGTCGCTGAGCTCGCTTTCGTCCTTAATCATAAGCTTTGGCACGCTCGCTTTGCCGCTGAGCAGCTTGCCGCTTTTTTCAAACAGCCTGCGCGACAAGTAATACGGGTACAGATAGCGCTTTTCGCTGAGCTTGGGATACAGCTTCGACATAGTTTCCATTGGCGGAAAAACTATATCCTTATACTCATTAAGGTGACCCTGGCGAATATTTCCGAGTTCCCTTTTGTCGCCGGATTTATCCGCCTCCTGATAACGGTAGCAATACCACGCAAAAACGCCGTCAACACCGGCTTTTTGCCCCTGCCATCCGCCTGCTTCAAGGTCGTTTAAAAGCGCAGTGATATCTTCGTCGTTCAAAACGGGAGTTATAGGAAAATCCGTTTCGTCAAAGCCGCAATACTTTACCATAGCGCCGAAAATAACCTGCATCAGGTATAAAAATCCAGCTGAAGTCAGCATATCCTCATAGCGCTTACAGTCGATAGCGCCAAGATTATTCTTAGAATAAAGCGCATTATCCATCATCATACGCAGGCTGATGCCGCCGTAGAGGAAGTGCTTTAGCATATGAAAAGTAAGATATATCAGGTTGTCACATGGCTCAAGCGCATAGTATTCTCTACCGCTGAGCTGCTGCTTAACACAGTTAGTAAAAGCGTTTTCGTCGACCGACCAGTCTTTAAGCAGGATGCCGGAAAACTCGTCCGAAATAAACTTAATATGCAGCTCCACTCTGCCGATTGTCGGGTGACTTCCCACAGCGTGGTTAGAGTCGGACGGGCGCTTTTTCATTTCAAAGCCCTCGCCCTCAAGAAAACGGGCTGCGCGTTCTTCATCCTCAGGTCTTACATAAATATCGGTGTCCGCCGACACGCGACATTCGGGATTTTTGTAGTATCTTGCGACATCAATCCCCTTAAAAAGCAAGGTCGGGATGCCCGCGTGCTCCATTTTTTGCAGAATATCAAGCACCGCGTCGGTTTTTAACGCGTTTTTGACTGCCGCGCCCCTGAGCGACGAAGTGAGCCGCTCCACTATGTGCGGCGGGCAGCCTAAGTCGTACTTTTTAATCGGGAGCGCCACAGTATAGGTAACGCTTTGTTCAACTGCGAGCTTAACCACCTTCTCCCAGTCGAGCGGCTGCGTGGGCGGCTGTGCCTGCCTGCCCGTTGCACCGCACGAGAAAAGGTGCATTAAGTACTCCATCTCATAAGTCATAGTTTCACCGTTACTTATCCAGTCTTTGTCTTTCAACAAGCTCGGCGAACAATCCGCCCTTTTCAATGAGCTCTTCATACTTGCCGTCCTCAACGATTTTACCCTTGTCAAGAACGATAATCCTATCGCAGTTTTTAATAGTTGAAAGCCTGTGAGCGATTACAATCCTCGTGCATTTGAGGTTTTCAAGCGAGTCGGAAATATGCTTTTGAGTGATGTTATCAAGCGCCGAAGTAGCCTCGTCAAACATCAGAATACGCGGTTTTGGTGCGATTGCGCGCGCAATCATAATACGCTGGCGCTGACCGCCCGAAATGCCGCCGCCACCTTCGGAAATAATGGTGTGCATACCCATTGGCATATTGCGGATATCCTCTGCGACGCCTGCCATTTCGGCAGCCTCCCAAGCCTCGTCAACCGAGAGCTGAGGAGCAGAGATAACGATGTTTGAATAGATGTCGCTCGTAAACAGCTTGCCGTTTTGCATAACGGTACCGATGTTCTTTCTGAGCGATTTGAGGTCAATCGCGTTGATGTCCTTGCCGTCGTAGTAAACAGCACCCTTTTGCGGGGTTTCAAAGCCGAGCATAATCCTCATAAGAGTTGACTTACCGCAGCCTGTGGAGCCGACAATAGCAACATACTGACCGGCGCCGATTCTGAGGCTGAGTTTGTCAATTACAAGCGGCATGCTCTCGCTGTAACGGAAGGAAATATTGCTGAGTTCAAGGCTGCCGGTAAGGCGTGTAACAACGTTTTTGTCAGACGCAACCTCGGGCTCTGTGTCCATAATGGGCTTGATGAGCTTGATTGACGGCTTTATCTGAGCGATGTCGGACGAAGTCGCAATAAGCATAAGGAACGAGCCGCTTACAAGACCGTAAGCCACGCTGAACGCCATATACTTGTCGACCGACACGCCCGATGCGTACGCGGTGAAGTAAATAACCATTGTACCAAGCGTGTTTACAGCCACAATGATAGCGTTGACGAGCTTAACGATAAGCTGCGGGTTGTACTTTCTGTCAGCTGCCTCGCGGTAGAACTTTGACCATTTGGAAAAGCTTCTCTTCTCCGCGCCGGCGAGCTTGATTTTTTCGATACCCGAGATAAGTGCAAACACAAAACCGCTGACTTTTGCGTCCGCCTTGAGTATTTTGTTAAAGTTTTTAATTTGCAGTAATGATACCACAATAAATATTACAACCGTCGTAAGTATAACCGCTACTGCCGGAACAACAAGCGCAGGCGCATAGTTGAAAATCTGGAAGAAGTATACAATCGAAAACAGAGTTGTAAGTCCGCCGGTAAGAATAATTGACGAGGTTGAGTTACAGATATCCTTAATCTTGTTAAATCTGTTTGCAAGGTCACCGGAGCTGTACTCTTTAAAGAATGACGCGGGAAGCGACAAAAGCCTCATCATAGCAGCCGATTCAACCGAAACCGTCATTTTTGTGGTGATACGCGAGGTGACAAGCGATTTGATAACGTCAATCATAAGCTGTGCGATTGATACGCCGATAAGCATAACAAACGCAGAGACAAATACGCCCATTTCGCCGACATCTATTACCTTGCCGAAGATAACGCCGTTAGCATATGTTACAAACAAACCAACAACGCTTGCCGCAAGGCTTGCAATAATTATCATAGCCCAGTCTGCTACAGATACTGTGGAGAAGAAGTATTTGAACAAATCCCCTGTGGTGAGCTTTCTGAGCGGGAACGGCTTATAAAAGCAAATAGCCTCGGTAGAAATTTTCTGATAATTTTTTCTGTTGATTTTAACATACTTACCAATGTCGTAATCAAAGTATTTGTAACCTGAAATCTTGCCGGGTATAAGAGCAACAATTCTGCCGTCTGTTGTAGTGGCGAGCAACGGGCCAATACCGTCTTTGTACCATTTGCCGCTGAGGGTTACATCCCTTTTCATAATGCCGTTAGGCTTTAAGAAGAACTCGAGCTGCTTGTCAATATCCTTGACATCAAGCGGCAGCTCCTGCGGCTTAACATGATAAAACTTAAGAATGTCGTAAATAGCCGTCTGAATCTGCTTGTTACTGTCGTCAAAATTTTCAAACAGCGCTTTTTTGCCCATGACAACGCCCGACATCTCATGAAAGGCGTCGGAAAATATCTCGTCGTCATTTTTAATTCTGTCTTTTATTTGTTCGTCAAACCAACCCATTAACTCACCTCCTATTCATTTGTAATAAGCTTGCTGTAAAGTCCGTCGTGGCTGTAAAGCTCCTCGTGTGTGCCGCGCTCTACAACTACGCCCTTATCCATGACGATAATCTCGTCGCAGTCCCTGATTGTGGAAAGTCTGTGAGCAATAACGATACAGGTAATACCTCTGTCCTTGATAGCCTTTACAACCTCGTATTCAGTCTTAGCGTCAAGTGCCGAGGTAGCCTCGTCGAGAATAATAATCGTCGGGTCCTGAGCAAGTGCTCTTGCAATTTCAAGTCTCTGGCGCTGTCCGCCCGAGAAATCCTTACCGCCTTCGACTAATTTGTACTGGTAAGCGCCGCTTCTCATCATAATATCGTCGTGGATGCGAGCGTCTCTTGCCGCAAGAATCATCTCGAAGTTTTCGATAGTGGAATCCCACATTTTGATATTGTTTGCAATTGAATCTTCAAACAGGATGATATCCTGATTAACAACTGCAAGCGAGCCGTTAAGTACAGAACGCTTAACCTCGTCCATCGGCTTACCGTCAAACGTGATTTCGCCTGACCACGGTTTATAAAGACCGGAGATAAGCTTTGCAAGCGTTGACTTACCGCAACCTGACGAGCCGACAAACGCAACTCTGCTGCCGGGCTTCATACTCATGCTGAAGTCTTTAATCAGCGGCTCTGCAAGCTCGGAATAACCGAAAGTGATATTTTTAAGCTCTATTTCACCGGTGAGCTTGTCGTATGTAGTGTCATCATTCTCGTCGGAGGTATCCAACATTTCCTCGGTAATATCGGGGTCGTAGTTAAGTACGTCCTCAATACGCTCCATATTGGTGCGCATTTCCTGAATCTTCTGTCCGGCTTCGGTAAGGCTTTTAACAGGCGCGTTAAACAGACCCATAATGCTCTGGAACGCCGTTACCATACCGATGGTGAATTCGCCGTTGATTACAAGGAATATACCGATTGCAAGAACTACTGTGTTTGCAAGTGTTGAAACAAGCTCAGGCACAATACCTAAAACCTGATTAATCTTTGCGTACTTTACATTCTGAGTGTTAACGCTTGCCTGGTAGCCTGCCCATCTTTCAAAATACTCGTTTTCCGCACCGGAGGATTTGATTGTTTCAATCATTTCGATACCCGTTACGGTTTCGCCGTACAGTTTACCTGCGTCACGCATCTGAACGCGGGATACATTAATCCTTTTGTTTGAAATCATGCGTGCAACAAGAAGGTTAATAACCGTTGCAGCAACCGCAATAAGTGCAAGCGGTACGCTGTAGCTGAGCATAATTATAAGATAAATAATTGTCAGCGCAGCGTTGATAACCATAGGCGAAATGGTATTGATAAGCTCTTTTGCAACCGTTTCGTTTTTGGTCTGACGGTCTGCAATATCACCCGCCATACGCTGTGAATAAAACTTTACGGGCAGTCTTAAGATATGCCACATATATTTTGAATTGGCAATTATGGCAAGCTTGCCCTCAATTTTGTAGTTGTAAATACTGTTTATAGCGCCTGCCGTAAACTCGACAATCAGCAGTATCAGCATAGCGCCCATAAACGGCGTTACCCATTCGGGACTGTAGCCCGTAAGTATTCTATCAAGGAACACACGTGAAAACGCAGGCTTGAGCATACCTATAAGGGCGGTGGCAACAGTTGTAAGAACAACAAATACTATCGCGGTTTCCGTTCCCTTCAGGCGCTCCTTGGCAAATTCAAGAACGCTTCTGCGCTTTCCGCCGGGTTCAAAGTTCTCAGACGGGGAAAACTCAAGATATATTCCCGTAAAAGCCTTTTTAAAATCTTCCATCGGAATTTTATCCACGCCGTGCGCGGGGTCGTTTAAAACAGCATAGTCTTTTCCAAAGCCGTCAAGCACGACAAAGTGGTTGTAATTCCAGTGAATAATGCACGGAAATGTGCCTTTTTTCTTTAAATCCTCAGCATCGTAAAGCATAGCCTTTGCGTTAAGACCATAGTTTCTCGCTGCCTGTAAAATATTTTTTGCATTAGAGCCGTCCCTCGACACGCCGCAATCGATACGCATCTGTGCAAGCGGAACGAATCTGTTGTAATAAGCCAGAATCATCGACAGACTTGCCGCACCGCATTCGAGCGCTTCCATCTGCATTACAACAGGCACCTTTGCAATCTTATTCTGTAACGGCTGAGGATTCTTACTTTTTGTAAAACTCATATCCTACCTCAACCTTTAATAAATGAAATCGGTTTTACCGTATCGGTAATAATTTTAACGTTTACAACACCTTCGGTGCAGTCGTCACACTTCACTGTAACCTCGTAGCTCCAGTCAGCGGGCTGAAGGCTGTAAACTGTGTACTCGTCGTACTTTTCCGAAAGAGCAGACGATGATACAGGTGTTTCGGCTATAGCAACTATTTCGCCCTCTTTGCCGTTAATTTTCACCTTGTCGCCAATGTCTACGCTGTCGGTATTGTCAACATAGCACACAACCTGAGTGCCGTCACACACACCGTTTGCCGCAACAGTTGTTGTAAGGCTGCCGAAAATCGCCCATACGAAAACCGACACCAAAAACAGTATCAGTACACAGAGAATCAGCCAGATGCCTACACTTGACACTTTAATGTAGTCATTTAACTGTTCAGGTGATGAAACCTTATTGTTTGAATTTTTCGATAAAATCGGATTAGCCATAATAAACCTCCTATAAATCACATTTTCAACTGATTATTATAACAAATATATTTATAAAAGTCTATATAAAATATAAAAACTGTCTTACAAACGGGGTAAGACAGTAACTTATTATTGTATAATTAATCGTCGTCCACATTGAGCGAGTCGTAATACTCGTCCTCGGGGGTTTTAGAAGTCTTGCTTTTAAAAATCCCTACAAGGATTACTATCGCCATAATAGCCGAAAAGATAATAATCAGGTATAACGGATTTCTTAAAACTCTATAGTAAAACAGCCACAAAAACCGCGCTAAAGTATCGGTAAATCTGCAAATCCACATATGCTTATAAACCTCAATCGTTTTAATCTTAAATCATTATAGTATTATTTTGTCACTCAGTCAACACAATTATTGTATTATTATTAAAAATATACAAATGCCGCATATTTCAGCGCCGTTATTAAAAAACAACTATGCATAATGTCTAAGAAATACCCCTGACGCCCTGAGGCATCAGAGGTATCCGGAGAACCATACAGGCAATTATTATGCCGTATTCCATTGTTATGCGTTTTTAAAGTTCAAAATGTATCCCGTTGTAAGCTTATCAAAGCCAACGCCCTTTTCCGAAATAACCGTCTGGTCAACGATTTTATTTTCAATCTCTTCGGTATAGGTTTTCATCTAATTCTTAACATCAGCAAAGTTTTCGGCCATTTCGTTTCTCATTTCGGAAATTTCGTAGCTGAGGTCGCTGAGTATAGGTCCGCCGTCAACCGATTTAACGATAGATTCGATTACGGAGCCTACTGCCATACCGCCGGGTACGAAAGCCTTTATTGCGCCGATTCCTGCTGCATAAGCTGCGTCGGGGAAAAGTCTGTCAGGAACATCGGATACAGTTTCGCTATCGGTCAGCGCCGGTTCCTCTGCGTAAGCGGACATAGCCGTTACTTAAAATGCACTCAGCATTGTGAGAATTGCCAAAACCATTGCCGTAACTCTTTTCTTAAGACTGTAGTTTTTCATTTGCTGCTCCTCCTTAACTGTTAGTATCTATGTTAAACAAGCTTGTATCTTTTTGGGTATCCCCTCTTTTCAATTAGAGTATAACAAACAAATATGCTTTAGCATATATTCAGTTATTTAAATAGTGTAGCCTAATTTACAGCGGGGCTGCAATCTGTAGCTTAAGCTATAAAAAAGGGTTAAAATATATACATATCTTAAGGCGCTTGAAACCGCGTTTAATATGTGTTACTATTACAATGTAAAGGATGTGTTTAAATATGGCTGAAAAGAAAGTTGACCGCAGGACGCTGAAAACTCAAAGAGCTATAAAAGAAGCCCTCGCCGAGCTTATTGCCGAGAAGGAAATCAGGCATATTACGGTGCAGGAGCTGTCCGATTTGGCTGATGTTCACCGCGTAACCTTTTATAAGCACTATTATGATATATACGATGTTTATGAGCAGCTCGAGCGTGAGATACTGTCAGACCTCGGCGTGCTTATACTCGATTTTCACAAAAGGCCCGTTGAGGATTTCGATTTACAGCTGGTTGACTATATCGCCGACAATCCAAAGATTTTTAAAATGATATTCAGCCCGCACAACACCGGCGAGCTAAAGCATAAATTTTCTAATATGGTTGACGGCGTGTTCCGCCTTATTCAGTACGAAAAGAACGGAATTGACTTTAAGGACAGCAGGCTTGACTACCTTGCTGCCTGCTGGTCGAGCAGTAGTATAGAGGTACTTAGCAAATGGGTACAAAGCGACTTCGCGCAACCAAAGGAATTTATTTTTAAAATTCTTTTGGAGGTAGACGAACATCTCGAAAAGCTGCTGCTTGTGTAAACGATAAGTAATCTTAAATTAGCAATGAATGTATTTGATTTTGACAACACGATTTACGACGGCGAGAGTACACTCGACCTGTTCTTCTTTTACATAGTGCGAAAGCCGTGGCTTGTAAAGCACCTATACACGATTTTAAAGGCGTTTGCGCGGTACAAAAAAGGCGATGTATCGCTGAGCGAGGTAATCGAACGCTATGTTCCGATGGTAGAAAAAGACGCCCTGCGCGTTTTCGACTTTGAAAACGACCCGAAGGTCTTCTGGGATAAGCACGAGCGGAAAATCAAGCCGCTGTATCAGAAGCTTCGCTCCGACGACGATTTAATAATAACCGCGTCGCCGGACTTTAATATTGAGGAAATCTGTCGCCGACTCGGCATACGGCACTATCTGACCTCGCGCGTTGACAGAACGAGCGGAAAAATCACTTTTGTAAACATACGCGAGAACAAAATTAAGGCGTATGAGGAAACCTACGGCGATATTCCTATAGAGAATTTTTACACCGACTCGCCCGAAAACGACGCGTGGCTTATTGAAAAAGCCGAGTGCGCCTTTGTTGTAAAAAAGAACACCGTAACACAAATAAAATAAGTCAATTATATAATTAAACATCCACCCGTTTTGGGTGGATGTTTGTTTAATGTCAAATTATCCGCTGTGCGCGTTTTTTTCGCTGATTTTCGACTCAAATCGGTTTTTCGAGGTAGCCGAAGGAATTGAGGTAGGATACTTCCCGTCAAAGCAGGCTGTGCAAAAGCCCGTATCCTCTCCGGTAAGCTTTTTTACATTTTCGATACTGAGATAGCCGAGCGTTGTAACCCCTATTTCCCGGGCAATTTCGCTTACATTCATACGGTTTGCTATAAGAACATCAGCGCTGTCAATATCCGTACCGTAATAACACGGGCAGATAAACGGCGGAGCGCTTACGCGGAAATGAATTTCAGTTGCTCCCGCCTTCCATAAAAGGTCGGCTATCCGCCTGCAAGTAGTACCGCGCACGATTGAGTCGTCAATAAGCACAACGCGCTTGCCGTTCACCACATCTTTAATGGGGTTCAGCTTAATATCAACGCCTTTTGCGCGCTCCTCCTGCGCAGGAGCAATAAAGGTACGGGCAATGTATTTATTCTTAGTAAACCCGATAGCATAAGGTATCCCGGACTCCTGCGAATAACCGATAGCAGCTTCAAGCCCTGAGTCCGGCACGCCTATAACGATATCGGCATCAACCGGATGCTGTTGCGCCAGAAATCTGCCTGCATTTCGTCTGCAAAGGCTGACGGGAGCGCCGTCAATTACAGAGTCCGGACGGGCAAAATAGATATATTCAAAAATACAAAAACGCTTTTGCTTTTTATTACACATCGAGGTGTGAAAGCGTATGCCGTTTTTGTCAACAATGGCGATTTCGCCCGGCTGAATATCCCTTATCAGCTTCGCGCCTACCGCGTCAAGCGCGCAGGATTCTGACGCAAAAACAATCTCGCCACGCTCTGTTTCTCCGTAGCACAGCGGACGAAAGCCGTGCGGGTCGCGCGCGGCAATCAGCTTTTGAGGAGAGCTGATAATAAGCGCATAAGCGCCTTCAATTACGCCCATAGCTGCTGACACCGCTTCTTCAATAGAACCGCAGCGCATGCGTTCCTGAACAACGATATAGGATATAACCTCCGAATCGGTGGTGGTGTGAAAAATAGCACCCTTCTCCTCAAGGTTGTTACGCAGTTCAAAAGAGTTCGACAGATTACCGTTATGACACAGCGCCAGTCTGCCTTTATGGTGATTAACTAAAAGCGGCTGGATATTCTGCTGCATTTTAGCGCCGGTGGTGGCATAGCGGACATGACCTACAGCGATATTACCTTCACCGAGGTCGCTCAGAACTTTTGAATCAAACACTTCGCTTACAAGCCCTTCGCCCTTTGCATAGGTAAAAACGCCGTCGTCATTTACAGCAATACCGGCACTTTCCTGACCGCGATGCTGCAAGGCAAAAAGTGCATAATAGGTTAATGCGGCGAGGTTGGAAGCCTTACGGCTATAGATACCGAAAACCCCGCATTCTTCATGAATATGACTCATTTTTCTTTCTCCAAAAAACATAAAAAAGACAAAGAGTTCCGGAAATCCAAGACCTCTTTGTCTTTATGCGTATATTATATACTCGATAAATGTTTTTGTCAATAAAAGAATTGATTACGAGTGCGAATATATGCTACGCATAGCGGAATATAATCCGCCATTCCGATTAAATGCTAAGCAGAAAATAATATACAGGGGCTGACTAAATGGTGAAAATGATGGAATCCAATTACACCCTTAAAGACGGTAAGCTCGTAGGCGAGGACGGCGTCCTTTCTTACGCAATTAAAGACGGAAGAATTACGATTATCGACGATAACGACCCGACATCAAAAACCGTATTTGAAATGAAATAATCACTTAAACCAAAAAGCAGCGATTAATCGCTGCTTTTTTATTCGTTTAGCACCGCTGTATGCGGATATAAAGGCGTATTTTTTAAAAACCTTTGACAAATTAAATTGTATATGATAATATATCTAAGCAATACGCAGGAGTGGCGGAATGGCAGACGCGCTAGATTCAGGTTCTAGTGGCAGCAATGCTGTGTGGGTTCAAGTCCCATCTCCTGCACCACCCTACTATCACTCAGGTGATACAGCGAAAATCCCTTGAAATAAAGGGATTTTTTGCATTTATGGACAAAAAAATATAAAGTATTTATTGAAAAAAAGTCAATTTTATGATACAGTAAAAAACAATAAAACAATAAGGATTGAAATATATGAAAACCACAATAATAGCAAAGAAATATTCAATTAATGCTAATGAGTTTGAAGATTTTCTTACAAAAAACAATATGCATTATACTTTAGGAATATTTGGTGGCTACGACGTCGACGGAAAGTATGTCGAAGAATATGTAAACCAATATAAGCTTTGGTTACAATCAGGTGGCAAAGATAGTACTCCAGAAAATAATAACTTCAGAGAACAAAGTGTGGCAAAAAATCAGCATATAGAAAATACGCTAAACGGCGCATTATACAGTATTGATGGTGTTAGGGGAAGGCACATTGATATTTTTGACGATAAATGTATTATTACCACAAAAGTTACTATAGGATCTATCCTAACTCATAATGCTACAGATGGTTCAAAAACTATTTATTATGCAGATGTTGTTGGGGTTCAATTTAAAGAACCTGGAATTACAATTGGGTATTTACAACTTGAAACCCCAGGTCTAACAATGAACAATGCTGCTAGTAATTTCTTTAATGAAAACAGTTTTACATTTGATACAACAGTTATAGCAACTGATAAAATGAAAGAAATAGCAGCTTTTATTGAAAGTAAAGTTCAAGAAATTAAGCATTCTAAAGCTCAACAGCAAGCACAAGCAGTAAATACAACGCCGTTCTCTGTTGCTGATGAATTATTAAAATTCAAACAACTACTAGATATGGGTGCAATCACTCAGGAAGAATTTGATACAAAGAAAAGTGAACTATTAAAATTATAAAATTCCCGAGCAATCGCGATATGCGGTTGCTTTTATTGTACTAAAAGCAGGACAGAAGTCTGTCCGTACTGTAACAATGTCCATTAATATGATATAATGTTTATAGAGAAAAGGGGGAATAATAATGAACAAAATTATTAATGAATACACAAATACACTTTTAAATATTAATGAACAATATGATATAGAATTGACAAATTATTTAAAGATACTATTCAGAGAAAACACTTCTAAAAATATCATTTTTTCAATACTAAATAAATTTGGAAAAAATAATTTG
The DNA here is from genome assembly GCA_017450645.1 of Eubacterium sp. Lineage (GTDB taxonomy): Bacteria > Bacillota > Clostridia > Oscillospirales > Acutalibacteraceae > Eubacterium_R. Next base: position 25,533 of record JAFSTE010000014.1, read on the forward strand.
TTTGATGTTTTAGAGAGAAAAACAATAGCCCCAGCAAATGACAGATATAATCATACATTATCTGCTTTTCTACTAGGATTAATAGTTAGAGACAATTTACATATTGATATGCGCAGTCTTCCAAAAATCATTAGCGAAAGCCATAAAGAAAACTTTTTCTATTTTTGGATGCTAATTTGTTTGTATCATGATTGTGCGTATGATATTGAAAACAATGATTCTGCTAAAGATTGTAAAACAATAACTGATTTCGTTAGAGAATATGGCGTCACATACAACTTTATTGAAAAAAGTGAATATAAAGAATTGTTTATAAACTATTATTTCTATAGAACGAATGATATGAAAGTGATAGACCATGGTATAGCTGGTGCTATTTTATTCTATGATACATTTATGTCATTTTACGAAGAATGCCGAAAATCAACACATACTTCAAAAGGTAAAAGTTTTACTTGTAAAAAAGGTGATAAGTTACTTCATTTTAGTGCTGATTTTCCAAAGCACATGCTGTTGGTAGCTAATACAATAGCTCGCCATAATATTTTTTCTGCTGGAATTGGAGATGAGGAAAAATACAGAAATTATCATCTTGACGATTTAATACCGACATCTAATTGTTTTTCAAAAGTATGTCTTTATGATAAACTCAGTGACGCAAAGAATAAAATTCTATTTATGCTCGAATTTATAGACACGATAGATCCAATAAAAATATTAAGCAAAAGCGACAACAATCAAAAGTCTTGGATATATATGATGAATGATGTTGAAATAGGATTCAATTATGCAAAACAGCAAATGTATTTAAAATATCCTGACAACTTAGTTAATGTCTATAGCAAAGATATTAATAATTGGCTTGGCGTAATGTTGAATATAAATCAAAATGTTTACACTTTTGAAATTGAGCGAAAAAGCGAAAGACAAATTGCTTGATAATAGTTCTGCAATGCAACCACCTAACTCAAAAACGCAACCACCTTTTGAAAATCTGCAACCCCCTGTTTCGTATCAAAGTATTATAACTTTGCCAATACAAGAGTAGTGACCTTTAGGTTGCTGCTCTTGTATTCTTATATATGAGACTTTCACCAAGGTTCAAGTCAACGGCGGGCGGTGCCCTGAATTTTTGCGGCAGCCAAAAGGCAGCCTTAAAATTCAGACCGCTACGCAGTTCTTTTTGCTCCCTTCATCTGCCACCGGCAGCGGTCGCAAACGAACCATCTCCTGCACCAAGAAATAACCTCACTTGTAATACAAGTGAGGTTATTTCAATGATGTTTGCTACGCAAATGATGTTGCTTGCGCAATGATGACGCTGCGCGGAGCGCTTTCCGTAGGTATGAGCGGCATTCCGTTCTTCAACCAATGAGCAAAGGAAACACCAGAGAACTATACCTGCCAAAAGGCGTTTGGTTTGACTATTTCACAAAGGAAAAAATTATATCAGACGGAAAGTGGATTACGAGAGAAATCGACCTGAAAACTATGCCGATTTATGTAAAGGAAGGCACTGTTTTGAA
>JAFSTE010000015.1 GCA_017450645.1 Eubacterium sp.
AACCTTTTCAATCTCGGTCGGAAGCGGGATAGGACCGCTAACCTGTGCGCCGGTTCTCTTTGAAGTTTCAACAATTTTCTCAGCAGCCTGATCAACTAATGAGTGGTCATAGCCCTTGAGACGAATTCTGATTTTTACTTTACTTGCTGCCATTTTAATTTCCTCCTGAAAATTTTGTGGTGCGAGTTTCCAAACATTTTCAACCACGCTTCCGTGTGTTCAGTCCGCTTCCATTAATTAAACCGAATGAACCTCATTCGGACGCGGTTTACCTTTTGTCAAGCGTTCGCAAGTCACCTGCAAAAAGCTGTCTGGATTAATTTCGCCCGGTTTTAAATCGGACATACTCCGTTGAAATTCCCGCTAGGGTTATCGGCAGAATCAGTGACTGCCGTAGCGCAACCTCCAACATCATCGCATATCTGGTTGTGTGACCTATATATATTATATATAATATATGCACATTCACACGCTCGCCTATTATATTATAATAGAAGCGCGTTGTCAAGCGTTTTTTTGCAAAAAAATAAATTTTTTCTAAAAATATTTTTTCGTACGAATTAACAAAAATAAATTTCAAAATTCGTTAATTATGCACAAAGGCTAAGTTTGTCAAGATTTGGGGTGAATTTTCGCTCACACCACTATATGTAGTTATGCCGTAGCATAACAGCTTTGAGCTTAGGGCTTTAAGCTATGAGCTTTAGGTTACTCGCTTCGCTCGGACATTAAAATGCCCGTGCGGCGAGCACCCTGAATTCCGAATTCCGCTTTCCGAATTCCGAATTCACAGTTTTGACTCTTCTACCATCGTTTCCGCAAAAATACCGTACCCCTTTTCGGGATTACTTACTATAACATGAGTTACCGCACCGACGAGCTTGCCGTTCTGGATAATCGGGCTGCCGCTCATCCCCTGCACTATGCCGCCCGTAAGTTTTAGCAGTTCTTTATCGGTAACTTTAAAAACTATATCCTTTTGGGAGGAGTTGTTGCGGTATCTTATGTGCGTAATCTCTATATCAAAGCTCTGCGGCTTACCCGAATCAACGGTGGAGATTATCTTAGCGGCGCCGCGTTTTACCTCCTGCTTAGGCGCGACGGTGTACGCTCTCGCATAGTCGTCTATGCGCGCATACGCACCGTAAAGTCCGTTCTCGTTATTATCAAGCAGTACGCCGATAACCTCGTCGTTAAACTCACAGCACAGCGAGCCCGTGCTTTTTGCAGTCGCCTTTTGCACGCGGGTTACGGTTGCGCTGACAGCCTCGCCCTCGAGAAGCGGCATAATCTCCATAGTATCGACATCGTTTATCTGATGTCCGAGCGATGCAAAGGTCCCCTCGTTCTTATTATAAAATGTAATAGTACCGATACCTGCGGTTGAGTCGCGCACCCACATACCCGCCTTGTAGCAGCCCTCGCGCTCAGAGTAAACGGGAGTCAGCACAAAGGTTTTGTACCTCCCGTCGCGCTTAACCTTAATCTTATAGGACTCGCCGTTGTTTTCGTTAAGAATTCTCGTTACCTCATTAGAAGTAAATACACTGATATTATTAATAGATACAATTATATCCCCCACTTTTATACCCGCGTCCTCGGAGGGATTGACCTTGTTTGCGCCGACGCTCACCGCCTGAGTGCCGACAACTATAACGCCGTCGGTATAAAGCTTTATGCCAAACGCTCTTCCGCTTACATAAACACGCTGCGGGTCGGACTTTTTAACTGTAAGCTGCTTTACGGGGACAACGCCGAGTAGCTTAAGCTCGCAGCTCCTTCTGCCGTTTTTCTGGTAGTCGACCGACTGCACGCCGCTTGCGGAATTAAAGGAGTACAGCGGCGAAAAGCTGCCCGTTTCGCCGTTATTCACCGTAACCTCGCCCGGCAGAGCTGCGTTCGCGTAAACCACAAAGGCGAATACTACGGTCAATAAAACTGCAAGAAATGCGTCAAATAATCTGATAAACCTTTTCATAAAAAACACCCGGTTTTAGTTTGCACTGAAACCGAGATTTTAAACCATTAATAAATATTAAAGGCACAAAAAGCACCGCAGAATTATATCTGCAGTGCTTTAAATAATTAGCTTTTTAACTAAATTGAAACCTCGTGAGCTACGTTATAGAGGTCCATATCAATGCTCTTTTCCATGCTGAGAGCCTCGAAAATATCGTAGTCGAGCACTTCTTCTTTTTGTGCAGCGACAACGCGGTTGCCGATATCCTTCATAAGAAGCTTAACGGCATAGTTACCCATACGGGTAGCCATAATTCTGTCCTTAGCTGTCGGATAACCGCCGCGCTGGGTGTGACCGAGAACAGTCGCCCTGCTCTCTACGCCGGTTTTCGCCTCAATCTCTGCAGCAAGCGCCTTAACGTCAACGCCTACGCCTTCAGCTGCTACGATAATAAAGTGCTTCTTTTCTGCGCGCTGAGTCTTTTTCATACGCTCGATAACATGCTTTTCGATATCAAACGGAACCTCGGGAATAAGAATTGCCGACGCACCGCAGGCAATACCCGAATTAAGCGCAAGATAACCTGCGTGACGGCCCATAACCTCGATAACCGAGCATCTGTCGTGAGATTCGGTAGTATCGCGGATACGGTCAACAAGCTCCGTAATAGTATTAAGACAGGTGTCGTAACCGATTGTGTAGTCGCAGCAAGCGATATCGTTATCAATAGTACCCGGGATACCAACGCAGGGAATTCCCCTCTCGCTGAGGTCGCGGGCGCCTCGGAACGAGCCGTCGCCGCCGATAACTACAACGCCTTCGATGCCCCACTCCTGACAGGTGCGGATAGCCCTTCTCATACCGTCCTCGGTTGCAAACTCCTTACAGCGTGCTGAATAAAGAATTGTACCGCCGCGGTTAATAATATCGGATACCGAGCGGATATCCATCTCGATAAAATCACCGTTGATAAGACCGTTATATCCTCTTACAACGCCATAGACCTTAAGTCCGTTTTCACAAGCTGTTCTTACTACCGCTCTTACGGCAGCGTTCATACCAGGCGCGTCGCCGCCGCTTGTGAGTACTGCGATTGTTTTCATATTAATACCTCCAAATTAAGTATCAGTATTACTATATAATAATAAAATTGTCAAGTATTGTCAATATATAACTGCAACATTTTTGTCGCCGAGCAGGCGCTTAAGCTCCGAAAGCATTGTGTCGTTTACCTCTACAAAGGAATTTGAGTCGAGCAGCTGATACCTTTTTTCGTCCTCAAAATAGTGGTAAAGCGGCATATCGCCCTCAAAAATCGAGGTAATAACTTCCGCCTTTTTGATAAGCGGGCTGTTTTTGTCGGGGAATTTAAGATAAAGTCCCCTGCGCTTGCTCGAAGTCTTTTTCTTAGGCTTAACTTTAAGCTGTAAGTCCTCGGGCGACATAACCGAGTTAACGAGGATTTTAGGCTCTTTTTCGTCCTCAATCGAGATAGTGCCGAAAACGGCTATAACGGCGCCCTCATAAACCTTAGACGAATACTGCGACAGCACCTTTGGGAACAGCACGACCTCGATAGTGCCGTACAAGTCCTCGAGCGTAACGAACGCCATATTAGCTTTATTCGCCCTCGTCTGCTTAATCGTAATATGCGTTATGCTTGCGCAAAGGGTGATGTTCTCGCCGTTTTTAAGCGCCGAGTCGCCGCCCGCTTCAAGCACATCATATGTTCTGACGCAGCCCGCCTTCTCGATAATATCCTCGTACTTATCCATAGGATGCCCCGAAAGATAAAGACCCGTCATCTCTTTTTCCATCTGCAAAAGCTCGCCCTTTGAGAACTCGTCAACATCGGGCAGCGTAAACCCGCTTACAAAATCGTCGCTGATTTCAAACAGACCGACCTGACCGTACATCGTCTTTCTGTGCTGCTCCTCGATATTTGAAACAAGAGTGGGAAGCCCCTGCAGCATCTGCCGTCTGTTAGCGCCGAGCGTATCGAGCGCGCCGCATCTTATAAGCGCTTCTACGGCTCTGCGGTTAAAGCGTGTGCTTTGCATACGCTCACAAAAATCGCTCAGCGACTCAAAATCGCCCTTTTCGCGCTCTTTAATAATATCCTCTATAAAATCGTTGCCGAGGTTTTTAATACCCAAAAGTCCGTAGTTAATCACATTACCGTTAGCGGTAAAGCCCTTCATAGAGGTGTTGATATTAGGCGGAGCAAGGCGCAGACCGCATTTTTTACACTCCGCAATATAGCGCGCGACCTTGTTAGACGAATCGAGAACGGAGGTCAAAAGCGCAGCCATAAACTCGGCGGTATGATAGGTTTTAAGGTACGCGCACTGATACGCAACAAGCGCGTAGCAAGCGGCGTGGGATTTATTAAACGCGTAGGACGCGAAGTCGGTCATTTTATCGAAAATAGAGTTTGCGACCTGCTGCGAGATACCGTTATTTGCACATCCTGCAATAAAGGTTTCGCGTTCACGCTCCATAACGTCGTGCTTCTTTTTACTCATAGCGCGTCGCACGACATCCGCCCTGCCGTAAGAGTAGCCGGCGAGCGAGCGGAAAATCTGCATAACCTGCTCCTGATACACAATACAACCGTAGGTGTTTTTCAGTATCGGCTCAAGAAGCGGCGTTTCGTACTCTATTTTATGCTGGTTTTTTGAATTTTCTACAAAGGTGTCAATCTGGCTCGCGGGACCCGGACGGTACAGCGAGGTTGCGGCGATTAAGTCCTCAAGCCGCGTGGGTTTGAGGTTCATAAGCATCTGCTTCATACCGCTTGACTCAAACTGAAAAATGCCCTCTGTCTGACCGCGCGCAAAGAGCTTGTACACCTTTTGGTCGTCGATAGGAATATTCTTAATATCAACGCCGCCCGCAAGCGCAGCGTCGTTAATAACGGTAAGCGTTCTGAGCCCTAAGAAGTCCATCTTTAAAAGACCGAGCTCCTCGAGAGTGGTCATAATATACTGCGTTACAACAAGTCCGTCGTTCGTCGCAAGCGGCACATAATGCGATACCGGGTCGTGCGTAATTACAACGCCCGCCGCGTGGGTGGAGGTGTTACGCGGCATACCCTCGACCTGACGCGCGGTTTCGATAAGTCGGTTGACCTCCTCGTCCGACTGCATAAGATTGCGAAGCTCGGCGCTCTTTTTAACCGCCTCGTCTATAGTTATATGAAAGCTGTTCGGCACAAGCTTTGCCACAGCGTCAACGGCAGCATACGGCATACCCATTGCGCGCCCTACATCGCGTATCGCGGCGCGGGTTTGAAGCGTACCGAAGGTGACTATCTGCGCCACATGGTCGGCACCGTATTTTTCGGTTACATAGTCGATAACCTCCTGCCGCCTTTCGTAGCAGAAGTCGATATCAAAGTCGGGCATAGAAACACGCTCGGGGTTTAAAAACCTCTCGAAAATAAGCTCGTATTTCATAGGGTCGAGGTCGGTTATACCTACGCAGTACGCGGCAAGCGAGCCGGCACCCGAGCCACGCCCCGGACCGACGGGGATGTCCTTACTTTTTGCAAAGCGCACGAAGTCCTGGACGATAAGATAATAGTCGGTGTAGCCCATTTTGTTGACCGTTTCGAGCTCGTATTCAAGGCGCTCCTTGTATTCGTCGGGCACATTCTCGCCGTAGCGCCTGTAAAGTCCCTTGTAGCAGAGCTTTTTAAAATACTCGAAGTGGTCCATATTATCGGGCGTTTCAAAGTACGGGAGCTTGGTGTTGCCGAACTCAAAGTCAAAATTACACTGCTCGGCAATAATCTGAGTGTTCTCGATTGCGCCGTCAAACGAAGAAAACAGCGCGCTCATTTCCTCCTCGCTTTTAAGGTAAAAATTGTCGGAGTGAAACTCAAGCCCTGTGTCCTCGCCGAGCGTTTTATTAGTGGCGATACAGATAAGCACCTGCTGAATATCGGCGTCCTCTTTGCAGACATAATGCACGTCGTTAGTCGCAACGAGCGGAATACCCGTATCGGCGTGAAGGCGTCTTAACCCGTCGAGGACTACCTGCTCCTCTTGTATATCGTGATTTTGAAGCTCAAGATAGTAGTTGCCCTCGCCGAAGGTATCGAGGTACCAGAGCGCTACGCGCTTAGCGGCGTCGTAGTCTTTTTTTAGTATAAGCTGAGGGATTTCGCCCACAAGACAGGCGGACAGACAGATTAAGCCGTCGCTGTATTTTTCGAGCAAATCGTGGTCAATCCTCGGCTTGAAATAAAAGCCCTCGGTATATGCGAGGGACACCATTTTAATAAGATTTTTATAGCCCGTTTCGTTTTTCACAAGCAGGATAAGATGGTTGTAGTCCTTATCAAGCGACTTGTCCTTATCAAAACGGGTTCTCGGCGCAACATAAACCTCGCAGCCGATAATCGGCTTAATACCCTCTTTTTTACACGCGCGGTAAAAATCTACAGCGCCGTACATATTCCCGTGGTCGGTGATTGCAAGCGAGGTCATACCCAGCTCCTTTGCACGACTAACAAGCCTGTCAAGACGGCACGCCCCGTCAAGCAGGCTGAACTGCGTATGAAGGTGGAGATGAGTGAACATAAAAATCCTCCGGATTTTAGCTTTGAGCTATGAGCTTTGAGCTATGAGCTTGATGGTGGACTCTGTCCGCACCCGATTATAATTCATCAGCAATCTGGATTAGTCGTTTCAATCTATGATTGGCTCCTGAACGCGAGAGCGGCGGGTTGAACATTTCGGCAAGCTCCGATAGCGAGAGGTCGGGATTTTCAAGGCGGATTTGCGCCATTTCTCTAAGGGAATCGGACAGTGAGTCGAGCCCCTTTTTTCTCTTTATTTTTTCAATAGCCGCAATCTGAGGCGAAGCGGCGTTAACCGTTTTTTCGATATTAGCGGTTTCGCAGTTCGCCTTACGGTTTGCGATATTGCGTATTTCCTTTTCAATCTTAACGTTCATCATATCGAACATCGAAGCGGACGCGCCCATAATATAAAGGCAGTCCTCGATAGACTCGCTGTCTTTAAAGTATATTATATTATACCCTTTTCTTGTGGCAAGCTTCGGTGATAAATCACTTTCGCTGAGCAGGGTTGCAAGGCTCTTTGTAAGATTTAAAAACGCAACCGAAAACTCGAGATGGTAGTCCTTTTTAGGACTCGAAACAGTACCGCAGCTCAAAAACGCGCCCGCAAGAAACGCGTTCTGACAGTTAGGACAGCTGAAGTTAGACAGGTTGATTTTTAAGCTTGTTTCGTGCTCGCTGTGGGCAAAAAACGACATTATTTTAGATGTAGTCATTTTATTTTTAATATCTATCGTAAAGCTCTTGCCCGAGGGAGATACAAGCACGCGACAGTCGATATTACAAAGCTCTTTTAACAGCTTTTTAAACAGAAGAACTATACTTTCGTTCTCGGTCTGGAAGGTAATCCGTTTAAAAGAAAACGACTTAGAAAACAGAGCCATTCCGTAAAGAAGGCTCTTTTTACAACATCTGTTATCATATTCAATTTTCACAAGCTCGTGTTTTACCTGTGACGAAAATGACATAAATTATCTTCTTTCAATATCCCTGTGGTTTATAGTTACATTATCCCAGTGGCGTGAAAAATGCTTATAGAGCTCCTGCGCTATGGCAACGCTGCGGTGATTGCCGCCGGTGCAGCCGATAGCGATAACAACCTGGCTTTTGCCCTCTTTTATGTAAAGCGGATTTAAGAAGTCCAGAAATGACTTTAATCTTTCAAGCAATTCAAGCGACTCGTCAAAGCTGAACACATAGTCGTGCACCTCTTTATCAAGTCCCGTTTTTGAGCGCAGAGCCTCTACCCAGTACGGATTTGGCAAACAGCGAACATCGAGCACGAAATCCGCGTCGGTGGGGATACCGTGCTTAAAGCCGAAGGACATAACATTAAGGTTCATAACATCCTTGTCCTCGCCTATCAAAATCTGCGTAAGCCTGCTTCTGAGCTGATTGTTAGATAAATCGGAGGTGTCTATTACAAAGTCTGCGCTCTGTCTGATAGGAGTAAGCACAGACTTTTCGTACTGCAGCGCTTCCTCTAAACGACCCTGGAACTTATCCGCAAACGGGTGCTTACGGCGTGTGAGCTTATAGCGCTTAAGCGCCTCGGGCGTTTTAATATCAAGGAAGATAATTTTAACCGAATAGTCGCCGTATTTTAAATCCTCAACCGCTTCGGTAAACGCGGTGAACACGCCCTTGGAGCGCACGTCCGCTACAATTGCGATTTTGTTATAATCGTCCGATTTTTCCATAAGCTCAATAAAGGTCGAGATAAGCTCGGCCGGCATATTATCAATACAATAATAGCCCGCGTCCTCCATAAAGCTCATTGCGGTTGATTTGCCCGCGCCCGATACACCTGTAAGTAAAACAATCTCTTTCATCTTAAATCCTGCTATTTAGTTACTCTTATTTCCATTTCGAGCTTAACGCCCTTTTCGTTTTGTACTGTGTCGGATACCTTTTTACAAAGGTCAAGCACATCCTTGCAGGTTGCGCCGCCGGTGTTGATAACAAAACCCGCGTGCTTTGTGCTTACCTGCGCGCCGCCGACTGAAGCGCCCTTAAGGTTGCACTCCTCAATAAGGGCGCCCGCAAAGTAGCCCTCGGGTCTTTTAAAGGTTGAGCCTGCCGACGGATATTCAAGCGGCTGCTTATCCTTTCTGCGGGAGAGCAGGTCGTCCATCTTAGCCCTGATTTCGTCCCTGTCGCCCTTTTTGAGCTTAAGGTAAAGCCCCGTAATAATACAGCCGTTATCATAGTACGCCGAGTGGCGATACGACAGCTTTAAATCCTCACCTTCAAGGCAGGACTTATCGCCGCTGTTTGTAATATGGTCGCATTTATACAGCACATCCTTCATCTCGCCGCCGTACGCGCCCGCGTTCATAAACGCTGCGCCGCCGCACGAGCCGGGAATACCGTACGCGAACTCAAGACCCGTAAGCGAGTTGTCAAGCGCAAGACGGCAAGCCTTAATCAGCTGCGCGCCGCTCTGTGCAAAAATAGTAGTGTCGTCGATAAGACGAACATCGGCAAACTCCTTACCGAGAAGGATAACGCACGCGTCAATACCCTCGTCGCTTACAAGCAGATTTGAGCCGTTACCGATAGCCATATAACGAACACCGAGCTCGTTGCACTTTTTTACAACCGCTGCAATCTCGTCCTCGCTTTTCGGCTCGGCAATAAGCCTTGCGGGGCCGCCGATTTTAAAGGTCGTGTGCTCCGCCATAGGCTCATTTTCGGTATATTTAATGTTTTGTTTGTTTAAAAACTGAATTAACTCTGTCAAAATTTCACCCAAATTAACCGTTTACTTTTCCAAGGATAGCAGCGCCGATAATGCCCGCGTCGTTGCCGAGCTCAGCCTTAACTACCTTAGTCTGAATCTTAGAGTAAACGCTGTAGCGTTCTGCCTCGATATATCTTCTGAGCGGTCTGAGCAGAGTTTCGCCCTCGTTACAGATACCGCCGCCTACGCAGATAATCTCAGGCTGCAGCGCGTTTACAAGATTAATAAGACCGCAGGCAACATATTTTATGTAATTATCAACTACCTTAATACCTGCAATATCGCCGCGGCGCATAGCGTCGAACGCCGTTCTGCCCGAAACCTGACCCTCTTCTTTAGCAAGCTCGTGCATTACGGAGTCGGGATACTCCTCCATAGCTCTCTTAGTCTGATTGATAAGCGCGGTTGCAGAAGCATAAGCCTCCCAGCAGCCCTTTCTGCCGCAGGTGCAAGGCTCGCCGTCAACAACGATTACCATATGTCCGCACTCGCCGCCCGCGTTGTTAACGCCCGACACGATTTTTCCGTCTACGATAACGCCCGAGCCAACGCCTGTACCGAGGGTTACGGCTACAAAGTTTTCGGAGCCGTTACCGCAGCCTGCATACGCTTCGCCCAGCGCAGCGCAGTTAGCGTCGTTTTCTATAAATACGGGCTTGTCGCCGAGTCTTTCCTTAAGCATCTGCTCAGCGGGAACATGGTCAAAGCCGAGGTTGTTAGCAAATTCGATTACGCCCTCTTTATTAACAGTACCCGGAGTACCCATACCGATAGACGCGATGTCGTCAACGGTTATGCCCGCTTTGCCCATAGCTTCTTTTGAAACCTTCGCGATATCGTCAAAAATCTCCTCAGCGCTTCTTGGCATAGCGGTAGGCGTTTTAGCCTTTGCTACGATATTGTAGTTTTCGTCAACGACAGCGGCAACAATGTTTGTACCGCCCAAATCAATTCCTATTGTGTACATAAATTTATCTCCCCTTTTATTATTTACGAATTATTCCAGATTTCGAGCTCTTTGTCGTTAGGCTCAACATCGTCCATACCGAGCGAATGCATAAGCTCCTTGGCGCCGTTATAGCCCATCTTTTTCTGACGGTTATTCATAGCCGCAGTTTCAACGATTACCGCAAGATTTCGTCCCGGAGTAATCGGCACGATAATCACGGGCACCTTGACATCAAGAATTTTTGTGTACTCGTTATCAAGGCCGAGCCTGTCGTAAGCCTTAGTGGAATCCCACTCCTCGAGCTGAATTACCATATCAATCTTTTCCTGCGGCTTAACAGCGCCCATACCGAACACGCGCCTTGCGTTGATAATGCCGATGCCGCGCAGCTCGATAAAGTGGCGGATATTACTCGGTGACGAGCCCTCAAGCACGCTTTCGCTGACCTTACGGATTTCGACCGCGTCGTCCGCGATAAGCCGGTGACCGCGCTTAATAAGCTCTATAGCGGTTTCGCTCTTACCTGCGCCGCTTTCGCCTACAATAAGCACACCCTCGCCGTACACCTCGACCAAAACGCCGTGGCGCGTAATACGCGGTGCAAGCTCGCGGTTAAGAAAGTCGATAAGCGCTGCGAGAAACGGCGAGGTTTCGTCGTCCGTTCTTAAAAGCGGCACTTCGTACTCCTTGCACGCGTCTACGAAATAGTCGGGAATTTCAAGCCCTCTTGTTACCACCGCAGCGGCGGGGTGAAGCGACAGCCAGTAGCCTAGCGCTTTAGTGCGGTCCTCCGACGACATTTCCGCCAAAAATCCAAGCTCCGTCCAACCGAGAATCTGAATCCTTAGCGAGTCGAAAAATCCCGTATATCCCGCAAGCTGTATGCCGGGGCGGTTAACCTCGTTAGTCAGAATATCAATCTGGTCGGCAGGCTTTGGGATATACACTATTTCAAGGTCGTGCTTTTCTATAATTTTTTCAAGTGATACCGAATACTGTTCTGCCATAAAAGTACTCCAAAAAATAATTATTCATTGTCTATTATATATTATATCACCTCTATTATCAAGGGGAAAAATAATTAATATAAATTTTATTTTACTTTACTGTTGTGTTGTGTTATAATGCGACTAAGAATGTGACCGAGGTGAAACCTATGGACAAAAAAATAAAGGTCGGCATAGGCACTGACGCCTGGCTTCCGACCCTTGACGGCGTATGCACCACCGCTAAGTATTACGCCGATATTATTAATAAGGAATACGGCGAGGCTGTGGTTATCACGCCTAAAAATCCTAACGCCGAGGATTATAAATTCCCCTACCCGATTTACAGGTACAAAAGCCTTTTTACCTTTGGCGAGGGATATCCCGTAGGCTGGCCGTTTAAAGAGGTTTTTGCAAACGATGTAATCGGTATGGACTGCGATGTTCTTCACTCGCACTGCCCTATTGCGACAAGCTACTTTTTCAGGCGTATAAACAGAAAAAAGCGTATTCCCGTCGTGCTTACATATCACACGAAATACGAATACGATTTCGAAGCGAGAGTACCCTCTAAGCTGCTTAAAATGCGTGCTTACGGTATGACTCTTAACAATATTAAATCCGCCGACGAGGTTTGGGTTACAAGCGACGGCACCTCGGACTCGCTAAGAAAAATGGGCTACGAGGGCGACTATATTGTAATGCCAAACGGGTGCGATTTACCGCTTGCGAGCATTACGGATAACGAGCGCGACTCAATAAGGCGCAAGCACAATATACCTAAGGATGTGCCGATTTTGATTTTTGTCGGCAGGATGATTTGGTATAAAAATGTAAAGCTTATCCTCGACGCGTGCCGTATGCTCAAAAACGCGGGCAAGGACTACCGCCTTTTGATGGTCGGTATGGGGCCGGACGAGGGTGCTATGAAAAAATACACGCGTAAAATCTCGCTCGAGGACAAGGTAATTTTTACCGGGCAGATTATCGACCGCCACGAACTGCAGACCTATTACAGCGCGGCTGATTTGCTTGTATTTCCGTCACTTTTTGATACTAACGGACTTGTTGTTCGCGAGGCTGCCGCAAGCGCAACGCCCGCCCTGCTGGTCGAAGGCTCCTGCGCGGCAGAGGGCATAAGCGACGGCGAAACGGGCTTTCTCTGCGACGAAAGCGCGCATAGCATTTACCGCAAAATCGAGGATATTATCGGCAACAAGAGTCTGCTTGACAGAGTAGGCATTAAGGCGCAAAACGATATTTATATTTCGTGGGAGGACGCCGTTAAAATGGCGTACGAGCGCTATCAGGTTGTAATCGACAAATTCAACTCAACCCCGCACGGAGAGTACAAATATTAAACAAGAATAAAACCCTGCTCAAAAGGGTGGGCAACTAAGGGATTTAAGAGATTTTGAAATGCTCTTTTCCGCTATAACGGCTTCAAAACAAGGGTTAAGGCGTCAGCCTTAACCCTTCTTTGTTCATTGTTCTAACGAAAAATTGCTATTTCAAAATTGC
>JAFSTE010000016.1 GCA_017450645.1 Eubacterium sp.
GGCATATTCGGTGTTTGCAGTTTGGCTTTTTGACGGCGCAGGAACCTCCTCGGCACAGTTTTTTAGTATAACATCTGCCGAAACCGAAAAATCATTGTTTTTGATTTTAACACCGTCATCCTTGTCAAGAACAAGGTCGGGAATGTACTCATTATCATAGGTGTCCACAAGAGATACAAATGATGATGTATTACTATTGAATTCAGACTGTCCTATTTCCTCGGCTAGCACCAATACACTTTGCATTAACATTGGTACTACGAATAAAAAAGCCATAACAAGACTAATGGTTCTTTTCATTTCAATCACTTCTTTCTCAAACACCATTATGCCCCGAAGGGCATAATGGTTAAATAGTTTTATTCGATAGCATATGCTACCTTATAAGGTGTATTTTGATTAATAACGGAATACGATGTCACTGATGAAGTGTTTTTGGATATTACGGAATCCATATAGTTCAATCCATAGGCAGTATCAACTGTATTGCTGTTATTGTTTAAAGTGTCGTCCCAATACTCGATAACATCTGAATCAGTCGTTGTTGACAACTGTAAGCCTAAAGTATTAAGGGATGTTTCAATCTCACCGACCGATTTTGCTGTTGAGCGGCTTTCGCTTAACAAATTAGAAGAACTGCTTTCGATTATCTGAGGAATAATACTGTTACTTATTACTGTACAGGGAGCATTAAAGCCGGTAGCAGAAATATTGTTAATAGGGTCATTATTGCAATAGTTAAAAAGGTTTGAATTATATGCACTGCCCATATTCTCGGTTAGTGTCATTGGATCACTTGCGTTCAAGAATCTGCCCCAAGAAGGACAATAGTATCTTTCTTGACCATAATACAGACCCGTTTCTTTATCGAATATATAACCGTCATATCCCTGTTCAATGCTTAAGAACATACCCTCAAGATATACGCTTAAAAGTGCGGCTTTAATTATAGCTACTAGAATTTGCTCAACTACTGTGCCGCCAGCTTCCATCTGATTGAGTTCTTGAATGAATGAACCGGAATAATTCTGTGTCATATTTCCATAAGCATCATAAGAAATAGAAACGACTACCTTTTCATTAGCATCATAAATATCTGTGATATTGCCTTTTCCGTCTCTTACGAATGTGTAATTTGAGGATTCTTCCCAATCAAAGTATTCAGACCACTCATTGCTATAAGTATTGTTCTCGTTCGCAATAACACTAGCGCCAACAAGATTGCCATCGCTGTATATCAATTTGACAACTTTGTCCCAATTAAGAACGTAATCTTCTGGGTCCCCACTTTCAGCGCCGTAGTATCTGGTGCGATAACCCTCCATCACATCACCGTTCCAAACATATTCGATGATTGATTTTGGAATAACACGTTCGTCACCATCATACATAATTTTTGATGTTCTTCTTCCGTCGCCATCATAAGTATATTCGTAATAACGGTCACCGTCATCAAACGAAGTGAGCAAATTACCATTCCAAGTCATTGTTCCTGTTACGTTAGAATTGTTAATAGTATTTGCACTATAATTAATCGGATTTCCTGAAAGGTCATATGAAATTGCATTATTCCTAAAACTTGTTAAAAAGTCGGTCACACCGCTATTAGAATATGAATAATTTGTGGCGGTTCCGTTGTTTGGAAGAGTTACGGTAATTGAATCATCATTATAATTATAGGAATAATTGCTAGAGCTTATTGAATACTTCGTCTTTGACTTTAGGTTTCCACCTGCATCATATGCATATTTAATCGCAATATTATTTATTAAATCTAATTCAAGCGATATCTCGCCGCCGTTATCATACTGGTAGTAATATGCTAAATTGCCTTCATTGTACGAATATGAGGCGGGGTTGCTTCCTGATGCAGTAACATTACTGGAATACTTCCTGAACACAGAAGTAATTCGTCCAACATCGTCATATTTATAGTTCCATTCTCTCGTCATGCGAGTGTTACCATAATTCGAGCCGATATTGTTTCTCTTGCTAATATTAACTGAATAATTGTTAACAAGAGAAGTTTCTCTACCGCTTTGACCAGACACATAACCTGTGCCTGTCGACATACGATAATGGGTAGAACGATTCAAATTCCCTTTATTTGTAATTTGACTTGAGACTATCCTTTCTAATGAATCTGTAGAAGTTTGAACATCAACATTGGGTCCCAGCAACGAAGCTGAGAACGACTCAGTAAATGTTTTAATATTATTGCTTGTAGAATTTGAACTTGAATAATTAAATGAATCATTAAACAAATATACCTTGCTTCCCGTGTTTGAATAGATTGTTTCATTGTTTTTTGAAATTACACAACCATTACTATTATATGTAGTGACAGTATTTGCTACATGATCAATGATTCTTGAAACTTTATTTGCTTCGTCATATTCGTATTCATATTCAAATGTTTGGTTATCGTTCCCGGTTTCCCCGTTATCATAAACAACCGAGGTTATTTTATCACCATCGTATTCATAAGTAATTGTTCCGCCGTTTCCAAATTCGACAACACCAATTTGGTCATTATCATATTCATATGAAACAGAATAAAATGTTTCTTCTTCATTGTTCTCGGTTTCTGATACCTTAATATTTACAATCTGGTTTTTATTATTATATTCATAATCATATGTGTAACCGTTGTGAGTAATTGATTTAATTAAATCATCATCATATGAATAAGTGGTTTGCTGATTCGTAGGATTAGCTTCATTAAGATTTGTAATTGCTTGTTGAACGGCTACCAATGCCCCAATGCCACTATAAGTGTATTGGGTGTTGTTCGAAGAATTACTGTTTTTACCTTTACTCTCTAACAAACCATTAGTATCATTATAATTGTAATATGTTTTTTTACCTTCATCATCGATTAATTCGATATAGTTTGAATCATCGTATGAATAATCCTTGCCTAACCAGTTACTTTCAACATCACCAACTTTTACAATAGAAGCAATTGTTCCATTATTTTCATTTGGCACAGTTTCGTATGCAGATATAAGCGTTCCATCTGAAACAGCAATATTATTTGTATCTGTTGCTTTATATACTGATACATCGTCAAAATAGCAATACTCATTTAAACCGCAACAGTTTAATGAAATCTTAATTGATGTTGTATTCGGAACTGAAACGACAAATTTGCAAGACTGCCAATTATCAGTTTGAGTATAATCGAAAACATATTTACCTAAAACAGTTGTTCCGTTTAAGACAGTTATGGAATAAAACCTATCATCTTTAAATGGTAATGTTTGAGTGCAAATCGCATTGCAGGACACAACATACTTAGTGTTTCTGCTTACAGTAACATTTCTTGTAGTTGAGATTTCATCATAAAGAGACCTCATTTTAAGAGCGTTATTTGTCAGTGAACCCGGTGCATTGGAAATACTTGCATCCGATGTGTTGGTGCTACTCGGAATAGTCCATCCACTAGTACCTGATTCAAAGTCACCATTACTCACCAGATTTGTGCTGTTTTCATCTATTGGCAAAAGACTTTCAACAGTTCCATCTGAATAATCGAGATAATACTCTTGTCCGTTATAATCCTTACAATAAAGCAACTCTGCATTTGCATCATATTTTACGATTTTTTCGGTATTATCAGTGTTATTCTGAAGTGAACGTTTTAATGGGCTGTTCAACGGAGAATTAACAGAAATAGACTTTGCTGTGTTACCATGATTTTTCAATGTAAAACCGGAAATCAAATTTGAACTGGATGTATAATTGTAGTATGACAGAGACAATTCTTTGAGTTCAACTGTCATTTCTGTATCTTCATATGATTTTACAAGAGACAGTCTTCCATTGTTGTCGTACTGATATACAACCGTATAGTCATCAGGGTATTCTACAGATGACAAACGACCATTATTGTCGTATGAATAGTTAATTACAACTGGTTCATTGTTAATGGTAACGGCAGAATAAGTGGAATTATTGTTAAGGTAACTAACACTTATGCTTTCAAGCATATCAGAATTATCATAATTAAATGAAAATTTTCTGTTGGAGCCATCAAAGACCTCATTAAGAATGCCGTTTGTATATGAAATCTGAATGGTATTTCCATACTTATCTTCAATTTCATTTACATAACCCTTACCATCATAAGTTTCAAATGAGTAAGTGTAATCATCTTTATCTGACGTAATTGTAATATTGGCGAAATCTGTTGGATTATTTCCCTTTGTCAAAAGAAAAGTATGTCCAGAATTATCATATCCTTTATATGAAGAAGAGGTCTCATAAACAAAGTAAATATAGTTTCCCTCACAGTTTTTCCAGTAATATTCATTGCTTCCTGAAGAATACTGAAGAGTACTATAATAATTAATTCTTGTATTTACTCCATCCGCTTCATATTCATCAATGGCGGATTGATTAATGATGGTTTGAACATTAGCAGGTTCAAGCTCATCAAATATACTTAGGTCATTTCTTACGATGACAGGGTTACAAGAATAATCGTTTAAGTATAGAGTTCCTGCTCTTCCAAGGTCTACTGACTCAGATTCAAATTTACCGTCAATTTCACCGAGTTCACGATACAAAATGTTAAGAGTCATACTATTAACATCAATATTAGTGTTGCTATATGAAGGAACAAAAGCAAGACCAGTATTTGCATATATTCCTAGTGAAGTGTTTCTCATATAGGAAGTTATATCAAAGTTCCAACTGCTGTCGCTGCCTACAAAATCTGTATCAAGAATAACATTGTTGTAATATTGAAGCTCGACATTTTCAACACTAATTAAATCATTTATCAGTCTGTAAATCTCCAGTTTGTTGGTGTTATTTGCGGTTGATACTGTCCCGGTATTGATAGTTAATGTTGAATTAGAAATAAAAACAGATTTGTCCGTATTAATTGTAGGTTTGGCATAGATACAACTCCTTATACCATTCTGTGTTACACCAAGTCCGGCTATTTTTTTAGGCGAATAATTGCCATTACTTAATAGAATAAGACCTTCCTGATCGCTTAATCTTGTTGGCTCATCTAATTCTCTGCGTTCAGCGAGTTCTGATACAAGTGCACTGGCATCTTGCGCATTTTCAACAGATGATTCATCAACTTCATCAATATCCTCCCAAGTTCCATTGACTTCTTCATGAATAGGAACTGCTGCGGACACCTGATAAAAATAACCATCTGATGTTAAAAAGGTTTTAGAACTCTCTGTTCGCTTGCTTTCAATTTCGCATTCGATTTCAATCTCTTTTTCATCCAAAACAGTAACAGAATCAGATGAGGATTCTTTGCTGTCGTTGGCATATGTCCCAATGGGAATAATTGTCGTTACCATCACAACAGCCATGAACAAAGAAATCATTTTAAATAATTTGTTTTTCATTTTTGTTCTCCTTTTCAAATCTTTTCATGTTGGATATTATGTTGGTTAAATAATATTTTATCCCCTCCAAGACTATCTTTTTTCATTGTCAGAACAACCTTAATATAATTTCATTTTAAATTAAATAGTTTATTCAAAAGTGTATTGGTTTTAGTTCCAAAATGCACAAAAGGCACAGGAAAGCCCTGTGCCTTTAATCATTTTAATAGTTTATTTGTTTGCTACAGTAAATATAATTGATACTAAGAATTCTTTTTTATCTGATTTGTATTCCCATTCTATATCACCTGAATACTTTTTGACAGCTTTTGTTATGCTTTTAAATCCATATCCATGAATGCTCTTTTCTTTTTTTGTTGTAAGTAATACATTTTTTTGTGAAACAGGAGGTGTATAGCAAGAATTTAGTAAATCAATAAGCATAATATTTTCGACTTGATTTATACTTAAAGATATGTATTTATTATTACACAACTTTGCAGCTTCAATCGCATTATCTAAAAGGTTGTTGAAAATTACTGTTAAATCGTTATCTGAAATAAAATTCAAATTGGATTTATGAATGTTTTTTTCAAAAGATATATTGCTTTGGTTACATAAAAAGTCATATTTATTAATTATTAAATCAAGAAGTCGGTTTGAAGTTTTTCCTATTTGATTTGCTTCATCAATATCTTTAACCAGTGATTTTATGTAATTGCGTGCATCATTTGCATTGTCATACAAATCATATAAATTTGCAAGGTGCTTTTTTGTATCATGAACAAACATTTGCAGTTCATTGTTTTGATGTTCTAATAAATCAAAATATGTTTTATCAAGCTCTTGCTGCTGATGTAAAGATTTTAACTCGAACAATTCTTTCTCATTCTTTGCATATTTTTGCTGTAATAAGCAAGTTAGTATTACTGAAAAAGTAAAAATTATTATACTAATAGACATTATCAATTTTGTCTTATCACTTAAATTGTAATCATGAGAAATCATGGTGAATAATGTTAAAACAATTAATAACGAAATAGGATATAACAAATAAGTTAGATTTGCTCTTTCACCAGAATTGTGTTTATTTATTATGTTCCCAATAATTATTAGTATTATATACATAAAAGACTTACTAAAAACAATTAACAAAACATAACCAAGCGTATTTTCTATAAACTCATATGTATCAGTTTGAAAAACAATTGCTAATAGATTTACAGTACTTAATTCTGTTATTGTAACAAGGCTCGTGATTAATACTGAATATATTACTGAGAATTTAATGCTTTGCTTATACAAAAAGTAAGAAAACAAAAAATGAAAAACAACCATAACAAGTGTATTAACAACTATATTATAGTTAAAGGCGAGATTAAAAAAACACATTATCAAATAACTAGTAAACATTACAGTTAATCGTTTATAGTATTTTTTATCAAGACTTGTTATATTTTCATAAAAAGAAAAGCATACTATACACTCAATTGTTTGGAGCAATACATTAAACAAATAAGAAACCATCTATTTTCTCCTCTTTAAATACTGATAGAACACCTTTCTAAATTGTGCTTGTTTTCTATACGAAATTGGAACAAAACTTCCGTCTGTTAACTTTACTTGATCTCTTTGATACTCACTAACATAATCCATATTTAATATATAACTTTTATGAACTCGTGAAAAACTTGTATGTGTTAAGTCTTTTTCCCATTCATCAATAAGTTTTGATGAATAATAAGTTTTTGTAATTGTTACAATTTTCGTTTTGTGGTTTAAGGTCTCTATATAAATAATCTTGTTTGATTTTAATCTAATAATTTTATTTTCATCTTTTAAATAGAATTTGACAATATCTTCATTAATCAACTCAATTGCCTTATCTAATCCGCTATAAAATCTTGAATAATCAAGCGGTTTTTGTAAAAAGCGTAATGCAAATAAATCTGCCGCGTCGTCGATATATTTCTCATAAGAAGTGATAAAGAATATTATTATATTTTTATTATTATTTTTAAGCTTTTTGGCAATATCCAAACCAGTAATACTTCCTATTTCAATATCCAAAAAAGCGATATTATAGGTGGTATTTGAGTTTATTGCATCTTCGGCCGAATTGAAGCAGTCATAAGAATAAGTTATATTGTGTTCTTTGCAGTATTTTACTAAATATTGCGATATTTCATTGATACAGCTATACTCATCATCACAAATCAAAGCATTAATAGTCAAAGAATTCACCACCATAAAAAAACTCAAAGCATAGTAGCCTTGAGTTTAAATATAACATATAACAATTCATATTTCAAATATTTCATAAGTTTTTGCTGTCAAAGTAAGACAAAAGTAATGTGTATAGTGTTTGTTGTTCTTTTGAATTTAGTTCTCTAACCAGATCAATAATATTATCATCAACACGTTCTTTTATTGCACCTGACAAGAGTTGACAAGGACAAATATCTAAAACATTACAAATATTTATTAACGCCGAATAAGACAGATTATTTTTCCCGCATTCAAGATTTGAGATTTCTGTTACTGAAAGATTAATTCTCTCACTAAGTTCTGATTGGGTGATTCCTTCTTTTTTTCGAAACATAGAGAGTCTGTTGCCTATTATTTCATTGTTACTAATTCTCATGTATTCTCATCACCTCATAACAATTCTATCATTAAAAAGAGCCCAATGGAATATAATGGGATTTCAAAACATAAAACCAAATTTGAAATTATTTTAAATTCTTTTTTGTTTTTTTAAAGGTGATTTAAAATTTAAACATTTTGGATGATTATTAACTAATCTTTTATCAATTGACTTGAATACTAATAATAAAAGAATTATAACTAACTCGAAAGGAGGTATAAGTATGTCTAAAAAGATTTTTGAAAAAGCAATAAACTTTATTAATTTCTCGGTAAAGGTCGATGCTAATTCAACAAATACAACAGTTGCATTTCAACCTAAATTGCCAAAGCAGTATAAAAAATTTAAAAAGAACAATGATAAATAAACTTTCTGCACATCTGGCAAGAACAATTGTTAATCAAAACAAAATAAACCCTGATGACTTGGAATTATATCACTACGGACTTTTTATTATTATTTCAGAGTCATTTTTAGCACTCTACTGTTTACTAATTGGAATTGCACTACATATCATTATTCAGAGCATTGTTTTTTATTTCACTTTCTTCATTCTGCATAGATTTGCTGGAGGTTTTCACGCTAAAACGGAAATGCATTGTCAAATTATAACACTATCTTCATTTTTGTTTAGCATGATTGGGATAAAGCACTCTGATTACTTTGATATAAATGTTTTCATAATATCTTTTTCTATATGTTGTATTCTTTTGTTAATGTTTGCCCCTGCTGATACTCCTCAAAAGAAACTCAATGTTCTTGAGAAAAAAAGATTTAAAGTACTAACGTTTTTAGTATTAGTATTCTTCTTATCTACTCTTATTATACTTATTAAGTGCCATGTCAATAAAACTATAATAAGTTCAATGATTTTTGCAATCTTACTTGAAACAATTTCAGTTTTATTTGGAAGAATATTGAATTACAAATTATTATAGAATGGAATTTGGCGATTGTTTAAAAGCGCTTAGATTAAAAAACGATCTTACTTTACGAGATTTATCAAAATTGGTCAGCCTTGGTTATCCATATCTTTCAGATATTGAAAACAATAAAAAACCTGCTCCAAACGATAGATCCTTGCTATGTATTGCGTCAGCTCTAAGCCTAAATAAATCAGAGCAGATGGATTTTTTTGATAGTGCAGCAAAATCCAAGTCTAAAAAAGATAACGACTTTCATTTACCGGCAGATATAAGTTTTTATATTATAAACAATAAAGATGAGATAGCAAATATTAGAAAAAAGATTTTGTTAAATTCCAGCGAAAAATAGTTTAAGGAAATATATCCCTGTTTTGGGATATATTTTTCAACAATTATGTTCACAACCAGAGAACAAAACTATACATGATAACACTATCAAAAACCAATTCACATAATACAAAGAAAATTCATTGTCCTATTTGTGGTGCAAGACTTTGTGATGTGGAATCTACTGAAAACATCAGTTATATGTCGAATAATAGAATAGGTATAGTACTAAAATGCTATAAATGTAAAAACAAGTTTTCAATTAACACTTATTAAATTATATGTACAGCGCATCATCATAAGATAGGAGCCTGACGATTTTTCGTCAGGCTCCTATTTCGTTGTCCTGCGAAATTTGTAGAAAGGGCAACAATGTTTGAGTTTTGGCTACCGTACATAGCTAAATATCCGTAATCTCCGAATTTTGAATAAACAACCAAAATTCAAAATTCAAAGGAGATTACAAATGATATATGAATACATAACTGTTTCTGGTACGGAACAAATTGAAATAAGTGATGAATGGGGCGAGGTCCTAAAGGAACTTGACCGAAAGGAGCGAAACAACGAACATAAAGAAACTCGGCGTCATTCAACGCTTAATAATGGCATTGATGATTATGAATGGCTTGCGGTTGATGATCTAAATATAGAAGCCTTGCTCGGTAAAAAAGAAATAAGCAATGTTGAAAGATTACATTCTGCATTTAATTACTTATCGGATTCTCAAAAAGCTTTACTTAAAGACCTCTATGTTAATGGTCTAACTGAGGTGCAAGTTGCTCAAAAAGAAGGCGTTACCCAGCAGGCAATTTCGTGTCGCTTAAGAAGAATATTCAAAAAAATTAAAAAATATTTCTAAAAGTGGCTTGTATTTTCCGTTTTTCGTGGCTTCAAGTGAAGGGGTTGTTTTCCATCCTCTTCACGAACCTTGAAAAGTGAATACCCATTCGTCAGTAACATCAATTCCAATGTTCTCTGAAAAAGGACAAGCCACTTTATGTGCCACGCCAAGACCTCTCCTTGAGAGCGAGCGATAAAGACACATATATGTATAAGCCCGCAGCTTATATGGCGATGACAGTTGGAAGGATAATGGTACTCCCGTAAGGACAATGAACGATGACGGTTTATTCCATACGGCTCGGAGAGAACCTCGGAGGGGTGAAATTCCCGTGGAGCAGATTAGCACTCTGCCTGCTGACGACTTCCCAAGTGATATTCACTTGCACAAGGGGTGTCGAGGACAAATGTTGTGCGTATCCGTTTGTTAGTTTCATTTTAGAAATAGTCTGAGATTAACAGACGATATTACATAGCACTCATTTGTTCCGAATGGGTATTTGCACTTTCAAATAATACGGAGGTGTAAAATGGAAAATCAGAATTTAATCAAACGAGGCAGTATTTTTTACTATGACTTGGGTGCAACAACGGGTTCCGTTCAAAGCGGAACAAGACCTATTATGATTGTTCAGAACGACACAGGCAATTTTTATAGCCCGACATTAATAGTTGTACCGATTACAAGCGTACCTAAAAAATTCTATATGCCTACCCATGTTTATATCGGAAAACAGTTTGGATTAACGGAAGATTCTATGCTTCTTGCCGAACAATTAACAACAATCAGTAAAGACAGCTTGCGAGGTTTCGTAGGAATGGCTACAAGGGACTTTATGAGGCAGGTTGACCGTGCGTTAGCGATAAGTATAGGACTAACCCGAAAAAGTCGTAAAAAGACCTTTGAAGCGTGTCTGTGCCCTACTTGCCTGAGTAACTTCTTTGAAACACACAACTATATCATCCGCAGAATTGATAAATTTCAAACCGAAAAAGATGTTTGCACATATTGTCAGCAACGAATGGGATATGATTACAGAATAATTGATAGAAAGGAAAGAAAAAACAATGATTGAAAAACAGGTTTATACAGTAAATGACATTACTGTTTTGTTAGGTATTGGAAAAACAAAAGCCTACGAATTAGTTAAATCAAATTGCTTTAGAACACTGAAGGTTGGGGGACAAATTGTAGTACCCAAAAGAAGCTTTGATTTATGGCTGAACGGTGCAGATGAAGAAACTCCTTCTGTCGAATATGCGAATTGAAAAATCGCATAATTAACAAATTAGCTACAATCCCTTATCATTACATCAAAATGATAAGGGAGGTTGCTTATGAACAAGAAAAGCATGAAAGTCAAAGAAATGGCAGATATGCTGGGACTCAAAAAAACAGATTCCTATTATCTGCTGCACAAAGGTTGGTTTGAGGTTGTTACCATTCAAGGCAAAATGCGAATTATGGTTGATAGTTTTGAAAAGTGGTACAACAGTCAGACGGCTTACAAAAAGGTAAACGGACCGCCGCCGTCTAATATCGAGTATTACACATTAAGGGATATTAGCGAAATAACGGGAAAATCGGTTGGTCGCATTTGGGAACGAGTCAGTAAAGGACAGATTCCCGCCGTACATACGCAAAAGGGATACAGAGTCAAAAAAGATGATTTTGAGAAATGGTATGCCGAATACAAGGAAACTTGGATGTATAAATATTATGGATAACTAAAGGAGAAATACAAATGGCTTCAAAAATAGAAAGACAAGTGTATTCTGTGAATGAAATAATGATTATGTTAGGAATTGGTCGCACCAAAGCATACGAATTAGTTAATGCAAATTATTTCAGAACATTAAAAGTCGGTGGACAAATAGTAATTCCTAAAAGAAGTTTTGATTTATGGTTAAATGGTCCTATTGAGGAAATCTTTAATATAATTGATGAGGAGGATTCAAATGAAAACGATGTACTCAGTTCCTGAAATCACGAAGATTTTAGGTGTATCAAAAAATGCAGTATATGCTCTTATTAAAAATAATTGCTTTAAGAGTTACAGAACTGCACATGGATATTTGATACCAATATCCAGCTTTGAGAGTTGGTTATATGAAGGGAAGGTGTAATAATGGCTTCAATAGTAACCCGAAAAAATAAGTACTCCGTTGTTTATTCATACACCGATGCTTCCGGTGCAAAGAAGCAGAAATGGGAAACCTATGATAAACTTTCGGATGCAAAAAAGAGAAAAACAGAGATTGAATATCAGCAGAACAATAACACTTTTGTAATTCCGACATCTGATACTTTATCTGATTTAATGGAAGAATACTTCAAAATTTATGGTGCAACAAAGTGGTCAATGACAACCCACGAACATAATGTTGCTTTATATAACAATTATATTAAGCCGTTGATCGGACACATTAAGATTACGAATATTACCACCAGAGCGATGAACAATTTCTATCAGGAATTGTTAGTAACTGAAGCGGTTTCAACAAACTGTCGCAGGGCTCGCACGGAATTTGTAACTACTCATACGGTTGTTAAAATCCATAAACTCTTACATAGCGTATTTGAACAGGCTTGCAAGTGGGATATGCTTCAGAAAAACCCTTGTGAAAATGCAACCGTTCCAAAAGCAGCTTGCGAAGAGCGTGAGATATGGGATATGGATACTATTCACAAGGCACTTGATGTTTGTGATGATGATATGCTTAAACTTGCAATCTCATTGGCGTTTGCTTGCTGCCTTCGCTTAGGCGAGTTGCTTGGCTTAACTTGGGACTGCATAGATGTATCTGAAACAAGCATTGAAAACGGCACAGCGCACATCTTTGTCAACAAGGAATTACAGAGAGTTAATCGCTCATCTATGGACTTCTTATCAGATAAAGATGTAATGCTGAAATTTCCGGCTGTGCTTAAATGCACAAACACGGTATTGCTGTTAAAAACTCCAAAAACGAAAACCTCTGTCCGCAAAGTGTTCTTACCAAAAACGGTAGCATATATGCTTCGTGAACGCTATGACGAGGTGCAGGAGATAAAAGAATTGTTCGGCGATGAATTTCAAGACTTCAATCTCGTATTCTGCAACACAAGCGGCAGACCTATTCAACATTGCGTTATAAATCGGGCTTTCTCAAAGCTCATTAGTGATAATAACCTTCCGAAAGTTGTCTTTCACAGTTTAAGACACTCCTCAGTAACATACAAATTAAAACTGAATGGCGGCGATATTAAATCCGTTCAGGGCGATTCAGGACACGCTCAAGCGTCAATGGTTACAGACCGATATTCACACATTTTGGACGATGACAGGATGCTGAACGCTCAAAGAATGGAAAAGGCATTTTACAGCCCGACAGATGCTGCTCCATCGGTTCCGAGTTTAACAGAGGAAAACGCTGAACTGATTAAAAAACTTTTGGAAAACCCACAGATGTTAGAGTTGGTTAAAACCTTAACCAGTTCTAACTGATACATAAAAGTACACACCCTTTAAGAGTTTGTGAAAAAGGTGTGTACTTTTCCTTTTGTTTGTGATACAATTCAAATGACGAATCAAAGTGATACAATGTGATGTTATATGATAAAAACACAGTATCAAATTGAACTTTGTTAATGTCCCCGAATATTAAAGGTTGCTAAAAACCTGCTAATTGGAACATATAAAACAGTTTGAAAACATCTGATGATTATTAGCAAAATAATGGATTCGCTCACAGGTAAAAAACCGTGAAAAACAGTGCTTTTTGAGGCTTTTTACTGCCGAAAAAATTGTTGCTGAGCCTTGCTCCTAAGCGGTAGGCCGTTGGTTCGAATCCAATCGTGGGTGCCAATATTAAAAGCCATCCTTTGGGGATGGCTTTTAATATTGGACATAAGCTTAGACCGCGCAAAAAGCAGCGAAGCGAAATTTTGCGCGGAGAGGAGAAACATATGAAGTGATTGTTAGTATTTTGCTTGCAAAATGCTTTAATCACGGAATATGTTTGGACGAGTGGGTGCCAAAAACGACACGGTTAAAGGGTGGGCAACTAAGGGATTTAACAGATTTTGAAATGCTCTTTTCCGCTATAACGGCTTCAAAACAAGGGTTAAGGCAATGCCGCGTCGTTTTTTAATATTGGTGAATACTTTTAATTGTTTTGTGCAAAATAATACTACTAATAATAAAGGTGGTAAAATTATGCAGGAATATGCAGGACGCGACGGCGACACCGTAAAGCTCCTGAGGGAGTGCGACGCGGGTATTAAAATGGGCGTTGACTCAATCGACGATGTGGTTGACCGCGTGGAGGACGCAAACTTTAAAAAACTGCTCCAGCAGTGTAAGCTAAAGCACCAAGAGCTCGGTATGGAGGTAGGTCAGCTTCTCGGTTTACACGAGGACGACGGCAAAAACCCGAACCCGATGGCTAAGAGTATGAGCCGAATTAAAACCGGCGCAAAAATGCTCGCCGACAACAGCGACGCGACCATAGCCGACCTTATGACCGACGGCTGCAATATGGGCGTAAAGTCGCTTAGCAGGTACTTTAACCAGTACAAAAGTGCCGACGAAAAGTCGCGCGACATCTGCGAAAGGCTCGTTAACCTTGAGCTTCAGCTCACAAACGACATCAGAAAATATCTTTAGCAGAAGCGGGAGGATTTAATCCTTCCGTTTTTTTATTTTTTTGTTGAAAAATTTTCAATCTTTATATATAATAGTAATGTTAATATTTCTAAGGAGGATTATTATGAGTATTAAAATTGGTATTTTAGGCTACGGCAACCTTGGCAGAGGCGTTGAGGCTGCGGTAAAAATGAACGACGATATGGAGCTTGTTGCGGTATATACAAGAAGAGCTCCCGAAACTCTTAAAATCAACAGCGACGCTGCGGTAAAGAGCGTTGCAGAGCTTGAAAAGGGCAACGAGGATATCGATGTGCTTGTCATTTGCGGCGGCAGCGCAACCGACCTCCCCGAAATGACACCTAAGTTTGCAAAGCTTTATAATGTTATCGACTCGTTTGACACGCACGCAAAGATTCCGGAGCATTTCGCTAATGTTGACGCGGCTGCAAAGGCTGCGGGCAAAATCGGAATTATCTCGAGCGGATGGGACCCGGGTATGTTCTCGCTCAACAGACTGTACGCGAGCGCTGTTTTGCCGAACGGCAAGGACTACACCTTCTGGGGCAAGGGCGTAAGCCAGGGCCA
Organism: Eubacterium sp.; assembly: GCA_017450645.1. Classification (GTDB taxonomy): domain Bacteria; phylum Bacillota; class Clostridia; order Oscillospirales; family Acutalibacteraceae; genus Eubacterium_R. The sequence continues at coordinate 15,317 of JAFSTE010000016.1, forward strand.
CTCGGACGCTGTTAGAAGAATTGACGGCGTTATCGACTGCCGCCAGTACACAATCCCCGTACCCGCTGCACTCGATAAGGTAAGAAGCGGCGCTGACCCGGAGCTTACCACTCGTGAGAAGCACACAAGAGAGTGCTTTGTTGTTGCCGAGGACGGCGCAGACCTTGCAAGGATTGAAAACGAGATTAAAACTATGCCAAACTATTTTGCGGATTACGACACCACTGTTCACTTTATCTCTGCTGACGAGATGGCGCGCGACCACAGCGGACTTCCGCACGGTGGCTCGGTAATCTATTCGGGCACCACAAGCGAGGGCACAAAGCACGTTATCGAATACAGCCTTAAGCTTGATTCCAACCCCGAGTTCACAGGCTCGGTAATTATCGCATACGCTCGCGCTGCGTACAGAATGAATAACGAGGGCATGACCGGCGCAAAGACAGTATTTGACATCGCACCCGCATACCTCAGCGCAAAATCAGGCGACGAGCTCAGAGCGCATTTCCTGTAAGCTATGAGCCGAGAGCTGTGAGCTATGAGCTTATGGTTACTCGCTTCGCTCAAACAATAAATTAACACCGCAACTCAACCGAGTTGCGGTGTGTTTTTTTAGACATTATCAAGCAGGGATTTGTAGAATTCGCTGTAGTCGTTTCTGCCTTCGGTGGTGAACGCCATCGCCGGGCGCGGGTGGCAGTTTAACTGACCGGTGAACATATACTGCAAATCGAAGCCCCAGGTTACGCCGCTTTCTCTAAGCGGAATCATATAGTTTTCGAGGAAAACGAGGTGGCTGTAAAGATTATACTTAGGGTTCTTAAGGAAGCCGAGAAGCAGCTCGGTCGCGCAGTTTCCGGCGCCTCTGCCCATACCCATAGCCGTAGCGTCGAGGTACGAAAAGCCGTACGACAGCGTTTCGATAGTGTTGGCAAACGCCAGATTCTGGTTATTGTGCGCGTGGAAGCCGACCTTTTTGCCCGCTTTTTCGGCAAATGCTGAATACTTAGCGGCAAGCTCGCCCGCGTTTTCGGGAAACAGCGAGCCGTAGCTGTCAACAAGGTAGATTACGTCAACGCTCGACTCACAAAGCTGGGTAAGCGCGTCGTCAACCTGCTCGGTATTCGCCGTAGAAATAGCCATAATATTACAGGTCGTTTCGTAGCCGAGAGAGTGAAAATGTTCAATCATATCAACGGCTGCGGGAATCTGGTGAATATAGCACGCAACGCGCACCATATCAATAACGCTCTCGGACTTGGGGATAAAATCGGTCTTATAATCGCATCTGCCGACATCCGCCATAACGGCAATCTTAAGGTCGCTGATGTTCTCGCCGACAATCGCCCTGATGTCCGCCTCGTCACAGAATTTCCACTTTCCGTGCTCCTTAGGGTCGAACATATTTTTGCTCGCCCTGTAGCCAAACTCCATATAGTCAACGCCGCTGCGGATATTAGTTTTATAAAGCTCGGTCACGAACTCGTCCGAAAATGCAAAATTATTGCAAAGTCCGCCGTCTCTTATAGTCGCGTCCACGACCTTAACATCGTCCCTGACGGACATTAAATTACCTTTACGCTGTGGCATAATAATCTCCTCACTTTATCGCTTTAAAGTTTTTAAGTGCAAAAGTGATTATAGCACTATCATTGTTATTTGTCAATATTTTTTTGCAATAAATAAGGGGCTGAAATCAGCCCCCTATATTTTATTACATTATATATTAGTCCTCAATCGGCTCGTCAATCGGAGTCGTGCAGCCGGGAGCGCCGTGGCACTTCTTATACTTCTTGCCGCTTCCGCATGGGCATGGGTCGTTAGGACCAATCTTCTTTTCCTTACGGACAGTAACCTGCTTAGCGTTAGAGTCGGTCTCGCTTGACGAGGTTGAGGTAACTCTTGCAACAGCCCTTCTCTGAACATCTGCCTTATGGCGAGGCATAAGGGTAAGCATCATCTTAGCCGTATCCTCACGAATCATAGCGGTCATTTCCTCGAACATATCGTAGGATTCCATACGGTAAGCAACTACCGGGTCACGCTGAGCGTAAGAACGAAGGTGGATACCTCTCTTGAGGTCCTCCATAGCGTCGATGTGGTCCATCCAGTAGGTATCAACATTTCTGAGGAGAATCATTCTCTCGAACTCGCCGAACATATCGTCGCCGAGGATAATCTTTTTCTCCTCAAGTCTTGCTCTGCCGCGCTCCTGAAGAAGCTCGGTAACATCAACGGGATTAAGCTCCTCAACGTCCTTAAAGTCGTCGTCGTCACAGATAAGCCATGACTTATACTTTTCGCGGAGACCCTCGACATTCCAGTCGTCCTTAGTTTCGCCCGAAAGGTAGTTGTTAACGTTCTCCTCGATGTTCTGGTCGAGCATCTTAAGGATAGTATCTGTAAGGTCAAGTCCGTCAAGCACCTGGTCACGCTGAGTGTAGATAAGCTCACGCATACGGTTCATAACGTCGTCGTACTGAAGCGTATTCTTACGGATACCGAAGTTCCTGCCCTCAACCTTCTTCTGTGAAGATTCAACAGTCTTGGTGATAAACTTGGATTCGATAGGCATATTCTCGTCGTCGGTGAGCTTAGCCATCATAAGCTGCATTCTGTCGCCGCCGAACAGACGCATAAGGTCGTCCTCACAAGAGAGGAAGAACTGGCTTGCGCCCGGGTCGCCCTGACGACCTGAACGTCCGCGCAGCTGGTTGTCGATACGGCGAGCGTCGTGACGCTCTGTACCAAGGATGAACAGACCGCCTGCTTCGCGTACCTTGTCAGCTTCTTCTTTGATTTCTTCTTTATACTGAGCCTCAAGCTCGATAAATGTCTGTCTTGCCTTGAGGATGTCCTCGTCGTCAGTCTCGGCAAAGCCTGTAGCCTCGTCAATCTGCTCGTTGGTGAACTTCATCTTCTTCATCTGAGCCTTTGCGAGGAACTCTGCGTTACCGCCGAGCATAATATCGGTACCACGACCAGCCATGTTTGTAGCGATGGTTACAGCGCCGTACTTACCGGCCTGAGCGATGATAGCAGCTTCTCTTTCGTGGTTCTTAGCGTTGAGGACGTTGTGCTCAATACCCTCTTTTTTAAGAAGCTTTGAGAGATGCTCACTCTTTTCGATGCTGATTGTACCAACGAGAACGGGCTGACCCTTTTCGTGGCACTCTTTAATCTGATTGATAACGTTGTGATGCTTGCCGTTTTCGGTCTGGAAGATAACATCCGGCTTGTCCTCACGGATAAGCGGCTTGTTAGTCGGAATCTCAACAACGTCGAGCTTATAGATTTCGTCAAACTCGGGAGCCTCGGTAACAGCAGTACCGGTCATACCCGAAAGCTTTTTGTAAAGACGGAAGTAGTTCTGGAAGGTAATTGTTGCAAGTGTCTTGCTCTCGTGCTCAACCTTTACGCCCTCTTTAGCTTCGAGAGCCTGGTGAAGTCCCTCGTTATATCTACGTCCTTCCATAATACGACCGGTGAACTCGTCAACGATTTTAACCTGACCGTCTTTTACAACGTAGTCGATATCGCGTGTCATAACACCGTGAGCCTTGATAGCCTGGTCGATGTGGTGACGAAGGGTTGTGTTTTCGATAGAGGTGAGGTCGTCAACTGCAAAGAACTTTTCAGCCTTTTCCTGACCGCTCTTAAGAAGGGTTGCGGTCTTAGCCTTTTCGTCTACGATGTAGTCGCCGTCGTAATTATCTTCGATATCCTCTTTGTCGTCGGTCTTTGCAACCTTGACCATCTTAAGAGTCTTTGCAAATACGTTAGCCTGACGGTAGAGGTCTGTTGACTGGTCGCCCTTACCGCTGATGATAAGAGGAGTACGCGCCTCATCAATAAGGATGGAGTCAACCTCGTCGACGATAGCGAAAACGTGGCCTCTCTGTACCTTCTGCTCTTTATACTGAACCATATTGTCACGCAGATAGTCAAAGCCCATCTCGTTATTTGTACCGTAAGTAATGTCGCAGTTATATGCTTCCTGACGCTGAGCGTTGTTCTTTTCGTGAACGATAAGACCAACTGTAAGACCGAGGAAACGGTAAACCTTACCCATCCACTCGGAGTCACGCTTTGCAAGGTAGTCGTTAACGGTTACGATGTGAACGCCATCGCCGGTAAGTGCGTTAAGATATGCGGGAAGGGTAGCAACAAGTGTTTTACCTTCACCTGTTTTCATCTCGGCAATTCTGCCCTGATGTAAAACGATACCGCCGACAAGCTGTACGTCAAAGTGACGAAGTCCGATTACACGGTCCGCAGCCTCGCGGCATACGGCAAACGCATCGGGGAGAATGTCGTCAAGAGTTTCGCCCTGTGCAAGTCTGTCCTTAAGCAGATTAGTCTGGGAAGCGAGCTCCTTGTCGTCCATCTCGGCATACTTGTCGCCAAGCTCGTTAATCTTAGCCACTGTTTTGCTGAGCTTTTTAACCTCTTTTTTAGAGTAGTCGCCGAAAATAGCGGTTACAAATTTGTTAGCCATTTATTTTCACCTCATTAGGAAATTTACTTTTTGCGCTTTAGTTTGGCATTTGCGCACATATAGGCATTTTAACACAAATCGCAAACGATGTCAATTATATATTTTATTATACTTAAATATATATTATACCTCAAAAACCTTCTTAATTGCCGAGAGCGCTCCGCCGGAAACCGCGTCCTCCGCGTTCTCGTCAAAAGTCAGCACAAGGTTGCCCTTGCTGCCGTTTGTCACCGTAAGCGTAGCCTCGATAGGCTCCTCTTTCATCTGCGCTTGTTTAATCTTTTCAACAAGGGGCGCAAGGTTGCTGTTTAAAAAGTCGTCGTCCTTTACAAGACTGAGAAGCTGCATACTGCTGTAGCTGTTTTTTAAGTCGTATGCAAAATTGGACGCTTCCATATACAAATCCTTGTTTTTCGCAGCGATAGTAACGGTTTTGTTAGCCGCATCAATGCTCTTAATCTCTATTTCAAGGCTTTCAAACATAGCCTGTCCGAGCTCTGTAAACTGAGCTTTTTGCTTAGCGTAGGGCAAAATAAAATTAAGCGTAGGCGAGTCAACATACTTTTCGAGCGTTTTTGTGTCGAACTCCTTAAGCGCGGTTTCGACCGTTTCGACCGCCGCTTTTATATTCTCCTCGTTAATCTCAACCTTTTTTGCACAGCCGTTAAGGGTAAGAATTGCCGAAAAAACGAGCATAATAACCAAACAAATGCTAATAATTCTCTTCATAAATTTGCTCCTTTAACCAAATTCACCAAAAAGGTATTGCAATGATGTTATAAATATTATATATTCTACTGCGCGTTAAATCAATATTAATATTTTATTTTAATAAAAAAATTGCTTTTTTCAAAGTTATATGGTATAATCAAGCGGATTAGACCACTTTATATAGTAATACTCCGCCGTTATACGGCATAATATAGTGATATTCAGGGAAGAAATATGAAAGATTTGCTTCACAAATATTTCGGCGCGACCAAGTGGAAACGACTTTTCGACTTAGTTGCATCGTTTATAGCATTAATTATACTGTCGCCGCTGTTTCTGGTGATATGCGCAATACTGTTTTTCACGCCCGACTGCAAGATATTCTTTACGCACGAACGCAGGGGCAGGCGCGGAAGGCCGTTTAAGATTTACAAGTTCCAGACTATGAAAAACTCGGCGCCTAACTGCGCTACCTGCGATTTGGAAAATCCCGAGGAGTATATTACCAACATCGGCAAGTTCCTGCGCAAGACGAGTCTTGACGAGCTGCCGCAGCTATGGAACATCCTTAAGGGCGATATGAGCTTTGTAGGTCCGCGACCGCTTATTTCAAGCGAGCTTCGGGCGCACAGACTCAGACTCGAATACGGAGTTTACCGCTACAGACCGGGACTCACCGGCTGGGCACAGATAAACGGACGCGACGATATTTCGCTTATGAAAAAGATGAAGTACGATAAGGAATACTGCGACAACTGGAGCCTAATGCTCGACATTAAGATTATGGTGCGCTCGGTAGGCACCGTAATAAGGCAGGAGGGCTTCCACGAAGGCAAGTTCCATAGGCGCTAAAATTGCCCGAGCGAAGCGAGAAACTGATTTGGCGCCCCTGCTAAGGGGAGCTGGTGCGAAGCGCCTGAGGGGTGGTCAATGCCTACTAAGAGGTGTTGAAAATATGATTGCTTTTTACAAATTGCTGTTAATTAAGCGACCATCCCTCCACCGCAAGCGGTCCCCCTCCCTTTGGCAAGGGAGGCAATAAGGTTAAGGAGATTATATTATGGAAAGAAATTTTATTGACGGATATACTGAATGGCAGAGCAATCCCGAGATTGTCGGCGTAAACAAGCTCCCGCAGCACGCGACCTTTATGCCTTACGGCAGCTTCGAGGAGGCTCAGAAAGCGTCGCGTTACGACTCCTCAAAATGCAAGCTGTTAAACGGCAAGTGGAAGTTCAAGCTCTACAAGAACTACGCTTACCGTCCGTCGGAGTTTGCCGACCCGAACTACGACGCGCACAACTGGGACTCAATTATTGTACCGAGCTCCTGGCAGATGAAGGGCTACGACCAGAATCAATACTGTAACGTGCGTTATCCGTGGGAAACGAGCGAGGACATCTGTCCGCCTAACGCACCTATTAAGCACAACCCCGTAGGCTGCTACTTAAAGCGCTTTCATGTTAACAGCTCGCTGCTGTCAAAGCGCGTTGTGCTTTGCTTCGAGGGCGTTGAGGCTGCGTTTTACCTATATGTAAACGGCGAGAGAATCGGCTACAGCGAGTCGACCTTTAACCGCAGCGAATTCGATATTTCAAAATACCTTGTCGAGGGCTCTAATGTTATCGGCGTAGAGGTTTACCGCTGGTGCACCGGCAGCTGGCTTGAGTGTCAGGATATGTGGCGTATGGCGGGTATCTTCCGCGATGTGTATATCTACACAACCGATAAGGAGTACATCCGCGACATTATCGTTAAGGCGGAGCCTGACGAGATGATGCACGACGGTTACCTTGACTTAACGGTAAAAACCAACGGCTCTTACGAGTCGCTGTCCATAGATATAAGCGTAATCGACAGCGAGGGCAATATCGTGGCGCTCGACAGCAGATATGCAAGCGAGGACCATGTTACCGACCTTAAGGCTATCGTAACCGATGTTAAGCCCTGGAGCGCAGAAAAGCCCAACCTTTACACCGTCGTAATTACGCTTAAAAACAACGGAATTCCGATTGAATACCTGTCGCAGAAAATCGGCTTCAGGAAAATCGAAATCAAGGACGGCATAATCCGCATCAACGGCAGACGCGTCGTATTTAAGGGCACTAACCGCCACGAATTTGACTGCTATAACGGCAGGTACATAACCGAGGAGGTTATGCGTAAGGATATCGAGATTATGAAGCGCAACAACATTAACGCTGTTCGCACCTCGCATTATCCTAACGCGCCGAGATGGTACGAGCTTTGCGACGAGTACGGACTTTATGTAATCGACGAAAATAATATGGAAACCCACGGCACATACTGGTCTAACATTATCGGCTGTCCCGCGCTTCCCGGCTCGCGTCCCGAGTGGGAAACGGCTTGTATGGCACGCATTAAGGCGTTGTATCACAGAGATAAAAACCACGCCTGCGTAGTATGCTGGTCCATGGGTAACGAGTCGCACGGCGGCGAAACTCCTAAAAAGATGTACAAATGGCTTAAAGAAACGGACAAAACGCGTTTCGTTCACTTTGAGCTTGACGGCGACCCGAACGAAAGAGAGCTTTCGGATGTTATGTCAAAGATGTACGCTAAGCCCGACTACTTAGAGGAGTACGCGCTTACGGCACGCGATTCAAGACCGTTTATCCTTTGCGAATACACGCACGCTATGGGTAACTCCTGCGGCTCGACGGACGAGTACACCACCCTTTGGGATAAGTACCCCTGCTTACAGGGCGGCTTCGTTTGGGACTGGGTTGACCAGAGCATTATGACCACCGACGAAAACGGTGTTGAATATCTCGCGTACGGCGGCGATTTCGGCGAGGAACCGCACGACGGACATTTCTGCGGTAACGGACTTCTGTTCGGCGACAGAAAAGAAACTCCTAAGCTCGCTGAGATTAAAAAGCTTTATCAGAATGTCGATTTTCAGGCTATCGACGCCGAAAAAGGCATTATCGAAATTAAAAACAAATTCCTTTTCACTAACCTCAACGAGTTCGAGCTATACTGGTGCCAGTGCTCCGACAAGGGCGTATTCCGCGACGGAGTTACAATCGTTGACGCTAAGCCTAACGAAAAGGTTACCGTTGATTTAGAGCTCGGCAAGGTTGCAAACACCGAGTGCTACCTCAATCTCGAGCTTCGCACAAGGTACGGCAGCGAGCATTTTGAAGAGGGTTTGGTTGTTGCTGAGGAGCAGTTTATAATTAACGAGTTCGAGAACACCTACGACGAGCTCGAGGAGGAGCAGGAGCTTCTCGTAAACGAGACCTACGGCAATCTGCGTATTTCTACCGACGATGTACTTATCCGCTTTGAAAAGCGCGAAAAGAATCAGCTCACTTCGCTTAAGATAAACGGCGAGGAGATGTTCCTTAAGCCGATGCGCCTTAACTTCTGGCGTGCGCTTACGGATAACGACCGCGGCTCAAGAGCGGGCAGCCGTCTCGGTTGCTGGCGCGACGCGGGCGACACTCCCGGTATATATAACAACTCCTGCTGGAGAATCGAAGGCTTTAAGATTCTTGACGGCGGCAAAAAGGTAGTAGTTACCGGCGGCGCAACCGTCAGAACGCAGCCCGAATCAAAGGCGCAGGTTATTTACACAATCACATCAAAGGGTATCGAGTTCGATATGACCTTCTACCCCGACGATAAGCTGCCCGAAATTCCCGAAATCAGTATGCTCTTTGAGCTTCCGCGTGATTTTGAGAATGTTACATATCTCGGTATGGGCCCCGACGAAAACTATATCGACCGCGCAAACGCTGCTAAGGTCGGACTTTACACGACTACGGTAAACGACCTTTGGGTTGACTACCTTAAGCCTCAGGAATGCGGCAACAGAACGGGCGTGCGCTATGCGACAATCTCGGGCGAAAAGCGTTCGTTTAACCTCGTTGCCAAGCCGTCAATGGAGCTTAATGTATGCCACTATCTGCCAAAGGAAGTAGAAAACACATGGCACGCAAAGGACCTTCCCGAGTACGACAAAACCGTTGTTCGCTGTATCGCAAGACAGCAGGGTATCGGCGGCTACGACAGCTGGGGCGCACACTGTAACGAGAAGTATAAAAACAAGACCAATAAAACCTATCGCTTAAAGTTCCAGATAAGATTTTAACAAATAATGTATATTTGTCTTGACAATCGCATATTTAAGTATTATATTTTGACTTAAACGATACATTATAATTGATTGTTATGATGAGAGGAAGAAATTATGGGTATTAAAGAATCTGCGACAAGCTTTGCCGTTAAAAACGCGGTAAAATATGCGCGCAAGGATTTTAACAAAAATGCACCTAAAATCCTCAGCCTGCTCGAAATGGCTGATGTTAAAAAGGTTAACCGTTCTACCTATGCAGGTCTGCACAAGGTGCTCGACAACCCCGATAATAACTGGATGCGTTTTGCTAAGAGCGTAATTTGTGACACCGACGAAAAGGTGCTCGAAAAGATGATTCCGCCGATTATGAATGTAGCTATCAACAGCTACGAAGTAAGGATGGAAAACATCGCAAAGCACGGCTGTAATGTTCCGTGGGCTATCCTTATGGACCCGACCGCTGCCTGCAACCTTAAATGTACGGGCTGCTGGGCTGCCGAGTACGGCCACACGAGCTCTCTTTCGTACGACGACCTTGCAAGGATTATAAGAGAGGCTAAGGAGCTCGGAACATATATGTTCCTTTACACCGGCGGCGAGCCTACAATGCGTAAGGACGACCTTATGCGCCTTTGTAAAGAGAATCCGGACTGTATCTTTATGAGCTTTACTAACGGCACTCTTATCGACGACGAGCTTGCAGACAGGATTGCCGATTGCGGTAACTTCTTCCCCGCTTTCTCTATCGAGGGCTACGAGGAGGAAAACGATTTCCGCCGCGGCGAAGGCACATTTAAAAAATGTACCGCAGCTATGCAGAGGCTTAAGGACAGAGGCGTTCCGTTCGGCGCTTCGCTCTGCTACACAAGCAAAAATACAGATGTTCTTTCATCTGACGAATACATCGACTGGCTTATTGATAAGGGCGTTAAATTCGCGTGGTTCTTTACATATATGCCGACAGGTCACGGCGCGGTTAAAGAATTAATGGTTTCTCCCGACCAGAGAGCGCTTATGTTCAAAAAGATGCGCGAGTGGCGTGAGACGAAACCGATTTTCGCGCTCGACTTCTGGAACGACGGCGAGTATGTTCAGGGCTGTATCGCAGGCGGAAGGCATTACTTCCACATCAACTCTAACGGCGACTGCGAGCCATGTGCGTTCGTTCACTACTCAAATGTGAACATTAAGGAATGCTCGGTGCTCGACGCGCTTAAGAGCCCGCTGTTTATGGCTTATAAGAATAATCAGCCGTTCTCTAACAATATGCTTCGTCCCTGCCCCGTACTTGACAACCCCGGCGCTATCAGCAAGATGGTTGCCGAAACGGGCGCATACTCCACCGAAATGCAGCACCCCGAAAGCGCAAACGAATTGTTTGATAAAACTATCGACGCTGCAAAGGCGTGGAAGGTTAAGGCTGACGAGCTGTTCGACCGTGATGCGTACATAGCAAACCATGTTAAGGATGAAAATATGTACAATTACGAAAAGGACGACAGCGAACGCGACTTCTCTGAATTTGAAAAAACAGAGTAATTAACTTAATACCTGAAGGGGCATATCACGAAGATATGCCCCTTAAAGACATATTATAAGGAGAAAAACTATGTTCTTCAGACGAGGTAAAATAGAATACATTATCGCAGGGCTCGGCAACCCCGGCAGCAAGTACGCCAAAACGCGTCACAACGCGGGATTTATGGCGGTTGACTATATGGCAAAGGACAAGGGCTTTCAGTTTAAAAAGGCTAAGTTTCAGTCGCTGATTGCCGATGAATTTATCGGCGGCAAGCGCTGTCTTATTATGAAGCCGCAGACTATGATGAACCTGTCGGGCGAAGCGATTATAGAAGCCGCGAACTATTATAATATCGACGATGAAAACATAATAATAATATATGACGATGTAAGTCTTGATGTGGGCGCGCTAAGGTGCAGAAGAAAAGGCAGCGCAGGCGGTCACAACGGTATCAAGAGCATTATTTCGTGCTTAGGAAGCGAAAATTTTCCGCGCGTAAAAATCGGCGTGGGCAAAAAGCCGAACGCAAACTACGATATGGTTAAGTGGGTGCTCGGTGAAATCCCCTCCGACAAGGCGGACGACTATAACAAGGCGGTGTGCGAAGCCGCCAAGGCTGCCGAGGAAATCGTTTCAAACGGTATCGACAGCGCTATGAACAAATACAATAACGGATAAAGATATGTCGTGTTTTTCAAGCATTTTTAAAAAGAGCGAGGAGTTTTGTGCACTTTTTGACTGCGTTAACGCCAGGAAGCTGCCCGCGGGCGCGATAGGGCTTGCGGACATCAACAAGGTGCACGCGGTTCACTCTCTTTGTGCCGAAACAAATCAAAAAGCGTTTATAATCACCCCCGATGAAGCGAGCGCGGTAAGGTTTTACGAGGACCTGTCGCAGTTTCAGAAGGGTGTTTTGTTGTACCCGAAACGCGAATTTACCTTCCTGAACGTCGAGGGTATCAGCCGCGAATTCGAGCAGATAAGGCTCGGCGTGCTGTCGAGAATTATAAAGGGCAGCTACACCGCCGTTGTAATGAGCGCGCAGGCTGCGGTACAGTTTACAATGCCGCCCACTGCGCTTAAAGAGCGCACCTTTACTATAAAAACGGGCGACGAAATTGATGTTGACGCGGTAGTTGACAGCCTTGTAAAAGCGGGCTACACGCGATTTGACCAGGTTGACGGAACGAGCCAGTTTGCGCTGCGCGGCGGACTTATAGATATCTTCCCGCCGGGCGCTGACGAGCCCGTAAGAATTGAGCTTTGGGGCAGCACCGTTGACTCTATCACGCATTTTGACATCTCTACCCAAAGGCGTAATAAAATGGTAGAGGAGATTGAAATTATCCCCTCAACCGAGGTGCTGTTTGAAAATAAAGAAAAACAGGCAAAGGCTATCGACGCGCTCGCAGCCACGCTTAAGGGCAAGGCGATTAAGGCGCGCGAGAAGCTCTACGACGACTCCGAAAAGCTAAAGCAGGGCATCAACTTAAGGTGTAACGACAAGTACCTGCCGCTTGCGTACGACTCAAACGGAATTTTTGACTACCTTGAGGGTATGCTGTTTGTGTGCGAGAGCGCAAGGGTTAAAGAAAAGCTGGGCGCTGCGCAAAAGCTGTTTGACGAGGAGTTAAAATGGCTTATCGGCGAGGGCGCTCTCTGTAAGGGCATAGATAAATTTATGCTAAGCTTTGACGAGCTTTGCCAAAGATATGAAAACAGCGGCGCGATTTACCTCGACTCGCTCCCGCGCGGCAGCTTCGACACGCCGATAAAGCACCTTGCAACCTTTAAGTGCCAGAGCCTGAGCGTTTGGACGGGCACATTAAGCCAGCTTAAAGACGAGCTGTTCCCGCTGCTTAAAACGGGATACGCCGTAGTGATTATGGCGGGCACCTCGCGCGCGGGCAAGGCGCTCGCGTACGACATTACCGAAATGGGCTACGACGCAACATATTTTGAAAAACGCCCAAAGGAATTTACCAGGGGCGCGGTAAGCGTTATCGGCGGAAGCATTTCGGCGGGATTTCAGCTGAGCTTTGCCAAGTTCGCGCTGATGACACTCGCCAAAACAAATCAGGGCAAAAAGAAGCACAAGCGCTTTTCCTCTAAGGACGCGGTGCGCTCGCTCGACGAGCTGACGGTGGGCGATTACATCGTTCACAACGTTCATGGTATCGGCGTTTTCGAGGGAATACAAACGCTTGACCTTAAAGGACTTAGAAAGGATTATATTAAGATTAGCTACGCCAAGGGCGACGCACTTTATGTGCCCGTAACGCAACTTGATTTGGTATCTAAATACATCGGACCGACCGACAACGCAAAGGTTAAAATCAACCGACTCGGCTCGGGCGACTGGAAAAAAATCAAGCACCGCGTGCGTGAGAGCGTGCGCGATATGGCAAAAGAGCTTATCGCCCTTTACGCAAAGCGAATTTCCACCAAGGGCTACGCGTTCACCGAGGACACCGACCTTCAGCGCGACTTTGAGCTGCGATTTGAATACGAGGAAACCGAGGACCAGCTGCGCTGCGCGGACGAAATCAAGGGCGATATGGAAAAGGACGCGCCGATGGACAGACTGCTTTGCGGCGATGTCGGCTTCGGTAAAACCGAGGTGGCGCTAAGGGCGTGCTTTAAGTGTATCGGCGACAACAAGCAGTGCGCTATACTTGTGCCGACGACGGTGCTTGCTATGCAGCACTACCAGACCGCGCTAAAGCGAATGGAAGCGTACCCCGTACGAATAGAAATGCTCTCGCGTTTCGTGTCCCCCACTAAGCAAAAACAGATTTTAGAGGACCTGGCTGACGGCAAGGTCGACCTTATAATCGGAACGCACCGCATAATCAGTAAGGATATAAGCTTTAAGGATTTAGGGCTGCTGATTGTCGACGAGGAGCAGCGTTTCGGCGTAGCGCAAAAGGAAAAAATTAAAGAAAAATTCCCGCGCGTCGATGTGCTTACGCTGTCTGCAACGCCCATACCGCGTACTCTTAATATGGCGATGAGCGGCATACGCGATATGTCGCTGCTCGAGGAGGCTCCGGGCGACCGCGTGCCCGTACAGACCTATGTAATGGAATACGATTTTGATGTGCTGTGCGAAGCTATGGAAAAGGAGCTTGCGCGCGCAGGTCAATGCTACTATCTGCACAACAATATCGACACCATCGACCACACCGCTATGCAGATTAAAAAGGCTATCCCCCACGCTAACATAGGCGTAGCGCACGGCAGGATGACCGAGGAACAGCTAAGCGGTGTATGGGAGAAGCTCATCAAGGGCGAGATTGACATCCTCGTTTGCACCACTATTATTGAAACGGGCGTGGATGTCGCGAATGTAAACACGCTGATTATAGAAAATGCGGACAGAATGGGGCTCGCGCAGCTTCACCAAATACGCGGACGCGTAGGAAGGTCGTCGCGCAGAGGTTATGCGTACTTCACTTTTGTTCGCGGCAGGGAGCTTAGCGAAATCGCGACCAAGCGACTCGAAGCTATCAGAGAGTACACCGAGTTCGGCTCGGGCTTTAAGATTGCTATGCGCGACCTCGAAATCCGCGGCGCGGGTTCGCTCCTTGGTAACAAGCAGCACGGTCATATGGAGGCTGTCGGCTACGATATGTACCTTAAGCTGCTCGAGGAAGCGGTTGCCGAGGAAAAGGGCGAGCGCAAGGAGGACGAAACCGAAAAGGATTGTCTTATCGACCTGCCCGTAAACGCGAACATCCCCGAGGATTATATCACCTCTACGCCCGTGCGGCTCGAGATGTACAAAGCGATTGCTACCATTAAATCCGACAGCGACGCTAACGATATTTACGACGAGCTAACCGACCGTTTTGGCGTGCCGCCCGAGCCTGTTTACGGGCTTGTGGAAATCGCGCTTATGCGTAACACCGCGCTTGAACTCGGCATAACCGAGATTAAACAAAATGTGTCTACGGTTGAATTTTATGTTGAGGATGTAAAGATGGAATACCTCGTTGCGCTTAACGAAAAAATGCGCCAGCGCGCGACCTTTACGGCGTCCAAAAGACCGTATATCTCAATCAAAACCGCAGGCGAAACGCCGATTGAAACGGTGCGCAACACATTAAATATTCTGCAAAATGCATAAAAACGAACACCTCGGTGCATACTGTTACCGAGGTGTTCTTATGTCTAAATCAAAATCTAACGAAAACAAAAATATCAAAGCGCTGTTTTCGGTTGTATGCCTTTGCATAATTTCGCTCGGGCTCATTGTGTACTATTCAACCGCTACAAGCAGCAGCAAAAAGGCGGAAAATCAGGTCGCTCAGCAGACCACGCTTAAAGCCGCAACCGAGGTGCAAAACCCCGTAACAATCCCCGACACTACAAAGGCGCAGACCACAGCACAAAGCAGCACAAAACCCGCAAAAAAAGAAAAAACCACCGAGCCCGCAACTATGGAGCAGGGCGAAAACAACACGCCCTACAAAAGCTATTACAAATACCCGCTGACCGACGCTGTGCAAAACGGCTACAGCGAGGAGCTTGTGTACAGCAATACCATGGCGGACTGGCGCGCACACCCTGCGATTGACTTTAAGGGCAGCGAGGGCGACAAGGTCGTTGCGATAAACGACGGGCTTGTAATTGATGTAATTAAGGATAATATGCTCGGTCAGGTCGTTGTAATCGACCACGGCGGCAAGCTCGTTGCAAGGTACTGCGGACTAAAAAGCGTTAATGTTAAAAAGGGCAGTTATGTGAATATCGGTAACAAAATCGGCTCGCTCGGTGATGTTCCGTTTGAGGGCGCGGAGGATACCCACCTTCACTTTGAAACCCTGCTCGACGGCAAGAGCGTAAACCCGCTCGAGGTTATGGGTAAGCTTGAATAAAAAAGTAACGACCGTACAGGTCGTTATTCTTTTAGGTCTATATATTTTGCGATTATAAAGCCGAGCGCTTTGCAGAACAGGGCGAACAAAAACGAGATTACAAACGCCGCCGCAAAGCCTTTTACCGCGGTGTCAAGGCTCTGATTTAAAAAGCCGAAGGAACTCAGCAGCCGCCCCTTTTGGTACTGATAAACCCAGAACGCGGTGTTAAATGTAAACGGAAACAAAAAGCTAAGTAGCCTCAGCGCAAAGCTTTCTCTGTTTTTATATGAGTACGCGGCGAATAGTCCGCCGAGCGTGTTACCGATAAACAGTATTAAGTAACGCAAGCTATCACCCTCTTGTACTTATCTTATCATTATGTACCTGCCGCGTCAACATATGCCTTGCAAATACGGTAAAAATATTTTATACTCTATTTGAGGTGTTTAATATGAAAAAGAAGATAGGGAAAATACTTTTATCCTTACTAAGCATTTTACTATGTATAATACTCTTTTTTGGCATAAGCAATATTTTTTATCTCGGCCATTACAAAAAGAGTCGGGAAACCTTTGACATTTCGCAGGTTGCAAAGGGTGACGAAATTACAGTTATGAGCGCTAATGTCCGCACCTGGAGCCCGACGGATACCTTTAAAAAAAGCTGGCTCTACCGCGCGGATTTGGTAATTAAAAATGTTAAGAGCGCCGAGCCTGACATCATAGGCTTTCAGGAGGTTACCAAGCACCACTACGCCTACCTTTGCGACTCGCTAAAGGGGTACGACAATATCCTTACCTACCGCGACAACAGTGCGCTGTCCGAGGGATGCCCGATATTCTACAGCAGCGAGCGATTCGGGCTAAAGGACAAGGGCTCGTTCTGGCTCAGCGAAACGCCAGAAAAAATGAGCAAGGACTGGGGCGCGGCGTGCTACCGCATATGCTCGTACGCTATACTTAAGGACAAGCAAAGCGGCAAGGAGCTTGTTGTGTTTAACACGCACCTTGACCATGTCAGCGACGAAGCGCGGATTAACGGAATTAATGTCGTGCTCGAAAAAATTAAGCAGTTCGGCAACCTTCCGAGCATAATTATGGGCGACTTTAACGCCGACGAGAGCAGCTCGACCTACAAGGCGGCGACCGAAAACTTCCTCGACGCCAAGTATCAGACAGATAACACTATGAAGGGCGCTACATATCAGGCGTTCGGAAAGCAGCTCGACAGAGAAAATATCGACTATTTTATGATTTCAAAAACGGGTATTAAAGTCAGCGAATACAAAATTATCGACAAGACCTACGACGGCGTTTACCCGAGCGACCACTTCCCTATTGAAATAAAAATCAAATTATAATATAATATAAAAAAACTATTTCCGGAGCGTAAAGCACTATGAGCGAATTTAAAGTAATTGAGATTAAAAAATCCGTTTTTGAAAACAACGACCGCGAGGCGGACAAGCTAAGGGCTGAACTAAAGGGCAAAAAGACCTTTTTGCTAAACCTGATGTCCTCGCCCGGCAGCGGAAAAACAACGACCTTAAAACAAACTATTTCGCGCCTTAAGGACGAGTACAAAATGGGCGTAATGGAAGCGGACATCGACTCGGATGTCGACGCAAGAACTATCGCGGATACGGGCGTGCAGTCCATTCAGCTGCACACCGGCGGTATGTGCCACCTCGACGCGGGTATGACTAAGCAGGGGCTTGACAATATCGACGAAGACGAGTTCGACTTTATCGTGCTTGAAAATGTCGGCAACCTCGTTTGCCCCGCTGAATTCGACACCGGCGCGAGCAAAAACGCTATGATTTTATCCGTCCCCGAGGGCGACGACAAGCCGCTTAAATACCCGCTGATGTTCACGATAAGCGACGTTGTACTGATTAACAAAATCGACACCAAGAGCGTGTTTGACTTTGACGACGACGCAGTGGTAGAGCGCATTAAAAAGCTCAATCCGAACGCTGAAATATTCTTTATCTCCGCCAAAACCGGCGAGGGCATCGACGCATGGTGCGACTGGCTCAGGAGGCAGATAAACGCCTGGAACGCCTAGAATTGTCAATTATCAATTATTGTTTGAGCGAAGCGAGTAACCTCAGGCTCATAGCTCTAAGCTCATAGCTAAAATAAAAAGTGCTCCCGTTGGGAGCGCTTTTTATTCATATATTTCTCTTTTGAGTGAGCCGATGTACGGCAGGTTGCGGTACTGCTGGTCATAGTCAAGACCGTAGCCGACAACAAATTCGTCGGGCACATCGCAGCCCACATAATCGGGAGCGAGGTCAACAACTCGGCGTGCAGGCTTGTCAAGCAGGGTGCAGATTGAAATAGAATTTGCGTTCCTTGCCTGCAGCATATTGCTGACATATTGCAGCGTTCTGCCCGAGTCGAGAATGTCCTCGATTAAAAGCACGTCGTAACCCTCGAGGTCGATGTCGATATCCTTTACAATCTTAACAGAGCCGGAAGAGCGCGTTGAGCTGCCGTAGCTTGAAACCGCAAGGAAGTCGAGCTTAAGCGGCAGGTCGATATGCCTTGTAAGGTCGGTCATAAAGTAAATCGAGCCTTTGAGAATGCCTACAACAAGCAGATTTTTATCCTTATAATCCTTGGTAATCTGCGCACCGAGGCGGGCGTTAATCTCCCTTAAGTCAGCCTCGGATACGAGTACCTCCTGAATATCGTTATTTAAGCTTTTCATATCAACGCTCCTCTCTGAAGTAGGACAAGCCGAGTGACGCGGGTGGCTGATTTTCCTTCTTTTTACGCGCGGATACTATGATAAGCACGATAATTGTAACAATGTACGGAAGCATTTTGAACAGCTCGAGCTGGCGCAGCGTTGTGCCGGGCACGAACAGATAAACAATGTAAAGTCCGCCGAACACGATGGACGCGAATATACCGAGATTCGGACGCCAGATTGCAAAGATAACAAGCGCGATTGCAAGCCATCCTCTGTCGCCGAAGCCGTCGTTTGACCAAACGCCGTTAGCGTAGTCCATAACATAATACAGTCCGCCGAGTCCCGCGATAACAGAGCCGACGCAGGTTGAAACATACTTGTACTTAGTAACGTTGATGCCCGCAGCGTCCGCGGTGGCAGGGTTTTCGCCGACTGCACGAAGGTGGAGTCCGCCCCTTGTTCTGTTAAGATAAAAACCGCAGATAACAGCGATAATTATAGCTGCATACGCAAGGAAGCCGTACGACAAGAACAGCTTGCCGAAAACGCCGAGCTTAGCCGCAAACGGCAGCTTAGCTGCGTAGAAGGCGCTTGTTCTCGTAAGGATTACCGACGGAACATCAGCCTTAACGAGCTTAATGAGCTGACCGCCGAAGAAGTTACCGAAGCCTACGCCGAAGGTTGTCAGCGCAAGACCCGTTACATTTTGGTTAGCCCTGAGCGTAACTGTTAAAAAGCAGTACAGCATACCTGCAAGCAGCGAGCCGATAATTGTGCAAAGAAGCGGAATTATAATTGCAAGAAATGCGTTAAGCGGCTGGTCCGCAGGGATTTTACTTTCGTAAATAAACGCGCCGATTACGCCGCTCATACCGCCGATATACATAATACCGGGGATACCGAGGTTAAGGTTGCCCGACTTTTCGGTCATAATCTCGCCCGTTGCGCCGTACAAAATCGGGATGCCCTGCATTACGGCGCGGGGGAAAATTGATGCTAATGTGCTTAAAAATGCCATATTACTTTTCCTCCTTGCCGTGTTTATTAAACTTAACTTCGTAATTTACAAAGAATTCGCAGCCGATAATGAAGAACAGGATTATACCGGTAAGAATATCGGAAAAGGACTTGTCCAATCCGAAATCGGTAGAAATCTGGTTTGCGCCAAGCTGCAAAAACGCAAGCAAAAACGAGGTAAGTATCATAACTATGGGGTTAAACTTTGCAAGCCACGATACCATAATTGCGGTAAAGCCGCGTCCGCCCGCCGTTTCGGTTGTGATTGTGTGGCTTGTGCCGCCTACAAGCAGCAGACCCGCGATACCGCACATAGCGCCCGAAAGCAGCATTGTTCTTATAATAACCTTTTTAACGTTAAGACCTATATAACGCGCGGTGTTTTGTGATTCACCCACAACCGTAATCTCGTAACCGTGCTTGCTGTACTTTAAGTAAACATACATAAATATTGTAAGCGCAAATACTATAAGCACGTTAAGCAGATATTTTTGGTTTGCAATAACGGGGAACCAGCCCGCCTGCGTGTCGGCATTGATAATACCGATTGTACCCGAGCCTTTTGGATTTTCCCAAACACGGGTAAAATATGCTACAAGCTGAATACCTACATAGTTCATCATAAGTGTAAACAGCGTTTCGTTTGTGTCAAGGGTAGCCTTAAACACTGCGGGGATAACCGCCCAGATTGCGCCCGCAAGCACGCTTGCAACAATCATTGTTATAATAAGCAGTCCGCTTGGCAGCTTGTTGCCGAAAAGTATCATACACGCTGCCGACGCAAGGCCGCCTACAAGCACCTGACCCTCGGCTCCGATATTCCAAAATCGCATTTTAAACGCGGGGGTTACGGCAAGCGATACGCAAAGCAGCATAGCAATCTCCTGCAACAGGTTCCACACACGCCTTGACGAGCCAAACGCGCCGTCAAGCATTGTTGCATACACCTTAATCGGGTTTTCGCCGCTTAGCGCCATGGTTACGATAGCGCAAACAATAAGCGCCGCTACAACCGAGCCGATACGGATAAGCGTTGAGTTAAGCACAGGCATTGACTCGCGCTTAGCGATATGAAACAGCGGTTCGCGCTTTTCTTTAACCTTATTACTCATCCTCAGCGTCCCCCTTTCCGTTAACGGTTTTTGTCATAAGAAGTCCGAGCTCGTCCTTCTTAGCGCTCTTACCGTCTACAATACCTGTTACGTTGCCCGAATTTATAACCATAATCCTGTCGCAAAGGGCGATAAGCACGTCCAAATCCTCGCCTACGAAGATAATGGATACGCCCTCCTCCTTTTGCTTGTTAAGCAGGTTATAAATCATATATGAGGAGTTGATGTCAAGACCTCTTACCGGGTAAGCAACCATAAGAACACGCGGCTCAAGCGCGATTTCGCGGCCTACAAGCACCTTTTGAACGTTACCGCCCGAAAGACGGCGAACGGGTGTGTTAGTGCCGGGGGTTACTACCTCAAGCTCCTCGATAATATCCTCTGCGAGCTTCTTGGGCTTTTTTCTGTCAAGGAATTCGCCCTTGCCGCTTTTGTAAGAACGAAGCATCATATTGTCGGTGATGTCCATATTACCTACAAGACCCATACCGAGTCTGTCCTCGGGTACAAACGACATCGCCACGCCGAGCTTGCGGATTTCACGCGGGGATTTGCCTACAAGCTGCTGCTCAACCTCGTCAGAGTCGGTAAACAGAATGCTTGAGCCTTTTTCGCACCGCTGAAGACCTGCGATTGATTCGAGCAGCTCCTTTTGACCTGAGCCCGAAATACCCGCAACGCCTAAAATCTCGCCGCTGTTAACGGTAAAGTTGATGTCGTTAAGCGCGTTTGAGCCGTCGCGGTTTTTAACGTTAAGCCTTTTAACAACAAGGCGCGGCTCCGGGTTTTTGGGGTCTTTTCTTTCTATATTAAGGTCAACCTTTTCGCCCACCATCATTTCGGTAAGCGACGCTTCGGTTGCGTCCTTGGTCAATACCGTACCTACGTTTTCGCCCTTTCTGAGCGTAGTAACGCGGTCGGAGATTTCGAGCACCTCGTGAAGCTTATGTGTGATTATGATAATTGACTTATTATCCGCCTTCATATTGCGGAGAACGTCAAATAATTTACTTGTTTCCTGTGGGGTGAGTACAGCGGTCGGCTCGTCGAGAATAAGTATGTCCGCACCCCTGTAAAGCACCTTGATAATTTCTACAGTCTGCTTTTCCGAAACAGACATTTCGTAAATCTTTTTGTCTAAATCTAAGATAAAACCGTACTGGTCAATAATTTTTTTGATATCCTGCTTGGCTTTTTTAAGGTTAAACTTTTTACCGTCGTCAATACCAAGCACAATGTTTTCTGCGGCAGAAAAAATGTCTACAAGTTTAAAATGCTGATGTATCATACCGACCCTGTATTTAAAAGCGTCTCTGGGCGAGCTTATAACAGCCTCTTTGCCGTCAACAAAAATCTTGCCCTCGTCGGGGAAATAAATACCCGATACCATATTCATAAGGGTGGTTTTGCCGCTTCCGTTTTCGCCGAGAATT
Source organism: Eubacterium sp. (assembly GCA_017450645.1). Lineage (GTDB taxonomy): Bacteria > Bacillota > Clostridia > Oscillospirales > Acutalibacteraceae > Eubacterium_R. The sequence continues at coordinate 37,277 of JAFSTE010000016.1, forward strand.
GCTAAAATTTCGCCCTTATATACTTTTAAATCAACATTTTTGTTTGCTACAACTTTTGTTCCGAAGGCTTTGGTAATTCCTTTTAATTCGAGTGCAACCTTTTCGCTCATAATTACCTCCGATTAATAGTAAGTCACTTTAGTAAGTTAAGCCGCGGCCGCAAAAGCGACCACGGCGTTTAATATGTGCTTAAAATAAGCTTAGAATGCAGTATTAAGAAGTGTAATACCGTCGATGTTAATATCAAAGTATGGAGCTGAACGGAACTTAGACTCCTGGAATTCGCCGTCCTTAACAACCTCTGTGTCGCCGGCAAACTCAGCGTCTGTATCAACGTCAGCCTGATAGCCTGTAAGAACGCCCTTATCATCTACAGTAGCCTTAGCGTTGATGTTCTTTTTAGCGTCAACCGTTACTGTGAATGCAGAGGTGTCGAATACCTTGATTGAACCGTCCTCAAGACCCTTCTTAACTTCGTCAAGCTTAGCCTGAGTGTCCTTAGCAGCAGCCTTTTCGTTAACCTCTGTAAGCTCTACAGAGCCTGTAGCGATAGTGCCTGTCCAGTCAGCGTCGATAGCCTCGCCCTTCTGAACCTGACCAACCATATACTCGAAGTAAGGAGCCCAGTTGATTCTTGAAGATACGATAAATGTGTTAGGACAAGCGGAAACTGTTGAACCGTTGTAAGAAACGTCGGGGATACCTGCCTTTTCGCAAGCGGTAGGAGCACCCATTGAGTCAGCGTGCTGAGAGATAAGGTCTGCACCGCCGTCGATAAGAGCCTGAGCTGCTTCCTTCTCAGCAGTCTCGTCATACCATGAGCCTGTGAACTGAACGTCCATGATTACATCAGGACATACGCTCTTAGCGCCAAGATAGAATGAGGTGTAACCGCTGATAACCTCAGCATATGTGTACGCACCAACATAACCCATCTTCGGAACGTCGCCCTTGAGCTTGCCTGCTTCCTTAATCTCGTTGAGCTTGAGACCTGCAGCAACACCTGCAAGATATCTGCCCTCGTAGATAGAAGCGAAAGCGTTGTGGAAGTTAGCAAGTTTCTCTGTGTGAGCCTTTGTACCTGTTGCGTGGCAGAACTCTACATCAGGGAACTCCTTAGCAGCCTGAATGAGGAAGTCCTCGTGGCTGAAAGAGTCAGCGAATACGATGTTGCAGCCCTGGTCAACAAGGTCAGCAGCAGCTTCGTAGCACTCGTTTGTCTCAGGAACGTTTGTCTTGAGAACATACTCAACGCCGAGCTTTTCACAAGCTTCCTTAGCGCCGTTGATGAAGTTAAGGTCATAAGTTGAGTTCTCGTCGTGTAAGAAGATGAAACCAACCTTAACAGCCTTAGCGTCAGCAGCCTTTTCTGTTTCGCCGTTGTCAGCAGTCTTTGAGCAAGCAGCGAATACGCCGATTACAGCAAGAATAACTGCACAGATAACAGCAAGAATTTTCTTTGAAATTTTCATTCTCTTTCCCTCCAAAAAATTTTTTGTTTTTTGTTTATGGATTAGTTTATATTATAACGCTTGCGCGGTTATAATTGAATGAGCAAAGCGAGATACTTATTTGGCGCCCCTGTTAAGGGGAGATTCCCCACAGTGTGGGGAAATGTCACCGCAGGTGACAAAAGGGACGGCTCCTGTAGGAGCTGTCACGAAGTGACTGAGGGGTGGTCAACGCCTACTAAAAAGTGTTGCTTAAAGACTACTTAAAACTACACGACCATCCCTCCACCGCAAGCGGTCCCCCTCCCTTTAGCAAGGGAGGCAATAAGGATTAGTTGTATTCAATTCCTGAACACAACCTCTCCGGTTTCGTGGTTCATACTCTCTACTATTGCAAGGCTTTCTACTCTTATGCCCTGCTCTCTCAGCGCGTCGCCGCCGTGCTGATAACCCTTTTCGATTACCGTGCCGCAGCCCACAAGCTCAGCACCGCTGTCCTCAACGAGCTTAATAAGTCCCTTAAGCGCGTTACCGATAGCGAGAAAGTCGTCAACAATAAGCACCTTGTCGCCCTTGCCGAGAAAACGCTTACTTACCATAATATTATAGGTAGTACCGTGAGTAAAGGATTCGACCGGCGTTGTGTAAACATCGCCCGCGATATTCTTAGTTTTTGTTTTTTTAGCAAAAACAAGAGGGCAGTCAAGTTCCTGAGCCACAACGGTACCAATCGCAATACCGCTCGCCTCAATAGTTAAAACCTTGTTAATGCCCTCGTTTTTATATAATCTATGAAATTCTTTACCTATTTCGCGCATAAAGGCGCAATCTATCTGATGGTTCAAAAAGCAGTCAACCTTAAGGATGTTGCCCTCGTATACTTCACCCTCGTTTAAAATCTTTTGTTTGAGGAGTTCCATATGTTCTCACCACCAACTAGGCGCCAACCGATGAATCCAAAACGGTTTTCATTGGCTGATTTGCCCTAATATATTGTTAAAAATACTCGGAATACGCAAGTATTCCTGCGTTTTTTATCGCATCTAAGACCAAATCAGCCTAATGAAAACTGCGCAGCACTTAAAATGCAGTTAATTAAGATGAAATTTAGTGTCTTGAGATTGCAGCTTGGCTGACGCCAAGCAAAATCGAAAACGCTAAAGTTCGCTTTAGTAACGCATTTTAAGCGGTTCGGATTCGTCGGCTGGCGCCTCTTACGCTAATATAATAAATTAAAAGACTACTAATTTCAACAATTTTTTGATATTGACACCGTTTTTTAATCTTTTTCAGTCCTTTAGACAATAAACCCCATTTTACGCCCCCGTTTTTAGAGCAAAATGTCAAAAGTTTTCGGCTCAAACAGTAACAAAAATTATTTTCTTGACAATATTAATGTAATAATATAAAATTAAAGTAGTATCCGTTAAGGGGGATTACTTATGAAAAAAATATTTTCGGTTATACTTTGTGTTGCGTTAGTGGCTGCGATTTTTGCAGGCTGCTCCGGCAATAAGAAAGAAAAATATTCGGACGAAACGCTTATTATCGGCTACACCGAAGAGATGGAGCCTATGCTTAAGCTTAACGAAAACGGTAAGCCCGCGGGCTTTAGCGTTGATTTATGGAAGGCTATTTTTGACGGCGTTAAGGGCGACTGCAAAAGATACAGATTCGAGAAGGTTGAAGAGGGCTACGAGCTTGAAAAGGACGGCGGCTTCTTCGACAGCAAGGATAAGGAATACAGCGCAGGTCTGCTTATGGGTCCCGTAACTATGAATAAGGGCACATTTAACAAGGACTACTCCTTTACCGACCCGATAATCACTAACAGGATTATCGCGCTCACTACTAAAAACAGCGACAGAAACGGTTTTACCGAGCTTAAGGACGCAAGGGTTGTTGCGGTCAGCGACATCGCCAAGGAGGAGCTTGACTCTCACAGCTCAATCGCAAAGGTGTGCAAGAGCATCACTCAGGAAAACGATATCGACAAGGCGCTTGCGCTTCTTGACAGCGGCAAGGCGGATGTTGTTGTAACCGACGAGTTCAGCTTTATGCCTACCGGCAAGGAGAAGGACTATAAGATTTTTGAGCAAGAGCTTGATAGAATCGACTATGTTATCGCGTGCGCTAAGTACAGCGGCTGGAAGGATTCGATTAACCAGGCGATTTACGAGCTTAAGAACGAGGAGTACGGCAAGGGCGACGAGTTTACACCGATAGTAGAAAAGTATTTCGGCTACAACGCGTCACAGTTTAATTACGAACCGGCTAAAACAAAATAGTTTAAAGCTCACCTGTACGGTGAGCTTTTTTAATGCAGAATTGAGAATTGAGAATGGAGAATTGCGGTTACTAGCTGCGCTCTAACAACAAACGCGTTCAAAACTTGTTCCCCCCCCCTCATCAGTCTGCTGCGCAGACAGCTTCCCCCCGAGGGGAAGCCGATAGTGTTACTCGCTGCGCTCGAACAATGTTATTGACATCTTAATTAAATAGTATTAAAATAAATAAGATATTTAAAAAGAGGTGAGGGATATGCTTACGCTCGACAGAGTTTATAAGGCTTCGCGAGTGCTTGGTGAGGTAGTGCGCGAAACGGATATGATTGCTGCGCCAAAGCTTTATAACGGCGCAAACATCTATCTTAAAACAGAGAATTTACAGGTTACGGGTTCGTTTAAAATCCGTGGCTCTTACTTTAAAATCAGTCAGCTGTCCGACGAGGAAAAGGCAAACGGCGTTATCGCCTGCTCGGCGGGTAACCACGCGCAGGGCGTTGCGCTTGCGGCTACAAAAAACGGCATTAAGTCGCTTATCTGTCTGCCCGACGGCGCACCCATCAGCAAGGTTGAAGCCACCAAAAAGTACGGTGCCGAAATCTGTATGGTAAAGGGCGTTTACGACGACGCGTACAATAAGGCACTTGAGCTGAGGGACGAAAAGGGCTACAGCTTTATCCACCCGTTTAACGACCCCGATGTTATAGCAGGCCAGGGCACAATCGGACTCGAGATACTAAATCAGCTTCCCGACGCGGATGTGGTAGTTGTACCCGTTGGCGGCGGCGGACTTATCGCGGGCGTTGCCTACACGATTAAGCAGCTTAAGCCCACCTGCAAGGTTTACGGCGTGCAGGCTTTCGGCGCACCGTCAATGCAGGAGAGTATCGACTGCGACGAAATTAAAACGCTCAAGGGCGTTAACACGATTGCCGACGGTATCGCGGTTAAGACGCCGGGCGACCTTACATATGAGCTTTGTAAGCAATATGTTGACGGCATTGTAACCGTTACCGACGACGAGATTGCGCTTGCAATTTTAACGCTGCTTGAACAGCAAAAGCTTATCGCCGAGGGCGCGGGCGCTGTACCCGTTGCGGCGATTATGAACGGCAAAATCCCGAACATCGACGGCAAAAATGTATGCTGTCTTGTGTCGGGCGGTAATATTGATGTTACTATCCTTTCGCGCGTTATCGAGCGCGGTCTTAAGATGGGCGGCAGAACCGCGGACATAGTTATCGCACTGTCTGACAAGCCGGGTCAGCTTGCGGGAGTAAGCAAGATTATTTCGGACCAGGGGGCTAACGTTGTAAGCGTTAATTACGACTCGACCGACCTTGATATGAACATCACCGACTGCTACCTGAAAATCGGCGTAGAAACCAGAAACTTTGAGCATATTGTTTCGGTTAAAAAGGCGCTGCTTGATGCGGGCTTCCAGGTATGCGAATAACTAAGAACTATTAATTATTTTGGAGGAAAGATAATGGAATATATTGCTACTAATAATGCTCCGGGCGCTATCGGTCCTTACTCCCAGGCAGTTAAGGCTAACGGTATGCTCTTTACTTCGGGTCAGATTGCAATTAACCCGAAAACTAATAATGTTGACGCAAAAACTATAGAGGAGCAGACCGAGCAGGTGTGCAAAAACCTTTGCGCTGTTGTTGAAGCGGCGGGCACAAGTATGGAAAAGGTTGTTAAGACGGTGTGCTTTCTCGCCGATATTAACGACTTTGCGGCGTTTAACGAGGTGTACGGAAAGTACTTCGTTTCTAAGCCGGCGCGCTCGTGCGTAGCAGTTAAGGATTTACCTAAGGGCGTACTTTGCGAGGTTGAGCTTATCGCAGAATTATAACTAAACAACAATTTGTAGGGGCGGATATCATCCGCCCGCTATTTTTTTACATAGATATTGTATTTTTGACTTTTTGTGATATAATTAGAATGGAATAATTTAAGCGTCAATTAACCAAGGTCATAAGGCTTTGGCCGGTCGGCGCATATGCAGGAGATAAGGCTTTGAAAAACGACAGAAACGAAAACCTTAACGACAATCTTATTATAGGGCGCAACGCCGTTATGGAGCTGCTGAAAAGCGGACGCGAGGTTGAAAACGTGCTTGTTGCTAAGGGCGAGCTTGAAGGCTCGGTTAAACGCATTATTGCGCTTTGCAAGGAAAGGGGCATCGTTGTAAAGACCGTTGACCGCAGAAAGCTCGACGCGCTTAGCGCGGGCGCAAACCACCAGGGCGTGGCGGCTAATGTGCCGCAGCACGAATACTCGAGCGTTGAGGATATACTCAAATACGCTGACGAGAAGGGCGAAGCGCCGTTTATTATCATATGCGACGAGATTGAGGACAGCCACAACCTCGGTGCGATTATCCGCACCGCCGAGGCTTGCGGAGCGCACGGCGTTATTATTCCTAAACGCCGCGGCGTCGGGCTTAACTTTGTGGTTGCGAAAACCTCCTGCGGCGCGCTTGAATATATGCGCGTAGCGCGCGTTAATAATCTTGCCGACACTATTGAAAAGCTGAAAAAAGAAAATATCTGGGTTTACTGCGCGGATATGGACGGACAGCGATGGGATAAAACCGATTTCGGCGGCGGCGCGGCGCTCGTTGTAGGCAGCGAGGGCAAGGGCGTCGGCAGGCTGATAAAAGAAAAATGCGATGTTACGGTAAGCCTTCCCATGCTCGGTAAGGTGAACTCGCTTAACGCGTCCGTTGCGGCGGGAATACTTATGTACGAAATAGCAAGACAACGACTGAACTAAGGAGTTCTTTAATGAGCGGAAACCTATCATTAGATGAAATTATAAAAAGAGCCGAGGAGATTAAGCGCGAGACCGAGCGACAGCTCGAAGCGGCGGAGAAAAACCTTGACGAAAAGTCAAAAAATGTCGAACAAGAGGTTGTAGTCGACGAAAAAGAGGTCGCCGAGAGAATAGCGAAGGTCTACGAAAAGCTCGACAGCGAGGACGAGGACATAAAGGAATATGTACCCGCTAAAAAAGCGCCGAGCAAATTTATAAAGGCTCAGAAAATTGAAGAGGACGAGGACGACGAGGATATAAAAATCGTTACCGAGGTAGAGCCTGCGGCGGACGACAAAACAAATGTTGTTCCGCTAATAGGCAAAAAGAAGTTTAAGCTAAACGACAACTCCGACGAAAAAACAAAGCAGGTGATGTTCGTTTCAAGCTCCGACAAGCCCGAGGACGAAAACGATTTACAGGAAATCCCTACGATTTTTGCAAAGGAACATATCTACGACGGCTACGACACGCCCGACAGCGACGAAGTATCGCCGTACGATGAGATAGGCGTACAGATGACCTTTGAGGGCTTCGACGACAAGATTGAAAGCGTACCCAGAATTGACGAGGAGGTCGCGGAGCAGATTCTGCTCGAGCGCCGTCAGGAAAAGGTCGGCAAGTTCAGGCTGTTCGGCCCCGACGAAACCGACGCGGAGCTCGGCGAAAACAAAGAGGTCAAAGAGGACTATATGAAGGCGAGCGACAAAAGTAAGTTCTTCGCAAGCCTTAAGTCTAAGCGTGCGGCGCTTAAGCTAAAGATGATTGCTACGGCGGTGCTCGCGGTGCCGATGCTGCTTATAACGGTTTTCAGAAACAGTGCGTACTTCCCCGTTTCGCTAAGCTCGCACGGCGGCTACTTTACCTGCGCTATTATTCTTTATATACTGCTGCTCGCGGTTAACTATAATGTAATCGTTCACGGCTTTAACATTAAACACCGACTAAATTACGACTTCCCCATCGCGCTGGTGAGCATACTAATATTTATCCACACTATAGTTTCGGCGTTTTACAACAGCCTTTGGATAGATAACGGCGTGCTTCTTATACTTACGGGCGCGTTCGGGCTGTTTATGTCGCAGCTCGGCAAGAGCCGTATGATGACGAGGATTATAGATAACTTTAAGTTTATAACCGACACCGAGGAAAAATACACCGTAGAAAATATAACTAACGCGGTTGACGCAGAGATTATAAGCCGCGGACTGCTCGACGACGAGGAGGAGCCGCTTATCAAAACGAGCGTAAAATGCGACTTCCCGACTAATTTTATGGAGATTTCGTGCAAGCGCGAGGAAGCGTCAAGGATAGCTAAGCTGATATTCCCGCTGTCGTTTTTGCTTTCGCTCGTGCTTCTGATTACGCTGGGCATACTCGACAACTTCAACACCGCGATTAATATGTCGCTGTGCTCGCTCGCAATTACGCTTCCCTGCTGCGTGCTGTATCTCGGCAACACAATGCTTTGTGATGTTTCTGCAAATCTCGACGAATACGGCTCGCGCGTATGCGGCTACGAGGGCGCGTTTATGGCTCAGGGCGCTAACGCAATGGTTATGGAAGCCGCGGATTTATTCAGCAAAAACTCCTGCGAAATGCACGGTATTAAAACCTTTGGCGGCACGCAGGTTGACCAGGCGATTATTCAGGCGGCGGCTGTTATGACGCAGACAAAAAGCCCGCTCGCAAAGGTATTCGACAGCGTAATTATAGGTAAGCAGTCAATACTGCCGCCCGTTGAGGGTATTACCTACGAGGATAAAATGGGTACTTCGGCTTGGATTTATAAGCGCAAGGTGCTTGTCGGCAACAGAGACCTGCTGCTGCGCCACGGCGTAAATGTACCTAAAGAAAGCTTCGAGCGCAAGTACACAATTAAGGGCAGAAAGGCGCTTTACCTCGCGATAAACGGCAACATCGCCGCGATGTTCGTAGTAAGCTACAGCGCCGACCCCAAGCTTAAGCGAGAGCTTAGAAAGCTCGAAAAAAGCGGCATAACTATTATCGTTAAGAGCTGCGACCCGTATATTAACGAAAAGAGTATTACAAAGCTCTTTAACCTGCCCGAAGGGTTTATAAGGGTTATGAACTACTCGTCCGCAAGGGTGTACGACAAGTATTCAAATATGAATGTTGAAAAGTCGCCCGCGTATGTCGTTCATAACGGCTCGGCGCTCGGCTTCGTTTCGGCGATGCGCTCGGCGCAGATAATCGTAAGCACGAGAAAGCTAATCGGATTTTTAACCTGCTTCGGCTCGGCAATCGGCTTTGCTACCGTAACGCTGCTGTCCGTACTCGAAGCGTACCAGAGCATAACGGCGCTTAACATAATAATATTCCAGGCGATATGGAACTTCTTTATCCTGTTAATCGTTAAAATCAGGGGGCTGTCGCTGTGATTAAAAATGTAAACGCCGCCGGGCTTAAAGAGGCGGTTAAGGGCACGGCGCTTGTGGATTTTTACACCGAAAGCTGCGGCGAATGTAAGGCGCTCGCCGAGGTGCTTAATGAAATCGAAGGCGACCTGAAGCTCGATGTGCTGCAATTTAACTGCGCCGAGGATATGGAACTCACCGCCGAGCTTGGCATAATGAGTGTACCGACCCTCGCGCTGTTTAAAGGCGGCAAAGAAAAATCCCGTCTAATCGGCATCCGCGAAAAAGACGAGATAATTAATATGTTAAAATAAAATAATATATTATATAGGCCACCGTAAACTAAAATGTCTGCGGTGGCTTTTATTAATGGAAAATTGAGAGTTGAGAATGGAAAATTAATGGAGGGCTCCGCCCTCACCCGATTATAGCGGGCGATTCGCGAATTGCCCCTACAAACAAAAAAGCAGGCTTCTGAGGAAATCCCCGGAAGCCTTATGTTTTTAATTCGTTTGTATCCATTCTATTTCGGTATATCCATTGTCTGAAATAATTTTGTTCCAATCTGAGGACGAAATAGTCTCTGCCTGTTCAAAATCTGTATCGTCGCTGCTGAATATGGTTACCCATTCGCTGAATCCATCTCCGTCAGCCGTTCCAGATTGAACATCAATGCGTGTAGGAAATTCCTGACCCGACATACAGAAAGGTCCGTCGCTGACGCGATAAACTTTTTCTGAATAGTTGTCCCCCTGGTAATAGCATCTGAAAATATAACATATTGCTTTGGGGTCATCATCAAATTCAAGAAGATATCCACCGAAACTTTCTAAAAATTCGCCATTTTCATCGTAATCAACAACATTGTAATATGTCACTCTCGGATTTGATACGCCCTGCAAATCTGATTGATTTTGCAGGAGCTTTTCACCGTAATCTACAATATAACCGTTAATTGAAGCGCCTGTATTTCCAATAGTAACATCGGCATAAACATATATATCGTCACCGATTTGTGCAAAAGCGTTGTTCAGGTTTTCTCTGCTTTTAACATCAACCTTATAAAAATAACGAGTTTTGTTTTTAGAATTGTTTTCTACGTTTTTTTGTACAAAACGAAGGGATACAGCAGACTCGCCGTCCTTAATTAAATTAAAAACTTCTTTTTCCAGATATTCAGCAAGTTTATCTTCAACCTCGTCGTTTAAATCAGGGTTTAAATCTGTTTTTGCAATACGACGGTTGTCAACATACATTTTATAAGTAGATTCCGAATCAACAAGTGTTCCGTGGGCTTCGTTTGGATTTGCATAATAAGATAAGTAGAACATATAATTTTTATATGTTAATATATCTTGAACAAAATTTAATTTTCTAAGGCTTTGCTTTGTAGTGGTTTCAACTTTGGTTTTAACCTTGGTGTTTGTATCTTTATCACTCTTTGCAGAAGTACAGGCAGAAAAACAAACTATGCACAAACAAACACTAATTAAAATTGCTATTATCCTTTTCATTTTTCCTCCAAAAATGCGGTTTTACAAATCATATTATTGTCCGAGCGAAGCGAGTAACCTCAAGCTCACATCTTGTAGCTCATAGCTTGTGGCTAAAAACAGCAGCACCCTGCAAGGTGCTGCTTTGTTTTTAGTAATTAGTTTTTAGGAACGCCAAGTCGCGGCCGTTTATTATTCCGTCGTGGTTTACATCAACCGCGTCCTGATAATTTTCGTCGCCCTCGCGTGCGCCCACAAGGTCGTTAAAGGTGTACGCCCAAACGGTGCCGCACTCGTTATCGCAGCCTACAACTACGATATTATCCTGGAAGGTAACGATTACGCGGTGGTGGTCGTCGCGCCATTTAGCGTAAACATCCATATCGCCCTGTACATTATCAAGGCTTTCGCTCCAGCCGTCAAACGCCTTACACTGCGGAATATCCAAATCCCCGGGAGCCTGAACAGAGTCGCCCCGGCTTACAACGGATTTAGAAAGCAGCGTAGTTTTTGCCGCGTTAGTGTAAAATCTTACAAGATAGAAATCCCTTATAACATTAATATTAACCGACATAAGCTCGGCGTCTTCAATACCGACATAGTAATGATATGTAATGCCGTCAAGCATTGTTTCGATATCGTCGGTAGTAAAGCTGCCCCTCTGGTAGCCGAGGATAGTCATAGTTTCCTCGCCGACAGTGGTAATTTTGTCGATAGAGGTGGATTTAATGTTGCCCTCGTTTGAGAACGAAACGGGTACGAATACCGCATTATTCTCAGCAAGCGCGGTAGCCTCAATCGTCTGGTTACCGATACGCGAGTCCGTAACATTAGTAAGGCTTGTGTTAGCCGAGAGGTCGAGCTCTTTAATATGGTTATGGCTGCAGTAGAAGGTGGTAAGCGCCGTATTATTAGAAACATCTATGGTAGTAAGATTATTCTGATGAACGCGCAAATCCACAAGATTTCTGTTAGCGACAACATTAATGCTGCTGATATTATTTGCGTAACAGAAGAAATACTGAAGCGCGGTGTTATTAGTAACATTAATCGAGGTAAGCTCGTTATCCTGGCAATAAAGCCTTTGAAGTTGGGTGTTACTGTTAACATTAAGCGTTTCAAGGTTATTACCGTAGCAGTCAAGCCAGGTGAGCTTAGTGAGCTTAGACACATCAAGCGAGTTAAGACCGATACCGCCTATTCTGAGCGTCCTTAGGTTAGTAAAATACTCTATACCCTTAAGGTCGGTAATCTTAGCGTCGTCGCCAAGCTCTGCAAGATAACCTGCAACCGAAAACAGCGTTACGCCCGCAGCCTCGTCGTCCGAGAGATAACCGTCGTTATCTTCGTCGCACACATCCTTAACAATGTATCTGAAATTAGCGTCCGGGAAGTTGACTGCGTTAATAGCAACCGGAGCCGCCCAGGCGATAACTCCCGCAGCAACGCTCACTGCAACAAGCGTTGCAGCAAGCAGAAGGGATATCAGCTTTTTATTCTTTTTTGCTTTCATAATATCCCTCCTTATGTTGCGATAGTAATTGTAATTGATTTAGTAACGGTTGTGTTGTCGTTGTTTGTAATCGTACAGGTTGCGGTAGCTGTGCTCGAGGGACGAAGCTTTCCTCTCGTTGTAAGAGTTACAAGACCGCTATCGCTGATTTTCATATAATTGCTTGTCAGGCTCCATTCAACGCTCTTCGGTGCATCGGCGTTAGCAGGAGTCGGCGTGTAACCGAGCTGTAAACCTTCAAAGTTCGAGTAACCCGTACCGTATCCCGACTTTGTTATCTCGCCGCTCGGTACGGCTGTGCCGTCAACGGTGATGGTAAAGTCGGTGATATTTATAATCTGGTTAACAAGCGTGATGTTGTAGGTCTTAACAACCTCGTCGTCATAATCGGTAACCGCCGTAAACTTAACCGTCATAGTTGCGGTTGTAGCCGTCTTGGTAACGGTTGTGGTGTTGCCGCTCGTCTTAACGGTTGCGCCCTTTACATTCTCGAAGCTCAGGCTTGAGGACTTAATCATCGCGCCTTCGTTCATTGTATATGCAATAGTCGTCTTACCGTCGATTGTTTCATAGGTTCCGCCCGAAGCAATTTCTTTATCGCCTACCGTAATAGTCGGGTCGGGTGCGATAAACTCGTGCTCTTCAAGAGCGGTCATAGCTTCGTTAAGGTCGAAGCAGGCAGCGTCAACCTCAGCCTGAGTAGCAAACGCGTTATCAAGCACTGCTTGCGCCGCTTCGCGCTTAGCCTTAAACGCCATACCCTGAGTATATGCGTAGTCCTTATAATTAATCTGTTCTGCAATAATCACTGCCGCTGCAAGCGCCGTTGTGTCGCAGGTTGTATACGCTCTTATCGTTGCGGTGTGTCCGCCGTCGTCGGAGGTTGCGGTAATCGTGCACTCGCCGTTGCCGACAAAGGTAACTACGCCGTTATTGTTAACCGTTGCGATACTCTCGTTAGAGGACTTGTATGAGCAGGTCGATACATACGAGCTCGATACAATTGCGTCGCCGACATTGAGCTTAGGCTGAAGCGCTACGCTTGTATTCGGTGCGCCGTAAACCAGCTCTTCGTCGAAGGAAATACCGTTAACCGGATACCTCGTAAACGAAACATTTACGCTCGTTGTATAGGTCGAGCCGTCAAACGCCGTTACCCTTACGGTAATCTTACTTGCCTTAGCGCCGGATACGGTATTTGAAACCATACCGTCGTTTGCAAGTACAGCCGAGTTTGACGAAATCCACTCAATCGATTCGATAAGCGCGTTAGAAGGCTGGATGTTAAGGTCAAATTCGATTGACGCGCCGGTAAGCGTTGTCGCAGTCTTGCGGACATAACCCGGGTTCGGTGTAGTTACGCCGTTTTGTCCGTCCTTAACGGTAAGCGTTACAGAGGTCGGGAGGATGTACTCAACAAGACCTTCGTAAGCTGCGTTAAGCTCTGCAAGATAAGCGTTAACCTCGGTCTGCGAAGCCTTACCCTCTCTTACAACCGCGTCGCTCTCGTCGCACGCTGCGCTGAGCACGCCGAGACTCTCTTCCGTATAATGAAGCTCTGCGTCAGCCGCGTTAACGATTGCTCTGTATTGTTCAACCTTGTCAGCAAGAATCTGGAAGTTCGTAAGAACCTCAACCTGTACGGTTGCCTTCTTACCGCCGTCAAAGGTCTGAGCAGTAACTGTAGCCATACCGGTATCAACGAAGTGAAGCACGCCGTTATTTACGGTTACAACATTTTCGTCGCTCGATGTCCAGATTATCTCGGTAACATCCGGTGTACCGCTCGCGGAAGCAACATTTGCGTTAACCGTATAGTCGTTATCCGTAGCATACTTAGTAATGCTCGAGCTCGAAAGCGTAAGTCCCGAAACGGTCTTATCCGCCATTACCACATTAACCGAACGCTTAACCGTTCTTCCGTAAAGGTCGGTAGCCGTAATAGTTACGGTTATCTTACCTGCCGAGGTCTTTTCGGTAGGAGTAAGGGTAATCTGTGTACCCGAAATACTGCTATCCATCTTTGTTGCACCCGATACAGACCACGAAAGCGTCTTGTACGAGGTGTTTGCCGGAACTGCGGCAGCGTTAAGAATAATATAGTTGTTATAGTTTGCGTCAGCGTATCCGCTGGAAATATTAACCGAAAGCGAGTCGCCCGAAACTGTACCGCTTGTGACCATAGAAGGCTTAACGATTGGCGGGTCCTTCCAAGCCTGGAAGGTAATGTTAAAGCTGTCGAGGTCAACGAACGGATGAAGCGCAAGCGCAGCGCCCGCCTGTTCAAGAGCGGTTGCAAAGGAGTCAATCTCATCCTGGTCGAGCGTCATATCGGTCATAGCTTCCTCAGCCTCGTTATAGGCTTTCTTGAACGCCTGGCCGTATTCGTACTCGTAGTCCATATAGTCGACATCCGCGTATTGCTCAAGTGCAGCTCTTAGCTGGCTTCTGTCGCCCTCGGTAGAAGCTACGCACTCTGCGGACTTACCGCCGTCGTAGGATACTACGCGGATAATTGTTGAGCCTGCACCGACGAAGGATACAAGTCCGTTTTCGTCAACGGTTGCAATGCTTTCGTCGTCGCTCTCCCAGTAATAATCCTGGATAGAAGCTTTATTGATATGCAGAAGTGAAGTTCCGTCGGGCTGTACCGTACAGTTAAGCTGATAGGTTGTGCCCTTGCTTCCGTAGATATTGTTCTCGGAGAGCTGCATACCCGTTACGGGTGAGTAAGCAAAGGATACCCATACATAGTCCGAGAACGACCTGCCGAAGTGGTCGGTAACGGTACAGGTAATTCTGCCGTAGCAGGACTTGTTAGCAGTGGGCTTAGCCTTACCCTCGCTGTCTACCGAGATATCGCTCGTCGAGGATACCCAGTCAACCGTAGCGTAGGAAGCGTTGTTCGGATAAAGTCTTACATTAAGGTCAAGCTCAGCGTTCTTATAGCTGAGACCTTCCGAAAGCAGGCTTAAGTCGTACTGATAGAAGTCCGAGGTAGCGCTTCCGTCAAGATAGAGCTCAACGCCCTGCAGGTCAACATACTTTTTAAGTCCGTTATATGCCGCTTCAAGAGTAGCATACATCGCGTCAACCTGATTTTGCGAGTAGCCCTCGTGTTTTGAAACCATAGCCTCAGCCTGAGATTTAGCTGCGGTGTAGGTATCCCATGTGTCGGGATAGTATGACGATTCCTTAAGGTTAAGATCGTTATACTGAGTAATAAGGTTCTGAAGTGCGTCGTAGTTTGTAACAACATTAACCGCGCACTCTGCGGTAAAGCCGCCGTCGACGGATGTACAGGTGATTACGCAGTCGCCGCCGCGCAGGAAGTGAACCGTACCGTCGCCGTCAACCGTCGCAATTTCGTCGTCGCTGGTCTCCCACAATACGCTGTTACACGAAGCGCTCGAGATACCCGTAGGCGAAACGGTCGCAACAAGCTTCTGACTCTCGCCGACCTTGCCGCCGTAAATCTGGTTGGTGTCGAGCGAAAGACCCGTCGCCCTTGTTCTTGCAAACGAGATGTACGCCTTATCAACAATCGTTCTGCCACTGTAATCCTCTACGATGCAGGTAATTATTGCCGAGCAAGCGCTGTTAGAGGTAGGTGTGCAGACGCCGTTAGAGTCAACAGAGATTGCGCTCGTGGACGAAGTCCAGTTAATACTGCTGTACATAGCAGCCTTAGGATTAATCTTATAGTCAAAGTCGTAGGAATACTTAGTGTAGTTAGTAGTAGTGCCTACATCTACTGTAACATGCTTGTTGCCGATATCGGCGCCGTTGGTACCTACGATATCAACCTCGTTAACGCCTACAAATCCGCCGAGCTTAAAGAACGCCGAAAGCAGATTTTGCGCAGCTGTATCAACAGTCGCCTGAGAAGCCATTTCCTCGTCGTAATATACTGTATAAGCGAGGTCAAGCTGCTTCATATATTTTTTGTAAAGGTCCTTGTTTTCGCTCGTTCTGAGTATAACCGTATCCTCGCAGAGCTCGATAACCTTTTTAAGATATGTTTTGTCGGGTCTTACGATAACCCTTGCAGTGCCGGTAATACCGCCGTCAGCGGATACGCAGTAAAGCGTTGCCTCGCCGACATCGTGCGCGGTTACAATACCGTCGCGGTTGTCGTTAGTATCGGTCTTTACGGTAAAGATAGCCTCGTCGCCCGAATACCAGTTACATTTATAGCACGCGTAAGCGGTCGTGGTCCAGCTGCCTTCAAGGCCTACCGTATGAGTTACGCCCTTAGTTTCGCCCTTGTCGAGAATAATCGTCTGCTGGTCGATAGTGTTAGAAGTAACATAGTTTCTTGTAACGCAGACCGTAATAACATTCGACTTAATCTTTCCGTCGTTTGAAACAGCGTAAATGTTAAAGGTGTCCGCAACCTCGTGACCTGCTTTTTGCTTAACCGAAATGCTGTGAGTATCGTCGCTCGTTTCGGTATTATAATAGCCGTTATCAACAACCCAGTTAAGGTGCTGGTCGGTAGCGTCCGACGGATAAACGGTAGCAGAAAGATTAGCACCGTTGCCCGCGTAAGCTTCCATAACATTCTTTTTAATCGTTACATACTGGTAATCAACGCCGTTGATTGTAATAGTGTTGTTACGGTTAATATCGCCGTTCGAGGTACCGCCCGTAACATTAATTCGGATATTTTCAACCGGGATACCCGTTCTTACCTCTTTAGTTGCGATATAATTAGAGATTTCGTAGAAGCTGCCGTTTGCAAGCTCGTAGCCCGTATAAGCCATACAAGCTATAGTGCAGTAGCCGCCGCCCACCGTTTCGTAGTGGCCGTTAGAATAAATCTTACCTATGCCGTCGGTAACGGGCGTGCCTTCGTCCGCCCAGGAATAAATCGGCTCGCCGTTTTCGTTCTCGCCGGTTTTCATACCCCATTTAATATACAGGTTTTCGGCGTTGGCAACACGGCTCGGATAAATCGAGTAGGAATAATCCTCCTGCCCGTCTATCTCTACAATATCGTCGCCGACAATATCAATATGCGAAATATATCGTCCCGTTTTACCCGTTACGGTAACGGTAACCGTCTTACTTACATTGTTTGCGGCGGAGGTCGCCGTAATCTCTGCCGTCTGGCTCGAAAGCTGACCCAGCGCACCGCCCGAGTCAAGACCCTTGATAACGCCCGTCTGCGGGTCAACGCTCGCAATTTCGGGATGCGAGGAGCTCCAGGTGATGTCGCTCTTGTCGCCCGCCTCAGGCTCAACATCTATAATCGAAAGCTGGATTTCGCTGCCCTCTCTTACAGTTGCAACGCCGTCGATTTTAAAGTTGGTAATCGGCTGACCCTGAACAACCTCAAAGGTAATAGAGTCGTTATACGCCATCTGCAATACGATATTTGCGATAATCTCAACAGCCGTAGCGGTAAGCTGAACGGGGTCTGCAGCGTCGCCCGCGATGTCCTTAATAGCAAACGCCGCGTCAAGCAGACCGGTAAGCACCGTTCTGTTCATATCAACGCCCATATAGTCGATAAGAACGCCCGCTATCTCGGAGGTGTCAAGCGTGCCCGTATTATCAAGCGCATATACATAGTTAACCATCTTAAGTATAGCCTCGATAACCTCCTCAGAGTCGGGAGAAACAAGAATAGTTGCCTTACCCGTATTCTTAAAGGTTACAAGACCGCTGTCGTTAACAGTAGCAACAACCTTGCCCTGCGAGAAAATCGAGGACGATTTAACCGAATATACAACGCCGAACTGAAGTCTTTGCGGAGTTGTAATAGCGTGGAGCTGAACAGTGTTGCCCTTAGCCTGAGTTGTATTGATAGTAGATTTATTTGTAATATGTGTACCGTTCGGAAGGAAATTAGCGTACCACTCCTCACATCTTGTAACGGTGATGTCGATGTGGTCCTCGGCAAGAAGCTTACCGTCAGACGAAAACAGCTGACAGTAAACAGGTGTATTAACCTTGTCAAGATATTCTCTCAGCGAGTCAACGAGCTGACCCTTGTAGGATTCCGCATAATCCGCAAGGGCAGAGCTTGAGCCTAAAGCGGCCACCATAATCTCAACAATAGCGTCCGAGTCGAGCGAGTCAAGGTTTACATAGTCGTTAAAGAACGCCTTTTCAAATACCGTACCCATCGTGCTGCCTATAATCGGGATAGGCTTAACCTCGTTATCAATCCACGACTGAATAACGGCACCCTTTGACGAGTCAAACGCCTTTACCTTACCCGTCTGGTCCGTATCAACGAGTACCGGGTTTTCGCTGTACCACTTGATGTACGAGTTGTCGGGAGCCTGACAGTCAATGAGCTGATAGGTGTACTGTACCGTCTTACCCTCGGGTATGTACTCGATATGCTCGGTCTGGCTCTCCTCGTCATCGTAGGTCGGCACCATTGTGTTAGAATCCTTGTAAAAGATTTCTAGTTCATAAGCTTCAATTACGCCGTCGCCTGCAAGCGCGGTAAACGCAGGAAGCATACCGCTCACAGCGAGCAGTATCGACAGCACAATGCTTATCCATTTTTTACCGATTAGTCTTTTCATTTTTTCCTCCGAATCTGCCATATAGGGTTTGCTCTTTAAAAATAAAGATTAAATAATTAAAAATTATTAGTAAAGATACTTTTACAATTTTATTATATACCTTTAAATGTCGGCGGTCAAGAAGCGAAAAAGCCGAATTATTGTAAATTGTTACAAAATTTTGAACAAATCCTTGTTTACCATTTACAAATTTTGGACATTTTTGCGTGTCTGTAAGGGCTTATTAGACTGAACCTACGGTGGATGTTTATTTTTAGTTTATATTTCATTCATTCTATTGATTTTAGACCCGTGTTTGCAGTATTATTTAGGTGATAAATCACGAGGTGATGCTAATGGATAATTATGAATTTGCAAAACGCATCTACGAATTGCGAAGCGAAAAAGGCATATCTCAAAAGGAGCTCGGGGATATGCTGTCGGTTTCTAACAAAGCTGTCAGCAAGTGGGAAAACGGCGAATCAATGCCCAAAACCACAACGCTTATCAAGCTTGCAGAGATTTTTGACCTTGATATAAACGAGCTTATGGGAGCGCCCGCCAAAAACGAGGATGCTGTCACCGATGAGCTGAAAATTAACGAGGCGGAGCTTACGCAGCTCAAGGCAGAAAACGCTGCCCTGCGCTCGCGCATAGTTAAAACGGATAAAAAGAAAAAATTTAATACCATTATTGCAATACTGTTATGTGCTCTGGCAGTTTGCGGGGCAGGATTTTTTGCCTTTTTTGCAGACAGCGCACCGCAGGCGGACAACAAGAGCGTTGCAGACGCTGGTAAGGACGGCACAAAAATTGTGTTTAGCGGCAAAACCTTTATTCCCGCCACCAAAATGGATAAAGAGCTGTATGGCAATTACGGCTTTGATGACACTAAGTATGCAAACTATTTTGACAAAAGCGGCAAGCAAACCAAGGTGTTGGTAAAATGCTCGTCTTATTCGCGCTTTGTTGGGCTTAGCGTCGGCAAAAAAACATATTTGTATTCGCAAAAAGACAGCCGCACAGACATTACCATCGCTAATATAAGCGACCTTCACCTTGAATACGGCAAATCCGTTGCGCACGCAAAGGGCGCAGATTATCGCCCCGATTACGAAAGAGGAATACGGCTGTTCAATATAACCGACCGCTATTATTCGGACTACGACAGCGAAAGTATGAAGCTTATAACGGCGTTCTGCGACTTTTACAGCAGCAAAAAGCCTGTTGATGAAAAAGACAGAATTACCGAATTTTACCTCGGTAACGACGCTATCAAGGTTAGCGTTAAGTTTAAAGACGCCGGCAAAAACCGTGTTTTTGAAGAGGAGCTTGAGCTTGGCGAATTTTTCTTTGACAAAGAGATGAATATGTATTTTTACGACTACACGACCGCGAAATCATACAAGGTCGGAGAGGAGTTGAAAAAGCTTGTCTATATCGAAAACCAGTAATATCGACGCTTTGATAGCGCAGCAGGAGGAAATCCTGAAAAGCATAAAGCAGGAGGCAAAGGCACTTGACAAGGAAAGCCTTGCCGCCGAAAACGAGAAGCTCAGCGCTGCGCTTGAAAGCGAAATTGAAAAAAATAAAGCTCTTGCAGACAGCGAGGCAAGCCTCAAAAAAGAGCTTGATTACACCAAAAGCGCGCTGTTTAACAAAATGGCGGACGAAAAGCTTGCAGCTTTCTCTCGCGTGCAAAAGCGCATTGACGCTGCGTATTACAACGCAAACGACGCTACCGCAAACAAGCTTTACACCTATGAGCTGAACTGCATCAGCAGCATCAACGCAACACAAAAGGCTATCGAAAATTACGGTGCTGATGAATACAAGGATATATCGAAAAAGCTGTATGAGCTAAGGCGCGAGCTTGACGAAAAGCACCGCAAAATCGAGGAATATCGCCGCACGCAGATTAATGCGGCACAGCAGCACAACAACCAAATAGGCGCAGTGCTGCGCGACGAGCCGCTTACCGAAATCGAAAAACGTTCTGCCGACGGCAGCAAAAGCCTTGAATCCTTCGTCGGTCTTAACCTGCTGTCAAAGCTCGGCATACTGCTGCTGCTTGTGGGCATTGTAATGCTTGGCAGATTTGCCTACACGCATATGAGCGACGTGCTTAAAGGCGTACTGATTTACCTGCTCGGCGGCGTGCTAATCGGCGCGGGCGAGCTGTTCCATAAAAAGGAAAAAACCGTGTTTTCAAACGCTCTGATAAGCGGCGGCGTGTCCGTTTTGTACGCGGCTACAGCCACCTGCTACTTTGCGTTTAACCTGTTTGACGCGCGCATAACCTTTATTGCGTGCATAATTGTAACCGCCTTTTCCATATTCATATCAAATCAGATAAAAAGCTGGATTGTGTGCGCGTTTGCAACAGTGGGCGGATACCTTCCGCTTGTTGCAGCGTTTATGATAAGCTACGGCAAGGCGGCGTCGGACATCACGTTCCTGCCCGCAGCGTCAGTGTATTTCATTTTGCTTAGCGTAGTTGTTTTAATCCTTACGCGCAACAAAAAGTGGTATGCCTCACAGTACATCGGCTACGCGTTTCAGATTGCGGCAGTGGGCGGCGTTGCGCGCTGCGCATGGGCTGTAAAAGACCTACCGGGCTACGGCTACGCGCTTCCGCTTGCGGCGGGCTTTGCAGCGGCTTCATACATTGTTTATCTGATGATGCCCGCTTCAAAAATCATCAAAAAAACAGAGCTTGACGTGTTTGACACTGTGCTGCTCGGCATAAACACCTTAAGCGGCGCAACCTCCTGTGCGGTAACGCTTTTTAACTGCTTTGCAGATGCGCAAAACGGCAACAGAGCAGTAGGTTTTTGCTTTGTGCTTTTTGCGGTTATTTACGCACTGCTCAGCACCGCTGCCACCAGGCGCGAAGGCAAGGGTGCGTCCCCCGCAAGTGCAATACTTTACACAAGCGTGCTAATCTTTTCAATGCTTGTTGTGCCTTTCCTTTTTGGCTGGAAGTATGCGGGCGCTGCCTGGGTTATCGAGGGCGCGGCGCTTGCAATAATCAGCATAAAAAAGCGCCTTATCATACCCGAAATCGCAGGGCTTGTGTGTATGGTTCTGTCGCTGTTTCCGTTCTATTTCTCAGGTGCGGAATACTATAACGGCAGCCCCTATTCGGCGCTTGCAATTATTACATATTGTATAATGATTGTGTGCTTCTGGGCATACACGGTAACAGGTCTTTCAAGCGCAAGGGAGCGCCTTGAATACTATGCGGTGTTTGAAATCATTTCCTCTGCCGCAACCTTTGCGTACCTTGTTTATTTGTGGAAAGCATTTTGCGCTTCACCGCGAATCATCTATTTTTCAGACTTCACGGACACCTGTGTTTATGCGGTTTTCATCCTGATTATCGCACTTGCGCTAAGGGACGGAATACTCAAAAACAAAATCTCAATCGTGCTGTCTGACATTGTGGGAATTTGCCTGCCGCTTTACACCGTTGTTGCGATTGATATTGTGTATAAATACAGCGACATCACCAATTATCTCGGCGAAAATGTAAAGATAAAATGGTTTGCGATAATCAATTTGATTTTACTATTTGTAATCAACATTTCGGTTGCGCTGTTCTTTTCAAACACGCTGTCCCGCGTGATAAAAGAGACCGAAGCGCCCGTGTGGATTTACACCGCGGCAATCTCCGTGCTGGCGCTTGCGGCAATTACGGGCATACTTATGGCGCAGTTCGGCGTGAAGTTTAGCAGCGTTATTATCAGCGGCATTTACATTCTGGTTGCGTGCCTGCTTATCTTTATCGGATTTAAAAAGAGGTTTTCGGTTGTACGCTCGGGCGGACTGGTGCTCATCCTCGCGGCATTTGCAAAGCTGTGCTTTGCAGACACAAGAGGGCTTGACTCTGCGTGGAAAATCGCGTCCTACTTCGCCTTTGGCGGCATACTGATACTGATTTCATTTTTCTATCAGCGCTTCACAAAACAGCTTGAAGCAAAATCAAACGGGCAGTAAGCTGCCCCAACATCGCAACAAACCGCTTCACTTTTGGGTGAGGCGGTTTGCTTTTTTGACACAAATGTTAACAATGTATAAATAATTCGTTATTTGGTTGATTTTACTGCTCATTTGTTCTATTATGTAAAATGAGGGGGAGTTTTATGGATTACGATGCTAAGACTATATTCCAGACAGCATTAAAGATGACATTTATCATCTTAATTTCAAATCTTGTAACTTATGTAATTTCGCTTTCCGCGGTGCACAGCTCACTTAAAGAATGGATGATTGTGTTTATCTGCGGAATAATGTACTGCGTCCTGCTGTACGCGCTTGAAAGACTGTTTAAGGTGTATGTGGGACGGCTGTTTATCATTATCGCGATTGTTCTGGCGGCATTTTTGTTCGCTTCGTCATTTCTTACGATACTCTTTGAGGTTGAGGAGTCGGTATTCGTTGACTGGTACACGCGATTCTTCTACTTCCCGCATATCTGCAGCAGATTAATGCTCAAGCTGCTTGATTTAAAGCATAATATTCCCGGCGCTGTAATCTTTTCGCTTGCAAGCGCAACCGCGCCGTTTTTGGTTATGGCGATAAGCAGCGTCCGCCACGGCTACCGTGACTACGAAGAAGATTAAACACTTTTAACTTTGACCTAATCACTTTGGCCTTAATTCTTTGGCCTTTAAATAACAAAACGCTCCCGATTGGGAGCGTTTTGTTATTTTACTTTAACCGTAACCGTAACGGTTTTTGTTTTGGACAAATAGGTTTTTGTGCCCGCTGCCTTAACTTTTATTTTAAGCTTGTAGGTTCCTTTTTTAAGACCCTTTTTAACGGTAATCTTGCCTGCCTTGCTAACCTTAAAATACTTTTTAAAGCTCTTTTTGCCCTTCTTTGCAGAGGTAAGCGAGTACGTTACCTTGCCCTTTGCGTTTTTAACGGTAATAGCGTTTTTGCGCTTTATGGTCTGCGACTTCTTTTTAAGCTTTTTATACTTAACGGTTTTTGTTTTACCCTTTGCAGTAAGGGTGTTTTTCTTTTTATTAAACGTCTTTGTGTATTTTCTGCCGCAGCCGTCGCAGGTGTATGTTTTTGTATAGGTTTTGGTTGTTGTTTTGGTTATCTTACTCGTGTAGTGCCTGTGCAGCTTTTTCCACTTGCGGTTTGTGTTGTGGATTATTATTGGTACAACCTCGTTGTTGCAGCAGGCGGTTATTGTAAAGTTGTCGCTTGCTCCGCTAAACGCCATATCACCAAGCGAGGTAACGCCGTCGGGGATGTAAATGCTCTTTAAGCTCGTGCAGTTGTAAAACGCATAATCACCTATAGTTGTAACGCCTTCGGGAATGGTTACACTTTCAAGATTTGTGCATCCCATAAACATCCCCATATCAACGGTGGTAAAATGGCTTGGAATGGTAAAGCTCTTAAGGCTTGTGCATCCGTCGAAAGCGCCTATGCCAAAGCTTGATAAGCCCTTGCAGCCCGTTACACTTTCAAGGCTGGTGCATCCGCTAAAGGCAAATGAAATCATTGTTGTTACGTTGCTTGGTATATGTATTGTTTTTAAGCTTGTGCATTTATTAAACACATTCGGACCAATCGTTGTAACGCCGCTGCCGATTTCAAAGTTTGTTATACCCGAGCACTTGCTGAATGCGTGAGAATCAATACTTGTTACGTTATCGGGAATTACAACGCTTGTAAGGAGCTCGCATTTTTCAAATGCAAACTGACCTATGCTTAGAACGCCGCTGCCTATTGTTAAGCTTGTTGCGCCTGAACAAGCATCAAAGCAACCAAGCGGAATGCTTTGAACACTGTCGGGGATAACAATGTCTGTCCATCCCTCGCAGCCAAAGAAGGCATAATCGCCCAACGTGGTTACGGTGTTCGGCAGCTCAATGCTTTCAAGCTTTGCACAGCCATAAAATGCAAGGTCGCTGATAGCGGTTACACCGTCGGGTACGGTGTAGCTTGTGTCCGTTTTGCCCACAGCGTATTTAACCAATACAGTTTTATCTTTGCTGTAAAGCACGTTGTCATCTGCGGTAAAGCTTTCGTTATTCTCGCTTACGGTTATCTCTCTTAAATACTCACAGCGCTGAAATGCGTCTTCGCCGATTTTTGCAACGCCGCTGCCGATTGATAACGTACGCATCAGGCATTTACGCAGTGAATATGCGCCAATGCTTGTTACGCCATCCTCAATATATGTGTGAAGCACTTTGTCATAATGAAATGTCGAAATCGGGCTGCCGTTGTCTGCGGTGTCGTAATCATACATATCGCCGATACCGCTGATATACAAATTGTTGTTGCCTACAACATAGGCAACGTTTTCGCCGCAAAAGCCTGATTCTGACCGCGGGTGGATTGTTGCCTTTTTATTTGGGTCGGTTGAGGTAAAAATGTCGTTGCCCGTTGCGTGAATGCTAACGCTGTCCCAGCTGCTTTCTGTGCCGGTAAAATATACATCTTTAAGTTTGTTACAGCTTGCAAATGCGGAATTGCCTATGCTTGCCAAGCCTGCTTGCAGGGTAATACGCTCTAAGTTGCCGCAGTGATAAAAGGTGGAGTCAAAAATATCCACAATGTTATTGGGAATTACAACGCTTTTAAGCGCATAGCAGTTAGAAAACGCAGCCTCGCCAATGCTCTCAACACTTTCGGGGATTGAAACAACAGCAATTTTTGCACAAAGGTGAAACGCGTGTGCGCCGATACCCTTAACGCCGCTTTCAATCTTAACCGACTTAATATTCAGATTTTGATAAAACGGGGATTTGTTTGATGAGGCGTCATAGTCGTTCATAGCGCCTGTACCGCTGATAACAAGCTCACCTGTTGACTCGTCAAACGTGTAGCTTACGTTAACGCCGCAGGTACCGCTTGCGTCCAATGCGCTTGCCGAAAACGGCAGTGCGCAAAGCGCCGTGACCACCATAACTAATGATAAAATAAGCGACAGTGATTTTTTCATAAATTGCTCCTTTTTAATTAATGATGTTTATAGTCGTATTTACAATACAATAGTATCATTTTGTATATAATTAGTCAAGAAAAACAGAGCTGCCTCGTTTAAGACAGCCCTGTATTATATATCAAACGTTTCTTCGCTTTTCAGCTGGGTTACATCCATAAGCGAGCCTATGGTTACCTTTCGTCCGTTTTCGCGCTCGACTATACGGCGTCTGTCGGAGACGATAATGTGGCGTCCGCTCTTTGTTCGTATAGTGTAAATCGCCTTTGCGACATTAGAATCCTTAGACGAAGTTATCAGCGAGTGGCGCGCAACCGGAACCTCGCGCTCGAGCATAAGATTAGTTAAATCCCCGCCGAAATCCTCGAAAAGCTCGGTGCGTGAAAAGCCGATAAACTTCATAAAATCGCTTGATACAACATCGAGTATAAACGGCGCGTCAAAATCGGCGGTAAACAGCGCGCCGGGCAGGTTTTTGAACACTCTTATGAGCAAATCGCGCTCCTCGTCAGCGTCCTCCTCGGCGCGTTTAACCGCGTTGATATCCGAAAAAATCGCGTGAAAAATCGGACTTCCGTCGGTGTCATAGCGGTGAAATCCCGCAAGGAATTTGCACCACACATATTCGTCCTTATGGGTAATAACCCTTATTTCCATATCTATAGGTTTTTTAGTCGCGAGCGCCTTGCCGACAGCCTGAAAAACCTCGCTTTTGTCGCCGTTATAAATAAGGTCGTCGAGCTTGTGAAGATGCTCTTTATACAGCTTTTTCTGCGTGCCGAAAAGCCTGCAGCAAGCCTCGTTAAGATACAGCGCCTCGAACTCCATATCGCTCGTTACCTTAAACAGACACACGCCCGCGTTTACAAGGTCGATAAGGGCGTTCATTTCGTCCGCGCGCGTCTTTAGCGCCTGGCTCATTTTTTGCGAACGGCTGACATCAACAAGCGTTAATCGGCACAAAGTTGTACCTTTAATATTACTGCCTGTACAATAAACATAAATATTTTTGCCGTTTTTATCCTCTATGTAAAAATCCAGATAAACATACGGAGAGTCTTTTTTGTTAAGCACGCGCCTTACATTCTCTCTGTTTTTCGGATTAATTATATCGTTTAAATATAGCTTTCCCTGCTTGATTTTTGAGGGGTGCACCCCCGTAAACTCGGAAAAATGGTTGTCGCAGCTGACGACCTTAAGGTTATCGGCTTTGTCAACCTCGCAGTTCATAAACTCAACTTCAAAGTCCGAATTGTCAAAATCGCCCGTTTTTGTCGCCTTCTTTCGTGTGATTATAAATGGATTATACCATATATTTATGAAAAAGTCAGCAGGGTGATTACACTTTTAATAAATTCTTAAATATTAATGCGCTTAATTCCTTGATAACCATAAATATTTATGATATTATATAGCAGATAATAAAAACCAAGGAGAACTGGTATGGCTAAGGTTTATCGTGTTTATGTCGAAAAGAAAAAGGGTAACGACATTGAAGCGGGTCACACGCTCGCTGATTTAAGGAACAATGTCGGCATCACCGCGCTTGAGGAGCTGAGGATTATCAACCGCTACGACGCTCAGGGGCTCAGCGACGAGGAGTTCGAGAGCGCTAAGCGTAATGTTTTTTCCGAGGCAAATCTTGACAATGTTTATGACGAGGTAAAGTTTGATACCGGCTGGAAATACTTTGCAACCGAGTATCTGCCCGGTCAGTACGACCAGCGCGCAGACAGCGCGGCGCAGTGTATTCAGCTGCTCACCGCGGGCGAAATGCCTACGGTAGCATCGGCTAAAATCGTTGCGGTTAAAGGCGATATCACCGACGAGGAATTTAGAAAAATTAAGTCGTACATCATTAACCCCGTCGAGTCGCGCGAGGCTTCAATGGAGCTTCCCGAGTCGCTCGACATAAAATCCGACGTGCCCGACGACATTATCCGCATTAACGGCTTTATCGCTATGAGCGACGACGAAATTGCTTCTTACCACGGCGAAATGGGCTTTGCTATGAGCGTCGGCGACCTTTGCTGGGTGCGCGATTACTTTAAAAACGACGAACACAGAGAGCCTACCCTTACCGAGCTTAAGGTTATAGACACCTATTGGAGCGACCACTGCCGCCACACCACCTTTGCAACCCAGCTTGACGAAATAAAAATTGACGAGGGCAAGTACTCGCAGGCAATCGAGCAGGCTCTTAAAGAATACTTTGAGGTAAGAAACGAGCTTTATGCAAACCGCAAGGACAAGCTCGTATGCCTTATGGATATGGCATGCATAGGCACAAAGGCGCTTAAAAAATGGGGCTACGTTGACGACCTTGACGAGAGCGAGGAAATCAACGCCTGCTCAATCAACGCCGAGGTAGAAATCGACGGCAAGGTTGAGCCGTGGCTCATTCAGTTTAAAAACGAAACGCACAATCACCCCACCGAAATCGAGCCCTTCGGCGGCGCGGCAACCTGCCTCGGCGGTGCAATCCGCGACCCGCTTTCGGGCAGAGCTTATGTTTATCAGGCAATGCGCGTAACAGGCTCGGGCGACCCGACCACCGCTTTTGAGGACACGCTCCCCGCTAAACTTCCTCAGAGCAAAATTACCACCGGCGCGGCGCAGGGTTATTCGTCCTACGGTAACCAAATCGGTCTTGCGACCGGTCAGGTAGTCGAGCTTTACGACGAGGGTTATGTTGCAAAGCGTATGGAAATCGGCGCTGTAATCGGCGCTTCACCTAAGAAAAATGTTATCCGCGAGGTACCGCAGAAGGGCGATGTAATCGTGCTTCTCGGCGGTCGCACCGGTCGTGACGGCTGCGGCGGCGCAACGGGTTCGTCCAAGGCGCACAACTCGCAGTCTATCGAAACCTGCGGTGCTGAAGTTCAAAAAGGTAACCCGCCTACCGAGCGTAAAATTCAGCGTCTTTTCCGCAAAACCGAGGTTGCGCAGATGATTAAAAGGTGCAACGACTTCGGCGCGGGCGGCGTAAGCGTTGCTATCGGCGAGCTTGCGGACGGACTTAAGATAAATCTCGACCTTGTTCCTAAGAAGTACGACGGTCTTGACGGCACGGAGCTTGCAATCTCCGAGTCGCAGGAGAGAATGGCTGTTGTAATCGACAAGGGCGATGTGGATAAATTTACCGCGCTCGCAAACGCGGAAAACCTTGAAGCTACTGTAGTTGCAACGGTTACAAGCGACAACAGACTCGAGATGACCTGGCGCGGCGACAAGATTGTTGACCTCAGCCGTGACTTCCTTAACACCAACGGCGTTGTTCAGCACGCTAAGGCTGAAATCGGCGCAATCGGCGACGACTGCTACAGAACGAGCGTACCCGCAGCGCTTGAGGGTATGACGAACTCAGAAGCGCTTAAGGCTAACCTTTCACGCCTTGAGGTATGCTCTCAAAAGGGACTTGTGGAGCGCTTTGACTCGTCAATCGGCGCGGCGACGGTGCTTATGCCGTACGCCGGCAAATATCAGCTGACACCCGAGGACGCGATGGTCGCAAAGGTACCGCTCGAAAAGGGCGAAACCGACACCGCAACCGTAATGTCCTACGGCTTTATACCTAAGCTTTCACGCTGGTCACCTTTCCACTCGGCAGCGTTCGCCGTTACCGAGTCGCTTGCAAAGCTCGCAAGCGTGGGCTGCGACCCGTCAAAAGCAAGACTCACCTTCCAGGAATATTTTGAAAGACTCGGCGACACCCCGTCACGCTGGGGTAAGCCTGCCGCTGCACTGCTCGGCGCACTGTCCGCGCAGCTTGGCTACAAAACGCCTTCAATCGGCGGTAAGGACAGTATGAGCGGCTCTTTTAACGAGCTTGATGTTCCGCCGACCCTCGTATCCTTTGCAGTGGGTATGAGCAAAGCTTCAAAGACTGTTTCGGCTAAATTCAAGAAAACTGGCAGCACCGTTAAGCTCCTCCCCGTACCCGTTGACGAGAACAGCGGACTGCCCGATTACGAAAAGACTATGGCGCTTATGATGAGCGTTTACGAGGGCGTAAGAAACGGAAAAATTCTTGCCGCAAGCGTTGTTAAAGAGGGCGGCGCGGCTGCCTGCGTATGCAAGATGGCGTTCGGCGACAAGCTCGGCTTCACCTTCGCGCAAAACCTCAGCGCGCAGACTCTGTTTGCTCCGCAGCAGGGCGCTTTCGTTGTAGAACTTGACGACGAAAACGACTTTGACGGCGTTACGCTCGGTACGACCAACGACAACGCGGTATTCATTATCGACGGCGAAATCCACACCTGCGACGACCTTATCGACGAGTGGACAAAGAAGCTCGAGGGCGTGTTCCCGACAGACTCGGGCAAGCTTGCAAAAATGCCCGAGGAAGCTCCGCTTTACAAGGAGCGCTCAATCTTTGTAGCTAAGAACAAGGTCGCAAAGCCTAAGGTATTTATCCCCGCGTTCCCCGGTACGAACTGCGAGGTCGACACCGCAAGAGCTTTCGAAAAAGCGGGCGCAGAGGCGTCAATCCTTGTTGTTAACAACCTTTCAAGCGCGGCTATTAACGACACAATCGACAAAATGGTTGCCGAGATTGAAAGCAGCCAGATTGTTATGCTTCCCGGCGGATTTTCGGGCGGTGACGAGCCGGAGGGCTCGGGCAAATTTATCGCCACAACCTTCCGCAACCCGAGGGTAAGCGAGGCTGTAACCAGGCTTCTTAACAACCGCGACGGTCTTATGCTCGGTATCTGCAACGGCTTCCAGGCGCTTATTAAGCTCGGTCTTGTGCCTTACGGCAAAATTGTTGACACTAAAGCCGACGACCCGACGCTTACCTTTAACACTATCGGCCGCCATATTTCGCAGATGGCTTACACCCGCGTCACAAGCGTTAAATCGCCTTGGTTCAGCTCGGTTAACGCAGGCGATGTTTTCGCCGTTCCGATTAGCCACGGCGAGGGCAGATTTGTCGCAAACGACGAGGTTATGAAGAAGCTTATCGCAAACGGTCAGGTAGCAACGCAGTACGTCAATCTTGACGGCGAGGTATGCGACAATATGCCGTTTAACCCCAACGGCTCGGTATGCGCGGTAGAGGGTATTACCTCCCCCGACGGCAGGGTTCTCGGCAAGATGGGACACTGCGAGAGAAAGGGCAACGAGCTTTATAAAAATGTTCCGTTTGAAAAGGATATGAAGCTCTTTGAAAGCGGCGTTAACTACTTTAAATAATCAGATAACACAAAAGCTGTCTTGAAAAAGGCAGCTTTTTCATACATATATACTTTTAATTATATATTTATACAATATATATAAGTTGCTAATTAGACATTTATATGTTAGAATAGATAGGAGTGTTAATATATCTTGTGGTATGTAAGGAGGTGACAAAATGAAAAACTACAATTACTTTGACGATGATGAGTCCGTCGACAAGGTGCTTGCCGAGGTGCGTAACCGCTCGCGTATTCAAAGCGAGGAAGAAAAAAAGCACGACAGGCGCGAGGTCGTTTATGCGATTAAGGATTTTAATAAAAACCGCGGCGACTCGGTACAACGCGGCGCTGGGAACTTTAGTCCGCGCTCGCGCAGAAAGTCGTTCGACATAAAAAATCCGATTGACATCATCGAGCACGAAAACCTGCTGCACAAAAAGACTATTTTGCGCGCAATGCTTTTAGTGTTTATAATGTTTTTCATTTGCGTTATCGCTGTCACCATCCACTCGATACGCCAGGATAATAAGGATAACACGCGCTTTAACGCCGACGCGGGCGTTATCTGCGCACAGTATTCCACGCGTTACGGCAACTGCAACTACGAAGCTCTTTACAACAAGTACACCATAAAGGGCTACCGTATGAAGGGGCTTTGCTATTTAAGAGAAATCGACTTTAATAACGACGGCGACAGCGAGCTGCTTATGGTGTTCCGCGACAGCGGCACATACTATGTCGAGGTCTGGGGCTATAACGGCGACAAGGAGTTTGT
This sequence comes from Eubacterium sp., assembly GCA_017450645.1. Classification (GTDB taxonomy): domain Bacteria; phylum Bacillota; class Clostridia; order Oscillospirales; family Acutalibacteraceae; genus Eubacterium_R. The sequence goes on from JAFSTE010000016.1 coordinate 68,672, forward strand.
CACCCTGTTCCACGAAAAAACCGCCCAAAGAAAAAAGAAAACCCACGATGCATGGGTTACTCTATACAAGAAAAACAAAAAGTATTATGTCGGCACTCATTCAAAGAAGGACTTGTCCGAGGTTAAGCTGTACGGCTTAAAGGGCGACGAGTTTGAGGAAAAGTACAGCTGTACCTACGACAAGAAAAAAGAAGAATTTACGATTAAAAACAAGGTCGACGACACCTCGTTCGAGCGCGTTATGCTATCCGTAATTTCGGGCAGAAAGGCGGTAACGTATGTCGAAGACGTGTCAAAGCTGATTAACACCTTCTCCGCTGCAAGCGACAAGGCGGTTAAAAGCGAGGCTATCGGCAAGAGTATGAACAGCGCCTACTATTCGATAGTCGAGGATTATAACCAGCGCTACGGCAAGGCGAAGTATGTCGAAAAGAACGGCAGAGCCTATGTTAAGGGACTTGCGGTAGTTGATTTAATCGACTTTAACGACGACGGAAAGGACGAGCTGCTTATAATTTACCGTAAATCGGTTAAGGGCAGAACTACCGACTACAACGGCATTTATGTTCCCACCTCTACCGACAGGTATTATATCGAGATTTACCGTTATACCGGCTCAGGCGCGTCGCTGGCGTACAAGAACGAGGGTATATCGAACTCGCTTAATAACGAATACGACAGGTACTATATCATTAAGACCGACAACGGCAAGTCGTTCTATTGCCAGAATACCTTCTCCACCGAGAGCTACGGCAATATCGTAAGCGCGGCGTCCACGATGCTAAGGATGAAAAAGACCTCGTTTGTACCGATGTACTCGTCCTCGTATTACACCGAATACGGCTACACCGAGTACCAGATTGACGACCGCGAGATTTATAACGCCTCGGCGTTTGAGCAGGCGGGCTATAAAATTCCGTTGTTTAACGGCAGCAACAAGTACGACCACGACCTGTTCACCGTAACCTACCTTCAGCGCAAGCTAAAGAACAACGACGATGTTAAAGGCAGAGTTACAAAAACCCAAAAAACAATCAAAAAGCTTAACCCGTCATATTCGGGATAAAAAAGAAGGAGCGCAAGCTCCTTCTTTTAGCTTTAAGCTTTAAGTGTTAAGTTTTAAGCTTATTGTCCGAGCGCAGCGAGTAACCTCAGGCTCATAGCTCTGAGCTCTAAGCTCTAAGCTAAATAAAAACGGGATGTCAAAAGACATCCCAAGTTTTTATTTAACAATCGTTCCCATTGTGTTAGGCGCCATACCTGCTGCGTTAGCCTCGTCGGTATCGATATGCATAGCAAGCGCGTAGCTGTCAGATACGCGAACAACAACATCGCCGAAGGTAAGGTTTCTGCCGTTTGAGGTCGGGATTTCAACGCTTACGATTTCGCCGTTTGTAAGTCCCATCTCCTCAGCGTCCTTAGTGGTTGCGTGGATATGACGCTTAGCGGCGATAACGCCCTGGGTAAGCTCTACCTCGCCTGCAGGACCAACGAGCTTACAAGCGCCCGAGCCCTCAACATCGCCCGACTCCCTTACAGGAGCGCTTACGCCGATTGAACGAGCGTCTGTGAGCGAAATCTCTACCTGAGTGTCAGGTCTTACGGGACCGAGAATAGAAACTGCGGGGAACTCGCTTTTGCTGCCCACAACTCTTACTCTCTCTTCACAAGCGTACTGGCCCGGCTGAGAAAGCATCTTCTTTACAGTGAGCTCATAGCCCTTACCGAAAAGTGTTTCAAGGTCTTTTTGTGATACATGCACGTGACGTGCAGAAATTTCAACAACTACTTGATTTGACATTTAATTATCCTCCAAAAATTAATACTATAATATTTTAATACAATCGCCGTTGTTTTTCAACAGTTAATTTGATATAATTTGTTTGAGCGAAGCGAGTAACTGATTTGGCGCCCCTGCTAAGGGGAGATTCCCCACAGTGTGGGGAAATGTCACCGCAGGTGACAAAAGGGACGGCTCCTGTAGGAGCTGGTGCAAAGCACCTGAGGGGTGGTCAATGCCTTTTAAGATGTGTTGTTTAAAGGCTACTTAATCTAAACGACCATCCCTCCACCACTTCGTGGTCCCCCTCCCTTTAGCAAGGGAGGCAATAAAGATAGGAGATTATAAAATGACTTTAGACGAACTTGAAGTAAAATGCAAAACCTGTACTAACTGCGCGCTGTGCGAGGGCAGGACTAATCTTGTATTCGGCGTCGGCAAAAAGGACGCCGACATTATGCTTATCGGCGAAGGACCGGGCGAAAACGAGGATTTGCAGGGCGAGCCCTTTGTCGGCAGAAGCGGCAAGCTTCTCGATAAATTCCTCGAAAGCATCGACCTTTCGCGAAACAAAAATGTTTATATCGCAAATATGGTTAAATGTCGCCCGCCGCACAACCGCGACCCCAAGCCCGAGGAGCAGGAGATGTGCATTAAGTGGCTGCGCGAGCAGTTTAAGATAATAAGACCTAAAATAATTATCTGCGTCGGCAGAATATCGGCGCAGAAGCTCATATCCCCCGACTTCAGGGTAACTAAGCAGCACGGCGAATTTATAGAAAAAAACGGCGTATTAATGATGGGCACCTACCACCCCGCCGCAATACTCAGAAACCCGAATAACAAGGAGCAGGCGTTCGCCGACTGGCTCAAAGTCCGCGACAAAATTGAAGAGCTGGGAATTGAAATATAAAAAACTCTTGACAAATCCGCAAAGTGTATGTATAATACATTTTGCAAATGCGGATTTAGCTCATCCGGTAGAGCGTCACCTTGCCAAGGTGAAGGTAGCGAGTTCGAGTCTCGTAATCCGCTCCAAAAAAACAGTACCGAAAGGTGCTGTTTTTCTTTTTCTCAGCACTGATTATTAATTGACTTGTGCCTTGTACAAGCCCTCTACACAATATACGCTATATTTACAAGATATATGTTTTTTGGTACAATATAAGTTAGCGTTATAAGAAAGGAGTGCCTTATATGAACTACCGTATTTTACCGCTTGGTGAGCTATGGAGCGAGGGTATGTTCAGCGTGCCGAGCGTAGTTACAAGTAAATATCTGCGCCTTGCAAGCGATTTTCAGATAAAGGCGCTTCTTTTAATACTGTCAAAAAACGGATGCGCCGACTCTGCCGAGGTTTCCAAGGCGCTCGGCGTACCCGAGAGCGAGGTATGCGAGCTGCTTAGCTTCTGGGTTGAGGAGGGCGTTTTGTGCGACGGCGAATCAACAGCTGCGCCCGCGCCCGCAGAAAAAAAGGAACCCGAAAAGGCAAAGGTCGAAAAAGCCGAGCCAACACCCGCAAAGCAGCTTGAAAGCGTACCCGTACCCACCTACTCGACCTCGGATATCGTAGAAATACTTACTAATAACGAGGAGCTGTTAGACCTTATTAACACCGCGCAGGAGGTTTTGTCGAGCACGCTTAGCCATCACGAAAAGTCGCTAATTATAAATATGTACAGCTACTACGGGCTGCCCGGCGAGGTTGTGCTGACTATTTTACAATACTGTCAGTCAAAGCGCGAAAAGGGGCTGTCAATAGGCAACTCCTACATAGCCGCTATGGCGAAAAACTGGAGCGAGGAGGGTATAAACACCCTTGCCCTCGCCGACGAGAAGCTAAAGGAGCTTGAGGTCAGCGACAAGAAGTGGAACGAGGTTGTTGAGCTAAGCGGCATACGCCACAAGCGCCCCACCCAGAAGCAGCGCGAAATGGTCACAAGCTGGTACAACAATTTCAGCAGCGAAATGATTGAGCTTGCGTGCGACGCTATGAGGGAAAACGCGGAGCGCCCGTCGCTGAAATATGTAAACAAGGTGCTTACAAACTGGCAAAAAAAGAATATTAAAACGCCCGAGGATGTAGAAAAGGACAACCAGAAGCACAGAGAAAAGAAAGAGAGCAAAAACCCGTCAAAGCTCGAGGGCAAGCCCTCTTTTGACATAGACGAGCTACAGAAAAAGGCGTTAATGAACGATAATTTTGACATTTAGGAGTAGACTATGCCCTATAACAAAAGCATATATTTAAAGGCTGAGCACATACTTACAAAGCGCAGAAACGACGCTGAGGCAGAGGCGAAAATCAGAGCTGACGAAATAAAATTAAATTTGCCCGAGGTTGACGAAATCCAGGGCGAGCTGTCTAAAATCGGGCTTGAAATCTCGACGCTGTTTTTCTATAACGGAAACGCCGAGGAAAAGGTGCTCGAACTAAGAAGCAAAAGCAAGGCGCTTGTCGCAAAGCGCTCCGAAATACTTAGAAAAAACGGCTACGACGAGGACGCTATGACACCCGACTACATATGCCCCGTCTGCTGCGACAAGGGCTTTATAAATAACCGTATATGTCAGTGTCACCGCCAGCTGCTAAAGGATTTAATGAAGGAGGAGGTGCGAAAGCACGCCCCTCTTGACGACTGTAAATTCGATAATTTTGACACCGAAAAGTATTCTGACGAACCCGACGAAAACGGAATTATTCCGCGCCAAAGGGCAGAAAAAATACTCGATTCCTGCAGAAAATACGCGCAGAATTTTAACAAAAACAGTAAAAATCTACTGCTTCTCGGTATGACGGGACTCGGCAAGACGCACCTTTCGCTCGCTATTGCGAATGTTGTAATTAACCGCGGCTACAGCGTGTGCTACGGCACGAGCCAGAACATCTGCGAGGATTTGCAAAACGAGCAGTTCGGCAGAGGCGACGACGCTTTTTACACTAAAAGAGGCGTGCTTGACTGCGACCTTTTAATTATCGACGACCTCGGAACAGAGGTGGAAAACCAGTACTCTATCGCAACGCTGTATAACATAATTAACAGCCGTATTCTCTCTAAAAAGCCTACCGTTATCAACACAAATTACGATTTTTCGGAGCTTCTTGGCAAATACGACCAGCGCATTACAAGCCGCCTTACCGGCGAGTACACGGTTATGCAGATTTTAGGAAAGGATATCAGGAACAGCTGATGGGAGAAAGAGCTAACAAAGCATACGATTTATTCACGAGCGGTTGCAACTGTTCTCAGGCGGTATTTATTGCGTTTTGCGACAAATACGGCATAGATAACGACACCGCGATGAAGCTCGCCGCGTCCTTCGGCGGCGGTATGGGCAGAAGCCGCGAGGTTTGCGGCGCGGTAAGCGGAATGCTGCTGGTATGCGGTATGGAAACGGGCACCGCCGACACCTCGGACCAGGCGCAAAAGGCGGAGAATTACAGAATTTCACGCGTGCTTATGGAGCGATTTAAGGAGGAAAACGGCTCAATTTACTGCCGCGAGCTCCTCGGGCTTACAAAAGCGGAAGCAAGCCCCGTTCCCGAAGCGCGCACCGAAAAGTATTATAAAAAACGCCCCTGCGCAGAAATAGTAAAATGCGCAGCACAAATACTGGAGGACGAGTTATTTGAATTGTAAATTATGAATTGAGGTTACTCGCTTCGCTCAAAAATACAATCAGGTGTGGGCAACGCCCACCCTTAATTCATAATTAATAATTAATCATTCATAATTGTATTAAGCAGGAGTCAGCTGACTCCTGCTTTTAAAATACGGTTTCTATTAACTTTTCCGAGCACTCGGGCGAGTAGCGAAACGCGTTAATCTTGCCCTCGGTTATGTAATATTTAAGCGGCACAACGGCGCTGTCGGAAAACGAGTCAACGATTACGAGCTTTACCTTCATTTTTTCGGGGATAATGGATTTAATAAATACCGAAACGCGCTGCCCCGCCTCGAACTTGGGGTTAGACTCGGCAAGCCCCGCGAGGTTAGGCGCAAGCTCCACAAAAATCCCGTAGCTCTCTACGCTCCTTACAACGCCCTTAACCGTTTCGCCGACGGTGAATTCGGCTGCGTTTTGCTCCCATGTGCCGAGCAGCTCCTTAAGCGTAAAGGTCAGCTTACCGTCCTCGCGTTTTCTAAGTGCGCAGCGAAGCAACTGACCCTCTTTAAGCCTTTCGCGCGGGTGGCTTATGCGCGACACGGACAGCATATCAATAGGTATAAGGCTGTTTATGCCCGCGCCTATGTCGATAAACGCCCCGAAGCCCTCAAGCCGCGTAACGCGCGCGGAGATAATATCGCCGGGGCTAAGCGAGTCGATATACTCCTTTTTACAGTTGTACTGCACCAGTCGGCGCGACAAAACAATCTCTCTTTTACCGCTGTCGTTACGCCTGAAACCGATTACCTTAAAGCATACAAAACGCCCCACCTTAGAGATAAGCGCAATATCCCTTACCTCGCCCTCGAGCACGCCCAGAGCGCCCTCGCTGCGGTAAATAATACCAACAAAGCCGCCGAGGTCGATATGCAGATTATGCTCCCTGTCGCACATAATTACGCGCCCTTCGTAGACCTGACCGGTACGGATTGCCTCTTTAACCTCGTCAAAGCTTTTAAAATTCGCAAGCAGCTTATCGTTAACGCCCTCGGGAAAATATTTCAACTTAATCATCATCCTTTGATATTAGTAATTAATTATATGAGCTAAAATCACTAATTATGTTGATAATACCAAAATATGGTGCTATAATATATAAGATTATAATTAAGGAAAGATATTATGGATGTAAAAGTGGGCGACCGCCTTATTATGAAAAAAGCGCACCCCTGCGGCAACAAGGAATTTGAAGTGCTGAGAATAGGCGTTGACTTTAAAATCCGCTGCACCGGCTGCGGCAGAGAGGTTATGGTCGCAAGAAATAAGATAGAGAAAAATATAAAAAGCATACTATAGGAGATTACTATGTTTGATAAGCTTCTTCAGGTTGAGGAAAGGTTTAACGAGGTAAGCGAGCTTGTATGTCAGAGCGAGGTTATTGCCGATATGGAGCAGTACACTAAGCTTATGCGCGAAATGAAGCAGCTCACCCCCGTTGTTGAAAAATTCAGAGAGTATAAAACTGCAAAAAGCACATACGAGGAGTCTAAGGAAATGCTCGGCGACTCGTCCTTGGACGATGATTTTGCCGAGATGGTAAAGGACGAGTTTGAACAGAGCAAAGAGGATATAGACAGAATAAGCGAGGAGCTTAAAATCCTTCTTCTCCCGCGCGACCCTAACGACGACAAAAATGTTATTATCGAAATTCGCGGCGGCGCAGGCGGCGAGGAGAGCGCACTTTTTGCGGGCGTGCTGTACAGAATGTACACTATGTACGCCGAAACTAAGGGCTTTAAGTGCGAGGTGCTCAGCGCAAGCGAAACAGGGCTCGGCGGATTTAAGGAAATCAGCTTTTCGGTCGACGGCGACGGAGCGTATTCGCGCTTTAAGTTCGAGTCGGGCGTTCACCGCGTTCAGCGCGTGCCCGAAACCGAGAGTCAGGGCAGAATTCACACCTCGACCACCACGGTTGCGGTACTTCCCGAAGCAGAGGAAGTCGATTTTGAGCTTAACGACAAGGATTTACAGATTGACACCTTCCGCTCCAGCGGCGCAGGTGGTCAGCACATTAACAAGACCTCGTCCGCTATCCGTATAACGCATATCCCGACGGGTACGGTAGTCGAATGTCAGGACGAGAGAAGCCAGCATAAAAACAAGGAAAAGGCGCTTAAGGTACTTCGCGCAAGGCTTTACGACGCCGAAAAGGCTAAGCACGACGCCGAGATTGCGGGCGAGCGCAAGGCGCAGGTAGGTACGGGCGACAGAAGCGAAAGAATACGCACCTACAACTACCCGCAGGGCAGAGTAAGCGACCACAGAATTAACCTTACGCTCTACAAGCTTGAGCAGATTTTAAACGGCGACCTTGACGAGCTTATCGACGCATTGATTACAGCCGATACCGCCGAAAAGCTAAAGGCGTCGCAGGAATAAAAAATGAAAACACAAATACTTTCCACCAAAACGGAAGATATTAAAAAAGCGGCAGAGATTATTAAAAGCGGCGGTCTTGTTGCGTTCCCGACCGAGACGGTTTACGGGCTCGGCGCAAACGCGCTGAACGAAGACGCGGTAAAAAGTATTTTTAAGGCTAAGGGCAGACCGAGCGACAACCCGCTGATAATACATGTTGCCGACAAGGGCGACATAACGCCGCTTGTAAAAGAGGTCACGCCGAAGGCAAAGGCGCTGATTGACGCGTTTTTCCCCGCCCCGCTTACTATTATTTTGCAAAAATCAAATATCGTGCCAAACGCCACAAGCGGCGGGCTTGACACGGTGGCAGTGCGTATGCCGAAAAACGAGGTTGCGCGCGAGCTTATCCGCCAAAGCGGCTGCGTTATAGCGGCGCCGAGCGCCAACACAAGCGGGCTGCCGTCGCCGACAAAGGCTAAGTATGTTATCGACGATATGCTCGGCAAGGTCGACGCGATTATCGACGGCGGCGACTGCGAGGTAGGCGTTGAGTCTACGGTTATAACGCTTGCAGGCGACACCCCGACTATTCTGCGCCCCGGCGCTGTTACAAAAGAAATGCTCGAAGCGGTTATCGGCGAGGTTGAAATCTCCCCTGCCGTTCTGAACGAGCTCGACAAAGACGAAACCGCGGCGTCACCGGGTATGAAGTACAAGCACTACGCGCCTAAGGCGAGGGTTATGCTCGTAAATGCCGATAAAGAAAGCTACGAGCGCTTTGTAAACGCTAAAGCTAACGCGTTTGCGCTATGCTTTGACGACGACAATGTAACAATACCGCACATAACTTTCGGCAAGGAGAGCGACGGCGAGAGTCAGGCAAAGGAGCTGTTCGACGCTTTAAGACAGCTTGACGCGCTCGGCGCAAAGCGGGTTTACGCCCGACTTCCCGAAAAAGACGGCGTATCAATGGCGGTGTATAACAGGCTCATAAGAGCAGCCGCGTTTAATATAATCGACCTTAAAAAGCCCTTTACCATAGGGCTTACGGGCGGCAGCGGAACGGGCAAGAGCCACATTTGCAAGTACCTCAAAACGCTCGGGTTTAACATTATCGACAGCGATTTGGTAGCGCGCGAGGTTGTAAAAAAAGGCTCTGCGCTTTTAACAGAGCTTCAGGCGGCGTTCGGCGACGACATAGTTAAGGACGGCGAGCTCGACCGCAGGCTGCTTGCAGGAAGAGCTTTCGAAACGAAAGAGCAGACCGCTAAGCTAAACGCGATTATGCACCCCGCGATTATAAAAAGGTGCGAGGAGATGGCTGACGGGCTTTGCGTGCTCGACGCGCCGCAGCTTTTTGAAGCGGGCGCGCAGGATAAATGCTATAAAATTATCGCCGTTACCGCAGGCACCGACACAAGAGTAGAACGCATATGCAAGCGCGACGGCATTACAAAAGAGCAGGCGCTGCAGCGCATTAACGCTCAGTTTGACAACGGGTATTACGCTGAGCACAGCGATTATGTAATACAAAACGACGGACAGGACATCAAGATACAGATTGACCGTATTATTGATGAAATAATATAGAAAGGTTATGTTATTATGGGTGAAAAAGCAAAGCAGTTAAAAGAGCTGTTATTTAACAAAAAAGAGAACGCTTATGATGTATTAAGCGAGGAGGAGCTCGCAATCTGTAACGAATTTTGCGAGGGCTACAAGGAGTTCCTCGGAGAGTGTAAAACCGAGCGCGAGGTTGCTCAGTGGGTTGAAAACCTTGCAAGGAACAACGGTTTCGTTAAGTTTGAGGAATTCGGCGACCCGCTCGAAGCGGGCGACAAGGTGTTCTACGCAAACCGCGGCAAAGCGATTATCCTTTGCGTAAAGGGCAAGAGGAGCATCAAGGACGGCGTAAGGATTTCTGCGGCGCATATCGACTCGCCGAGAATTGACCTTAAGCAGTGCCCCGTATTTGAGCAGGACGGTCTCGGCTACTTTAAAACCCACTACTACGGCGGTATTAAAAAGTATCAGTGGACAGCTATTCCGCTTTCGCTCCACGGCAGAATCTGCAAAAACGACGGCAGTTTTGTTGATGTAAGACTCGGCGAAGAGGAGGGCGAGCCTAAGTTCGTAATAACCGACCTGCTTCCGCATCTCGATAAAGAGCAGATGCAGCGCAAAGCGGACGACATCGTGCAGGGCGAGGAGCTTAATGTGTTAATCGGCTCGCGTCCGTTTAAGGACGACGACGAGAGCGAAAAAATAAAGCTCAATCTTCTGTCGCTGCTTTACGAAAAATACGGCGTTGTGGAAAGGGATTTCCTCTCCGCAGAGCTTGAGCTTGTACCCGCGTTTACGGTCGACGACATCGGCTTCGACCGCTCGCTCATCGGCGGCTACGGCCACGACGACAGGGTTTGCTCCTATCCCGCGCTTCAGGCTATTCTCGACATCGACGAGGCGCCCGAATACACCGCGATTACTATCCTTACCGACAAAGAGGAAATCGGCTCCGACGGCAACACGGGACTTAATTCCGCTTACCTCAGGTACTTTATCGAGGATTTGGCAAGGCTTGAGGGCTACGACGGAAGAGATGTACTCAGGAATTCAAAATGTCTTTCTGCCGATGTTAACGCGGCGTTCGACCCGACCTGGCCCGCACCGTTTGAAAAGAGCAACGCAAGCTTTATCAACGGCGGCGTTTGCGTAACTAAGTTTACCGGCCACGGCGGAAAGTACTCCACCTCCGACGCTTCGGCTGAGTTTGTAAGCTGGGTTAAGGCGCTGCTCGAGGAAAACGGCGTACTGTGGCAGAGCGGCGAACTCGGCAAGGTTGACGCAGGCGGCGGCGGAACGGTCGCTATGTATATCGCAAACCTCGATGTAGACACTATTGATGTCGGCGTGCCGGTACTTTCGATGCACTCTCCGTACGAGGTCGTTGCAAAAACAGATGTATATTATGCGTACAAGGCATTCTTTACATTCTTTACAAAATAAAAAAAGAGGACGGTTGGGGCACCCTACGGAAATAGGGTGCCCCTTGTCCTCTTTTTATTATACTTATTATGAAATATTCTTAATAAGCTTTAGTATGTTTTTACCGTTTTCGTAGCGGTACTCGAAGTCGTCGGCGGTGTTAAAGGTTATGAATTTACCGAGTCCGCCAACGGTGTGGTTATGGTCGTAGGTTTCGATATCAAGCAGATTTTTCGTAGGGTCGTACTCGACACCGCTATCCTCAAAGGTAATCTCCACCCTGTCGCTCGCCTCGACCTTAAAGGTAACATCGCCTACAGAACCGGGGTACGAATACGAACAGATGTTAACAAAAATCTCCTCCGCCATAAGCTTTAAGTTCCACTTGTCGTCAAACGACAAATCGGGTATCGCGTCAATAACTTCGTTAATCTGTGTCAGCTGCTCGACCTCGGATTTAAGGTTCAGGATTTTGCCGTAGCAATTATCCACAACCAGAGTCAGCATAGTTATATCGTCGCTCTGAAGCGCACCGTTTGCAAAATCGTTTACGGCTTTAAGCACATCTTTAATTATAGCCTTTTTGTTGCCGTCGATATGCTCGGCGAGAATTTGCTCGAGCCGTTTTGTCGTCAGCAGCTCGCCGTCCTTATTCTGAGCCTCGTTAACGCCGTCGGTATAAACAAACAGTGCGTCGTCCGCCTTAAGAGTTATCTCCTCCTGCTCATAGGTTATGTCGGGGAAAATGCCCGCAGCCATACCGTGAGCGCCCTCGAGAGTTATAAGCTTATCGGAAATCAGATACGGCGGATTATGACCTACATTTGTGTAGGTCAGTTTTTTAGTTTCGGGGTTATATTTTGCAACAAACGCAGTAATGAACAGCTTTTTAGGATTATTTTCACAAAGCGTGTTATTAAACGCCTCAGCCGTTTTTGCGGGCGTCATACCGAGCTTTAAGTAAATTTTAAGCAGCGTAATTGCTCGCGCCATAAACAGCGAAGCCGAAACTCCCTTGCCCGACACATCCGCGACGGCAAAACAGATTTCGCCGTTTTCAAGCACCTGATAGTCGTACATATCGCCGCCGACCTCTTTAGCGGGAAGCATATACGCTTCGATATTAACATAGCGGTTATCAAAATCGTCGGGAGCTAACAGTCCGAGCTGGATATTCTTTGCGATATTAAGCTCAGCCTCTCTTATATGCTTTTCGCGGTTGAGGGACTCGATATCCTCGATATAACGGTTTATCTCGTTAGTCATACTGTTATAGGCAGCAGCCATTCGGCTGAACTCAAGGCTGCCTTTTTCCTCAATCTTTTCGGAGGCTTCCTTGCGCTCGGAAACAAACCTGTTCATTTTTGTGCTTATTTCACGCGCAGGCTTCGACACGATTCTATATACTGCATACGAGAACGACAGAATGATTGTAACCATAAAGAACAGCGTAAGTCCGAACACGAGCGCAAACGACGAGTTAAGGTCCTTAACAACATCCGAAATAGTTTTTTCAACGCCGACAAGACGGGTGTTCGTCGGGTCGGTATGAAGTTTTTTGTAACAAATAAGGGAGTTGCCGAACTTGTTGTTTACCCTCGTTGTCTTAGGTGTGTTTTCGTTCTTTAGCGCCTCAAACATCTGTGGCTTTAGCTTACCGGTTACAACAACGCCGGTGTACCTTGTTTTTTTAGCTTCGTTAGTGGCGTCCTCGCCGAAGCCGATAGCAAGATACTTTTCGCTCTGCTGCGCTTCGTCAACTTCTATTACATAGATATACGGCGCGTCGAGACTAAGGCAAAGCCTGCTTAGCTCCTCGCTGCACTGCTGAGCCTGCTGCGCGTCGTCGAGGTCGTATTTGGATACCGCATCCTCTATTACATGGGCATATTTTTCAATATCGCCGTAACAATGCTCGTATGTATGGTTAGAAACAGTCGCGTATGCCAGCGCCATAATAACAGTTTCGGCAATAATAACTACAACCAGCTGGGATAACGCAACATTCCAGAAAATAGAAAATCTTTTTTTCATAATTGATTATCTCTCAACGGTACAGCCGTTATATTTTAGCGATATAACGGCTGTAATTTTTTCGGAGTTCTGCACGCTGCAGGGTTAAGGCTATCTGTTAAGATTATCCTTTTCAAAGAACCTGAAGCCGCGCAGTACATTAATAAAGTCGTCGACATATCTGTCGTTACTTGCGTTCCAGAAAAAGTCCATCCTTGCAAGAATCTGGGTTGTATAATGCGAGTCGCAGGGCAGCGTAATAACCTTCTTGCCGTGCGCCATATTCATATAGGCGGTCATACTCGAAAGGATAGCCGCCTTATCCGGATTTTGCTGAGCCTCGTTAAGCTCCTTAGCGAACACCTCGTCGTCAACAAAGCGGATATTCATACCGTTTTCGTTCATACGGCGGATAATATCGCCGAGCGGAAGCGTATGGTTATTAACCGCGTTGAACAGGCGACACTTAACGGGCGTGCGCGCTAACTTAAGGAACGCCGCGCAGGAGGTGTCAATCGGTCCCATACAAACCTGATTTTCTATCATACTGTACGGGAAGCAGCCGAGCATACTGTATGAACGCAGCCTGCCCATAAAGTTATTAGTAAGGAAGTTAATCTGGAACTCGCCGTCGGACTCTCTCGCAGCAAGCGTACCTACGCGGATAATCTTAGCGTCAAGTCCTCTTTCGGCAACGGCTTCGAGCACCATTCTCTCCGCCATTAACTTAGACGAAATGTACTTATTATCAAGTCCCTGACCGAAGTAAAGCGACTGCTCGTCGAGCGACTGCCTTAACAGCTTAGTGTCCTCGGTAGCTGTACCCGAAACGGAAACGGTTGAGAAATGAACAAGTCTTGCGCCCGTTTTTTCGCACAGCTTAGCGCAGTTAACGGCGCCGCCGACATTAATATCCTCTATGTCCGTACCGCTTGAAAAATGCTTAACATTTGCCGCGCAGTTAAAGACGGTATTAATCGGCTCGTTTTCGTATCTTTCAAAGGACTTGTAATCCGTAACATCTCCCTCGAAAACAACTACTCTTTCGTTAATATCTTTTTCGTACCTGTCGTCGAAATAGTAGTACATCATATTCTGAATACGGTCCTTGGCGCTGTCGAACTTGCCCTTACGGAGCATACAGTACGCGGTACCCTTTTCCTCTTTAAGATACTGAGCGAGAAGGTGCGCGCCCATGTAACCCGTAGCGCCCGTAATCAGAACATTACCTATATCGTATAACTCGCCTTCGCGGAAGGAGTCGACAGTGTTTTCTTTAAGGATACTGTCAATCGCGGAATAATCGTAATTATCAAAGTCAAACAGTCCATTGTCGTTCTGGCTCTCGTCCTTATTGAATAACGCAGCCAGCGCTCTGGGCGTGTTACATTTAAAGATATCGCCGTATGTTATATCGAACCCGTTTTCCGAAGCGTCGAGCACTACCGATGTAACGATAAGCGAGGTGCCGCCGATTTCAAAGAAATTGTCGGTTGCGCCGACCTTGTCGAGCTTAAGCACCTTTTTAAACGAGTTACAGAAAAATTCTTCCGTTGCGTTCGCGGGCGCAACATACTCACCGAGCGATACCGGAACGGGCTCGGGCAGATGCTTAATATCGGTTTTACCGTTAGCGGTCATAGGAAGCTCGTTCATCTGGAGATAAGCGGTAGGCACCATATAATGGGTAAGGTGCTGCTTAAGCTCGTCGCGAAGCGCGTCGATATCCACCTGATGGTCGGCGGTAAAGTAAGCGCAGAGATTCTCCTGGCCGTTAAGCTTACGGATGGTAACGGCTACCTTTTTAATACCCGGCTGTACGGCGATAAGTCCCTCAATTTCGCCAAGCTCAATTCTAAGACCTCTTAGCTTAACCTGGTTATCGAGTCTGCCGAGGATAAGAACATAACCGTCCTTGTCCCACTTGGTGTAGTCGCCCGAGCGGTAGGTTTCGGCGCCGTTATATGTAATAAACGACTGAGCTGTTTTTTCGGGCAGGTTTTTATAGCCCTTTGCAACGCCTATACCGCTGATATAAAGCTCGCCGATTACGCCGAACGGAGCGAGGTCGCCGAATTTATCAACGATATATTCGCGGTAGTTGAAAAGCGGTTTTCCGACATGGATATACTCGGCGTCGTTAAGCACTGCAGCGTTTGACGAAACGGTAATCTCGGTCGGTCCGTAGGTGTTTATAATAACCGCGTCTTTAGCGCAATCTCTTATGCTGTTTCTCAGCGACAGCGGATACGCTTCGCCGCCGCAAAGCACAAGGCTGCATTTTGAAAGCGCCTGCCTGAACGGCTCGTACTCCATATACTGAGAAATTCTCGAAGGAGTACCGTTGATACAGTCAGCGCCGTGCTTTTCCATAAGCTCGGCGAGCGCTCTCGGGTCGTTCATTTCGTCCTCGGCGGTAAACACAAGAGTCTTACCGTGGCAAAGCGACGCGGTATGCTCCTTAAACGACATATCAAACGAAACCGTCGTAACCGAAATATATGTGCTTACACGGTTTACGATATTATTAATAATAGTATTTGTCTTGTCGTCGGTTAAATAGCTGCAAATACCGCGATGGCGCAGCATAACACCCTTAGGCTTACCCGTAGAGCCGGAGGTGTAAATCATATACGAAAGCTCCGTATCGCTCATTTCAACCGACGGGTTTCGGGTATTATCGCCCTTAAGAATATCGTCTACATTAATTACCTTGTCAGCGGGATAATTAGCGATATTGTCCTCGGTCGTGATAATAAACGCCGCTTCGCTGTCCTCGATAATATGATTAATTCTGTCGGCGGGATACTGCGGGTCGCAGGGAATAAACGCAGCGCCCGACTTATTAACGCCGAACATACAGCTAAAGTAATAAGTCCTTCTCGGCAAAAGGAGAGCTATGCTGTCCCCTACCTTAATGCCTTTACTGATAAGATTATTTGCAACGATATTTGCATTTTCGTTAAGCTCTTTATAGGTTAGAGCGCCGTCCTTTGCAATAACGGCGGTCTTGTCCGCGTTTTTATCAGCCGAAGCCTCGAACATTTTATGCAAAAGAGTATAGGGTAAATCCTCTTTAATCGAGGTAACGCTGAACTTTTCGAGCATATCCACCTGGTTTTGAGGCAGAGCCGAAGCGTCCCTGACGGTTTTAACCTCGCTTTGGGAGAGCAGGGTTAAGGTATGTTTAATCTGCTCGGCAAAGCCCTGAATAACCGTATCGTCAAACAGCTCGGACGAATACTGAACCATAAAGGTGAGCTTGTCGCCCGTTTTACGGATAACGACGCTTATATCCCTGCTCATTTTCTGAAGCGGAACATAAAGCTCTATGCTGATGCCGTCCTGCTCGCATACGGGCGGATACCACATATAATTAAGGCTGACGTCAAAAATAGGATTACGGCTTTCGTCGCGCTGTTTAACAAACTCGCCGACTACTTCCTCAAACGGAAGCGACGCGCCGTAGGTAACATTTCTGACCGCATTAGCGGAGTCGGTTATAAAGTCGCTAAGCTCGGCAGTTCTTACGGGCTTAACGCGAACGGGAGCAGTGTTAACGAACATACCGATAATGTTCTCGCCGCCGTTTGGTCGCATATTAGTAGGAATACCAAGCACAACGTCCTCGGAGGTCGTGTATTTTCCGAGTATCATAGATACGGCAGAAAAGATAAGCTCAAATTCCGTAACCTCATATTTTCTCGCCGTTTTATTAAGCGCGTCAACCGCCTCGCCCTCAAAAACGAAGTCGATTTGTCTGTCGGAGAGCGGGTGCACCTTAGGGCGCTTGCCTTTAAGCGGCATATCGTTTACGGGTATGCCGTCGGCAAAAAGCTCGCGGTAGAAAGCCATTCCGCGTTCGGATTTATCCTCGGCGTCGTAGATGTCCGAAAGGTCGAGCTCCGCGGTATTAATCTCTTTTTTACAAAGTGCGTCGGACAGCTCTTTAACAAATGTTGCCGACGAGCCGCCGTCAAAAGCGATATGGTGTATCGCCATATGCAGAATATGATTTGCGTCGCCGATTTCGTAAACGGTAGGTCTTACGGGGATACCCTTGTTAAGATTAAAGGGCTGTGCATAGTTATCGATAATCTCTATAACCTCGTCACGGCTTTTAGCCTGCTTAACCTCGATTTCGGGGAGCTTGTCGGTAAGAATTCTAACCGGCAGACCGTTATCCTCGCCGTAATAGGAGCAAAACGCCTCGTGCGCCTTAAATACGGTGCACAGCGCCTCTTTAATCGAAGCGGTGTCGCTGCCGTTGATAATTGCCGCTACATTAAGGTTATAAACGGTGGAATTTTCGTCGAGCTTCTGCTCGAGATACATACCCCTTTCAAACGGGGTAAGCGGATAAATTCTCGGCTTTTTCGCCTTTTTAACGAGCGTTTTCTTCGACGCCTTCTGAATAAGCTGCCTTTCAATCATACGGGGAGTTTTGCCCGCAAAGATATCCGAGGTGCTGATTTTATAAAGCGTGCACTCGCTCGCCGCCATAGCGCATTTAATCGAGTCGCCGCCGAGTGCAAAGAAGTCGTCGTCCACGCCGACATTTTCAACCGAAAGCACCTTTTCAAACGCTTTACAAATCGCTTTTTGCATATCGGTTTCGGGCGCGATATAGTTGTTTTTAAAGCTCGAAGCCTCAGGCGGCACAAGCGCGCTTCTGTCGAGCTTGCCGTTAGTGTTTACGGGGAGCTTGTCGAGCTTAACGAAAAACGACGGTATCATATACGACGGCAGCTTTTTAGCGATTTCGCGCTTAATTTCGTCTGCGTCGGTCGCGTCCTTTTCAACATAGTACGCAACAAGATACACCTGACCGTACTGGTTGGTGAAATCCTTTATCGCAGCGTCAAAAACGCCGTCCGCCGCTTTAATTACGGTTTCAATCTCGCTCGGCTCAACGCGCTGGCCGTTAATTTTAACCATCCAGTCCATACGGTTAAGGAAGATAATATTACCGTCCTCGCCGAGCTTAACAATATCGCCCGTGCGCAGCATATTTTCAAATCCGTCCTTATCGTAAAACGGGTTTGGCACAAAGGTTTTTGCGCTCTGCTCGGGCAGGTTAAGATACTCGGAGGCAAAGCGACCTGTAAGGCAAAGCTCGCCCTCCTGCGCCTGGTTGCCGTCCTCGTCAAGAATATAGGTATTAACCTCGCCGATACCTTTTCCGATAGGCGTGTTGCTGTACTTTTTGTCGAGCTTGAAGGCAAGAGTTCCGGCGCACTCCGACTGACCGTACATAACGGTTATCTCAAAGTCCTCGCTGTATGTGTCCGACACTCTTTCGCTGCCGGTATATACCGTTTTAAGAGAGTTGCCCTTTTGCTTAAACACCTTAAGCATTTTGGGGCTTATAAAGATATGGTTAATCTCGTTATCATCGATAAAATCAGCCAGCAGTACCGGGTCGCGCATAACATCAAGCGGCATAATATAGCCCGTCGCGCAAATAGTAAGCGGCATAAAAATATCGTGTACCGATACTACGAACGAAAACGGCGCAGCAAGTGCCGTACGGCTTCCCTGAGGTAAATCGAAATACTCGTTATATCTGAAAACCGCGTCGCTGATACTGCCGTGAGTGTGCAAAACGCCCTTGGGCTTGCCCGTCGAGCCGGAGGTGTAAATCAAAAGCGCAGGTGCGCCGTCCTCGGCGTCGGTTTCGCCCGTAAAGGTTTCCTCCTTTTCGATAGCGCGAATGAATTTTTCGTCAATAACCGCCTTAGCGTTACAGTCCGAGCGTATGGAGTTAAGGCGCTCCTCGGGATAAGTTGTCAATAGCGGAGCAAAAGCCGCACCCGCAAGCCATACGCCGTACATAGCGGCGATATATTCCTTATTTCTCGGCAGCTCAATGGTAACGAAATCGCCTTTGCCAACGCCGAGACGGCTGAGCTTAGCTGCGATTTTTCGCGCATAAGAATCAAACTGCGAAAAGGTAAAGCCGCTTTTAGTATCGCGTATTACGGTAAAATCGGGAAAGCGCTTTATATTTTCGCTTATTTTTAGAGTCAGCTTACTCATAAATTTCTCCTTTACTCAAACACCAAAACTCTGTCAAAGCCGGTCATACTCAGCAACTGCATTACATTTTTAGAAACATTTTTAAGAGAAAATCTGTCTGCTCCGACAGTCTGGTGTGCCTGGATAATAACGCGGATACCGGCGGACGAAACATAGTCAACCTCCGCCATATCAAGCACGAGCTTTTCGTGCTCGCTGCAAGCCTCGTTTACAGCGCTTTCAAGCTCTCCGGAAGTGAGGGTATCAATTCTGCCCTCGGGTATCAGGGTACATGTGTTGCCGTTAATTTCCTTTTTGATTTCCATAATAATTCCCTCCAAACAAAATTTTATATCAGAATTCAAGTTCCTTTTTCTCAAACAGCTTAACGGATAGTATCAGCGGAAGTACGATATATCCAAGCCGTTTTTACCGATAAGACCGTAAATATCGCCTTTTTTTACGGTCATATCAATGCTTTTAAGCACTAAATTTTTGCCGTAGCTTTTTGAAATACCTTTTAGGCTGATTAATTCTTCGCTCATAAATCCTCCTATACGCTTTTAATCCCTTTTGAACACATCTCTTGTATAAACTTTATCTTTTACATCGTCAAGGATTGAATCATAGCGGTTTGCTATAATCGAATCCGAACGCTTTTTAAATTCGTCAAGGTTGTTTACAACCTTAGAACCGAAAAATGTTGTGCCGTCGGGGAGGGTCGGCTCGTAAATAATTACAGTAGCACCGCGCGATTTAATTCTTTTCATAACGCCCTGAATTGAGCTCTGTCTGAAATTATCGCTGTTGCTCTTCATTGTAAGCCTGTACACGCCTATCGTTATCGGGTGTTCGGCGTTGACATCGTATGTGCTGTTTTGTGAGTAATAACCCGCCTTTTCAAGCACTCTGTCGGCGATAAAATCCTTTCGCGTACGGTTAGAGTCAACAATCGCCGAAATCATATTCTGCGGAACATCGTCATAGTTTGCCAGCAGCTGACGCGTATCTTTAGGCAGGCAGTAGCCGCCGTAACCGAAGGACGGATTATTATAGTGGTTGCCGATACGAGTATCAAGGCAAACGCCGTTAATAATCTGCTGAGTGTCAAGCCCTTTAATCTCGGCATAGGTGTCAAGCTCGTTAAAAAACGCAACGCGAAGCGCAAGGTAGGTGTTTGCAAAAAGCTTTACCGCTTCCGCTTCGGTAAATCCCATAATAAGCGTTTCGATATTCTCTTTTATCGCGCCCTGCTGTAAAAGCTGTATAAACTTTTCGGCAGCGTCAACGAGCCTTTTATCGTTTAAATCCGTACCTACAATAATTCTCGACGGATAAAGGTTGTCGTAAAGCGCCTTGCTCTCGCGTAAAAATTCGGGGCTGAACAAAATATTCGCGTTTCCCGTAGAGCGTCTAATCTGTTCGGTGTAGCCAACGGGGATTGTACTTTTAATTACAATTATCGCGTCGGGGTTAACGCTCGTTACGCAGTCGATAACCGACTCCACCGCCGAGGTGTCAAAAAAGTTTCTCTTGTTGTCGTAATCTGTCGGCGCGGCTACGATAACATATTCCGCGTCGCGGTACGCGTCCTCGGAGTCGGTAGTAGCAACTAAGTTAAGCTCCTTTTCGCTAAGATATTTTTCGATATAATCGTCCTGAATGGGCGACTTTTTACTGTTAATTAATTCAACCTTTTCGGGTATTATGTCAACCGCCTTAACCTCGTTATTCTGGGCTAAAAGCACTGCCATCGACAAGCCGACATAACCCGTTCCTGCAACTGCTATTTTCATAAGAACACTTCCTTAAACCTTATAATAATCCTTATACCACTCGGCAAAATTCCTTAGTCCCGTTCTGAGCGAGGTTGATGGCTTGTAGCCGAAATCGCGCTCAAGCGCCGAGGTGTCGGCGTATGTTACGGGAACATCGCCGGGCTGCATGGGAACAAAATACAGTGAGGTGTCAATGAACATAGCAAGCGCGAGCTTACGCATTTCAAAAACACTCCACAAAACATCGGTAGCATAAAACGCAAGAACGCTTATCAGGAAGTTTCTGAAAGCGCTCCATTTAGTATTACTGAAGTCAGCTCCGCGTTTAGTAAAGATATCAAAATTTTCGATTAACAAAATCGCTATAGCGAGTATGTCTATTGCACAGTAATACATATTATTTCTCTTCTCCGCCCTGATTTTTATTAAAACTGTGCATTCTTTTATCAAATTTACGCTTAACGGTTGAAAAACGACAAAAGTAGTACTATTTATTATAATATCATAAAATATAAATTAGTACAATATAACAAATATAACGAATTATATAAAAGAGGTTTAGTAAATGTCTACAAAAAACAATGCTATATCCTTAAGGTCCATATATATTTTAATAGTTGTGGGTGCGGTGCTGCTCGCCGGCCTTATGCTCTACTCAACCGCGTATCTTTCTTCAAGCTACAGGGCCTTAACGGAAAACACTATCGCGCTGCGTAAGGCGTCGCTCGAGCTTATGGATGTTGAGGGCTTCAACGACTGGGATATTGATGTTACGACGACCTCTTGCAGGAGTATGTGGAAATCAATCAGTCGATTGAAATCAACGCCGAGTACACCATAGCTTAAACTAACTCGACAACGGATAAGATTTATGACATAAGACAGCTTATCCGCCAGACAAACAGCAAAATATTTAAGTAATATAAAAAACGGGCATTAAGTAATCTTAATGCTCGTTTTTATTATGCTAAACGCTATATACAAAAGCGGTGGCTGCCTATGACCTTAATAACCGTACGGCTCAGCATCCAGGCGTTACTTGTTTTTGCGGGGTTGTAATAGTAAAGCGCTCCGCCGGTCGGGTCCCAGCCGTTCATAGCGTCCTGCGCGGCACGCTTAGCCGAGTCGGCAACGGGCGCGTACCAGTTAGAGTCGTACACACACGAAAACGCGCCGTTCTGGTACACTACGCCACTTATTGAGTCGGGGAAGGACGGGCTTGCAACACGGTTAAGCACTACCGCGCCTACCGCAACCTGACCCTCGTAGCTTTCGCCGCGCGCCTCGGCGGAAATCACCTTAGCAAGCAGGTTTACCTCCTCGGTGGTGTACTTAGTCGTGTTCGGGGTCGAGGAGCCGCCGAGCCCGAGGTACAAGAGCGTCTGCTTACCCGCGATACCGTCAACGGTTATGCCGCAGTTGCGCTGAAAGGCGGTGACTGCGTTTTTAGTCTGAGTACCGTAAATGCCGTCAATCGCGCCCTTGTAGTAGCCAAGGCTCTTTAGCTTTTGCTGAATACTCTTAACCTCGCTTCCCGTCGAGCCGTAGCGGCTCAGGGCGTACACGCTCTCCTCCTTAAAGCAGGTTTCCCACACTCCCCACGAAGCGCCGCCGACACCCGTGATAATAAGGATTGCAATTAAAATATCAAGTACAGTTCGTTTTGTCTTAGTCATAATATCCCCCTAAATAATTGTTGAAAGAATTATCGCCGTTGCCACGCCCGCGCCGATCCCGAAAATAACATAAACCGCGTTCATAACAATATCCTTTTTACTCTTTTTTGTTTTAGGCGGCTTTTTTACCTCGGCGGCAATTTTTTCCGCTTCTTTTTTAAGCTGTTTTTCGCTTTTGATTTCACAGTCGCCGCTGACAAAGAATAAAATTTTGTCGAAATACGGTGACTCGGGGTTGGTAACCTCTAAAATTTGTCTGTTAATTCCTTTAATCATTTGTTTCATACCTTTCAAATTATACAAATAGTGTTTACCGCAGGTAAAAAATTATGCAAAAACCACTGCCTTGATTTTTGTGAAATATGAGAAGAAATTTATACTTGACAAGCATCTTTAATAACACTTCGTAATAAAAATACTTTAACCACCATTGTTCAAAACTCGGTGCAAAATGTTCAAAACATAGCCAAAAAAGGCTATAAATAAGGGATTTTTCAATGTTCAAAACCTGTTTATTCATAATTTATGTGTAGTTTTGAACATTTTACACATAGTTTTCAACATTACAATTATGTAATCTTTTTTTGTGTAATTTGCTATTTTTCACTTTCCCTATTGACAAATTAATGTTATAATTATCTGTATAATGACAGAATTCGAGGTTATTCTATGAAGGTTAAACAGGTTGGCGAAAATATAGTCGTAAACGGTGTCGAATGTCTGGATTTGGAGCTCACTCTCGACTGCGGTCAGGCTTTCAGGTGGGAAAAACAAGCGGACGGCTCGTTTTCGGGCGTTGCCGGAGGTCATTTTTTAAACATTTCGAAAAATGACGGCGGCGACCTCGTGTTTAAAAACACCACTATGGACAGCTTTGACGGTTTTTTTAAAAATTATTTCGATTTGGATAAAGATTATAAAAAAATCTGCGACACCTTAAAAGAGGATGACCTGCTTCGCTCCACGATAGACGAATACTACGGTATCCGCATACTTAATCAGGAGTCGTGGGAGGCGCTATGCTCGTTCGTAATAAGCCAGCAAAACAATATAAAGCGCATTAAGCTCATAATCTCACGCCTTTGTAAAGCGTACGGCGACGAGGTGGCTGAGGGTTGGTACTCCTTCCCGTCGGCAGAAAGGCTGAGCGCGCTCAGCGTAGAGGATTTCGAGGCGCTCGGCTGCGGCTACAGGGCAAAATACCTCGAAAAGCTGTCTAAGGATGTAGCCGGCGGAAAAATCGACCTTGAAAAAATAAAAGCCCTTCCTCTCGACGACGCGAGGAAAGAGCTTCTTAACATTTACGGAGTCGGCATTAAGGTCGCCAACTGCGCGCTGCTGTTCGGTTTTCAGTTTTACGAGGCGTTTCCGGTTGATGTATGGATGAAACGCGTTATGGAATACTACCCCGACGGTCTGCCCGAATGCTTCAAGGGCTACGAGGGCATAGCACAGCAGTATCTGTTCCACTGGGCAAGGAACAACCTGAAGAATTGAGAATGTAGAATGGAGAATGTAGAATTTAGGGCGGGACACCCGCACCCGATTATATAATTGTATGAGCGAAGCGAGTAACCAAAATTCTCAATTCTCAATTTTCAATTTTCAATTCTATTCAAGGTTTCCGGTCAGGAGCATTATTGCACTCAGGGCTGCTACGGGTGCGGTCTGGGTACGCAGGATGCGCTTTCCGAGCGTTGCTACCTTAGCTCCGCTCTGCTTTATCAGCTCAACCTCGTCCTCGTCAAATCCGCCCTCGGGTCCTATGTAGATAGAAACGCTTTTCGTTTCGGGCACAATAAGGCTCTTCAGCGGCTCACCGCCGCCCTCGTAAAAGAGGATTTTAACCTCGCTGTCGTCCGCGCTAACCGCCTGCTTAAGCGTCACCTGAGCCGATATTTCGGGGATAATGCCGCGTCCGCTCTGCTGTGCGGCTTCGAGTGCTATTTTTGAATAGCGCTCGTTTTTTCTTTTTGCGCTCTTGTCGTCGGGACGGCTTACGCACCTTTTTGTCAGAGTCGGCACAATCCTTACCGCGCCGAGCTCGGTACATTTTTGTATAATATCCTCAAGCTTACTGCCCTTCGGCACGCCCTGATAAATTGTAACGGCACAGGTAGGCTCGCTGTCGTTTGCCTGTTTGTAGCAAACTTCAAGGCTTGCATAGTCTTTGCCGATATCGTTAATTATACAGCCGTAGTCCGTACCCTGTGCGTCGGTAACGGTGAGCATATCGCCCTTTTTCATCCTAAGGGATTTAATGATATGGCGATACTCCTCGCCCTCAAGCACAATATTTTTATCGGGAATATAATCTATAAACAGTTTTTGCATAATTATTTTATCCTGAGCGTTCTCAGGGAATTGAGCACCGCAAGCCCTGCGATACCCACATCCGAAAACGCCGCTACCCACATAGGCAGCTCCTTTTCAAGAAATACCGCAAGCACAAACACAACCGCCTTAATCAAAAGCGCGATATACACATTTTCTCTTGCGATAAAGACCGCTTTTTTCGCCGCCTTTTTTGCAAAGGCAATTCCTTCGTCGTCCTTAGCGATAACGCCCTGGGTGCTGCCGGTTTTATACAGCGACTCGAGCGCGTGCGAATGGTAAATATATACGCCCTTTCGCGTACAGGAATCTATAGCGCACGAAAAGCTGAGCGGTACGCTGATAACTATAGCGCACGGGCATCCGATAACGAGCACCGAAAATCCGCGATAAAGCCATTCCTTCCACTCGCCGCCGAGGAATAACGGCGGGATAAGTATTACAAGCGCCGCAAGCAGACAGATAACCGGCGTGTAGAACTTAGCGAACTTAGCTATAAAGCTCTCGGTTTCGCCGCCCTCGTTAATATGGTCGTGGCCCGCCTCACTCTTTTCGTGGGTACGGATTGCCTTTTTACTCTTTGACAGCGCAAGGCCGTGTATAAATTCGCCCACCGCGTAAAGCAGCATAACGGCGCAGCCCTCGTCGTACTCCTTAATGATAAGCGCGCCCACCGACGCGATAGTAATCATAAGGCACTCGTTAAAAATATTCTTAGATAGGATATCCTCTACCGCGTTTTTAATAACGCCGAAGCCGACAGCTACATACGAAATACCGAAGCACACAAGCGACAGGTACTCGTTTACTTTAAGCACATCGTCGAATATAAAGCCGAGCGCTAAAAAGAAGGCGGAAATAAGGATTTTTGTAAGCTCTTCGCCCTTAGTCGCCTCAAAATTTTCGTGATTATGGGCGTGGTCGTGCGAGTGATGATGTTCGTGGGCGTGACTATGTTCTGACATATGTATCACTCCTCTATATGCTCAATCGCCATATTAATTATCGTTTTAACATGGTCGTCCGCGAGCGAGTAAATCATCTTTTTGCCGTCGCGCCTGCATTTTACAAGATGCGTTTGCTTAAGCGCCCTGAGCTGATGCGAAACGGCGGTCTGAGTCGCGCCGATTTTTTCCACAATCTGGGTCACATTAAGCTCGCTTTCAAAAAGCGTAAGCAAAATTTTAATTCTTGTCGGGTCGGAGAACATTTTAAACAGCTCCGCCATATCATATATTTCTTCTTCGAGCATAATACACCTCGTTTTATTCATATGATTCATATGAATCATATGAATGGTTTTTACAAATGTGTATTATAGTATTATATTTTTTGTTTGTCAACAAAAAATATAAATTCGGAATTAATAAAATACATCTACTCTTCCCGCCTCGTTTACGGTAATAAGCGAGAGGTCGGCGATATTGTAATTATGTTCGTTTAAAAAATCGGCAAGGCGCTTTTCGGTAAAGCCGACGCAATTAAGTCTGTCGGGGTAAAGCACCCCGTTTTCAAACACGGCGTAGCTTATTCCCTCGCGTATCGGAGCGAAGTTAAAATCCTTTGGGTTAAGTCCTCGTTTTTGCGGACGCGGAAGGACGCTTACGCTGCCGTCGGTTTCGAGCACCGCGCAGTCGATATCCGCAAGGTTAAAGTATCCGCGCTTTCTTGCGTGCGACATAAGCTCGTCGACGCTAAGGCTGCACCTGTTTAACGCGTTATAATCTATCCTGCCCTCGCGCATTAAAACGACGGGGCTTTTTCTCTTTTTGCTTAACATATAATCACCGTTTTTATTATGTGTCGCGACCGATAAAATATGATTTGCAAAAGCATATAATAAATGATATAATATTTTTATACTATATATAAGAGGTTAAAAATGAAACGGTATAATTACACCGCCGCTTTTTTGGTAATCGGGGTAAACTTAGCGCTTTTTGCAGTAAAGCTATATGTGTCGCTGGCGTCATTTTCGCTAACGGTTTACTGCGACGCTGTTAATAATTTTTTTGATATTTTTTCGGGAATTATTGCGTTTTTGGGTTTTTATCTCGGCTACCGTTCGCTTGCGGTTAATAAGGAGCGGGCGCAGAGCCTTGCGACATTTATTATAAGCGTGTTTATTATGCTGGGCGGCGTGTTTTTTATATACCGCGGACTTGACAGGCTGATGTATCCTGTTAAAACCTCTTACACTAATAAATATGTCACGCTGATTGCCGCTACGGTTTTAGTAAAAATTGTACTCGGCGCAGTGCTTTTAGTGTTTAACAAAAAGGCTCCGTCGGGTATTACGCGGGCGCTTGCAACGGACAGTATTCTCGACTGCGGCGTTACGGCGTTTACGCTAATCAGCATTTTTGTTGTATCAAAAATTAATATCGCCGCGGACGCGTACTTTGCGTTTTTATGCGGCGGTGCAATAACGGTATCCGCCGTTAAAAATATTGTTAAAGAAACCAAATTTTTAATTACTGAATAGGAGGATGTTATGCCTGCAGAAGTAGATTTGAAAACAAGTAAAAAGAAAAACAAAAAGCAAAAAAAAGAAAAGGTTAAAAAAACACCTAAACAAAAGTTTTTTACCTTTTTAAAGGTTATTCTTGTAATCATTTTAATTATCGGACTTATCGCGGGCGTGATTGCGATACTCAACTTCACGAGCGTTAAGGCTAACCAGAAATTTGTTGACGATATGATTGAGCCGGTTAAGTACGAGGAGCAGCTCGAGCCCACGCTCGACGACAACGGACGCTATACCTTTACCTGCGACAGAGAGTTTAAGGTGCTTCAGATTACCGACGTACATATCGGCGGCGGCGTGCTGTCGTCCGACAACGACAATATGGCGCTCAACGCCGTTGCGGCTATGATTACCGCCGAGAAGCCCGACCTTGTAGTAGTTACGGGCGATGTCGCATACCCCGTTCCTTACTCGTCGCTGTCGTTTAATAACAAGATGAGCGCTAAGCTTTTTGCAAATATGATGGAAAAGCTCGGCGTGTACTGGTGTTTAGCATTCGGCAATCACGACACCGAGATTTATTCGTACTACGACAGAAAAGCTATATCCTCGATGTATCAGAACAAAGAGGCTTACCCGCACTGCCTGCTTCAAAGCGGACCCGACGACGTTGACGGCGAGGGCAACTATGTAATAAATGTCAAAAACTCCGACGGCGCAATCACACAGAGCCTGTTTGTGTTTGACTCGCACTCCTACACCGACGGCGACTACTTCGGCATCAAGTGGAAGTATGACTGCATTCACGAAAAGCAGGTTGAGTGGTACAAGAACACCGTTGCAGAGCTCACCAAGGAAAACGGCGGCACTCAGCCAAAGTCACTCGCGTTCTTCCACATTCCGCCGCAGGAAATGCGCGACGCGTTTGAGGAATACACAAAAGCCGGAAATAAGGACACCGAAAATGTTAAGTACAAATACGGCAAAATCGCCGAGGGCGGTCAGATAATCTGTTGCAGCAACTATAACTACGGCATATTCGACGCGTTTGCCGCAAACGGCACGCAGGGCGTGTTCTTCGGCCACGACCACCTCAACAATATGTCGCTTAACTACAAGGGCGTTCAGCTGACCTACGGTATGTCAATTGACTACCTCGCATACAGCGGTATCAACAAGTTCGGCTTGCAGAGAGGTTGCACACCGATTACTATCTACACCGACGGCACCTTTGATAATATGCAGGAAAATTATTATCAGGACAAATATGTATCTGTAAAAGAAAAAGAGCCCGTAGACCTTGAAAACGAGATGTCGGATGTTACCGGCGGCGTAAGTAATCCGCTTGCAGAAGATTAAAACGCTATTAATAATTAATTTATAAACAATAATAAGTAAAGGAGAGATTTATGAAAAAAACATTAGCTTTGATTATGGCATTGGTAATGCTTGTCAGCGTTGCACCGGCTACGGCTTATGCCGCACAAGACAACGAAGCATACTATCAGGATATGCTTTTGCGCGGCTTGGCTGATAAGGATTACACTAAAAAAACCAAAAAGTACGACGGTTATCATTTTAAAGTCGGTACACAAGCAGTTTGGAAATGCACGCTTTACACGCTAACCGCAACCGTTACCAAGGTTAAGGGTAATATTGCAACCTTTAAAGTGACCTTTGACACCAATATTCCGTACCAGTACCTGCAAACTACGGGCTGGAACGATTACGAGGTTAAGGCGGTTACAAACAAAGGCTCAAAGTCATACCGCCCGAGCGAAAAATCAAGTATGACCTTTAAGGTTGATACTTCCAAATCCGACGGACTTGCGTTTACCTCTAAATCGGGTATGCAGTTTGTTGAAATTATCGTAAGCAAGAACGAAAGAAATTCCGTATTTGTTTATTCGGACAATCCATACGAGGCGGCTATAGAGGAATTTGCAAACAGCAGCGACAGACGCAGCGTTTATCCCGGCGGCGGTTACTTTAACGAGTTTGAAATTTACGACACATGGGCGCTCGGCTATTACACAAAATCCAAATATAAATTAAATAAAAACTCTTATAGTGTAACTAAAAAATCTATCACTCTCGGAACATACGCGTTTAAGTCCACAATTAAGTACAGAAAAAAGGGTGCTAAAAAGTGGAAACAAAAATCCTTTGGTAAAAACAAAAAGATTGTATTAAAGGGACTTAAGGCAAATACAACCTATCAGATTCAGCCGCTTTGTAAGATTTATTACACCGACCCCGAAACTAACAAGAAAATGTATGTTCTCGACACAGCCGGCAGTACCTTTACGCTGACCACCGTTATTAACAAAAAGCCGCAGATTAAATCGGTTAAAGTTTCTAACATTAAATACGGCAAAACGACTATTGACGGATATTGGGAAACTGATGGCGACTGGCACCCGACGGAAACATTTAACACCGCATACTACACCATAAAGGTTAAGGTTAAAAACGTACCCAAAAAGGCAAAGGGCTTAAGGCTTAAATTAGGCGGAGCGTATTACTACGCAAAGGGTAACAAAAAAACCTACACCATTAAGGTAGGCAGTCGTGCAAGAAAAAAGATTAAGGGCAAAAAGGTTTCTGCACAGTTTGCATGGGCAAGCAACACCATTAACAAGTCGCCCGTTGGAATCAGCCCCTCAAAAACTGTTAAGTTTAAAATAAAAAAAGGTACTACCAAGTACTAATAAAAAAACACTGCGTTGGGATGTCCTAACGCAGTATTTTTTGTTTAAACATATTTTTCTATTGAAGTAACGCTGCCGCTGAACTTTTCGATAATACCGAAATTACCTCTGTTTCTGATAATTCTCGGCATCTTGCTGCCCTCAACATAGAACTCAACGATGTCCTTGTTGTTTACGGCGTACTGATGTCTGCTGTCTGTGTGGCGGTCTGCCTTCTGGTCACAGAGGATTACATCAATAGCGGTACCGGTTGAGAATGTAATTCTGTACTTCGTACCGATTCTGGTGCCGTAGTATGAGCCGAGCGCTACGCAGTAGCAGCCGTCTACCATACGGATACCTGTTTCGGGGTCTGTATAACACTCCTCTGAGTTAAGGAGTCTGTACTGCGGCGAATTCCTTGCGGTAACTGCGGTGTAGTAAGCGTATGTCTTAGTCTTACCGCTTACGCTCGGAAGTCCCATCTTAAGCAGCGTCTTAGCTGACTTAGCTTTAGAAGAGCTTGACTTAGTAGTCTTTTTACCGTTTTTCTTTTTAGAAACTACGGTCTTTACCTTGTAGGTGTACTTAGTAGCACCCGCAAGCTTTTTGTCGGTATAGCTTCTCTTTTTAGAAGAAACAGTAGCAATCTTTTTATACTTTTTGCCGGCTGTCTTTCTGTAAATCTTAACCTTGGCACCCTTCTGGATGTTCTTAAGACCAAGCTTAATTGAAGTACCGTTTACTTTTTTAATAGATACAACAGGCTTTTTAACATCTGTTGTGAACTTCTTAATGCCGAGAAGCTCGTCGGTTGCTGCGTTGAACACGCTGAACTTATAAGCTGTATTAGGCTTAAGACCTACGAGCTTAAGCTCGGTGTTCGGAGTAGTGAGATATTCGTCCCATCTCTTTTTTAATACATTATACTTGCAGATTCTGTAGCTGATGCAAAGCTCTTCGCTTTTAAAAGTAAGCTTTGCGCTTTCTGCCTTAACATTAGAAACCTTAAAGGTAAAACCGTTAGATTTCCTGTTGACATCATTTAATGAAGAAATAATATCAAATTCGTTCTGAACCTCAGTAGCAACACTATCCTGATTATTCGGCTCTGCAGCTAAGGCAATTATTGCTCCGCTGAAGCAACAAATAGCAGCCATTATTACAGAAATTGTTTTAATCTTAAAATTACTGATAGTTATTAACTCCTTTGTAAATATTTTGTTACCGATTTGTAACGGTTAGAGGTATAACATATTTTTTTACCTTTGTCAAATTTTTTGCTATATTAATAGACTAATCTGCGCTATTATGTCTATTTTGCAAAAATTTTACATTACACATAGCCGATTTTGTAAACATAAAAAGTCGAAAAAACGGCGTTTTTAATACATATGTTCGTATAACATCTATATTTTGGTGCTCACAGAGGTACATTTTGCTTGACAAATACATCATATAGAATATAATAGTAATGCAAAATATTTCGGGGCGAGGTGAAATTCCTCACCGGTGGTTAATGCAAATAGTAATAATGTAAACAATTATTTATACTGTTTGTAATAAAGTCCACGACTCCCTGCAAAAATCAGGGACTGATACGGTGAAATTCCGTAACCGACGGTAATTGCGCGAGCATAAGTCCGGATGAGAGAAATAATATTGTATTTTAATGTGCAATATGCCCCCCGAAATAACGGGGGGCTTTTTTTCGCCGATATTTTGTAATAAATTTTTGGAGGAAAACAATGCAACAATCAAAAACAAAGAAATTAAGCGTCCGCCTTATAGCGGGCTGCGGTATGTTAAGCGCGGTGGCATTTGTGCTGCAGCTTTTAGAGTTCCCGCTGCCTATGCTGATACCCGATTTTATTAAGCTCGACTTTTCGGACTTGCCCGAGCTTATCGGCGCGTTTGCGTACGGTCCGGTTGCGGGAATTATAATAGCGCTTGTAAAAAACCTTCTGCACGCGCTGCTTGCAACGCACTCGTTCGGAATAGGCGAGCTGTCTAACTTTATACTCGGCGCTGTATTTTCGGGCGTGGCAGGTCTGCTGTACAAAAAGGATAAAACAAAAAAGGGCGCTTTTATCGCAGGCTTAATCGCGTCGCTCGTTATGGCGGCGGTAAGCTATGTGTCAAACCTGTTTGTCGTGTACCCCGTTTATTACAACTTTATGCCGAAGGATGTAATTATCAACGCGTATAAGTCAATCCTTTCGTTCGTAGACAGTATCGAAATATCGCTGTTAGTGTTTAATGTACCGTTTACATTTATTAAGGGCTTAATCTGCGTCGGAATATCAATGATAATTTATAAACCGCTCAGCCCGATATTGCACGGAAAAAGAGAATAATATTGATTGAACCGCAGGTGAGAATCTTCTTTGCGCCCCTTGTCAAAGGGGAGAGGACCACGAAGTGGCGAGGGGATAGTCACTGCGGTTTTAAATTATGTTTAAATAAAAAGACCATCCCTCCACCGCCAGCGAAATCCTTTTGTCACCTGCGGTGACATTTCCCTTAATAAGGGAATCACTCTCCCTTTAGCAAGGGAGGCAATAAGGTTTGACTAATTTAGTATATTATGATAAAATATTAATTTAGTCAGTATTAAAGAGGTAATATATGAAAAAAGCAATAATTGTCGGTGCGGGACCCGCAGGTCTTACCGCCGCATATGAGCTACTTGAAAAAAGCGACGAATATCAGGTTACTGTATTCGAGGAGAGCGATATCCTCGGCGGTATTTCCAAAACCGTTGAGCACAACGGCAACCGTATGGATATGGGCGGCCACCGCTTTTTTTCAAAGGTTGACGAGGTCAACAAATGGTGGGAAAAGATGATGCCCTCGCAGGGCGCTCCCTCGTTTGACGACATAAAGCTTAATAAAACCGTAACGCTTAAAGAGGGCGGCGCAGACCCCGAGCAGACCGACAGGGTTATGCTTAAAAGACACCGCCTGTCGCGCATATTCTTTAAGGGTAAGTTTTTCGACTATCCTATTTCGCTTAAGCCCGAAACGATTAAAAATATGGGCGTTACAACTACGGCGAAGGTCGGCGTAAGCTATATGGCGAGTATGGCGCACAAAAGGGACGAGGACTCGCTCGAAAACTTTTATATAAACCGCTTCGGCAAAGAGCTTTACTCGATGTTCTTTGAGCATTACACCGAAAACCTCTGGGGCAGACACCCGCGCGACATCTCGGCTGAGTGGGGCGCTCAAAGGGTTAAGGGTCTGTCCATTACGGCGGTTTTGCGCGATGTGGCGCAAAAGGCGTTTAAAAAGGATAACCGCAAGGTCGAAACCTCGCTTATCGAGGAATTTTCGTATCCTAAACTCGGTCCCGGTCAGCTTTGGGAGCTTACGGGCGAAGAGGTTGAAAAAATGGGCGGAACAATCCTTAAAAACTCGCGCGTGGTTGAGATTATTAAGGACGACAGTAATAACATCACCGGCGTTGTTTACGAAAACGACGGCAATAAGGTCAAAGAGGACTGCGATATTCTGATATCCTCTATGCCGCTTAAGGACCTTGTCGGCGATATGAACGGCGTGCCCGAAAACATCGGCGCGATTGCGGCGGGGCTTCCCTACAGGGATTATATGACCGTCGGCGTGCTTGTGCCGAGCCTTAAGCTAAAAAACGAAACCGACATCAAAACCCTCGGCGCGTATGTGCCGGACGACTGGGTTTATGTTCACGACAGACGCGTTAAGATGGGCCGCTTCCAGATTTATAACAACTGGTCGCCGTATCTTGTTAAGGACGCGCAAAACACCGTTTGGCTCGGGCTTGAATACTTTTGTAACGAGGGCGACGAGCTTTGGAATATGGACGACGAGGATTTTGCAAATCTTGCGTTTTCCGAAATGGTGACAGTCGGTCTTATCGGTAGCGTTAGTGAAGTACTCGACCACCATGTCGAGCGCGTTAAAAAGGCGTACCCCGCTTACTTTGACACCTATGACAAAATTGACGAGCTTCGCGCGTACCTCGACACTATACCTAATCTCTACTGCGTGGGCAGAAACGGTCAGCACAGGTATAACAACCTCGACCACTCGATGTGCACCTCGTTTGAGGCGGTTAAAAACATACTCAGCGGAAAAACGGACAAGTCTAACATCTGGTCGGTTAACACCGAAAAGGAGTATCACGAGGGCGAGGGGAAGTAAAAACTTCTTGCTATTCATATAAATATAGTTTATAATATATCTAATGGGCATTGCCCAAATACATAAATAGGAGAATTAATTATGCCACTTGTTACTACTACCGAAATGTTTAAAAAGGCATATGAAGGCGGCTATGCAATCGGCGCTTTCAATGTAAACAATATGGAGATTGTTCAGGGCATCACAAGAGCTGCTAAAAAGCTCGAGGCTCCCGTTATTCTTCAGTGCTCCTCAGGCGCAAGGAAATACGCTTCTCACGATTACCTTGTAGCTATGGTAAAGGCTGCTGTCGAGGAAACAGGACTTCCGATAGCTCTTCACCTTGACCACGGTCCTGACTTTGAGACCTGCAAGAGCTGTATCGACGGCGGTTTCACATCTGTTATGATTGACGGCTCGTCACTTCCTTACGAGGAGAATGTTGCTCTTACTAAAAAGGTTGTTGAGTACGCACACGCTCACGGCGTTGTTGTTGAGGGTGAGCTCGGTACTCTCGCAGGCGTTGAGGACGACGTTGTTGTTGAGGCAGGTAACGAATCTTACACAAGACCCGAAGAGGTTTACGACTTTGCAACACGCACAGGTTGCGACTCGCTTGCTATCGCAATCGGCACAAGCCACGGCGCGTATAAGTTTAAGCCCGGCCAGAAGCCACAGCTTCGCTTTGATATTCTTGAAGAGGTTGCTAAGCAGCTTCCCGAGTTCCCGATTGTACTTCACGGCGCAAGCTCTGTAAATCAGGAGCACATTAAGATTATTAACGAGTTCGGCGGCGAAATGCCCGACGCAATCGGTATCCCCGAGGATATGCTGCGCAAGGCTGCTTCAATGGCTGTATGTAAGGTTAATGTTGACTCGGATATCCGTATCGCTATGACCGCAGCGCTCAGAAAGCACTTTGCTGAGAACCCGACGCACTTCGACCCGCGTCAGTATCTCACCCCTGCAAGAAACCTTATCGAAGAGGTTGTTGCACATAAGATTGATGTGGTATTCGGTTCATCAGACCACGCGTTTGATTAAAAAAATGCTGTCTTTTGACAGCATTTTTTTAATTGAGAATTGAGAGTTGAGAATGGAAAATTTTGGGTGCGGGCAGCGCCCGCCCTTAATTCTCAATTCTACATTCTCAATTTTCAATTTTTATGTAAAAAGACAGCCCAAATGGGCTGTCTTTTTACATAAACGATGTTACGGTGTCGACCACATCCGCGATTTTGGATGCGGTTTTTTTAATTGTTTTTTTAGTGGCGGTGGCGCTCATACTTTTTGTGCCTGCCGCCATTGTCAGCGCCGAGCATACCGCGAGCACGCCGCCAACACCTTTAAGAACATTTTTTGCTGTATTCATTTTCATAATTTTTCCTCCAAAAATCAATTACCTTACGGCAATAATATTGTTTGATTTTTAAGGAATAATAATATTGAAAAATTATTACAGCTCTTTGATTTTTTGACCTTTTATTTTAAAAAGATTTGACGAAAATTCGATACCGTACGCAACGCCGTCGTCGAACAGCTCGAGCAGCGGAATAAGCACGAATCTGCGCTCAGCATAGCGCGGGTGCGGAACGGTAAGATTATCGGTATTAATACTGTTATCCTCGGCTAAAATCAAGTCAAGGTCGAGTATTCTCGGACCGTTTTTAAACTCTCTTATCCTCCCGAATCCCGCTTCGATACCAAGACATACACCTAAAATTTCGTTAGGCGTAAGCGTTGACTCGATTTCGACCACGCTGTTATAAAAGCTGTCCTGCTCTGCGTATCCAACAGGCTCGGTTTCGTAGATTTTAGAGGTACGGATTACCTCGATTTTCGGCACAAGCGCCAGCGCCTTGTACGCGTTTTCAATATTCTCTTTTCTGTCACCGATATTGGTTCCGATAGATATAATGTATTTCATATTCTTGCAATTTAATTATGAATTAAGAATTATTAATTATGAATTGCGGTTACTCGCTACGCTCAAACAATAATTATATAATGGGTACGGGCGATTCCCCTGCTAGGGGAAATGTCCGCTTGCGGACAAAAGGGTCTGGCGCCCGCTCCAAGGGGAGCCCGTCATTAATTCATAATTTATCGTTTATAATTTATAATTCAATTTGCTTCTGCTAATAGCCACCGCCATATACTCAAAGTCTGCTTTTACGGGAGCTTCGGGCTTTTTGACGGTAATGTCAACCCTTGTTATATCTTTAAACTCGTCGAGCACTGCGTCAGCGACCGCCTGCGCCGCGCGCTCGATTAAATCAAAGCTCTGAGAGGTAAACGCGCGTCTTACAGTCTTAGTTACCTTAGCGTAGCTGACAGTGTCGTCAAGGTCGTCGCTGTAGCAGGCTTTTGTAATATTTACATAATAGTCAAGGTCTATAAAAAAGTTCTGGCCGTTTTCCTTTTCCTCGGGGTTAACGCCGTGATAGGCAAAGAGCTTTAAATTTTTAATAGTAATTTTATCCATAATAATCACCAATCTTTATTGCCTGCCGGCAATCGAAAAATCCGCTTGATTTTTCGCGGGACGCCGAGGACGTCGTCCCCTACACAAATTGAAATCTTTTGATTTCATCCGCTGTTCTTATGCCCTGAATTTCGTTTTTTACATCGTGCAGGCGGATGATGTTTGCGCCGCCGAGAATTGCCGCCGTGTCGGCTGCTATATTGCCGTACACGCGCTCTTTAGGATTATCCTGCTTTGAGGACGCGCCGATAACGCGCTTTCGGCTAACGCCGAGCAGTAGCGGATATCCGCTTTTTTTATACGCCTTAACATTTGCGATAAGCTCTAAGTTCTGTTCGTAGCTTTTGCCGAAGCCGATACCCATATCAAAGCAAAGCTGCTCTTTTTTTATGCCGTTTTCGGTGCAGAATTCCTCAGCCTTGTCAAAAAATGCCTTAACCTCGTTCACCGAACCGCTGCCGGAGTGCATAATCACCCAGCCCGCGCCGCTGTTTTTGACAAGCTGCGCCATATCGTCATTAAGCGTTCCGCTTACATCGTTAATTATGTCTGCGCCCGCTTCAAGCGCTTTTTTTGCAACAAAGGGGAAATATGTGTCGACGGATATAGGAAGCGCTGTTTTACCTCTTAAAGCCGAAATAACGCCCTCTAAACGCTCCCACTCCTCCTCGGGAGTAATTTCGCAGTAGTTCGGGCGTGTGGACTGAGCGCCGAGGTCGATAATATCCGCGCCCTCTTTTTCAAGCCGAAGCGCGTGCTCAACAGCCGAGTCGGCGTTAAAATAGCTTCCGCCGTCCGAAAACGAGTCGGGCGTGACGTTAACAATGCCCATAATCAGCGTGCGCGTGCCGTATTCAATTTTTTTATTATTACATAACCAATACATATTACTTTGTTAAAAGTGACAGCACCTCGCTGCGTGAGCGCTGGTCGGTACGCATAATACCGCGAAGGGCAGAGGTCTGGGTTTTTGCGCCGAAAGCCTTTGCGCCGCGGATTGACATACACATATGCTCCGCCTCGATAATTACCGCAACGCCGCGCGGAGAAAGATTATCGTTTAAAAAGTCCGCAATATCGTGAGTAAGTCGCTCCTGCACCTGCGGCTTTTTTGCAAAATTATCCACAATCCGCGCGAGCTTTGACAGCCCGATAATCTTGTTGTCGCTGGGTATGTACGCGATGTGCGCCTTACCGACAAAGGGCAAAAGGTGATGCTCGCACATCGACGAAAACGGAATGTCGCGAACTATTACCATCTCGTCGTTAGACTTTTCGTCGAACATTTTAAGGTGCTGCTTAGGGTCCTCGTCAAGACCCGAGAACATCTCCTCGTACATATTCGCAACGCGCCTTGGCGTTTCGACTAAACCGCCCCTGTCGGGGTCTTCACCGACTGCGGTTAAAATATCGTAAACCGCTTTTTCAATTATCTTTTTATTTTCTTCCGAAATCATAATTACCTCATAAAATTTTTAATTAAACCTGTTTGCCTCCCTTGCTAAAGGGAGGTGGCTGCGAAGCAGTCGGAGGGATGGTCGTATAGTTTAAGTAGTCTTTAAGCAATACCTCTTAAAAGGCATTGACCATCCCCTCTGTCACTTCGTGACATCTCCTACAAGAGCCGTCCCTTTTGTCACCTGCGGTGACATTTCCCCACACTGTGGGTAATCTCCCCTTTGACAAGGGGCGCCAAATCAGTTACTCGCCTGTGGCTCAAACAACTATTTATTGAAATAACCCTTAATATCCTTAACCGAATTTTGGGTTAAGACATTACTTTTATATTCGCAAAGCGCGCTGTATACCGTAATTTCGTTATTCAGCTTACAGAACACATATAACGAGTCCTTATTATTCTCAAAATTCCTTACGGTTATATTAGTTACGGACGATTTTACAAATAATCTGAATAACGCTTCGCTGTCCTCGTAATTTTCCTCGTTAAAAAGACTTGTGAGTGCATATAAAGCCGTTTCGTTAACTAAGGCGTAATTCTTCTTTTCTTCGGTATAATACCTTAAAAGATTACTCAGA
Organism: Eubacterium sp.; assembly: GCA_017450645.1. Lineage (GTDB taxonomy): Bacteria > Bacillota > Clostridia > Oscillospirales > Acutalibacteraceae > Eubacterium_R. Next base: position 107,129 of record JAFSTE010000016.1, read on the forward strand.
GCGCGCGAATCCACATTTTGCTCGCCGTCGCCGATATGAAGCGAGTATTTATCGTCGTCCTTGCCGCCGGAGAAGTTAATCTCCTTTTCAACGGGAAGAATAAACGAGCCGAGCTTTGAAACAAAATCTACAAAGGACGAATTATCGAAATCCGCAAAATAATCTATCTCAAACCCGAAATACTCCGTAAGCTTAGTCTGAAGCGAAGCACCTCCGCCGTCGAGGTAAATATCGTTAATGCTTTTATCTTTAATTTTCATTTTTGGCGACAGGGCGCAAACCTTGTACGCCTTAGAGCTTTTGTCCGCCTGGATAAGTAAAGCGTAGTGGATAGTAGTCTTTTCGTCATCCGTTTCAAATATCAAAAAGTTTGTTTTACCCTCGATTTTAGGTAAATTTTCCTCTACCACATTATTTTCACTTACCGTAACCTCGCCCTTACCGAAAAATTCCGCAACCGACGAGTATTTATGCGATAGTAAAATAACAAAAGCTATTGTAAATAAAACTATTATAATAAGCAGAATATGAAGTATAAGCGCTTCTCTGCTGCTTTTATAATTTGACTTCGGGATATATATGTCCCCGCGATTTTTAAAAAGCTTCATCATGCCCTCCAGAATAATATGTAATTATTATATATTATAAAAAAGTAAAGTGCAATAAAATTATGAATTAATAATTATTAAACCTTATAGCCTCCCTTGCTAAAGGGAGGTGGCTGCGAAGCAGTCGGAGGGATGGTCGTATAGTTTAAGTAGTCTTTAAACAACACATTTTAAAAGGCATTGACCACCCCTCAGTCTCGTCCAAACATATTATGTGTTCGGAGCATTTTGCAAGCAAAATACTAATGAACACTCCATATGTTTCTCCTCTCCCCAAAAAATCTAACGATTTTTCGGGGTCCCCGTTTGGA
>JAFSTE010000017.1 GCA_017450645.1 Eubacterium sp.
ATGTTTTCGTTTAACATGTCGAAAACCTCCTTTCACAGCCATACTACTCCCGAAAGCCCCGTTGCCGCAAGCAACGGGAATTAACATTTCGGCAATTCCACATTTTCGCGTTCATTATACCACAACGCAAAAGCAAAGGCAACGGAGGAATAAACCGTCGCCTTTGTTGTTTAATATATTTCATCGCCTGAATGTATGTACTGCAGCTGCCCGCCCATAATGCTTTTCATTTCCTCATATGCCCGGACTCCGGTGCAGTGGCAGGTATAGAACTTTGACGGGTATTTGCGCAGCTCGTTTGCAATTTGTCTTACCTCGACGTGCTCGTGGTCGTGGTGGTTGCATTTAACGTCCTGCTTTTCAATTTTGCCTGCAAGAAAAGCAAGCAAAACGCCGTCGGCTGCGTCTGCGTTACCTGCATAAACCTCAATGCCATTTTCAGGCGCGTTAATTTGCGTTAGTATTAAAGTTCTATAACAAAGCCAAAAATACCGAACAGGTTTTTGCCTGTTCGGTGTTCTTGTTTTTATAATTTCGGGGGTTAGTCTATCTCGTTCCAGTCGATTTTGTCGGATTTGTAGTAGTATTCTCTGTCGTGGGCGGAGACCTCTCTGAGTACGCGGCAGGGGTTGCCGACGGCTACAACATTGTCGGGGAGGTCCTTAGTTACGATACTGCCCGCGCCGATAACTACATTCTTACCGATCTTTACGCCGGGCACGATTACTACACCCGAGCCAATCCAGGTGTTCTCGCCGATATACACGTCTCTGTTATACTGCAGCCCCTTTGCGCGAAGCTCGGGGTCTATCGGGTGGTTGGCAGTCGCGACCGTAACATTAGGTCCGAACATCACCTTATCGCCGACATAGATGTGTCCGTCGTCAACGAGGGTAAGGTTTGAATTAGCGTAAATATCCGAGCCGAAATGCACATGATGCCCGCCCCAGTTCGCATTAAACGGCAGCTCTATATAATTGTTTTCACCGCACTCGGCAAAGACCTCTTTCATATACTGCTCTTTTTGCAGGGTGTCGGACGGTTTTAGCTTATTAAATTCAAACAGCTTATTCTGAAACGGGAACTGCTCGTCGAGAATTTCCTTTACCCTCGGGTCGTAAAGCATACCCTTAATCATTCTTTCGTAATGCGTCATAGCTACTCCTCCTCAATGTTGGCATTTATTTTTTCCATAAAAATCATATTGTCAAAGCGTCCGAATTTATATCCGCATTTATGAAACTCGCCGACCTTTTTAAAACCGAGATGCGCGTGAAACTGCTCGCTGTTATTAGTAAGGTACTCGTCCTCTTTAACGGGGCTTGCGATGCTTGCATAGAGGTTGGTTATACCGATTTTTGTAAGCTCTTTTTCGAGCGCGTCATAAAGAATTCTGCCGTATCCCCTGCCCGTAGAATCCTTATCGATATAGATGCTAAGCTCGGCACAATGAGAATACGCGGCGCGCGGGCGAAACACCGACGCATAGGCGTAGCCGTGAATAACGCCGTTATCCTCCAGCACCAGCCAGGGAAACTTTTGCAGGGTGGTTTCTATGCGCTTTGAAAACTCGTCCAACGACGGCACCTCGTATTCAAATGTTATCGCCGTATTTTCAACATAGTACGCGTAGATTTCAAGCAGGCGCGCGGCGTCGCTTACCTTTGCACTTTTTATAACCATATTTACTCCCGAAGTTTAATTATTCTTTTACTTTGTAAGCATTATACCATAGCTAAGGACTAATGGCAACGGATTAGGAGCAGTTATGAAGCGTTGTTTTTGTAAAGTTTACAAAGGCTATTTAATATGATATAATTTTAGTATGCAAAAGATAAAAACATATATTTTAAACACAAAAATATTTGAGGACGAGCTGCTCTTTTACGAGATACTTAACATCATGCCGTCCAGCAGAAAAGACAAAACAGAGCGAATCAGAGTCGAATCGGACAAGCGGCTCTCTCTCGGCGCGGGCGTACTTATTAACATAATTCTCGGCATCAACGAGGACGAGCTTACGCTCAACGAATACGGCAAGCCGTATGTTGACGGGGGCGGTTCGTTCTTTAATGTGTCGCACTCGGGCGAGTACGCGATAATGAGCGTCGGCGACTGCGAGGTCGGTTGCGACATAGAAAAGATAAAGGATATTAACGCAAATAAAATCGCTAACCGCTTCTTTTTTAACGACGAATACGTGGCGCTTCAAGCCGCCGAAAACGACGAAAAGCGGCTCGATTTATTCTACAGGCTATGGACGCTTAAAGAGAGCTTTATGAAGGCTGCGGGCAAAGGTCTTGCGCTCGGGCTCGACAGCTTTTGCATAAACCTAAGCGAGCCGCCGACGGTTACACAAAACGAGGTTGAAGGTGATTTTTGCTTTAAAGAATACTCGCCTGACGGCTACAAAATTGCTGTATGCGCCGCGGGCAAGGCGGAATTTGAAGTGGATTTGACCGAGGTTGAGATATGAAAAAAAGAATGATTATAATAGCGGCGGGTATTCCCCTGCTGCTACTTATGGTAATCGGGGTTAAGGCGCTTTTTGACCGAAACGCACCAAAGCCGATTAACGAGCAGACGCCCTGGGGCGCCACCGAGTACGCCGACGCAAAGGATTTGTCAAAGGCGGCGGGCGTTGAAATTAACGACTTAAAAGCTATCCCCTTTGACGCTAAAGAGATAATTTATCAGCATTACGAAAACGGCGTTGCGGAGATTATTTACCAAAACGAAACCGACGCCCTCGCCTACCGCGTATCAAAAAGCGCAGCCGACGACGAAGCCTACAGCGACCTTCACACGCTTAATTTAAAGGGCACTGTAATTACGCTTAAGGGAAAAGGCAAAAAGGTATTCGTTGCTGAGTACAGCAAGGACGGAAACACTCACTCAATACATATCCAAAACGGAATTGACGAAAAGGGTATGCGTGAATTATTAGATAAAAACATATAAGTTGACTAAAATAATAAAAACCATTATAATTTAGTTAAGTAAATTTGTGGTGGTAAAAATGAAAACGAAAAAACATTTAAAAAGAATATTTTGCTTACTGCTTGCGGCGATTATGCTTATACCGTCGCTCGTATTTGCACAGGACGGGGACGAGCCGATACTGCGCTATGATTTTGAAAGCGCGCAGGGTGCGCCCACACTGTTTGGTAACGCAGAGCTTGTCTACGACGAGGACAAGGGGTCAAAGGTACTGTCCCTTGACGGCACGGATAACACTTACGCCGCACTGACGCAGGGGTTTTTTGACAGCAGAAATGTAATGACAATCACCTTCGATGTGCTTGCAAGAAACAACTCGGGCAATTATTTCACCTTCGCTTTCGGTCAGAATAACGAGGTGTACAGCTTTTTCCGTATGCGCAATAACGAAATACGAAACGCCCTTACGCGCTGGTCGTACCCAAACGAGCACGAGGTTAAATGCACTCAGTATAACAGCAACATCTGGTGCAATATTGCGCTCGTGTATAACGGCACGGTTATGAAGCTGTATGTAAACGGCGAGCTTAAGGACACAAACAGCGACACGGGTATTTACATCTCGGATTTAGGCAGCTCTCTTGTGTCATACCTCGGCAAGTCGCTTTATGACGGCGACGCGTATTTTAACGGCTGCTTTGATAATTTTGAGGTGTACGACAAAGAGCTGAGCGCCCAAAGCATCAGCGAAAAGGCGTTCGCCAACAACGGCGCTTTTCCGATTTTGCGCTACACCTTCGAGGACAACACCGTTCTTCCGACGCTTTTTGAAAACGCTGCGACGGAGTATATAACCGAAAAAGGCAGCAAGGTGCTTTCGCTTGACGGCACGAGCGGTACATACGCCGCGCTTGAGCAGGGCTATTTTGACGGCCGCGACACGATGACTATTACCTTTGATGTTAAGGCTAATATGAACAGCGGCAACTACTTTACCTTCGCCTTCGGTCAGGACAGCAACAAGTACGATTACCTTAGACTGCGCGGCTCCGAAATACGAAACGCCATAACGCTGTACAGCTATATGAACGAGCACGACGCTACCGCAAATGTTGCCTTCGGCGACTCGTGGATGCATATCGCGCTTGTTTACGACGACTACGTGTGCAAGCTGTATGTTAACGGCGAGCTCGCAGCGCAAAACAACAATACGACTATAAAGGTAAGCGACCTTGGCAGCGATATTATGGCGTATTTCGGCAAGTCGTTTTACGAGGGCGACGGCTATTTCAGAGGATATTTTGATAATTTTGAGGTGTACGACACTGTGCTTAGCGATAATGTAATAAGAAAAAAAGCTACCGACCATCTCCCGCTTTTAATCGGCGTTTCGATAGGCGAGGTCGTGAGCAATCTCGACGGTATTTCGGGTACGGATTCGCACACCGCGGTTAAGACGGATATCGACAGGAACACAAAAACCATTACCTCCTATGTTCAGCGCAGACAGAACATAAAGGCGGTTAAGACTAATATTTATCCGCTTAATTCCGAGTGTAAGGTGTATGTTGACGGCGAGCTGTTTAGCGGCGGACTGCTTGATTTATCTTACGACAGAAGCGTTAAAATCGAGCATCAAAACGAAGCCGAAACTTACACACTTAAGGCTGTTAAAATCGCTAATAACCCCGTTTTGCCGGGTATGTACGCGGACCCCGATATTGATGTATTCGAGGGCAAGTTCTGGATTTACCCGACAACCGACGGCACTCCCGGTTGGGGCGGCACGCAATTCCATGCGTTCTCCTCGCCCGATATGGTGCACTGGACGGACGAGGGCGTAATACTCGACAACAAGGATAAGTCTCCGGGGCTTAACGACAAGGGCGTACAGATTGCGTCGTCCGAGTGGTCCGACGGCAACGCCTGGGCGCCGACTATCGAGGAAAAGAACGGCAAATACTACTTCTATTACTGCGCGAGGATACTCGACTCGCTGACATCTCAGTACGGCGAGGGTATGGCGATAGGCGTTGCGTGGGCTAACTCCCCCGCAGGCCCGTACACCGCGTCGAGCGTTCCGATATTGTATCCTAAAATGATGGAGGACGCGAATTTCGGCTTTGCGGGTCAGGTAATCGACCCTGCGATTTACACCGAAAACGGCAAATCCTACATCCTGTTCGGCAACGGCTCGGCAGCGATTGCCGACCTTAACGACAATATGGTGTCGGTTAACCGTTCGTCTCTGCAGCTGATTACAAATCTTAACGACTTCCGCGAAAGCGTGGCGGTTTTCAAGCGCGGAGATTACTATTATTTCCACTGGTCGTGCGACGACACAGGCAGCGAAAACTACCACATTAACTACGGTATCGCAACCTCGCTGAAGGGCGAGATAACAAACTACGGCACGCTGCTTCAAAAGGATGTAAACAGCGGTATTCTCGCAACAGGTCACCAGTCGGTAATCTATCTGCCGCAAAGCGACAGGTGTTTTATCGCGTACCACAGATTTTACACGCCGCTGTCAGTCGGCGGTAATGTCGGTCACAGGCGCGAAACCTGTATTGACGAAATCACCTTTGAGGATTCGCGCGGCGGCGCTGACCTTCTAAATCCGGTTACGCCGACCTATGAGGGCGTCGGACCGGTTGATACAAACGGTAATGACATAAGCGAGGTTATAACCTACCCCACCTGCACCGAGGACGGCTTAATCACCGCGACGGGCTTTACGCTGAGCGCCGACGAGGCGCCCGAGGTTAAGGCGGCGGGTCACAGTATGCAAAAGACGGTTGTGCCTAATTCCTGCACCGAGGACGGTTACGACGATTACCGCTGCACCGCCTGCGGCGACGAGTACAAGAATAATTTTGTACCAAAGACGGGACACAACCTCACTATCACCGAGGGCGACACCTCAAGCGAATATCACCTGCACTGCTCCAACTGCAGCAAGGACAAAACCTTTGATTTTAACGACAGCGTCGGTGCAAGAGCAGGCGAAAACGATTACGACGAGCTGCTCGACATAAACGACGACGGCATAATAAACGGCAGAGATTTGGCGTATCTCAAAACAGAATCCGAATAAAACAAAAAAGAACGGATAGCAACCGGGCGGAAGCTATCCGTTTTTTATTTATCCGTAAATATTGTAATTTTCAGAAAGGAGATTCATAGCCTTGAAAAGCTTGTGAGTGTAGATAAACGGACCTACAATAATCATCGAGCCAAGAATGTTCCAGAGCCAGAAATCCTTCGCGTCGAAACTGTAATCAATTCCGCGTCGTTGAAGCTCCTCGCCTATTCTTGCGCTAATCTTGTGGTACCAAACAAGCGTATAAATGCCAAGCGTAAACGGTGTAAGAATAAATGTCATCAAAAGATAATTCATGGTCTTTTTGCCGTCGTATCTTGAAGCGATAATATTAATATCGTCCGACAGTCCCGTCATTACAACCAGCGCATAAATGCCGAATGTGATAATTGAAAGCAGACAGAATTTCAAAAGTCCCCTGTTAGTCTTGAGCTGCTTTAAGGGCGCCATCATCTGCGGTGGCATATTCATCGGCATATCGGTTTGCGCCATCGGCTGTGGCGGCATATTTACCGGTGCTGCGTCCTGAGCCGGAATTTCCTGAGGCGGTACTAACGCGCCTGCGGGCTCGCCATTCTGCGGCGGGCATCTGTCGGGCATTTCAGGCTGCTGCGGTGGCATCTGAGCAAATACAGGCGCCGCCTGAGCAACATCTACAACCGGAACATCCTCAAGCGGGGATTTTGTGCCGCAGAAGATGCAGAATCTGCTGTTATTTTTATTGTTACAGGTCGGGCAAATCCACTCGCCCTCGCCGAGTGCTTCCTGAGCAGGTGCAGCGTCATTACTCGGAACAGGGTCGGTAAACGGGTTAAACGAACCCAGAACGGTTGTGCTGCCCTCGGGGTCGAAATCCGCACCCTCGACAGTGCAACCGCAGTACGGACAAAAGCTGCTGCCGATAGGTATTTCTTTACCGCAGGAAGTACAAGTCATCATATCGTTCATATTGTTCTCTCCTTTTAAACGACTAAAACAGGTTATCCATTAGGCAACCTGTAAAGTCAAATTACATTTTATTTAAAAACTCATCGCTGAGCATATAAGGTGTAAATGCTAAATTAGCCTTTTTCCTGATGTTTGAACTATTAGGATATACAATTATTACAGGAGCTCCAACATCTGTTTCGCCCTCGTCATATATCTCGTGAGCGCCTGATTCTTCGCCGTCCAAGTCAGCTTTAACCCAAATATGACGCCGGTTGATAAGCTGTGGATTAACTACCGATTTAACAATATGCGCGTCCTTTACAAGAAACAAACCCTCTTTGTAAGCACTTATTTCCGAAATAACATTTTTCTTGTTAAAAAGACTAAAGAATACAATTACAAATGATATTGCACCAAAAATTATTCCGAGTATCATATTGTCCGGCTTTGTTGCAAGGCATCCAAGAAAAAACAGACCTGCCGCAGTAAAAATAACATCAAGCGTTTTGCAAAGTTTTATTTCTTTTTTATTACGGGTTTCGATAAATCTTGAAATCCTGTTAATTTCATACGGAGTCGGAACTCTGCAATTTAGAGTTTCTTCATTAGTAATCATAGGCTGTTTTCTTCGTAAATCTGCTGAAGTTTCTGAACGAATTCGTCGCGCTCTTCATCCTCATAACCGGTAAAGAAAACCTGGTCAATGTCAGAATGATTAAACAAAAACTGTGAGCCCTCGCCCATATTGCCCTCGGGGTACATTACGCCGATATAATCATAATTAGTGTCAGATGACATATCCGTTTGTCCTACACCGTAAATCATAAGCTTTTTATACGCATTCTTAAGTATAACTACACTTCCGATTGGTAATAATTCGTCAAAATTTAACATTTTTATTCCTCCGATTTAAATATTGGGCTACTTCCCCCACAAACCTTTCCACCATCCGGATATTGCTTTACCGGCTTCTTGCGCTTTTTTGCCAACAGCGATACCAAAGTCAATAACTCCGTCAGATATAGTTTCTGCTGCGCCTTTTCCGTTATTAAAATGCTTAAACAGTGAATCAACTGCCCATACAACACCTACGGTAACTCCGCCGACAACTACTGCCGGAGCGGCAACGCCTGCCGCTGCAAATGCTGCTGCAACGCCCGCGCCTATTGCGATACCGCCGCCGATTTTAACAGCGCTTTCGCCGACGCTTTCCGCCAGCCTTCTGCCGAAGGTCGTGTTATCTTTATCTGTAAAGTTTTCATAAGTAGTAGTAATTGCAGTTAACGCATAACCGCCCCACTTTGCAACAACAGCAGCCTTTTCAGATACTTTTGTTGCGCTTGAAAGCTTAAGCTTTGCAAACTCGTCACCAAGAGCTTGAAAAAACGGCTTTTTGTCAATTTTAGAGAAGCCCTTATCAATGCCGATTGCAATTAAACGCCAGTCAAAAGAGTTGCCTACATTTTTTGCAACATATCCACCCGCCGAAACGAGTGCACTTACAATATCAAGACCGCCTTTAACCGGGTCGCCTCCGGTTATAGCTTTTCCTACACCCGAAATAACCTTGCCGACAACGCCTGCTTCGCCGACAAACTTCCATCCTTTAATATAGTCCCAAAAGCTTTCTTTCTTCTTTTTTGAAGAGCTTTTAGATTTTGATTTTTTATTATTTACCGCTTTTGCACCGGTAGGATTTCCCGAAACCCTTTTTTCAGTGCCGGAATAAGTGTTAATCGCATTGTCAAGGGTGGTAGCAAGGCTTTTTACACGATTTGCATTTGTCATACTTGCATTAGCAAGTGCCGAAAGCTGGCGATTAATTTGTGCTCTTGACTTAACATTAAAGCTGAGTGCTTGCTGTACATTTCTTATTTCTGAACTTAAGTCACGCAGCGTCTCAATAGCTTTTACCTCATAATCTACAGCTTCTTTCATTCGAGCTGTTTTTACAACAAGTTCCGCCACTTTTTCACCACCTTTATTATAACTGTTTTAGGCTGATAAATCTATAGTTTTTTGCTTTTAAAAACGCTTTTATTCGGGGGATGCGCCCCCCGAATAAGCGTGTAGTGGAATCTTTTTTATTAAACGATAACGTCCGAAGAAAGAGTTGCGATTTCGTCAAGGTCTGCCTTTTCAGCGTCCGAATAAACTCTTGCCATCTCGTTAAGGTCTGTTACATGCTCGTTAATCATTGCGATAAGTCTTTCGATATCGTCCTGAAGGCCGTTAAACTTTGCTACATAAGCTGTTGCTGCCTCGCCTTCCCAAATGCTTGAAAGACCTGTTACTGTATTAGTCATATCTGCTGTGAGTGTTCTAACTTCTGATGCTGCGTTCTGGAACTCGCCTGCTGTTGCTGTAAGTTGTTCCGGTGTAACTCTTAATGTTCCTGTCATGATTAAATATCTCCTTTATATAAATTAGTTGGTTTTAAATTAGTAATGTAAGGTTATTAACTGTAAATTAGTAAGTTCTGGTTGTTGCTGTGTTAGTGTTAGTTGCTTCAGCGTTTTCGTACTTAGTAGCGATGTTGTCAAGCACTGTTGCATACTGCATAATAGCATTATAGAAATTATCCATCTGGATTTTATCTCTTGTGAATGCTGCATGGAATGCATCGTTTGCTTCACCTTCCCACATGCTCTTAAGCTGTGCTTCGGTGCTTTCAAGGTTGCCTACGCGAGCCTTGAAGTTGTTGTTTGTTGTTCTGAGTGCTTCTGCCTGTGCTCTAAGCTGTGATGCTGTTACTCTGATTTGTGACATAATTTTAATCTCCTTTTTAATTATTATTTATTTAAATTTAATTATGTTTAACCTTTACGCGCGATTTCTTCGGCAAGTCGTTTTGCCTCCATCTCGGCGTTGTATACTCTTTGTGCAACCTTCCTTATGCTACGTGCTACAGCTTCAAGGTCGTTTGCGTTTTTAATAATTTCGTTACGCACAATTTGTGCTTTTTTAATGTAAAGCGTTGCGCTTTCGCCTTTCCACGAGCCGGATAACTGGGATAAAGCTCTGTCAAAATTCTGATTAGCGGTTCTTTTCATTTCGTAGGCTATGGTTTCAAGGCGCTGTGCCTGCTGCTTAGCCTGTGCGAAATTAAACCTTATTGTTGAATATGAAGCCATTTAAATCCCCCTTATCAAATTATTACATCTGAAGGAAGCGAATCCTGAATTGTTGATTTAACATCTTCCTCGGCTGCGGTGTAGACACCAGCCATACTCTGAAGGTCAGCGACATGCTCCTGAATTCTTTTGAACATATCCTCGACATCCTTTTTTTGCTCGTTGAATTTGGTGCGGTGAGCATTTCCGCCGTCTCCCGTCCAGTAAGAAGCCGACCTGTCAATGATGCTGCTTAAGTCGTTGTACTGATTTTGCATATTACGCGAAATAGTGTTAACGCTTGTTGATTTTGACTGAAGTTCCTCCGGAGTAACCTTTAGCGTAGCGTCTGCTCCAAGTTTTGTAGCCACCTTGCTCACCTCCTAAAACTTCAGCGCTCTGATTGCAGAGCCGACCTGATTTTCGCATTTAATGTATTCGCTTTTTGCAAATTCGAGCGATTCAATAAGTTTACGAAGGTTTTTGATAACGTCCTTCATCATTTCATAGTCGTTATTAAACTGAATGTTAAACGCATCGTTTGCCGTACCGTCCCACATTGTGTCGAGCTCTTTAATCTCGCCAAACATTGAGTTGAGATTGTTGTTTAAGTATCTCAAACAGCCCCTGGCACGCTCAATGTCGTGTGTTAACTGCTGAACGTTAACTTCAAACTGTACTGCCATATCTCGTTATTTTCCTTTCTTCCAATTAATTACAGACGAATACGGGATTTTGAATTCAACCTTTTTCAGTCTTGCTTTATTTGACTGTGCGGTATAAGAAACGTTTGCACTGTTTTGTACTTCTTTTTCGCAGGTTGCATATTTTATCTGTGCAAAATTCAAAACCTTAATCATAGACTTTAAGTTGTATTCAGCGTCCTGGATGTTGAAGTTGATTTTGCCGAGTTGGATTATCTCCTCGTCAAGTCCGCTGAACTCTCCAAGCTGTTTTCGTATTTCCTCAATGCTGTCCATTTCGTTTTGGAGAACCCGGTCGCATATATTTAATTGGTCTAAGGACATTTCAAAAATGTTCTCATTAGTCTTTAGCAACTTGTGTTCCCTCCTGACAACTACATCATATCAAATTGCATTTGTTTTTTCCCGTTTGGCTGACAAACGACACTTTTTATGGTATGAACGGCACATTTTGCCGTTTTTTTAGTAAAAATCAGACCAAAATAAGCTTTGCGCCGTTGCCGATACCATACGATTCTACAGTTAAATCGGCGTTCATTATGGATTTTGTGTCCGCGCGGCAAAGCACAAAGTTTTCGGGGTGCTCTATTGTCATACAGCCTTCCTTCTGAGCAATCATTTCGCTGAGCTCCTCCACAATTACGGACACAGGCAGCTTTTCGTTAATCGAAAAGTCATACACCTTATTAACTACGGGTACATATATATCTACAATAATCATAATTAATCCTCCACTGCCTGAAGCAAAAACTCAAACAGGTTTTCCCGGTTATAGGGCTGCGACATATAGCCGTCGGCTGACCAAGTGCAAAGGTACTGCTCGTTACGGCTTGTAAGCACGCCCGCTTTTTTTACGGATTTTTCCGCCCTGGGACTGAACACATCAATAAAGGCGTTAGTCCTTTTGTTTATAATTATCTGTTCAAAGCTGTCGCCGATGTCAATAAGCTCGAGAGACTCTATGAACAGTCTGTTTTCGTCGTCGGTTATTTCTTTTTTAATATTAATACTATTATATATGTCGTCGCAGACCTCGGCGCTGTTTAGCTTAATCAGCTTTAAAACACTTTTGCGCCTTGAATCCGGCTGCAAAAGCACAGCGCTGTCTTTGTTGACATAATACAGTCTGCTGGCAAAGCCGCCCTTGTCGGAATAAAGGGCATAAATCAAGTCGGCGTTCACCATAGTATCGGTGATTTCCTCAAGCTCGTCATACAGATAAAAGCTGTCGTCGCCGTCAACACTTACAAGCTCGTCGCCCACAAGCGAGAACAGCGTCTGACACGCCGACTCGTCGTCGATAACTATGTCGTCGCCGAAATAGTCGAGACAGTAAAGCTCGCTAACCTCCTTTTTACTAAGGAGCAGAGCAAGTCCCGCGCTGTTTAAAAAATATGCATTATCATAATCAGGCATTGTTTCTGTACTCCTTTAAAACAGGTTTATAGCTTTTAGAAAGAGGCACGACTATACCGTCGTCGAGCTCTACAATATTTTGAGAGAGCATAACCTTTTTTATCTTTTTCGAATTAATAACAAAGCTGCGGTGGCATCTGATAAATCCATCGGGCAGCTTTTCGAGCACGCTGTCGATAGTATCGTAAAAGCCGTATTCACGGTTTTGGGTATTAAGGTACAGCTTTTTTTCGCGCGATTCAAAAAACATAATTTTGTTTAGCGGAATATGCTCGTGCTGAGTCTTGGATTTAATAACAAAGAACTCCTCTTTTTGCTCGTCGCTCTGCTCGCTGATATACCTGAACAGGTCCGACACGGTGGTTTTAACCTGACCCTCGTCAAGCGGAAAAAGCAAAAGCGACGCCGCCATAATGCTGGGCTTCATATAAGCCGCCGGCGAGACAGAGGTATCCGCGAGAACGATAATAACCGCATTTTTGTTCTTTTTGCGAACAAGCTCGGTCATCGAGATAGCAATGCTCTCGCTCACGTCGACGCAAACGAAATCTACAAAATCGTTCGCGCCGACAAATGTGGCAAATTCTTTAATAGAATAAAATACATTAATATCCCATTCGTTCTCGTAGTACTTTGCAATATACGCTCTGATTACCTTATTAATGTAATCGAGCTCTTTTTTTCGCTTACTGTATTCTACAACAGTTGACAAGCGATTACCTCCTTGCGTCGGGGACTACAATCTTTGTTACACTTTCGCCGTCGGCAGTAGCGCTCAGACCGATACCCGCCTTATAGCTCTTGTTCTGCTCGTTAAACGAAAGATTTGAAAAATCGAATATTTTTTGTTTAAATACATTACCGCCGAAATGCACGCCCGTTTTGTAGGACACGATAATGTTATACAGATTATGGATACTTGCGCCTGCCGCTGCGTCTGTATCAAGACAGCCGATAAAGAAAATATTGTGCAGATATCCCTTTTCGAGTATGTTCTCAAGGAAGCCGTTAGTCGGAGCAATCGAGCCCTCGGCATTATATGCCGCCTTAACAAACGCGCAAACATCATCAATAAAGATAAATATCTTTTCCTCGCTCTGCATCTTTTCAAATATTTCTTCGTCGTCAAAGCCCTGTGACAGCAGGTCGCGCTTTTTCTTATTACGCTCTTTGAAAGTCGGGATAAGCTCGTTCCAGAAATCAAAAATATCCTTAGCGTTAGTGAGATATTTTGCGCCGTACTTGTTTGCGTCCGCCATAAGCTCCTCGCCGCTGTAATCAATAACGCTGAGCCTTCCGCCCGCCTTTGAAGCCGCCGCGATAACGGACTTAAGGCAGTTCGTTTTACCGCTGCGCGCCTTGCCGGTAATAAGGTAGAAATATGTTGAAGCAAGGTTGACGCTGTAAAGCGAAGCGTCCTTCTCGTTATAGCCAAACGGCAGCATATCGCGCTTAATAAGCGTATTATAATCCGCCTCTTCAATAAACTCGCTGAGTACGGGATGGCTCGGAATTTCGGGGATGGGACGGGCGCTCCTGCCGTTCCAGGAAGCTTTCATATCCTCGCATACAGCCTTGATTTTTTCCATACGATCATAGTCGTCGTTAGCTTCGAGCGAGAGCGCGGTCTGGAATTCAAGTATGCTCGTGCCTACTGAAGCAAGGCCCCTGCCCTTGATATCTGCCTCGGGCAGAATATCAATACGCATAGTGTGAAGCACATCGGCGTACTTAAACTTATCGCCCATTTCAAGACAAAATACGGTACGGATATTGTCGCCCATACGGTTAGGTATTTCGCTCGTGCCAAAGCCCGCCGAGGATACAAGCAGATAGATACCGTAATTTACGCCGTCACGCGAAATGCGAAGCATAATATCGTCGTATGCGGTATTCGTCTTTTCGCGGAAGTTTGCGTAGTTATCGACCGCAATTACAATAGACGGGATTTCTACGCCGTGGATTTTAACATACTGCGAGTAGTTACCGCCGCCGAGCAGAGTTTTACGATTATCAAGTTCTTTTTCAATCATGTTAAAGAACTTGCCTATTTTTTCAAGGTCGTTTTCGTACATAACGCCGCCGACATGAACGCTGTTTTCAAACGCGCCGAGCAGCCTGCTGCTGAAATCAAGCGCATAGATATTCACCTGCTCGGGCGAATACTTGTTTATAAGCGCAAATATTGCCGACTGAATAAATGTACTCTTACCGCTTACGACCGAGCCGCATACCGCGTGGTTGCCGTTCTCGGCGAAATTGAGCGAAATCGGGAACTGATTCTGATTTTCGGGGTCGTCGCAAAGACCGATTACAACATCAAGGTTATAATCCTTCGTGTTTTGTGACCATTTGCCCGCATACTTAACATAGCCGTCAAGCGAGTCGAGATAAATATTTTCCTCGAGCACAGGCATCCAAAGCATAATGTCGTTTTTGTAATTGTTTTTATCCGCAACGGACGCGAGGTATTCAACAACCGCGTCAAGCTGAGTTTTATCCTTAAACTCGGGGAGCTTGCCGCCGAACTTGCCGGCGCCGCTTGTAATCTCTCTTACGGTATTATCAAGATTTCCGTCAAAACGCTGTACAAGCAGTACGAGGAATTCCTCAAGACGCTGCGCGTTATACTTTGAATACGGGTAATCAAGCTCGCTTGGCTCAATATACTCAAACGCTTTTTCAACAATCTCGTCCCTTGCGATAGGATTATTCAGCACCTCTTCGTCAGAGATTTTAAGCTGCGCTTTAGCGTTAAACAGATGAGCTGAAAGAATGGAGAGGAATTTAACCCTTGCGTTTTCCTTTTGCTTAAACTTGATACGGTTGCCGACGATAGCGGCTTTACCGTTAAGGGCAAGCATAGTAGCGATGTCGGAACGGTTAGACATATTTTCATCATAAACCGCGCCGCTCCAGCCTGACTGGAAGAGCTCAAAAATCTCGTCGTTACCTACCTGCAGGAAGCAGCGACCCGAATTTGTAAGATAAGCCGCGTCGTGCCTGTGCAGCATATCAAAACTGTCCTGTCTGTCCTGAACTCTAAGGCAAAGTCTGAACTTCGAGTTCGACCAGATGTTGTCGTCTACAGTACCGCTCGGTTTCTGGGTAGCGAGAATAAGATGTACGCCGAGGCTTCGTCCTACCTGCGCAACGCTGATAAGCTCGCGCATGAACTCGGGCTCCTCCCTTTTAAGCTCCGCAAACTCGTCTATGATAATAAATAGATGCGGAATCGGGATTGTTGCCTCGTGGTTTTTAAGAAGTCTTGTATAAGAGTTGATATGGTTTACGCCGAACTCGCCGAAAATTCTCTGACGGCGCAGGTTTTCGCTCTTAATAGAGAGCATTGCGCGGCGTACCTGGTTGCCCGAAAGGTTGGAAATCTGACCCGCCATATGCGGCAAACCGTTAAACAGATTAGCCATACCTCCGCCCTTAAAGTCGATTACGAAAAACGCAACATCCTCAGGGCTGAAATTAATAGCAAGTGACAACATATATGTCTGAAGGGTTTCGGATTTACCCGAACCGGTAGTACCCGCGATAAGACCGTGAGGGCCGTGATATTTTTCGTGGATATCAAGATAACAGTCGCTGTTACCGGCTTTTTTACCGATAAGCGCCTTCATGCTGTCGTAGGTTCTGTTCTTTCTCCAGCGCTCAAGCACTCTGAACTGTTCAAGCGAGGTTATGTTATACATATCAAAGAAGGTTACGGTATTCGGAATTTCACCGCCCGTTTCAATCTCCATAACCTCAAATCCGAGCAGGCTTCTTGCAAACTGCTCAGCCATACGGTTTGAAATATTATCCGCGGTAATCGGATGACCGTTCTGTCGTCCGCCCTCCATCTTATAGTAGCCCACATAGTTTGAAGAGTTTTCAACAACATATTCGCAGGCGTTCGGGAGGTTCTCGTAGCTTTCATCAAGCAGGATAGTCGTAAGGCCGTAATGGTCCTGAGCGTTAAAAATATACTTAGCCATAAGCTCGCCTTCAAGCAGCTTAGAGTCCTCTACAAAAAGAATGTAGTACGGCTTTGGCGTGGTCTTGTCGTCCTTAAGCCTGGGTGTATCGTCCTCAGCACGGCTTCTTATAACCTTTGCAAGCTCATAAAATACATCGCCGACCTCAGTTTTATTAGTAGCGATATATCTTGACTTTTTGTCCTCGCTCCAAACATGGGGCAGCCACTTTGCAAAGCGCCACTCGTTAGCGGTTGTGCGGTTAGCACCGTCATATACAAACGCCATTTTAACATCTGTGTAGCAGTTGTTAGCGGCAATCTGTACAGCAAGGCTTCTTGCAACCTGAATAGCGTTGAGCCTTTTGTTATCGCCTACAACGCCGATAAGGTGGTTATCCTTTAAGTCAATGCCGACGGGCACATTTTTAAGTACCTGATAGCTTTCTTTTAAAAGGTGAGGTCTTTGTGCAAGCTCGTCGTCGATAAGCGAAAACTTAACTTCCTGCGCTGCAATCTCAACCTCAAACGGTCTGTCGCCTATACCGATACGGTGGTACAAAAAGTCGGTATGCGTTGCGTTTCTGCTCCACAGCTGCGGAGTGCCCGCATAGTTACAAACCTCCTCGGCAGATGGGTACATCGCATAGTAGGCGGCGGTGTTTTCCTGGTATTTCTGTTTTAAGTCGTCCGCAATTTTTACTATGTAGTCGCTGTATTTTTCAAAACGGTTAGCTTCTTCCTTAACCGATTCCTTGCGTGCGTACTTGGTATTAACAACGCCCCAGATAACGCCGATAATAGCCGACGAAATCGCGGTGATAATACCCGTAAACATAAACGCTGACCTGCCCGAGCCGCCGTTCATTGCGCTCATAGCTATAATCGCAACCGAGCAGCCGAGAAGCATAGGTATTGCCATAGTAAAAGCGGGTCCTATCGTCATCCACAGCGGACGCTCGTTCTTAGCCTTTGGTGCCGGGGGCGGCTCAATGGCGATTTGTTCCTTATGAACAACGGGAAGATGTCTCGGCGAACGGTGGAAGAACTGCTTTTCGGGCACCTTAGACGGATAAATCGGTGCGGAAAAACTCGTTCTTATATTCGTCTGCATCAGCTTATTAGTATTAATATTAACATCGCCGTAAGACGCATTAACGGCAATAATATTGTCAAGAAATACAATGTGAAGTCCGTAGATATTAACACAGTCGCCGAACTTCAGCATTTTGCTGTTATTAATCCTTTGCGTGCCGACAAAAACGCCGTTAAGGCTCTGGTCGTTTATATACCAGCCGCCGCCTGACGGGGTTAGCGTTGCGTGGACGCGCGACACAAGTCCCAGACCGCTGTACTGAATATCGCAATCGGGACTTTTACCTATTTTAATTTCGTTAATATTAGCTAAATCGTATTTACCGACAGTTTCGATAGTCCGGTCGCCCTCGATAGCAACAAATGAAAACTCAAAATTATCATAAGTGCGGATTTTAAACGAGCTCTGGTTTTTGCAGATTACCTTATCCTTATTCTCGTTATTCTGAATAATAACATACTCGTCGGGAACAGCAAAAACGCTCCACCTGTCGTCAACGACCTCCATCTTAATCTCGATATCGCGCGACAGCGAAAAGTCACCGCGCTCAAGAATAAGATTATAGTCCGCATTGTTAATTGTAGGTAAAAACAATTCCTTAAATGTATTGTCCGTATATACCGTAAGCGTACAACTCATAATTAATCTTCCTTTATACTATTCCGTAATTACTGTCGAATATTGCAACCTCAAAGCAGGTGTACCCCACATAGAACTTGTCGCCCGTAGTAAGCGCAGCGTATCCCTTTTGGGGCAGGTACCATGCTTTCTTTTTTGATTTTGCAGGCTGATAATAGGTTCTGTTTTTTGAGCCTAAGTCCACAAGAAACAGCCGTTCATTACTTACCATAAGCCTGCAGTGAAGCGACGACACTGTGTTGTCACCGCGGATACACAGCGTATTTTCGCCCGGCTTTCTGCCGATTGTCCAGGGCTGCTCCATATCGAGCAGGTGGACCTTATCGGTAAGCTCGCTCGTCTCGTGAACTCTTACAAGTATCTTACGCGGTCCGGTATTCGCAGCAAGCGCGTCGTTAGGGCTTACAATAGCTCTGTCGAGTGCGTCAACCTTCAGGATGCGGAGATACGCGTCGGTAAAATATTTTAACTCCTTTTTTCGTTTGGAGTTCTTTTTCAGCATTGAAATTGCGAGCAGAAGCAATGCAAAAAGCGCCGCCACGAGCAATAATACAATAATTACTAATTCCATAATAAAACTTCCTTTTTAAATGGGTATAAAAACCCAATCATTATTATATAATAAATGATTTTACAATATGGAAATTGTGCAAAATACGGCGATAAAATGTCATAATTTGTAAAAAAAATGCCCGCCAAGGCTGAGCCTTGGCGGGTGTTTATAAATTACGGTTTAGACGATTAATCCTCGTTTTCGTCTAACTTTGTTGTTTCGTCAGCAACTTCTTCATCGTCGTCTTTCTTTCTGCGCTTTGATACAATAAGGATTATTGCAATAGCGATAATTACGAGACCGATAAGAGTGCCGAGGAATAACGGTGTGTTGTTGAAGAAACGAGCAAACGGGTTGCTGTAGACGTTAATCTTCTTAAACAACAGCTGGTTAGCAGCGTTACCTGCTTTATCAACACAGTTAAAGATTACGTTTTCGTTAGTTCCTCTGAGGATGAAGGAATACTCGCCTGTCTTCTTATCATACTCAAATTCGTAATCCGGATCGCCGAGCTTAACCTCTTTACCGCCGATATTAAGCGATACGCTGTTAAGGTCAATGCCTGCACCGTCGTCCACAAGCTTAAAGGTTACCTTAAACTTGTTAGCAGCGATTGAATATGTTGAAGAAAGGAGACCTTTGTCGCCAGCCTTGCTTTCGTCAAGGTTTGTGTCAATTACAGGTAAGGTTGTATCGAATGTGAATGCAAGAATCGGAAGCTTCTTTGTTCCGGTTTCTTTACCCTTTTCGTCGGCGTTCGAGCTTGTGTTGCCTGCAGCATCCTTAGTGGTTACGATAATCTTATAAAGAGCATCCTCCTTAAAGATGTCAGGATTGAGCTTATAGGTCGCTTTGTAGTAACCGTCACCGTCTCTTGTGCCGGAGTAGCTTACGGTGTAATCTTTATTAGTAAGAGTTGTAACTCTACCGTTCATTGACAGCTGAAGAACTGAATCGCCGGTCTTAATCGGGTCAACGTTTCTTTCCTGGATAATAAGGTTAGTTAATCTTTCCTTATCATTTGTAAACTTATCGTTTACAAGCTCGGTAGCGTCGCTGTTAAGAGTAAAGATTGAACCGTTTCTGTTAACTGCGAAGTAACGGGTAATCTCTGTATTGTTGCCCGCCTTATCGTATGCAGCAACCTGGATGGTATAGAAGTCGTCCTTAAGCTGGTCGTTCGTTGAAATGTTTTCGATAATAGAAGCAATATCATACGATGTTGAGCTTGACTTTGCCTGGTCCTCAACTACGCCGTGAACTGCACCTACAACAGAGATGTTTACATAATCGTAGTATGTATCCGAAAGCGATACGCTGGATGCCAAACTATCGTTAGTTGTAGAAGTGGTATCGTTACCAGTATCGTTACCGTTAAACTCATATCTAACGGTAGGAGCGGTACGGTCAACATAGAATTCCTCTTCCGGATAATCCTCTGTATTACCTCTTCTTGTTGAGCGGAATACAGCCTTGTTGCTTGCCTTATCCTTGCAGGTGAAGTCAAGCTTAAAGTTGAGTCCGGTGAGTGAATCGCAGGTGTAAGTAGCGGTATGAGTATCGCCGCTGTTAGACCATCTGAGCGTCGGCTTAGAAGCTCTGCCGTTAGTCTTAAGAGTAAACTCGAAGTCCTTCGGGTTCCAGTTGTGCTCCTTAACAACAATCTTAGCCGTTCTTGAAGCAGCGTAGTAATTGCCGTTCTTAGGAGTAGCCTTGCTTGAATATGTAACCGTAACAATCGGCTTAGTCTTGTCGATTGTGAACGCCTTAGGAGCAACGCCCGTGTAGGTTACGCCGGCTTTTCTGCCAACTCTGTCCTTACCGTTAACAGAAAGTGTGTAGTCGCCGTCTGTTGTAAACGGAAGCTTAGCGGTATAAACCGTACCCTCTTTATTAGTGCTCTTTGAGTAGGTCTTCGGAGACCAGCTAACATCAACTCTCTTGCCGTTCTTCATAACATTAAAGAGGCTCGGGTCGAAGTTGCGCTCTGTTACCTTAATGGTAGCAGTTCTGTTAGCCTTGAAGTACTTGCCCTCAGAAGCGCTGTTGTTATCGTAAGAAACCTTAACAGTCGGGTTAGTCTTATCGATAGAGAAGGTGTCTGACTTAAGTTTAGTTGAGTTTTGTGAATAGTCAGTCATCGTAGTTGTAAGATAGATGTTGTTAGAATCTCTCTTAACTGTGATAACCTTACTGATTACCGTTGCAAGGTTGTTGTCTTTCTCTTCAACCTTCCATCCGCCTGATACCTTACCGGTATTAGTTACGCTAAACGGATACTCGCTGTTTTCCTTGCCCCTGTTTTCAGAGGATTTAACGGTAACCATACCCTCCTTAACGCCTGAGTAAAGGTCCTTAATAGTTACTTTAATCTTAACATTACCGCTGTAAAGAGGCTGATTCTTAGCGTCCTTCTTGTCGGTCTTTGTCTGGATGTCGTACTTAATGTGGTCCTTTTCGGCTCTATGGTGGTTAATTGTTTCTGTAATAGTTGCGTCGGGAACGCTTACAAGTACGGGGAAGCCGTCGTCAAACTCATACTCAAATACCTTAGAACCGTGGTCCTCAATAAGGTCGTTGTGGTTAGAGTTGTTTACCTTATCGGTTGCGTAAGCGTAAACCTGACCCTTGAAGTTCTTTTTAACTACGAATGAAGCAGTAGCTTCGCCCTTGTCGTTAGTCTTAGCAGTCTTGGTTTCGTGCTTAACGATTTTTGGCGAATCGGGGTCGCTGTAGTCCACTGCATAGAAGGTAATTGTGTCAACGCCGGTATTAAGCTTTTTGCTTGTGTTCTTATCCTTAGCGGTTACAGTTACCTTAGTGTCGTCGTTAAAGAAATATCTATACTTGTCGCTCTTGCCGTCCGCGAACTCTTCGTCCTTAATAACTCTTACGGTAGACTTGCTGCCCGTAGTGTCGTAAATCGGGTTGAACGCAAAGTTTGTAATTTCGGGAGCTTCGATATCCTTATAAATCGTGAACTCAGCTTCGCTCTCATTAGTAGCGAAGTCAATAGTCTTAACCTTAATGGTAAATGCGCCGTTTTCGTCGCTGTCAAGACCTGTTGTGTCTACATAGAATGTCCACTCGTCCTTGTTGAGAATACCGTCTGAGAAGTCGTACTTGTAGTAAACTCTGCCGCTTTCGGTTTCAACTCTTTCCCACTTTTCGCTGGTGATAGCGTTACCCGAATACGGTTCATCGTTTACAAGAATTTCAACAGAATGAAGTCCCGAAACAGGATTTGAGCCGTTTGCCTTATCCTGAAGGATAATCGGAAGCTTAACGCCTCTGTCAAACCACATTCTGTTATCGTCGTCAATGTAGCTGTCAGTTTCGGACGAAGAATTTGCAAGGATTTCGTTAACTAACTCCTCTTTGTTAGTTGTGTCCTTAACGATAGTGATGCTTGCAGGGTCTGCCTCACTGATAAAGAAGCTTGAATTAATCTCTTTTTCTGTTTCGTCGTCAACCTTATAGATAACGCCGTTAGTAGCGATACCGGTTGTACCTATCTTTGTAACGGGAAGCTCGTTTTCAGCCTCGTCCTCGTAGCTTACTGCGAGTCTGCCCTGAGTGTTAAGGTTGAGATATGCTGTAAGAGTCCAGCCTGTTACATTGTCGCCGTCCTTGATTTCCTTAACGGTAAAGTCGATTGCGTCGATTTCGCCCTGGTCGTCAAGGTAGTTATCCGCGCCGATAATGTGAAGGATTGCCGAGCTGTCAACGAGAGGTGCGGTATATTCGGAGATGAAGCCCGCTGCCATATCGTTATCAAGAGTTACGGTAACCTTAACTGCATCCTGAGTAAATACGCCCTTAGAGAGTGCTCTGAACTTATCCTTAAGCTCAAGATTTTCGAATACAATCTGGTTGATTGACGGAAGAACAGTATCAATGATAAATGTCGACTCGCTGATATCGGTCTTTTCAACCTTAGTGCTGTTTTGAACAAGGTCGTATACCGTAATGTCAACAAAATCATACTTACCGTCGTCATTAAACTGAAGATTTACAGTGTTGTCCGCGCGTGACAGTACAACGCCGTTGTCGTCTGTTTTCTCGGTTTCGGTGCCGGAAATTGTGATTGTGTTATTTGAGCCGTCATTGTATTTATATCTTGCAACAACCTTATAAATATTACCGTTGTCAACAAAGTGTGCGTCGTCAACATCAACGCTGATATTTACATCGTTGTTCTGATATCTTACACCATCGGTGCTCGGAGTTACTCTCGGAGCAAGTGAGTCGATAGTGTAGCTGTAGGTCTGGTCGCTTTCGTTAAGCGCGTTGTCGACTGCCTCAACCTTAATGCTGTACGCGTTATTATCGCTGTCAGCCATAGCTGCGCCGGTAATAATAGAGGTTGTGCCCTGCTTAACAGTACCAGCCTGTGGAGTATAGGTATATTTCTTAGAAGCAACCTTGCCCGTTGCGTCGTAAGAAAGCGTATCCGATTCCTTGCCGTTAGCGGTAATCTTTACCTTGCCGATACCTGCCTCTGAGTCAGTTACAGTAATGTCGTCTGCAAAGCCTGCATTGTAAATTACCGAACTGTCGGAAAGGGTGTATTTCTTAAACTCTGTGCTGTGGTCAGCCGAGCTGTGAGCGAAGGTAGCAGGATTGCTTTCAAGCTCGAAGCTCTCATAGCCTGTACCTGTGCCGGTAACATCGCTTATTGCGGTGTTGTTTTTGTTTACATCGTACTGTGTGCTGTGAAGAGCGTCCTTAAGTGTAAGGTGAATGTCCTTATAAATTCTGCTTGTGCTTTCAAGCGGTAATGTAAACTCGAAGTTGCCGTCTGAATTCTTAGTAGTAGCAACAGACTGAGCGTTACCGTCCTTGTCTTTGTAGTAAGCCTTGCTGTCTGTAACAGATACAGTAGAGGTCTGGTTGCCGTCTGTGGTAAGCAAAGCCGCAAAGTCTGCATCCGGAATAGTTGCTACGTCGTTAACAACTGCAGTAACCTTAAGCTCTTCCTTAGCGAAGATGCCAAAGGTAAGTCTGTTAATAACCTGTGCAATAGTGGATGCGCCGGTGTTTTTAACTACAAAGCGTGTAACTGTAGGTGTATGAGTATCCTTTTTAATGTGAACAGACATCGGTGTTGTAGTAACGTTACCGTTTATGTCTTTTGTTCTGAACGCAACATAAATTGTGTAGCTACCGTCGGGGAGCTTATTCGCAATTTCGTTAAGTTTAAACACGCTGTTAGTTGCGTCTTTTGTTGCAGTATAGATGAATTCGCTGTCTGCTAATGCTTCAAGAGCCGCTGTGTCTGCTGCCTCTGTTTCAGTGATAACCTTATAGGTTACGTCCTGCAGATTTGCAAAAGGAACATTGCCTTCGAGGTTTGATAGGCTTCTGTTCTGCGGGTTTTTATCCGCTACCTTAACGGTTAAAGCCGTTGATTCTGACCAATTTGTGCCGCCTGCGTATGTAAATTCTGAGAAGCTCGGTGCAACCTGGTCGTCAACATAACCAAAGGTAAAAGTCTTAGAGTTTGCGCACATATCATAAGCTGTTACAACAAACTTATATGAGCCGGACGGATAATAACCGAGTGACTTTTTAAAGTTTGTAAAGCTTACCGTACTAAAGTCGACTGTTTCGCCCGAAGGTGTTACATCAACGTCGTCGATTAACTCGTCATACTCATAAACCTTAATATTTGCGCTGTAAATACCCGATGAGAACTCGCCTGATTCTGCAGGGTCGGTAAGGGTAACGGAAATATCCTTAGGCTTAGATGTAATACCGTTAAAGGTTACGAATGTGTTATCATTGGTAATAGTATACTGTTTTGTAAGATTGCCGATATAGCCGCTAATCTCGGGCTTGCCGTTATCAAAGGTAAAGCCGTCTGAGTATGCAAACAGGGTGTTGTCCGCATTATCCTGAGCATAAACAAATACAACATTTCTGCCGTAGGTGATGCTTACGTTAGGTGTTTCGGTGGTGGGGTCAAACTCGGTAATATTCTTTGGATTTGAAGAGCTGTCTGCAATATATGCTACAAACGCATCACGGTAAGCGTCTTTTACAGTAGACTGTACAACAACGTTTTTATCTGCGTCTAAATCTGCGTCTGTAAGAGTGTAAACAGCATAGTAAGCCTTGGTTGTAAGACCTGATTGGATATCAGCATTTGTAGCTTCAGTTTCGTTGACTGCAAGCGAAAGGTCAACAGATGTATCTGTGGAGTTGTTGTTAAATAAGCCATAGAGCTTTTTGGACAAAGAATCAATGGCAGAAGCAATTGTAGACTTTGAGCCGTCCTTATATACATCAACATTGTTGAGTGAAGCGCCGGGTGCGACCCTATCGAAGTTATTTACAGTAACGGTATAATTAGCCTGATTATTTTCGTTATCCGAAATTGTTATTGTGAAATCCGTATTACGGCAAACTTTTATTACAACATAGCCATAACTATAAGACTCTGTGTAACTTGCGTAAGGATTGGTGTAAGTAACTGCAAATGAATTCGGGTCTAATCCGCTTTGTGCATCCGTAATTTGAAATGCTATTTCCTGTGTTGTAGTGTTTACATAGGTGGGAAGTACTGTAACCTGTGTAATTGTAGGCTTGGTTTTGTCGTTTGCCTTAACATCAATAGTATAAGACTGTGTATTGCCGAGCACCTTGTCCTTAACCTCAACAGTATACACCTTGTTTTGGTCCGCAACAAAAGAGCCGTTGCCCGATGCGTCAAGTGATACGGTTTCATTTCCAACCTTTACGCTTTCAACACCTGTAACATTATCGGTAACGTGAATCTTTACCTTTTTGTCGTCGGTATTAAAGTTGGTGTAAGCTGTATTATCGGTGCCTGTTGCAGTCGCTTCGTTTGTAAAGGTAACTGCAGGGGCGGTATTATCAACATAAATTGTATCAATATCACCAAAAGCGGTGCTGGTGTATTTGCCGTTTGTCAAGGTGTAAACCATCTTGCCGCCGTTCTCTACACCGGTAACTGTTTCACTTGTAATAGCGTTAGTAATGGTGATTGCGACGTCTGATTTTACTGTTATAGATTCGTTCTGATAGTACAAATCCCCGTCGTCGCCCTTAGGTGTGCTTGAAGCGGTGATGTCAACACCAACCTCTTTAAAGGTAAGTGTTTTATCAAGAACAAGTTCTTTGCTGTCGTCATATTTGTACTTGGCCTCAACCTTAACACTGGTTGTTGCAGAGTTAACGGTACATTTGCCGTTTGTAACGGTAACCTCTTCGCCGTTAACATAGTACTTCATACCGTTTTTAACAGCTGTTGGAAGGGTTTTTGAAAAGCTGATTTCGAGCTCCTCGTCAACGCCTACAAAATGCTTTTTGCTGTCGGTATTAAGCTCTACCTTTGTTTTGTCAATTGTTACAAGTACAGTAATCTTGTTAGGTGCTGCGGTAAAGGTAGCAGAAGCCTTTCCTGTAGAGCTGTTGTATGAAACAGCGTCGTCTGTATTTGAAGTAACAGATTCGACCTTGTACAAATTGTTATTAACGCTTATATCAAACGTGCTGTTGCCGTTGATATATGCATTGCCGTCTGTAAGCGGAGTGCTGCCGGTTGCGGTTGAATTAACACCGCTGATACTTGCCGTAACAGTTGACGGTACGTCAGCGTTGTTAATAAGCTTAACCTCTGTATCAACACCTGCAAGATTAAAGGTGTTTCTTGCCTTGGTTGCAGTAATGGTTGTGCCGTCAACAGCTATGTCCGACCAGTTAATGCCGTAAGAATAGGTAAACTCGTCGTCATTAGTAAGAATAGACTCAGCCTCAGTTTTGTGCTCGCTGTAAGCTTCGCCGGGAATGTACTCAATATCCGTTGTAGTTTCGCCGCACGCGAAGGTAACGGTGTACTTTTTAACATTGTCCTCTGTGAGCTTAACAGTAAGGGTTTCGCTCTCATCAACATCAATAGTCTGGCTTGAATTGTTAGGATCCTCTTCCTCATGAGTCCATACTACATTAAGATTGGTAGTTTCACTAGTGCTGCTGAACGCGACAGTGTAGGGATACGAGCCCGATCCGGAATCGTATGCAACATTGTCACCGTTAACAGTTAAGCTTTTAACAGTGTTTACGCCTTTGTAGGTAAGTGCAACATCAAGCGTAAAAACACTGTTCGCAGTGTCGTATTCAATCACATCGTTTTCGTTGATTTCAAAATCCTTACCGCTGGAAGTAAGCGTAACGCCTGCCTGAGCAGAAGCAAGATTAGTATACTCGCTTTCTTCAGCATAAGCTACGGTAATCGGCAAACCGCTTATTACCATAAGTACAGAAAGAATCAACGAAATAAGTTTAGAACCTGTTTTTCTGTTCATCTCCTGTTTCTCCTTTTCATTCGATTACAAAATTTCGTCTGTATGAATAGTCATTTCGTTCTTAACAAGAACGAAGCTTCCGATTCCTGCATCTACAACAACGGGTGCAGGCTCGCTCGAAGCGTTTGTATTATTATCGCTGTCAGCGCTTAATACGCTTGTAGCGTCGTTTTCTCTTTCGGGCTGCGGTGTGTTCGTCGGTGATAATACATCCGTTGCCCCTTCCTGAGGTGGTGTGTTTGTAGGCTCAAGCACGCCCGTTGCCTCCTCGCTTACCGGAGGTGCAGGCGGTGCAAGCGGTGCTGTGCCCATATCGTTAGCGCTCGACGGTGCAGGCTCGGGTGCCGGTGTCGGCGCGGGCTGCGGCGTCGGCGGCGCAACTACGGGTGCGCTGTGAACGCCTTTGTTTAGACCTTTTGACTGGCCGAATTTAATTGACGGCGAGTCGGGTTTTTTAGTTTTATCGTTGCGTCTGTTACGCATTTCGCTTATTCCCTTTTGGCGTTTTTTGCCGGTAAGGAAAGCGTAAACTCCTCTGATATCGAACAGAAAGAAGATTGCAACGCTAAGTACCAAACATAATGCCGCAAGCGAATAGCCTATTACGGATATTGTACTAAACACTTCCATTGCTAATGTAATTAACATCACTTATCTCCTTTCTATTTAGTATACTCGGTGAAATTATTTTCAACCATTGTGGCGTTGCCTTCTATTTTGTCCTTCCACTCCTGCTCGCTTTGGCTGAGTCCGCTCATCGACTGAACTTCGTTATAAATGCTCGTCCAGAGGTCTCTTGCAGGTGCAATCTGACCGTTTGTATTCTTTTGGTACGCCTTAAAGTTGTCGGCTACCGAAAGGAAGCTCGACAGCGTGTAGTAAACTCTGAGCTTTAATTCCGTAAAGTCGCCCGCAAGGTCGCGTACCTTAGTGATAGCGTCGCTGATAGTCTGGAAAATCTCCTCATAGTCCGAAGCGCCGCCAACAAGTGACTTTTGGTCCGCGTCCTGAATCTGCGACCAGGCTTTAATCATAGCAACAAATGTTTCGGCAAGCTCAAAATCAGTCCTTGTAACATTGTCCTCAAAATCGCTTGCGTCAAATCCCTTGTCGCCCTCTTCGCCAAGACCGATTGCTCTGTTAAACCAGCCGAGCGCAGCGTTTTCGTTATCGCTGTAGACATAGATGTTAACGCCGATTTCGTAATTCATTCTGCAGTAAGCGGCGTCGCTTTTCTTAACAAGGCTGTCGTACTTAACCGACTTTTTGCTTGTGTCGTCGCCTATACCGAGTCTTGATTCAAGGATTTTAATCTCGTCGCCCGTAAGCTGCTTAGGCTCGTTATTATCGACGAGCGCCTGGCAGTAAGCGACGAAATAATCCGCAACCTCTTCAGGCTTAGCGCCCATATATCCCGTATCAAACGCGGCGTCAAAATCCTTAACCGCGTCGTCGCCCGCCTCTTTCATAGCGGCGTTAGCGTTATTTTCAAAACGGTTTTTAGTATCCGAGGTACTGAGGATTGAACCCGTAATACCGACTACCAGACAAAGCAGCGTTGCGATAACGCTTGTAAGGAAAAGGTTGAGCTTCTTCTTTTGCTCTTTCCAGTAAGTCGCGGTGTTTTCTTCAATATTTTCAAGCGCATATTTAAGCTCTGCACAAGACTGATAACGGTCGTTGGGGTCCTTTTGGATACATTTAAGGATGATTGCCTCAAGACCGGGGGACAGCCTTTCGTCCCAGTATCTTATGGGGTGCATTTCATAAGGCGGCTCGGCAGGTGAGTGACCTGTAACGAGGTGATAGAGCGTTGCGCCGAGGCAGTAGATATCCGTCCTTGCGTCTGTTTCGCCCTGTCCGCCGAACTGCTCGGGTGCGGCATAACCGATTGTACCCAAACAGGTTGTGTCCTGAATGTTAGTGCCCTTGTACTCACGCGCCGTACCGAAGTCGATAAGACATACGGAGCCGTCGGGCTTAAGCATTACATTTGAGGGTTTCATATCGCGGTATACAATCGGCGGGGTCTGCGTGTGCAGATAGTCAAGCACATCACAAAGCTGTCTTGCCCACTCGATTACATACTCCTCGGGCTGAGGACCCGACTCCTCAATTCTCTTGCTGAGGGGTTTACCCTCGATATAGTCCATTACGATGAAGAAAGAATCATCGTTTTCGATAATATCTACAATATCGGGAAGGTTGGGGTGGCTGAGCTTTTTGAGCATATCGGTTTCTGCAACAAGGCTTTGCTTAACGACCTCAAAGTCCTTAACGCCGTCGCGGCGTACCTCTTTAATAGCCCACTGCTTCATAGCCTTACGGTTAAGTGCAAGATAAACTACACTCATACCGCCCTGTCCTACTTTAGAAAGTATTTCATATTTACCGTCTATGACTGTTCCGTTTTCTAACAAGACTCGTTCCCCCCTTCTACACAAGCTTTACCGTAACTACAGTAATGTTATCGTTTTCAAGCCTTTGCTTATTAAGCTCAACAAGGTCGTGCGAAATTTTTTCCATATCCTCTTCGCTGTTGATGTTATCGGACTTAAAGCCCTCCTGAAGCTCTTCAAAAGTAACCTCGTGTCTGAAGCCGTCCGAGCACATCATAAACACATCGCCCTTGTTTACATTACCCATAAAGAAATCCGGCTCAATAAACTGCGAAGCGCCTACGCACTGCAAAAGCACGCTTCTTCTCGGGTCGGTCTTTGCCTGCTCGGGCGTCATATTGCCGCGCTTAATCTCTCTGTTAACAAAGGTCTGGTCCTCGGTAATCTGGGTAAGAGTAGTGTTGTTGCACACATACGCTCTCGAGTCACCGATATTCATTATGTAATACATACCGCCGCTGATAAGCAAAATTACAGCGGTTGTACCCATATTGCTGCCGAGCGTTCTTGCGTGGGACATAATCTTAACATTCTGCTCAAAGATTACCTCGCTCCAGCGCTTTTCGAGCTTTGCGGAATCAAAGCCGTGATAGAGCATCGACGGAAATTCCTTTTCAAACCATTTTTGAAAAGCTCTGATAACGGTCGCGCTTGCAAGCTCGCCGTTAGCAAGTCCGCCCATTCCGTCGCAGAGAACGGCAAACATAACATTGTCGTAATCCGTTTTAGCTTCCATAATCAACGCGGAATCCTGATTAACCGATTTTTTAATTCCGATATCCGTGTAGGTGTGGGAAATGAAGTTCATAGTATTATCAATCCTGTCCTATTAATTATAATATACAAACGAAAATTTTTAATATAAAAGAAAAAATATTAGTTTGTATTATTTTCATTTTATTCCCCCCGACTGTTACAAAATCGCAGGGTTAGGGTATATATAAATTAACGGGTAAAACCCGATTGATTTCAAATTCAAAAAGCGCGTAAATCCGCCGATTTTTAAATATGTCTAAAAAGCACCTATAGGCACCGGGTAAAAACCCGGCGCCTTGGGTTGAAATAATTATACTTTAAACTCGAACTTTTCGTCTGCGAGTCTGATTCTTGCACCGTCAGAAATCTGAGTTTCAACGTTAGCAGGAATCATTGAATCATTAACATATGTGTGGTTAGTTGTTGAGTTATCAACGATGAAGAACTGACCGTTCTTAGAAACGATAGAAGCGTGGAAGCGTGATACTGCCGGGTTACCGGTGATGCAGTAATCAACACGGTTAGCGTCCTTACCAAGCTTGAAGTAAGGCTTAGTAATGTTAATTCTCTCGTTGTTAGAAGTTCTGATAAGGCAAGCAGTTGCTGCGCTTGCGCCGAGAACTGTAGTAGCGTTCGGATCGCCTGCGTTAGAAGAAAGAACTGTTGTGCCCTCGCTGCCTGCTCCGCCTGCGCCTGTCATTGTAGGACCGCCTACCGGTGGTGCCGGTGCAACAGGAGGTGCGGGAGGTGTGAAGCCGCCGTTATTTGACGGGCCCTGAGGTGTGCTCTTCTTCTTAGACATTACGAGAGCGATAATGATGATAAGAATTACAACTGCAATAGCTGCAACGATACCGATAATAGCTCCGGTTGATATTCCGTCCTGTTTAACAGGCTTAGTTGTGGTTTCCGGTGCAGGTTTTGTTGTGGTGCTCGAGTCATCCTCTTTTGAATCAGGCTCGGGAGTAGTATTTGTGCCTGCCTTTGTATAAGGAATATTTACTGTATCTAATACTTCCATAATCTGGTCGATTGCAGAAGCAAAGCATGAGTTAGAATCGCCTGCTGTGCAAACACCGATAACGTTACCGTTTGCGTCAACTAACGGACCGCCCGAGTTGCCGCCTGTAGCAGTGTTGCCGCTGTAGATGAACTGGTTGCCCTTGAAAACATACGACGTCTCAAGAGGAACGTATACTGTTCCGTATTTTTCTTTAACGAAATATGTTCTGCCTGTATGTACTTCTTCAGTTCTGTACTCAGTTCTGTTGATAGTACCCTGCTCGTAGATGATATCCTTTTCGTTGAAGTACTCGGTAGTGTCCTTAGCAGCCGGATAACCTACTGCAAATACGGTTTCTGTAGCCTGTACTTCTTTACTGTCACGAAGCTTTAATGCGTTGTGATTTGAAATCGGCTGACTTAACTTAAGAATAGCGAAATCCATATTCTCACTGCTGTTAACGAGCTTAGCCTTAATCTTGAAGTCGCTCTGAATAACTACATAATACTCAAGAGTCTTGTCAATAGTTTTTTTGGGGTAGCCCACTTCGCGCAGGTAGTCGTACTCTTCCTTTGATAACTGTACACAGTGGTCAGCGGTGATAACTGTATCATCGTTGATGAGGAAACAGGAACCGCGTGAAACAGGCTTGTCGTTAATGTACAGCTCTAAATAAAGAATGCCTGAGCCTGTTGCTCGAACATCATCCTCTGTAGCAAGTGCAGGAACTGCGCTTACCATGCTTACCATCATAACAGCAAGCGCCATTAAGATAGCTAAAAGACTTTTTACTTTTTTCATAATGATTCTCCTTTTAATTTTTATTGCAAATGAAATGTGAACACTTCATTAGCTAATTTTATTTCATCACCTTCAAAAATCTGAACGGAAGTATCCGGATTAACTATGCGATTGTTGACATAGGTCTTATTAGTAGAATTTTTGTCAACAACATAGTACTCGTTACCGACTACGGAAATCTCTGCGTGAACTCTGCTTATAGCATTGTTATTTGTTACCGTATAGTCAGCACGCTCCGAGCTCTTTCCTATCAGGAAATTTCTCTTTGTGATAAAAATCTTTTCATTAGTTGTCTGGCGAACGAGATTAGGTGTATTAAAACTGCCCATCGCGTTGCCGCCTAAAATAGATGTTTCGCCGAAATTAGTAAAACCGAGCAGCGTGGTTCCGTCATGCATATTATCCGCTACGGGTTGAGGAACGGGAGTCGGCTCCGGTTGAGGAATCGGCTCTGGAATCGGTTCCGGTACTGGTGTCGGTTCCGGCTGCGGAATCGGCTGCGGAATCGGTTCCGGTACCGGAGTCGGTTCCGGCTGTGGAATCGGCTGCGGAATCGGTTCCGGTATTGGCGTCGGTTCCGGCTGTGGAATCGGCTGTGGGATTGGCTCCGGCACAGGCGTTGGTTCCGGCTGTGGAATCGGCTGCGGAATTGGTTCCGGTTGAGGAATCGGCTCCGGAATTGGTTCCGGTACCAGTGTCGGTGCCGGCTGTGGAATTGGTTCCGGTACTGGCGTCGGTTCCGGTTGAGGAATCGGCTGCGGCGTTTCCTCAATCACCTCAAGCATTGTTCCGCACTTTATGCAAAACATAAATTCTTCTTCATACCTTGCGCCGCAAGACGGACAAAGTCTGTATGTAGCAGGCTGCGTCTGCGGTATCGGTTCAGGTGTCGGTTCGGGTGCAATCTGAGGCGGCTGGTTTTCAACAGTCTCAGCCTTAGCAGCCTCCTGCTCCGCCGCGAGCTTTTCAGCTGCTTCCCTTTCGGCAGCTTCCTGCGCTGCACGCTGTGCCTCTCTGAATTCCTCAATAGCCTGAGAAATCGCGTTCGGATTGTCGTTAATCTGCTGCGCCGCGGCAACAAGCTTATCCTTAATCTCCGGGTTAAACTCCGTTGCGTCTGCGCTTATCTTCTCAACAAAAGCAGCTACAGCCTCCGCCTTATCCGCCGTATCGGCAGCGATAGCGGGAAGATATTTTAACTCTCCGTCCTTAATGTATACAGCGTCGTAATCCGTAATAATTGCGTCATTCGCGTCCGCCGCAAACTGAACAATAAATCCGAGCGCCGCATCTTCGCTTACCGTCTTAAACTCTTTAGCGGCAAAATCAAAGCCGTCGGGGGTAAACTCGATTACCGTTTCGCCGCCGGACGCTTTAATTTCGTAACCGAAATCGAAAGCAAGCTCACCTTTAATCAAGGATACAATTTTAGCGCACGCCGGCTCGTTAAGCTCGGTGGTGTCAAACTGCATCATCGTCTTACCGTTATTTAAATCGTAACTCAGCTTCAATGATTACACCTCCCCTCTTATAACAGTTTTGATTATATCATTTAATTATTTAATTTTTTATAATATGCAAATTCGGTATTTGATTTGTCATATTTTGTATATTAAGCGCATTTTTACGGCTTTAAATTGAGTCCGAGAGTGGTATTGAATACATCATCGGTATGCTCAAACTCGTAATAACCGTCGTGCGAGTCGCATATATCCTTAACGACCTGCAAGCCCAGACCGTGATTAGTGCTG
Source organism: Eubacterium sp. (assembly GCA_017450645.1). Taxonomy (GTDB): domain Bacteria; phylum Bacillota; class Clostridia; order Oscillospirales; family Acutalibacteraceae; genus Eubacterium_R. The sequence goes on from JAFSTE010000017.1 coordinate 33,502, forward strand.
TTAGACTTAGAGGTTATGAAATTACCGTTTTTGTCCTTAAAGATCTTTTTGTAAACGGAATTTGTCTGCTTAATAACCAAAAAATTACCTATCACGCTCGCCTTTAGAACAATCCACTTTGGTTTGTCGGTGTTCGCGTTAGAGTTAGCGGCAATCGCGTTTTCAATTATGTTACAAAAACAGCTGCAAAGCGAGGTCGATTTAATGCTGATGTCGTTAGGTATTTGCACGCCGCACGAAAAGCTGATACCCTTCAGTTCCGCCTCGCTTGCCATTTTGTTAAGAATGATATTTAAAAGCTTATTATCGCAAAAATGCTTGCCCGCATAATAGTTAACCTTGTTATCAAGTCTGACCGTTTCGTCGTTAAATTTTGCGGTTGACTCGGTTTCGTCGCCGATTACGCTCAGAAAGTTTCTCATTTCGTGGCGAAGCTTATGAAGTTCGTCGCTGCTTGACTCAAGAAAATCGTAATACTCTAAAACGGTCTGAATCTCGTTTTCAAGAAAGCTTACTTCATACTTAGTGAGCATATAGTTTTTATTAAACATAATAATCATGCCCAGCAGCAGAACAAACACAACTATACATATAATCAGTACCGCAGCGGTCTGCGCCCTGATTAAGTCCGTCTTATAACACACAATAACGGGAACAAGCATAGCCATTATCACTACGATAACAGCACCGATGTTCTTTATCAAAAAAGACCAAAACGCTCTTCTTTTCAATTAATTCACCCTTTACATCTTTTGCCCCAAGTATCTTAAAAACGCCTGCTTAACATCGGCGTATTTTGAACGGCTTACCGGGACAAGCTCGCCGCTGTAAAGATTAGCACCGTCAATCGTAAGCTCTCTTATATGGTCGAGATTTACAACATACGACTGATGGCATCTGACAAAGTTCTCGGGCAGCTGCTCCTCGAACTTGCCAAGCTTCATATGCACCTCAAAATCAAGGTTTTTCTCTCTTATAATAAGTGTTCTGTTGCGGTTTTCGATATATCTTATCTGCGACAGCTGAAGGTTACGGATTTCGCCTCTTGAAACAATGGAGATACATCTTTGTCTGTCCTCTTTGATAAGCGAAACCGCCTTGTCAAGCGCCTGGATAAGTCTGCCCTCGTCAATCGGCTTTACTAAAAAGAAGCAGGGCTCCGCCTCGAAAATATCCCGTGCGTAATCTATGTAACCCGTAATAAAAATAACCTTTATGTGCGGGTATCTTTGTTTAATCTGTTCTGCGATGTCAATCCCGTTGTCGTCGCCGAGGTCAATGTCGATTAAAAGAATATCAACATTACCCTTTGCGGTATCAAAGACATAGTCAAGCAAGCTGAAGCTCGTCTGAAAGGTCACTATATTAATATCCGAAAAATAGTTTTCGCGCACTATTTTTTCGAGATAATTAGTTATTTCGTGATTGTCGTCGCACGCTACAACTTTATACATACTTGCTCCCCGGAGTAGGTCGGTGACTACTCGTAAATATCGTAGTCGCCGTATTCTTCGTAATCTTCATCGTAGCCATCGGCATTCGATTCCGTAAGGTAGTCAGCGTGTACCCAGCCGACCTTGCTGCCCCATTTTACGAAGTACCACATAGTGTTTGTGTCGTCGTATTCGTAGGCATACGCTTCTACGGTTTCGCCGTCTTGAATCTGGGCAATCTCTTCATACTCGGTAGAAGGGCCTGTCCTCATGCTAAGAAAAGTCTTAACATTTACATCAAAATCGCCTATGTAGCTCTCCTCGGGATAAACAGGCTCTAAGCCCTTAATAACTTCAATGGTAATGTATGTATATACCCGCTCGCCTTGAAAGTTTATGCCTGCGGCTTCTGCCCAAAGCACTGTTTTTCCTTCGGTTAGGCCCGTAACTGTACACTCGCCGGATTCTGCGTCAAAATCAATATTTATAACGCTGCTGTCGTCAGCTTCCCAATAAACCTTTTTGTTCGTTGCACCGTCCGGCTCAAGTGTTACATAAACTAACTGTGTTTCGTTCTCCTTAAGCTCAAGGTGCTCTGTGCTCGGGGTTAAAGACACAACCGGAACAAATCCTTCTATGTTTTGAGCTTCCTCGGCGTCGGTATCGTTATACGAAGCGAGAATGTCAGGCTTAGAAAGCGAAGTTTCCTCCTGCTGCGTAGCGCTGTTCACCTGCGCCTTTTCAACTCCGGTGCCGGTGTCGTTATGACCCGACAGTTGAGTCACCAGAAGCGTAATAACAAGACCGATTATAATAACAACTATAGATACTATCGCAATTACTAAAATCTTAGAGCTTCTTTCGATGCTTTTCTTTTCTTCCTTTGCAGTTTTAGAGCTGACCGCGCCGGCAGTATTGCCAACCGAATACGCGCCGTCGTTAAAAAGGCTGCCGCATCTTGAACATATCGTCGCGCTGTCAAAATTAGTTGAACCGCATTTGCTGCATATCTTACTCATTGTATCTCCCCTCAAAAAAATTAAAATTCCAGAATAATTATAATAAAATATATTATAACTATAACATATTATTACAAAAAATGCACCTGAAATGTCAAAAAATGCAGAAACGAATATCAACAACCATTTGTTACAACTCAATTATAACCGCATTTTCTTGTGATTTACTCGATATTCTGACGAACGGACTGTTTTTGGTGACGAAATGAATATTTTTACCCTTTTGTGCATCGAAAATGTTAAATTTTTATAGTCTTTTGTTTATAAAAACGGCGCAAAAAGGGCAATAATTACCAAATGTGTTAATTTTACACATTATTTTGGTTAAATTTGTTGCATTATTGAAAAGAATGTGGTAAAATCAGTTGCAGTAGTACTACCACTTAAATAATTCAAGGAGGAAAAAGTATGAAAAGCAACAGAATTATACTTGTTGCTGATGATACGGAGGAGATTGGAAGAGAATGTGAAAAGGAGCTTAAGGCGCTCGGCTACACGGTTTTCGTGTGTAAGCGCGAGGGCGACGAGGTCATAAAAAATGTCGAAAGCCGTCATTTTGACGCGATACTTATTGATGTTTTTATGGCGGGGAGCGATGGTATCGAGGTAATTAAACACATTAACGATAACATCTCGCAAAAGCCGCTTATTTTCACGATGTCCGGCGTAAAGGAACAGAGCTTTGAGGACGAGGTTATCCAAAGCGGCTCTAATTTTCATTTTATCAAGCCCATTAAGCCAAAGCTCGTTGCTGCAAGAATTAATCAGTTTTTGAGTCAGAACGGCGCTAATTCTGTCTCGAATGCTGCTAACAGTCTTGAGGCTCTTGTGTCGGATATTATGCGCCAAATCGGCGTGCCCGCACACATAAAGGGGTATCAGTACCTCAGAACATCCATCATTCTTTGTGTCAAAGACAAAAGCATGTTAAGTTCTGTTACAAAAATACTCTATCCCACCGTTGCAAAGGAATATTCAACCACTGCAAGCAGGGTTGAAAGAGCTATCCGCCACGCCATAGAGGTCGCTTGGAGCAGGGGTGATGTAGATGTATTGTCGTCGTTTTTCGGCTATACAATTCAAGCGGAACGCGGTAAACCGACAAACAGCGAATTTATCGCTATGATTGCCGACAAAATATCGCTCGAGTTTAAAATTACGGCTTGATGTATCAGCTAAACAAACAATTTAGGGCAGACCGAGTCTGCCCTAATACCCTTTAGAAAAAAATATATAAAATTTTTAAAATAATCGCAATTAACCCTTGCAAACTGCGAAAAGATATGTTATAGTATCACTTGCAAAAGCGACATAGAGGTATAGTGTAACGGTAACACTCCGGACTCTGACTCCGTCATTTAAGGTTCGAATCCTTATACCTCTGCCAAAAGCAGGACTATCCGCAAGGATAGTCCTTAACTTTTGCCCAAAACGCCCGAAAACACTGCAATAAAGCCAAAATCCGTCCTTTCACAAGGACGGATTTTTACCTTTTCAGTGACTCTCAGAGACGCCGACAGACCATAATTATCACAATTTTCAACAGCTGTCCACGGCGGCTCAGGGCGATTTTTTGAGTGACTCTTGAGTGACTGTTTCTGCTAAACATTGACAGATTGATACTGATTTGAAAATATGTTATTATAGTGGTGAGAATAATTTGAGGTTTCTAATTATGGAAAAAAAGAAAACACTTGCAACTGAATATCCAGATATCGCAAAAGAGTGGCATCCAACTAAAAACGGAACACTAAAGCCGAATGAAGTCACTATTGGAAGCCATAAAAAAGTATGGTGGCTTGGTTTGTGCGGTCACGAGTGGCAAGCGGAAATAAAATCAAGATGTCGTGGCAATGGCTGTCCATATTGTTCGGGTAGATTTGCAATTAAAGGTGAAAATGATTTACAAACGCTTAACCCTGATTTAGCAAAAGAATGGAATTATGATAAGAATAAAGAATTAACCCCTATAGACGTATTGCCTAAAAGTGGTAGAAAAGTTTGGTGGAAGTGTAGCAACGGACATGAGTGGCAATCTTCAATAAGTAGCAGAAGCAATGGGAACGGATGTCCATACTGCTCGGGGCAGAGAGTTTTAATAGGCTTCAATGATTTAAGAACACTTAATCCAACATTGGCTAATGAATGGGACTATGAAAGAAACGGCAATTTAAAACCTGAAGATGTAACGATAAATAACGGAAAGAAAGTATGGTGGATTTGTAGCAAAGGGCACGAGTGGCAAGCAAAAATTTATCACAGAAATAGCGGGAGTGGTTGCCCTGTCTGTCATTCTGAGCGAAACACATCACTCCCCGAATTCGCCCTTTTATACTATTTGAAAAAAACTGGATTAGAGGTTATTCATTCATATAAGGAAGATGGTTATGAATTAGATATCTTTATCCCTACTTTACATATTGCGATTGAGTTCGATGGATATTTTTGGCATAAAAATAAAACACAGAATGATTTAGAAAAGAATCGTCAATGTGAAAAGGATGGAATAAAACTATATAGAATCCGAGAGGGTTTGCCATCGCTAGACGATAGTTCTATTGATTACATTATTCAAAAAGATCATAAAGATTTATCAATAGCAATCGAAAGAATTGTAAGTGATATTTTTGGCTTAAACATCGATGTTAATCTTGAAAGAGACACAATTGCTATAGAAAATTTGCGAGAGTATACGGAAAAGGGAAACTCGTTATTCTTTCTCAATCCAGAAATAGCAAATGAATGGAATTATATAAGAAACGGAAACTTAAAACCGGAATTCTTTGCATCAAACAGCGGAAAAAAGGTTTGGTGGAAGTGTAGCAAAGGACATGAATGGCAAGCAACAATTCAGAGCAGAAATAAAGGGTGCGGATGTCCTTTTTGTGCTGGAAAAAAAGCAATCAAAGGTGAAAACGATTTGCAAACGGTTAACCCAGAATTAGCAAGTGAGTGGAATTACGAGAAAAATAATGGATTAACACCTTTTGATGTTTTGCCAAATAGCGAAAAAAAGGTTTGGTGGAAATGTCAAAAGGGACACGAATGGCAATCAATGATTGGCAACAGAAACAAAGGACAAAGATGCCCCTATTGTTCAGGAAGAAGAGTCTTAAAAGGTTTTAACGATCTTCAAACTGTTCACCCTAGTTTGGCAATAGAGTGGAACTATGAAAAAAACAGCGGTATTAAACCTACGGATGTGACAGCAGGCTCGAATAAAAAAGTATGGTGGAGATGTGAAAAAGGGCACGAATGGCAAGCAAAGGTATGCGATAGATTTAGGGGAACAGAATGTCCATATTGTGCAGGTAACAAGGTGTTAAAAGGTTTTAACGATTTACAAACAGTTAACCCAACGCTATCATTGGAATGGAATTACGATAAAAATGGCGAATTAACACCCGAGGATATAACAGCCAATAACAATAAAAAAGTATGGTGGAAATGCCAAAAAGGGCATGAGTGGCAAGCAACGATATACAATAGGAACAAAGGAACTGGTTGTCCTGTTTGTAGAAGGCAAAAGGTAAAAGCCAATAAAAACTAGTATTATTGAGTATAAAAGTATTATGAAATCAAAAGAACTAAAATCAGAATTCACCTTTCAAATTGATGAAAAGCACTATATTAAGCATAACTATTTATCATTTTGTAATGATGTTTTAGTTGACTTATTGAGATTTGCAGATGCTAATAAACTTACTAACGAAACTATAAAATTTGCCAACAAAAATGATTGTTATGTATTCAATAAAGTCAGTGAAGAAAACGGCGATTGGCAAGAATGGCTACTAAATAATGGATACAAAGATACTTTATATAACAGTTATTATAAGCATGTGTTTTTCTCTTTAGTTAGTGACTTTTGCAGTTATATGCTGGAATCAATTAATTGTGCAGCTAAAATGAAAGTTGCTGTTTCTTATGCTCTGCTTAGAAAACCATTAAAAGATACTCTTGGATTCATTGAATGGCTTTATTTAGATAAAAAAGAAGTTATAGATTTACTTGTTTACGGTGACCCGAAAAACATGGAAATAAAGCGAGATAAAGCAAAGGAACGTACAACTGCTATTGAAAAAATCAGAGGTTATGATGGTTTTTACAGTTTCAGATATGATAATAAAAGTAAAACAAGTTTAGAACATATATGGAATAATGCCAACCATTTAATTACTACTTGGAATACATTATCTAAAACTAAAAAGGGAAATCTGAACTTTGTTTTTGCTGATGAAACCATTCTTAGAGAGTTTTCTGATTACTATTATCTTGTCGTTCCTGCTATTATGATGTATGCTACAGATTTGATATGTGACATGTTTGAAAACATGGGATATATCAACATTTATACGCAAATGATAAATAAAACCAATAGAGTTTTAAAATCGTCCTTTGTTACAGGGATAGATGGGGTTTCTCATGTGTTGGATAATCTGGATAATTTGACGGTGCCGATAGTATGTCCGCGTTGTGGTTTAAAAAAGCAAATCTCCGCGAATCACCTAAAAAAGATTCAGTATGGAAAATTTCGCTGTCCCCGTTGCAGGAAAAGGATTAACACAAATCGCTACATTTTTGAATGGGAAAAAGTTAAAATAATTGATACTATCAACAAGGATGGAAAGGAAAAATAGTTATCATTTTGTAAAAGGCAACGGATTACTCCGTTGCCTTTCTCTTTTACGCCATCTGAGACAGTTCTTCTTTTTCGTTCGCGTAGTCGGCTAGGCGCTTGCGGTTTTGCTCGAACACCTCGTCTACCATATGCGTATAGATTTTTGCTGTTACAGATATGTCGCTGTGTCCCATCAGTTCCTTCGCCACATTCAACGGCACTCCCGCTGCCTGACAGTCGGTGCAGAACGTATGCCTTAGCAGGTAGGGCTCCAGGTCGGGAGCCAGCACGCTTTCTACAATCTGATTGCGGTACACCTTTGCGCCGTTTCCTCGTCAAAACCCGCTTTGGATATGTTGACAAGGGTTAATTTATTTGATACTATTCAATTATTAAAATGTGTATGCATTTGTCCCGCGCTTAAAAGGAGATGTTTATATGAATTATCGCGATTTCGGCAATACCGGCGAAAAGATTTCCGCTCTGGGTTTTGGCTGTATGCGACTGCCCGAATACGAAAAGGACGGCAAGCACTTTATCGTTCAGGATAAGGTGGACGAAATGCTCACCTTTGCGTATGAAAACGGCGTGAACTATTTTGACACTGCGCCGCACTACTGTAACCACAACAGCGAAGCTGCCGTAGGTCGCGCGGTTAAGGGCTTTCGCGATAAAATACTTATCTCCACCAAGTGCCCGATGGACGACGATTTAACGCCCGACAAGTATCGCAGGCTGCTTGAAAGAAGTCTTACACGCCTTGATACGGACCACATTGATTTTTATCATTTCTGGGGTATCGGCAGAAAGCAGTTCGAGAACCTTATTTTAAAGAACAATCTTCTCGAAGCGGCGGCAAGAGCTAAGGAAGAGGGGCTTATTCGTCACATTTCGTTCTCGTTCCACGACGACCCAAGCGTGATTAAGCAAATTGTTGACACCTCGGAAAAAGAGGGCGTTAAGATGGAGTCAATGCTCTGTCAGTACAACCTGCTCGACCGCTCTAACGAGGAAATGATAAAGTATGTTAACGAAAAGGGGCTCGGCACAATCGCTATGGGTCCCGTAGGCGGCGGAAGGCTCTCAGCGCCCACCGACCTTTATAACAAGCTAACGGGCAAGCCCGCTATCGCGACCTACGAGCTGGCGTTTAAATTCTGTCTCGGTAATCCTAATCTTAACTGCGCGCTATCGGGTATGCAGGATATTGATATGGTACGCAAAAACATTAAGGTTGCAAGCGACGACACCGCCTTTTCGGAGGACGAGTGGCATCAGCTCGGCAAGGCGATTGAGGAGATTAAAAAGTTTTCGGAGCTTTACTGCACCGGCTGTAAATACTGTCAGCCCTGCCCAAAAGAGATTAACATCCCCAAGCTTTTTGAGATGTACACCTACTACAATGTTTACGGCTTAAAGGACCACGCTAAGCATATGATGCAGGAATACATTAAAAAGGACGGCAAAACCTATGAGCACTGTATCGACTGCGGCGCGTGCGAAAAGAAGTGCCCGCAGCACCTTAAAATCCGCGAAAATCTCGATATGGTCTGCAAGCTCCTTTGCGATTAATTGTTAAACGCTCTCCTGAATTCGGAGGGCGTTTTTGCTTTTGATTGTAATGCAGGGGGGTATATGGTATAATATATACATCTTATTTTAATTGTTTAACTTTGGAGAAACGGTATGAAAAATTATAACTGGGCGTGCATAGGCTGCGGACATATTGCAAACGAGATGGCGCAGGCTATGGAGCAATCGGGCAAAAGGTTTTACTGCGTTTCGGGAAGGACTCCCGAAAACACTGACGCGTTTGCAAAAAAGTACGGAATTGACAAGGTCTGCGGCAGCGCCGACGAGGTTTTCGCCGACGAAAATGTGGACATCGTGTACATCGCGACCCCGCACAACCGACATATTGAATACATCGTGAATGCTGCTAAAAGCGGCAAACACATCCTATGCGAAAAGGCGATTGTTCTAAACTCCGCCGAGCTTGAGCGCGCTATCGACGCGTGCGATAAAAACGGCGTAATCCTTGCCGAAGCGATGACGATTTTTCATATGCCGATATACAGCAAAGTTTGTGAACATCTTGCAAGGCTCGGCAGGGTTAAAATGGTCGAGGTAAACCTCGGCTCCAACAAGGTTTACGATATGACGAACCGATTTTTTAACCCTGAGCTTGCGGGCGGCGCAATGCTCGATATCGGCGTGTATGCGCTGTCGTTTGCACGGTATTTCCTGAGCGAAAACGCAAACGAGGTTAAGTCCACAGTCACACTTGCGCCGACGGGAGTCGACGAGGCGGCGGTAATGCTGCTTAAAAACAGCTGCGGCGAGATGGCGAGCGTTACGCTGTCGCTGACGGCAAAGCTGCCGCGCACTGCGGTAGTATCGTTCGAAAACGGATATGTCGAGTTCGACAATTATAACCGCTCCACAAGGGCGAAAATCACCTTCCTCGACGCCGACGAGGAGCTTATTATCGACTGCGACGAGGGGCTGTCTCCGCTGACATACGAAATAGCGGATATGGAGCGCGCGGTAAGCGGCGGCGAAAACAAAATGCGCCTTGACCTCACGCGCGATGTTATGGAAATAATGACGAAAACGAGGTACGAATGGGGAGTTAGATATCCTGAGGAAATGTAGGACTGTTTAACAGTCCTTTTTTCTTGAAATAGAGGTGCGTTTGTGTTAAGATTGACACAGGAGGACGCGTTATGAGTAACAATGGATTTTTAAAGCCCGAGGACTACGCAGAGCCGAGGTGCTTATTATGTGACGAGCCTTACGGCGTTACGCCCGAGGTTAAGAGCGTGCCGCAGGGACGCATTATTGACAAAATGAACGACTATATGAGTCGCCGCGACTACGCGGGCGCGGAAAGGCATCTGCTCTATTGGCTCGAGGAAGCGAAGCTCGGTCACGACAAGCGCGGTGAGCTGCTAATCCATAACGAGCTTGTAGGTCACTACAGAAAAACGGGCGAAAGCGAAAAGGCGTTTGAAAGCGCCGACGAAGCGCTGCGCCTGATTGACGAGCTTGATTTTGACGGCAGCGTTAGCGCGGGCACTACTTATATCAATATCGCGACGGCGTACAACGCCTTTGGCAAAAACGACGGGGCAATCCCGCTTTTTGAAAAGGCGATGGCAGCGTACGAAAAGAACAAGACGTCGCCCGAACTTCTCGGCGGACTTTATAACAATATGGCGCTCACGCTCGTGGCGCTTGGCAGGTACGACAGGGCGTTCGAGCTCTACGACAAGGCGGTAAAGGTTATGGAGGATGTCGAAAACGGCAAGCTCGAGCAGGCTATTACCTTCTTAAATATGGCGGACGCGTATGAGGCGCAGCTCGGCGGCGAGGCTGCCGAGAATAAAATCGAAAACCTGCTCGATACGGCGTACGAATACCTTATGGATAAGGACATCAGGCGCGACGGATACTTCGCCTTTGTGTGCGAAAAATGCGCACCCTGCTTTTCGTACTACGGATATTTTCTTGCCGCAAACGAGCTGAAAAAGCTGTCGGAGGAAATATATGAGAGGGATTGAACTGTCAAAAGCGTATTTTGAAGAATACGGCAGACCGATGTTAGAAAACGACTTTAGCGAGCTTATGCCCTACCTTTGCGTAGGGCTTTTCGGCAGCGGTTCGGAGTGCTTCGGCTTTGACGACGAGGTGTCCACCGACCACGATTTTGAGCCGGGATTTTGTATATTTCTGCCGGGCGAGGATATTGTCGACAGGCGCAGCGCGTTCCTGCTCGAAAGGGCGTACGCAAAGCTGCCGGGCGAATTTATGGGCTACAGCAGAAACAAGCTCTCCCCCGTCGGCGGTGCGAGAAAAGGCGTGCTCAGGACTGACGAATTTTTTGAAGAAAAAATCGGCTCAAAAAACGGCGAACTCACCCTCGAACAGTGGCTTACCGTTCCCGAGCAGGCGCTCGCGGAATGCACAAACGGCGAAATCTTTTTTGACAACTACGGCGAGGTCACCAAAATCCGCGAAAACCTTGCGGCGTATCCCGATGATGTTATGAAAAAGAAGCTCGCGGGTAATCTGCTTCTTATGGCGCAGTCGGGGCAGTACAACTACAAGCGCTGCATCGACCATGGCGAAGAAGCGGCGGCGCAGCTTGCGGTGTTTGAATTTGTAAACGCGGCAATCGAGGTTATATTCCTGCTAAACGGCGCATACAAGCCGTACTACAAATGGAGTTTCCGCGCGCTGAGGGCGCTTGACAAACTCTCGCTTGAAGCGGAGATAATGGAGTACCTTATCACAACGGGCAACGACGCCGACACCGCCGAGGAAAAATACTACGCCATCGAGGGCATTGCAAGCGATGTGATTGACGAGCTTGCCGACAGAAAGCTGACAAAGGCAATCTGCGGCGACCTTGAAAAGCACGCGTACTCGGTAAACGACTCTATCGAAACTGCCGAGCTGAGAAACCTGCACATACTCGCGGCTATATAATGTAATAAATAAGGATAAATATATGAAATTATACGGAATACAAAAAATGACTCTGCTCGACTTCCCGGGCGTTGTGTCTTGCACATTATTTTTGGGCGGCTGCGATTTCCGCTGTCCGTTTTGCCACAACTTTGAGCTTATCGACGGCACTGCACAGCCCGTTATGGACGAGGACGAGCTTATCGAGTTTTTAAAAGGGCGCAAGGCGCTGCTTGACGGCGTTGCGATTACGGGCGGCGAGCCGCTGCTGCACAAGGACATACTAAATCTTATCACGCGTATCCGCGCCGAGGGCTACAAGGTAAAGGTCGACACTAACGGCTACCACCCCGACAGGCTAAAAGAAATTCTTGACTCGGGCTTGGTTGACTATATTGCTATGGACATCAAAAACTCGCCCGAAAAGTACGCCGAGACCTGCGGACTCGAAACGATTGATTTGGATAAAATAAAGCAGAGCATTTCACTTTTGATGAACGGCGGCACCGACTACGAGTTCAGAACTACCGTAATCGGCGAGTTCCATGAGGACGCGGACTTTGACAAAATGGGCGAAATGATACGCGGCGCAAGGCGCTACTTCCTGCAGCGCTTTACCGACAGAGACTCCGTACCGTACGGCAACCTGACTGCTCCGAGCTTTGACGATATGAAAAAATACGCAGAGATTGCTAAAAAATATGTGCCCGACACGCAACTGCGCGGCGTTGAGTAAATCACTATATATTGTGGTGCAAAAAATTTTTTAGTAAAATTTACGGAATATATTGACAATCACTCCTCTTATTGATATAATACATTTTGCACGGCAAAAATGACGAAAATATCACTAAGAGGAGTTAACTATGTATCAGGTAATCAAGAGAGACGGCAGCGTTACCGATTTTGACATAAGCAAAATCAGCGCAGCTATCGCAAAAGCCTTTGAGGCACAGAACAAAGAGACACACCCGAGCGTTATTGATTTAATCGCTCTTCACGTTACCGCTGATTTTGACGGCAAAATCAAGGACGGTAAAATCTCGGTTGAGGCTATTCAGGACAGCGTAGAAAAGGTGCTGTCAGAGTCGGGTTATGCCGATGTTGCAAAGGCATACATCCTCTACCGTAAGCAGAGAGAAAAGGTTCGTAACATCAACTCAGCTCTGCTTAACTATAAGGAAATCGTAGATAACTATCTTAAAATCAACGACTGGCGCGTTAAGGAGAACGCAACCGTTACCTACTCGGTAGGCGGTCTTATCCTTTCTAACTCGGGCGCTATCACAGCTAACTACTGGCTCAGCGAGGTTTACGACGACGATATCGCAAACGCGCACCGCAATGCCGAAATCCATATTCACGACCTTTCGATGCTTACCGGTTACTGCGCAGGCTGGAGCCTTAAGCAGCTTATTCAGGAGGGTCTCGGCGGCGTAACGGGCAAGATTACATCCTCCCCTGCAAACCACCTCTCGACACTTTGCAACCAGATGGTGAACTTCCTCGGGATTATGCAAAACGAGTGGGCAGGCGCGCAGGCATTCTCCTCATTTGATACATATCTTGCACCGTTTGTTAAGGTTGACGACCTTTCGCAAAAAGAGGTTAAGCAGTGCATTCAGTCCTTCGTTTACGGCGTAAATACTCCGAGTCGTTGGGGTACGCAGGCTCCTTTCTCAAACATCACTCTTGACTGGACTGTACCGAATGACCTTAAAAATCTCCCCGCAATCATCGGCGGCAAAGAGATGGACTTCACCTACGGCGACTGCCAGAGAGAAATGGATATGGTAAACAAAGCCTTCATCGAGATTATGATTGAGGGCGACGCTAACGGACGCGGCTTCCAGTATCCTATCCCGACATATTCAATCACACGCGATTTCGACTGGAGCGAGTCAGAGAACAACAAGCTTCTCTTTGAAATGACCGCTAAGTACGGCACACCTTATTTCTCGAACTACATCAACTCCGATATGGAGCCGTCAGATGTACGTTCAATGTGCTGCAGACTTCGTCTTGACCTTCGCGAACTTCGCAAAAAGTCGGGCGGTTTCTTCGGCTCGGGCGAGTCAACCGGTTCTATCGGCGTTGTTACAATCAACCTTCCCCGTATTGCTTATCAGGCAACTGACGAGGCTGACTTCTACAAGCGTCTTGACCATCTTATGGACCTCGCTGCAAGAAGCCTTAAGACTAAGAGAACTGTTATCACTACTCTTCTTGACCAGGGACTTTATCCTTATACTAAGAGATATCTCGGCACATTTGCTAACCACTTCTCAACAATCGGTCTTATCGGTATGAACGAGGTTGGTCTTAACGCAAACTGGCTCAAAGCCGACCTTACAAACGAAAAGACACAGCGCTTTGCAAGAGACGTTCTCAACCATATGCGCGAAAGACTTTCGGATTATCAGGAGAAATACGGCGACCTCTACAACCTCGAGGCTACACCTGCAGAGTCGACCACTTACCGCTTTGCTAAGCACGACAAGGAAGCGTTCCCGGACATCATCACTGCCAATATGAACGGCGACCCGTACTACACAAACTCGTCACATCTTCCCGTTGGTTACACCGAGGATATCTTCTCGGCGCTTGACATTCAGGACGATTTACAGACGCTTTACACCTCGGGTACTGTATTCCACGCATTCCTCGGCGAGAAGCTTCCGGATTGGAAAGCAGCGGCAAGCCTTGTAAGAAAGATTGCAGAAAACTATAAGCTGCCTTACTACACAATGTCGCCTACATACTCGGTATGTAAGGACCACGGCTACCTCACCGGCGAGCAGTACACCTGCCCGATTTGCGGAGCTAAGACAGAGGTTAACAGCCGTATCACAGGTTACTACAGACCTATCCAGAACTGGAACGACGGTAAGGCTCAGGAGTACAAGGACCGTAAGGTTTATAACATCGGCAGGTCAAAGCTCACTCACGAGGGACCGAATCCGGCACCCGTTGACGAGGCTCCCGCAGCAGTAGAGGCTACAACAGCAACGGCTGAGGCACCTGCAGAGATTATCCTCTTTAAGACAGCAACCTGTCCTAACTGCAAGGCAGCGGCTGCGCTGCTTGACAAGGCGGGCATCGGCTATCAGGCGCTCAACGCTGACGAGCAGCCCGAGCTTGTAGCTAAATTCGGCATCAAGCAGGCACCTACCCTTATCGTTATGAACGGCGACGGATTTGAAAAGTTCCGCGGCGTGTCCGACATCAAGGGCTGGATAATGAATAAATAATTAAACTGAGCAGAAGCATTTACGCTTCTGCTCAAATTTACAGGAGAAACCTATGTACGATATTATTGTAATTGGCGGCGGTCCGGCAGGTATGACCGCGGCGCTTTATGCACAGAGAAACGGCAAGTCCTCGCTTGTTATAGAAAAGAACGGCTTCGGCGGTCAGATTACGCACTCGCCTAAGGTAGAAAACTTCCCCGGCTCGCTTTCAATCAGCGGAACGGAGCTTGCGGACAAGCTCTTTTCTCAGATTATGGAGCAGGGCACGGATATAGAGATTGAAACCGTATGCGCTATCGAGCAAAACGGCAACACGAAAATCGTAAAGACCGAGGAGGGCGGCGCTTACGAGGGTAAGGCTGTCATAATCGCGACCGGCGTTAAGCACAGAATGCTCGGACTCGAGGGCGAAAACGAGCTTGTCGGCGAGGGCATTTCGTTCTGCGCGGTGTGCGACGGCGATTTTTACACGGGCAAAACCGTTTGCGTAGCAGGCGGCGGCAACTCCGCCTTGCAGGAAGCAATACTGCTGTCCGACAAGTGCAAAGAGGTTATTATGCTTCAGGATATGGACTTCTTTACGGGCGAGGAAAGGCTTCAGGATGTACTGTTTTCGCGCGATAATGTCAGCGCGCACACGGGCGTAAAAATAACTAAGCTCCTAAAGGATAACGGCGAGCTTTGCGGCGTCGAGATAGACGAAAAAGGCGAAACGAAAACGATTAACTGCGACGGACTTTTCGTTGCAATCGGACTTATCCCCGAAAACGAGCCGTTTAAAGACCTCGCAGCGCTTAACGACTACGGCTACTTCGACTCAGACGAAAGCTGCGTTACAAAAACCGACGGCATTTTCGTTGCAGGCGACTGCCGTAGCAAGAGCGTACGCCAGGTAACCACCGCTGCAGCGGACGGCACAATCGCCGCCCTCGCAGCCTGCAACTACATCAATAATTTATAAAAAATACCGCAGAGCATTTTAGCTCTGCGGTTTTGTTATTTATACGTTTAGTACCGTGCCGTTTTTAACGGCGTCGATAATCTGTTGCCACTGTTCGTCGGTCAGATTCATAAGCGAGTCGCCGACATAGATGTCAAACTCGGCAAAGCCGTCGCTCGTCGGTGCGTAGATAAAGAACTCTGCCTGGCGTGAATCCTCCTCGGAATAGTCGTACATACACGCTTCGCAGCCGCCGATTTCTAACTTTTCGGTTTCGTATGTAATCGACTCTCTTTCGCCGGCGATTGTTTTATCCTTAGACTCCTTATCGGTGGTCGTGAGTATAAGCTCGATACTTGCGTACACATACTCGTCCGCAGCGGTGTAGATGCTTACGCTCTTGTCGCCCTCGCCGTTGTCGCTCTCTTCAATTCCGCCAAGCTCGGGCAGATTAACGGTAGCGCTGATGTCGCCGTTAGTAACGGTTATATCTCTGTAGCCCTCTTTAGGTGCGGCGGTAGTGGTTTCGTCGCCGCCCTTTTTGCTGCAGCCTGCAAGCGCGAGAGCGCCGAAAACAAGAACAACAGATAATACTATCGCTATTATTTTTTTCATAATTATCTCCTGTTAGTGCTTAGGGGTAACCGCCTTTTTTGCAGACCACTTAGAATAAAGAGTATTGTCGCCAACCTTTTTGTAGGTGCGGATTCTTACATAATACTTTTTGCCTGCCTTAACCTGAGTAAGCTTTGTAGAGGTGGTTTTGTTAGAGCTGATAGTCCTTGTTTTTGTTGCGGACGCACTAAACGAAGCGCTTGTTGAATACTGAATTTTGTAACCCGTTGTCTGTGTTGTCTGCTGGAGCCACTTAACGGTAATGCCCTTTGTTGCAGGCTTTACGGTTGACAGATTAGTACCCTTGGGAACAATCTTATAGGTAGCTTCCTTAGAGCCTTCGTAACGGTCGCCCTTAAGTGTAACCTTAATAGTGTACTTGTTAGCGTTTTTGCTCGAGCTCGGGAACTTAACGGTGTAGTACACAAGCGGCACGCCCATCGAGGTTGTATCGCGAACGAACACCTCGGGCTTCTGAGTCTTGCCGTTATAAACGAACGAGGTGTCGCTAAGCTCAATCTTTGAAACGCGGGCAATATCCTCGTCCTCATCAACATAGCCGCAGATTTTGCACTTTCTTAAGATATGACCTTTTTTAGTAAACGACGCCTTGGTAATAGTTTCTACCAGAACATGGTCGCAGGTTTCAGGGTCAACCGCAAACGCAGATGTACCTATCGAAAATACGCTGAGCATAAGCACTGCAGCTAAAATTAAACTTAAAATCTTTTTCATAAATTTACCTCCGAAAATGGTTTAATCCGTAAATTAATTATAATATAAAATATTTATCTTGTCAATTTGAAAAAAATACAAAACCGCCTTACCTATAAAGCAGGGCGGTTAGTTAATTAAAGAAGGTCTATTCCGTTTTGTTTGCACGCGCTGCGCATTTCGTCGCTCCATATCGCAACCTGAACCTCGCCGATATGCGCCTTTTGCAAAAGCAGCATACAAATTCTCGACTGGCCGAGTCCGCCGCCGATTGTAAGCGGGTACTTGCCGCTGAGAATATTTTTGTGGAACTCAAAGCTCTCGCGCTCGGTGGCGTCAGCCTTTTCGAGCTGAGATTTAAGCGAGTCGGCGTCTACGCGGATACCCATCGACGAAATCTCAAGCGCGCAGCCGAGCACCTCGTCCCACACAAGAATATCGCCGTTAAGCTGCCAGTCGTCGTAGTCGGGCGCGCGTCCGTCGTGGCGCTCGCCGCTGTTAAGCAGGTCGCCGATTTGCATAATAAACACTGTTTTATACTCTTTTGTAATTATGTTTTCGCGCTCTTTAGGTGTTTTATCGGGGTACATATTTTCAAGCTCCTGAGTGGTAATGAAGAACACATCCTCGTTAACCTCGCAACCAAGCGTCGGGTACGCCTTTTTAAGTTCGTCGTTAGTTTTCGACAGCGCAGAAACAATCTTTTTAACAGTATCTTTAAGGTAATCAAGGTTTCTGTCCTCTTTTGTAATTACCTTTTCCCAGTCCCACTGGTCAACAAAAAGCGAGTGCAGATTATCACATTCGTCGTCGCGGCGGATAGCGTTCATATCGGTATATATACCCTCGCCGACCTCGTAGCCGTACTTGTAAAGCGCCATACGCTTCCACTTAGCAAGCGACTGAACAACCTCAGCCTCGCCCTCGACCTCTTTCATAGTAAAATGCACCTTGCGCTCGACGCCGTTAAGGTCGTCGTTAATACCGCTCGCCTTTGTTACCATAAGCGGCGCAGTTACGCGGTCGAGGTTAAGCTCCTTTGAAAGCGCGGTCTGAAACGTGTCTTTAACGAGTTTAATAGCCTTTTGCGTGTCCTTGCGCGAAAGCGCGGAGGAATAACCCGCCGGAAATACAAGATTACTCATAGTATCACCTCTTATCTGATGTTGCCGACAGTTCTCGGGTAAAGGATTACATCGCGGATGTTGCTCATACCCGTTGCGTACATAATCATTCTCTCAAAGCCGAGACCGAAACCGCCGTGCGGCACGCTGCCGTATTTGCGCAGGTCGATATAGTCCTTATAATCCTCGAGCTTCATACCGCGTGCCTTCATCTCGTTAACAAGCTTGTCGTAATCCCACTCTCTTTCGCTGCCGCCGATAATCTCGCCGACGCCCGGAACGAGAAGGTCAGTTGCAGCAACGGTTTTGCCGTCGTCGTTTTGCTTCATATAAAACGACTTAATCGCCTTTGGATAGTTGATAAGGAATACGGGCTTTTTGTAAATCTGCTCGGTGATGTAGCGCTCGTGCTCGCTCTGCAGGTCGCAACCCCACTCAACCGGAAATTCAAACTTAACGTCCGCCTTTTTAAGTAGCTCGATAGCGTCTGTGTAGTCAACCACCTCAAAGTCGTTGTTTACAATGTTTTCGAGCTTTTCGGTGAGTCCTTTTTCAAAGCGCTGCTCAAAGAACTTAAGCTCCTCGGGGCACTTTTCCATATAGTCGCGCAGGATATATTTAACCATATCCTCCGCAAGCTCGATAATATCCGGAAGCTCGGCAAACGCAACCTCGGGCTCAACATGCCAGAACTCGGCAACATGGCGCAGGGTGTTGCTGTTTTCCGCACGGAAGGACGGACCGAAGGTGTAAATCTTGCCGAGTCCCATAGCGGCAACCTCGCCCTCCATCTGACCCGAAACCGAAAGTCCTGCCTTCTTGCCGAAAAAGTCGTCGGCATAGTATTCCTCTTTGTTCTTATACTCGGTGCTGTAGCCGATAGTAGTTACCTGGAACATCTCGCCCGCGCCCTCGCAGTCGCTTCCCGTAATAAGCGGGGTGTTGATATAAACATATCCCCTCTCCTGGAAAAAGCGGTGGATTGCAGCCGCCATAACCGAGCGTACGCGGAACACCGCGTTAAAGGTGTTTGTACGAACTCTGATATGCGGGCTCTCGCGCAGGGTTTCGAGCTTTTGGAATTTCTTTTGGAGCGGATAGTCGCCGGGGCACTCGCCGAGTACGGTAATTTTTGTTGCGTTGATTTCGGGTGTTTGATTGTTCATATTCTCAACAACCGTTCCCTCAACAACGAGCGACGCGCCGAGCTTTGCAGCCTCCGTCGGGAAGTCGATACCGCTCGATTTATCAATAACAATCTGTAAATGGTTCAAGGTTGTACCGTCGTTGAGCGCAAGAAACGCCATGTTTTTAGAGTCCCTCGCGGTTCTTACCCAGCCGCAAACCGTAACGCTTTTTGAAATGTAGTCCTTAGTGAGTAAAATGTCTTTAATGTCTGTGTGTTTCATACTATTCATCCTTTCGTGATAAAAAATAACAGCTACCGTCCCTATGACAATAGGACGAGAGCTGTAACCCGTGGTACCACCTATATTGACTTGAAAACAAGCCCACTCTTGGCTTCATATAAAGCCGTACGATATAACGGTCGAACCCGTCGCACCTACTAACGCTAACGCTTTCAGTCAGAAGCTCCCGAGTGTTCTTCACATAAGCATTGCAACGGCTTCTCAACTACCACCGCTCTCTGTATGCAAGAGGTAAATGCTACTTTTCTCGCTCATAGCTTTTTACGGCTTTAGCAAAAGGGCATAAGCGCGCCGAGCTTTAAGCTGTGTTGGTTATTTCTTGTAGGGAGTGATGCCCACATCGCTCCGCAAAGTCAGCAACCTGACACCTTTAAAAGCTCCGAGGACATTGAGTCCTCATCGCTTTTGGCGTTTTCCGTCTTTTGCTCGGGGGCGGTACCTATGTACAGCTCCCACTCGCAAAATACGAAATTCTGCACCTTTTTCAAAAGCCTTATATTTTCAATCATTATATATCCGATTGGATTTTTTGTCAAGTAGTTCTCTTAAGGAATTGAAAGTTGAAAATGGAGAATGGATAATTTCGGGTCGCTACGCTCCGATTTTATTGCGGGCGATTCGTGAATCGCCCCTACGGTATGCTAAGGTTGCGTGTAGGGGTCATTCACGAATGACCCGTTATAATCAAATCCACACTCAAGCTCTAAGCTAAAAAAGACGGAGGGATATACTCCCTCCGCCGTTAATAATACTAATTAGCTTTTGGTGCGCCGCAGTTCTGGCAGAAGCCGGCAGTGTTAGGCGTACCGCAGTTGGGGCAGAACCACTGAGCGTTTTGCTGAGGTTGCTGCTGGTAACCCTGCTGCATAGGCTGCTGCTGATAGCCGCCCTGCATTGGCTGTTGCTGATAGCCGCCCTGCATTGGCTGTTGCTGATAGCCACCCTGCATAGGCTGCTGCTGATAGCCGCCCTGCATAGGTTGCTGCTGATAGCCGCCCTGCATAGGTTGCTGCTGATAGCCGCCCTGCATAGGTTGCTGCTGATAGCCACCCTGCATTGGCTGCTGATATCCGCCCTGCATTGGCTGCTGGTAACCGCCGCCCATCGGCTGCTGATAACCCATACCGCCCATAGCCTGAGCGTTGCCGCCGAGTGCCATAACGATTTCGTTAGCCATCTGCTCATAGCGTCTGAACTCCTCGGAGTAGCGATTGTCAACGCTGTAAGGTGTGATGTCAATGTGAATTTCGCTGAAATACGGATGATTTACATCGATATATACATCAATCTCGTAATCATAATCGTACTGCGGAGGATTATAGGAGCGTCTGTTACCGTCCTGGTCATTGTAGTAACGCTCGTTTCTGTCCTCTTTAACCTCGTAGCGAACATTTGAAACAGCCGCGATGTCGATAATATCGGCATTTTCTGCGCGGAAATCGCTCTTGCGCGAAACAACGAACTTTCTCTGATTATCGTCGATAATTACCTTGGTGTTGTTGCCGAGGGTGCGGGTTGCGTTAAAGTTGTTGAGGTTCTGTCTGTTCTGCTCTCTGTACTGAAGCTGCTGCCTGATTTCCTCTACGGTAGATTTTTTGCGCTCCGAGAAAAACGGAGAAAGCTTTTTAGTACAATCCGAACAGATTGTTCCGTCCTCAACCTTTCTTGAGCCGAGCATACCTACGGACTTACCGCAGATAGCACATTCTTTTTTATCAAAAAGTCCCATAATCTTATCCTTTCTTAATTACTGAGCGTCGTTTGCGTCAAACGGGTCGCCGCAATGCGGACAGAATTTAGGCGGGTTATGCGGGTCCTCGGGGGTCCAGCCGCACTTGTCGCACTTATAAAGAGGTGCGCCTGCGGGCTTCGGTGCGCCGCAGTTCATACAGAATTTGCCCTGATTTGTCGAGCCGCATTTTGTGCACTGCCAGCCCTGCTCAGCCTGTGGCTGAGGTGCGCCGCAGTTAACGCAGAATTTACCGTTGTTTTGTGCGTTGCACTTAGGACAGGTCCAACCGCCTGCCTGTGGCTGAGGTGCCTGCTGTTGCGGTGCGGGAGCCTGCTGTTGTTGTTGCTGCGGCTGCTGTGCGCCCATAGCAAAGAGGTTCTGAGCCTGACCCATTCCGCCTCCTGCGTTCATAGCCATACCCATACCGATAAAGCCGTTCATTGCGCCGCCCTCGTTAGCAGCTGCGGCACGCATAGCGTCCGCCTGAGCGCCGACAAGCGTAGCGCCTGCCATAGTCGGGTCGCGCATAATAGCCGTACGCTGAGCCTGCTTAATAAGCTCTGCATCCTCTTCGGGAAGCGTAATCGGGTTAAGCGCGATTGACACAACCGAAAGACCTCTGAGGTTCGACCACTTCTGAGTGAGCGCCTCGTTCATAGCAGCCTCAAGCTCGGTTGAATGGCTGACAATCTGGTTAGGTCTGAGCTCGAGCTCGCTGAGCTTACCGAATGCGGGCTGAAGCGCGCTGATAAATTCGGTCTTAAGCTGATTGTCGATTTCGTCCCTTGTGTAAGCCTGCTCAACATTACCGCATACATTAGTGTAGAAAAGAAGCGGGTCGGTTACTTTGTAAGAATAAATACCCGAGCAGCGGATTGAAACATCTATATCAAGACCGATGTTTCTGTCTACAACTCTAAACGGAATCGGGTTTGGAGTACCGAACTTGTTGTCGATAAGCTCCTTAGTGTTGAAATAGTAAATCCTCTGGTCCTTTGCGGTGTCGCCGCCGAAGGTGAAACGCTTTCCGATAGTAGCAAAGGTGCGCTTAATACCCTCGCCGAGTCCGCCGTAAAAGATTGACGGCTCAGTCGAAGTATCGTATGTAAACTCGCCGGGCTCTGCGCAAACCTCAACGATTTTACCCTGCTCAACAATAATCATACACTGTCCGTCAGCGACAGCGATAATTGAGCCGTTTGAAATAATGTTATCGTTGCCCTTGGTGTTTGACGTTCTGCCGGTGGTCCTTTTCTGACCTTTTACGACAATAACATCTTTTTCAAGGCTGTCACAGTAGAAATACTCTCTCCACTGGTCAGCCGTTGCGCCGCCAAGTGCGCCGATACCTGCTCTGATAAGTCCCATAATTTTACTCCTTTAAAAAATTTAGATTGGGCTTTTTCAAGCCGATATTATAATCATATTGATTATAGCATATATTTACGACGATTTGCCAAAATTCGCTCAATATTTTTTGTGTTTTTCGTTTTTTGAGCGCTTTGCACAAACAAGGGCGCATTAATTTGTATAAAATGACAGTTACTTTTTTTTGATTGAAAAAAACGATAACTTAATATATAATATAAGTTGAGGAAATCTATCAACTTTTCGACTGAAAGGAGTAGTTTATGTCAGAATTATTTGAATACAAATGCCCCGCTTGCGGCGGTGCGCTTCAGTTTGACACTGCAACGCAGAAGATGAAGTGCCCGTACTGCGAAAGCGAGTACGATGTTTCAATGCTGCAGGGCGTTGACGAAAGGCTCAGTCAGCAGCAGGGTGCGCAGCCTGTACAGCAGCAGGTAAACGAGGCGCAGAGCGTTACGGGCGACTCGTTCTCGTGGCAGAATCAGCAGAGCTCATGGAGCGCTAACGAGGGTATGAATGTTTATATTTGTAACTCGTGCGGCGGCGAGATTGTGGGCGACGCTAACACGGCTGCGACCTCCTGCCCGTACTGCGGCAACCCCGTTGTTATGAGCGGTATGCTCTCGGGCGACCTCAAACCCGATTTCGTTATTCCCTTTAAGCACGACAAAAACGGTGCAAAAAATGCGCTCAAGCAGTATGTCGGCAAAAAGAAGTTTGCGCCCTCAACGTTTAAGAGCGAAAACAGACTTAACGAGATTAAGGGTATTTATGTTCCGTTCTGGCTGTTTGACAGCAACGCAAGCGCAAGCGTTACATACACCGGCACAAGGGTTAGAACCTGGAGCGACTCAAAATACAATTACACCGAAACAAGCTATTTCGATATTTACCGCGCGGGTTATATGAGCTTTATGAACATACCCGTTGACGGCTCTACCAAAATGCCCGACGAGCTTATGGAAAGCATTGAGCCGTTTAACTTTAACGAGGCTGTTCCGTTCCAGACGGCGTACCTTGCAGGCTTTCTTGCAGACAAGTACGATGTAACTATGGAAAACAGCACCGACAGAGCTAATCAGCGTATTAAAACAAGCTGTGAGGACACGCTTAAAACCACCGTTTCGGGCTTTTCTACAGTTACTACCAAGTCAAGCGCGGTTCAGATTTACGGCGGCGTTGCGAAATACGCGCTTTATCCCGTATGGATTCTTAACACCGAGTATAAGGGCGAAAAGCTCACCTTCGGTATGAACGGTCAGACCGGTAAAATCGTAGGTAATATTCCGGTAAGCAAGGCTAAGCTTGCAGGCCTTTTTGCAGCAATTACAGTTGTCGGCACGCCGCTTATTTTCGGCGTTGCAAGGCTGTTCGGAATTTTTTAAGGAGGTGTGCATTATGAAAAAACTTACTGTTTCTTTAGCATTATTTATAGTTGTATTAATGTCGCTTCCTATGTTCGCGCACGCGGACGAAAAGCAGTATCTCGTCGATAACGCGCAACTCCTTACCGCCGAGGAAGCTATGCAGCTCGAGGCAGTTCTCGAATCTGTAAGCACAAGCACGGGTATGGATGTTGTCGCAGTTACTACCAACACGCTCGACGGCAAGTCGCCCGAAGCGTACGCGGACGATTACTACGACTATAACGGATATGCAAACGACGGCTGCCTGTTCCTTATCAGTATGGAGGACAGGGACTGGCACATCTCGACTAAGGGATATGCAATCACGGCTATCACCGATTACGGCGTAAGGCTTGTTGAAAACGAGGTTGTTCCCTATCTTTCGCAGGGCAGCTACTACCTTGCGCTTGACAAGTACGCATCTTTGGTAAGCGAGCTTACCGCAGAGGCAAAAAAGGGTACGCCATACGACACAAATCATCTTTACACAGACACCTACGGCATAACCTTTGAGGGCGAAAAGAAGGGCGAAACCGCAAAAAGCATTGCAATTTCGGCAATAATTGCCATTGTAATTGCACTTATCGTTGTGTTCAGCGTTAAAAAGAGCTACAAGCCCGTTCAGTTTAAGGCAAACGCTGCGGATTATCTTGTGCAGGGCAGCCTTAATGTAACTCAGGCGCACGAGCAGTTCCTGTACTCGAATGTATCAAAGACTGCGCGCAGCGACAGCTCGAGCGGCGGCGGAAGCTCTACGCACACCTCGTCCTCAGGCTCAACGCACGGCGGCGGCGGAGGTAAATTCTGATGAATAAAAGTGAAGTTATCGTATTTCCTAAGCTCCCCGAAAACCTCGACGAAATTAAGCAGTTGGCACAATCTCAGGATTGTTTTCGCTCGCCGTTTAAAATGGCGGCGCTCGCGGTTGCGGCATTTTGCAACTACGAAAAGGATGTTAACCAGACTATCGAAATGCTTAATTATATAAAAGGTCCTCGCCCGCTGTCGACCTTCGACATTCAGTTCATACGCGACAGACTCGGCGGCAAGGGATATGTACCGCGCTCGTACATAACGGGCACATCGGTCGAAAACGACTACACAATCCCGCCCGGACCTATTCAGATTACGGTCAGCGACAACCCGTATTCCTACACAAATCAGGATTACGCAACACTGTTTTTGCACTCCTCGGGCGCAGATTCGCCAAGGCAGGTAACGCTAAGGCATAAGCCGAGCACTGACGAGTGGTTTTTGTGGGAACACACCTTCCTGTCGGACATCAGGACACCGCAATCACAAAACCCGTGGGCATAATAATTGCAGTAAAAAAAAGGCTATCTCCAAACGGAGATAGCCTTTTTCAGCTTATAGCTATGAGCTATGAGCTTTTGGTTACTCGGCTTACGCCTCAAGCAATAACGGGAGGGCGCAGAGACCCTCCCCTACGATTTAATGCACCAACATGGATTTGTAGGGGAGTCGCTCCGTCGGCTCCCGCGAAAAAGCAAACGGCTTTTTCGATTGCCCGTATGGGCAATAAAGTGTATAGTATATAGTGAATAGTGGATAGTGGATAGTAGGGGCAGGTCTCTGTGCCTGCCCGAAATAATCAGGTGTGGGCTTTGTCCACCCTCAAGCTGTAAGCTTACTTCGTCTTAACCGTCTTAGCCTCGGACCACTTACTGTAATACTTTACGCCCTTAATTGTTTTAAACGTACGTACTCTTACATAATACTTTTTATTTGCTTTAAGATTTTTAACTGTTTTTGCTGTGCCTTTAACGGTCAATTTCTTGCCGTTTTTAAAGCTTTTATATGTACTGTACTGCAGCTGATAGGTTTTAACGTCACGCTTTTTCCAATACGCCTTAAAGCTCTTTTTGCCTGCAGTTACCTTTTTAATCTCGGTGGGTTTGGGGTTAATTTTGTATGTTTTAACAAGGGTGCCCTTATACTTGCCGATGCCTGTAATAGTTACCGTTGCGGTGCCTACGTTAACTGTGTTTGCATACTTAAGCGTATAGTCGGTATCCCTTTTAAGCGTTATGCCCGCAAGCTTTACGGTAACAGACGCTTTTATGCTTTTGCCGGTATAGGTTTGCGATTTAGGTGAAGCGGTGGCGTTGCCGACATCGTACATATCAATAAACTTTAAATCGTTATCTTTGCAATAGTCAGTCAGCGCCTTGCACTTTTTGCCGTAGACCTTAAAGTTTTTAACCTTGTGTTCGGATTTAATCTCTTTGGTGCTGCCCTCAGAGTTTTCGCCAGCTTCGTCAACCGTTTCGTAATAACCAATGGCGCGCTTGCCCACACTGTCAACGCCGTAAGGTATTTTAAGCGTTTTTAAATTTGGGCAATTATAAAACGTGTATTCGTCTATACTGCTTAGTTTGCTTTGTATTTTAACGGTTTTTAAACTTTCACATCCGTAAAATGCGCTATTATAAACTGTCTTAACGCTTTTGGGTAATACGATTTTTTCAAGCGCGGTGCAGTTTGCAAAGCCGCTGACAGTTTCAACGCCTTCGCTGATTGTTACATCTGTTAACGATGTGCAGTTTGAAAACAGCGAGCTGTTCATTTGTTTCATACTGCCGGGAATATGTATTTTTTTGACGCCTTCACAATAATTAAACACCTTTAACGGGCGTGTGCTTGTAAAATTATCCATTGAAAAGCCGTCCTCAAAATATATCTCTTCAAGGCTTTTGCAATAATTAAACGCATACAGTTCGATAAATAAGTTTTTTCTTAAATACAGCTTGCCTTTTGCACAGTGGCAACCGTTAAAAGCGCTTGAATATATTCTTTCAACGCTTTCGGGCAGGTCAATCTTTTTTAACGATTCGCAACCCTGAAATGCAGACATACCAACATATTTTAAGTTATCGGGCAAGTCAGCTTTTTCAAGGCTTTTGCACTTAAAAAAGGTGTATTGCTTAATACCGGTAAGGCTCTGCGGTAAAACCGCCTCCTTAAGCTTAACACACTTAGCAAATGAATGTTCATCAACAGCTGTTATTCCCTCGCCTATAATAACCTTGTTGATATTTGTTGTTTCGCCTATTTCGAGCCAGGGGTGTGACGTGGTTTCGCCCGTACCGGTAATAGTAAGCACGCCGTTTTTTAATTCAAACGTTGCGTTATCGCCGCACGAGCCGCTTGTTTTTTGTATACTGTCTGCCAAAGCGCAAAAAGGTGAGAGCGTGCTAAGCAGCATTAAAACAGCTAACAAAATTGATAATGATTTTTTCATTTGCTTCCCTCCTGAACAAATAACGGCAGCGATTGCTCGCTGCCAAATTTTACGCCTGATATTGCAAATTTTGAATTTGCCAGCATAATTATTGTACTGTTTATTATTTTTGCTGTCAACAGAGTTAAAAAAATGTTTACATTTAGAGCTAATAGCTTTTGGTTACTCGGCTTACGCCTCAAGCAATAACGGGAGGGCGCGGAGACCCTCCCCTACGATTTAACGCACCAACATGGATTTGTAGGGGAGTCGCTCCCTACAAGCTTGTATAATACTCGATTGCCTCTTTGTACTCGTCGGGGAGGGTAAAATCGGGCTTTTCGGGTAAATCGTAGGCGATTTTGTCCGTACTGTTTTTAAGCTTTTTTTGTGATTTTTGCAAGGCGGCAAGCTTGTCTATACAGTACTGCGCGCTGTCGTAATCGCCCATTTCGATATACTCGGGGATTATCGCAAGCAGCACGCCGCACAAATCCTCGTACTCGTCGTGCGAATAGCGATTGTATTTAAGCGCAAGCAGCTTTTGCTCAATCGTTTTTTGTATGTCGCCGTCGTCGTAGTAATACTGCGCCTTGGCGCTGTAAGCGTTGGTGATGTATTTGTCGTTTTTAATGATAGTGTTTGCTATTTCAAGCTTTTCGTCAAGGTCGTCGGTGGCGGCAAGCGCGTCAATCTGCGCCATAGTATTGTATTTGCATATTTTAACCGCCGAGTCGCTTTTGTTTATCAAAAACAAAAACGAGCTTGCGCCGAGGTAGGCAGAAAATACCGTAACCGCCGCAAACACAGTAACTACCGCTGCAAGGGCGGATTTTTTAACGCCGACCTCCCTTTTGTTTTTATCGCTTGCAAGACAGACTAAAAGTATAAAGTCGATTGCAAGGTACTGCAAGTCAAAATCCATCATACTGTGAAGCGCCGCCGCTGCGATAATGAGTTTTACATAAAGCGGCTTGTTTTTGTTAAACAATGCAGTGCCTACCCACGCGACACAAAGCAGTGCGGGCACCCAGCCGATATCAAGCAACAGCTGCAAAAGCTCGTTGTGGACATACCGGTTTGCGTAAACGCCTGTCTGGAAGCTGCCCTGCGAAAAATAGTAGCCCATATAGCCGAGCCCGAAGGGGCGCTTGGCAATCTGCCGCAACGCGTCTTTAAAGTAAAGCAGTCTGCCCTTAAGCGTTACGGACGAGAGCGAAATTTTTAAAAACCTTGCAACAGGCGAATCCGAATCAACCAGCGAATACACAACCGCGCCGACCAGAACAAGCACAAACGCAATCAGAGCAAAGCGCCTGAACGCCTTGTTTTGCGCGGTAAAAACAAGCGCGAGCACCACAAGCGCAAGCACTATAAACGAGGTACGGCTGCCGCTCAAAAATACGCCCGCAATCAGCACCGCGCCGATTATGCCGTTTGGCACGCTCAGCTTTTGGTTAGACAAAACTATTATGCCGATTATCAAAAACAGCGCAAAGGTTGACGGATACTGAAAAAAACCGCTGAGCCTGCCCTTGACCAAAAACAGCTCTTTGTTTTTAACCGCAAGCGACAGCACGCCCGACAGCACGGTCATCACCGCGCCCGCGAGCGGCACAAGGTCAAGCGATTTAAGCGCCTCGTTTTCGTCCTTTTGCGTAACATAGACGTAAAACAGCACAAGCGGCAAAAACTTAGTAAACCCGAGCAGCGAATAGTATTTATCCACGCCCCAAAGCGCTGTCACCAAAAAGCCAAAGCTCACCGCGCAGACCGAAATGAGCGCAAGGTTAAGCCCGATACTCAGCTTTTTTTGTTTAGCCGCTTTAACAAGCAGCAAAGCCGCAACCGCTATGCCAAAGGCGGCGCACACAAACTCGTTAAAAAGCCCCACACAAAAAGCGCCGATACAAATTATCAGCGCGGCAGGGTCTTTTAAGATGTTAAAATTAAACTTAACTTTTTCCATATCTTTTAATTAACGGGAACGGCAACGCCGTCCCCGTTTTGTTTTGTATTATTATAATTTTTTTGCGTTATAGTGAACCTTTATTTTTTTAAGCTCTTCTTTGCTGATGTATTCTTTTAGTTTTTTCCATTGCTTTTTTGTACCGGCATAATAAATGTCGGTAACGCTTGACTCGTTAAACGCAGAGCCGTAAATTTCTTTTACAGACTTTGGAATATAAACCTTTTTAAGATTTTTTGTTCTTGCAAATGCGCAAAGGTCAATAACCTTTGTTTTGCTTTCAACATTGTATTTTTTGCCCTTTTTGCCTGCAGGATACTGCACAAGGGTTTTGTTCTTTTTAGTATAAAGTACGCCGTCTGTCGTCTTGTAATACTTATTCTTTTTGCTGATTGAAAACGCTTTCATCGAACGGCAACCCGCAAAAGCTGCACCTTCGATGGTTTTAACCTTTGCAGGGAGCTTAACGTCGCCGAGCTTGTTGCAGTCTGCAAATGCAGCATAAGCAATAAAGGTTACGGTGCTTGGAATTGAAGCGCTCTTGATTTTGGTTTTGCTAAACGCAAAGTAACCGATATTTCTTACCTTTGCGCCGTTAACTTTGCTCTTAATCTTTACATTTTTAAGCTTTTTGTTTGACAGACCGAGTACGCTTGCGGTTTTTGGGGTGTCCATGCTGTAAAGCAGTCCGTCTTTTACAAATTCATTAGCGACGATTGTATATACAAAGGTAACGCTCTTGTTTGTTACCTTTGTTGCGCCGTGGCCGTAAAGATTGTTGCCGCTTGAAAAAGCCTCGGCGCGGGTGCAGTCGGGAATAAAATACTTGTCGCTGCTGTCTTTAAGCTTAAATGTTGCAAGCAAATAATATTCGCCCTTGAGCTTGGTGTTCTTTGACACCTTCTTTGAGTGCTTGATAACACCGGCGTATGTTTCATGGTAGTTTGAATCCGTAGATTTTCTTAATGTGGTGGAAGAAAGCTTAAGGTCAGTTTTTTTGTAGCTTGCGTCTTTTTGTGCGAACTCGCGCTTAAAAACAGTTACCTTGAATTCGGGAGCCTTATACTTTTTGCCGTACGCCAGGCTGGGAAGCTTGCTCTTTGCCTTGACATATACGTCTGTTGCAAAGCTGTAGGAGTCCTTATGCGTAATCTTAAGCTTCATTTTGCTGTGGGCGCTGCCCATATAGATGCAGTAATCCTCGCCCTTTTCAAGCGATGTATAAACGCTTGTTGACGTAGCGTACTCTTTATCATTAATATAGTCGTAGTTGGTTTTCTGATAGAAAGAGTCCATATAATCCTCGTTTCCGTCGCCAACCATGTGATAAAGAGTTAAATACTCCGAATCCTCGCCCGAAACGGTGTTAATGCATTGGAAAACATAAGTGCCGCTGCCTTTTGGTGTAAATACCACTTTGTCCTCCGCTTTAACGGTAAGCGTGGTTGTGCCGGCTTGAACAATTATGTCCTTGGCATAAGCCTGAATGTTAAGCCCTGCGGTAATGCTGAGCAGCATTACAAATGATAATAAGATTGATAATGTTTTTTTCATTTATTTCTCCTTTCAAGTTTATATTGATATAATAATTATAACATTGTTACACTGTTGTTGCAACAAAAAAATGACGGTGATACCGCCATTTTTTATGTTATAGTTTTTTAGCATTGTAGTGTATTTTTATATTAATCTCGTCGCTTGAATAATTGCCGTTTTTAAGCGCTTTTTTCCACTGCGACTTTGTGCCGCCGTAGTAAATATCGGTGATTTTAGAATCTGAAAAAGCGTATCTTTCTATTAAATTAACCGACTTTGGAATATATACCTTTTTAAGCTTTGAAGAATCGTAAAACGCTGCGCACGCAATCTCTTTTGTGCCCTTAATTACGTTGTATTTTGTGCCCTTTTTGCCAAGCGGATAATGTATAAGCTTGTTGTCCTTTTTGCGGTAAAGCGCGCCGTTAACGGTTTTAAAGTATTTGTTGTCTTTGCTGATTTCAAAAGCCGTAATGCCCTTGCAGCTTTCAAACGGAGCAATAGAAACCTTTTTAAGCTTTGAAGGGAGCTTAACCTTTTTAAGCTTTGTGCATCTGTTAAACGACCTGTAGCCGATTTTTGTAACAGTGCTCGGGAAGGTTACAGACTTAATATCTTTGCTATCAAAGGCATAGTCGTTAACCTCGGTTACCTTTTTGTCCGAAACCTTGCTTTTAATCTTGATGTTTTTAATTTTTTTGCTTGTTCTGCCCGCTACGTGAGCCGCTTTACTGTTGATTTGGTATTTAATGCCGTCCTTTGCGTAATGAATACCGTCAACCCAGAATATAACCTTAAGCGTTGAGCTTGTAATCTTATAGCACGCCTCGCCGATATTTTTGCCGCTTACGTACGTATCATAATCTACAAAATCCTTAAGGAAGTACCTGTCAAGATTTTCGTCAATCTTAAAGGTGGCAACGTAAAAATAACTGCCTTTTAATTTTGCGGTTTTAGAAACCTTTGTTGAGTTTTTGATATACTCGTCGTAGGATTCGTAATAATAATACAGATTGTCGTTTTTGTGCTTTCTGAGCTCTGACGACACAAGCTTAAGCGTGCTTGTTTTGTATACGGTGGTTTTGCCGTCGGAGGTGTTTTCGCGGTTGAGCTTGGATACCGATAAGTCAATACCGGCAAATTTTTTGCCGTATGAGTATTTGTCAAGCTTGCTCTTTGCCTTAATTCTTACCTTGTTAATAAAGCTTGAGGAGTTTTTATGCGTAATCTTTACGCTGAGATTCTTGTGCGCCTCTGCAAAGGTAAGCTCGTACCTTTCGCCTGTCTCTAAGCCCTTGTAAAAATTAACGCTAATCGCATTGTCGGTAACGCCGTCGTAGTAATATTTTGAGCTTCTGTAATACGGCTGAATAGGATTGCCCTCATAATACAAAGTGGCAAACGCGGGGTCCTCGCCGCTTTCGTTTTGCGTAGCGAATTCAAACATATACATATCGCCGCCGCTCATTGGGGTAAAGAATGCGCTGCCGTCAGCCTCAACGGTAACCGTGTTGCTGCCATCTGAAAGTTCAATGTCTGCAAAAGCCTGAATGTTAAGCCCTGCCGTAACACTGAGCAGCATTACAAATGTTAATAATAACGATAATGTTTTTTTCACAAAAATTACTCCTTTCTTAAGTGAAACGTTTAACAAAAATATTATATCATATTTATAATTATTGTGTCAACGAAATAAAAACGCAATCTAAAAGATTGCGTTAAACACATTTAAAATTTGTTAAATCGTCGCGCTTTTTTTAGTCGGAAATTTTTGTTTTTAATTCGGAGTAACGCCTCTCGGCAGTAAAGCCCCTGCCGCTGACCTCTTTTATTTTGGTAACCGTTACAAATGCCTCGGGGTCGACGGAGCGCACAATCTCGTTAGCGTAATAGAGCTTGCGCGACGGGATGATGCAAACAACTGCTTTTTCCTCCTCGCCGAGAGCGCCCGTCTGAATATAGTTCATCGTAACGCCCGCTTCAAGCTCGGTCAGAAACTTAACGCGGATTTCGTCGAACTTTTTGGATACAACATAGACCTGAAGCTGCGATTTGCCGAACACCATAACCCTGTCGAGCACGAGCGACTCGAGCACAAGCACGACTATACCCATCATAATCTGCTCGGGCGTAGAGATAATCGCCTGCGCGCCCACGACGATAATATCCGTTATATAAACAAATATCGCAACGCCTTTGTGAAACCATTTTGCCAGCACAAGATTTGCAATATCCATACCGCCCGTCGACGAGCCGACGCGCATAACAAGCCCGAGCGACACGCCCATAAGCACGCCCGCAAACAGCGCCGCCAGAAGCGTGTTGTCCGTAAAGCTGTCAATGCCCGGAATCCTTTGCATTACGGCGAGAAAAACGGGGTACAGAACAGTGCTTGCAATGCTTGTAAAAAATAGCTTTCTGCCGATAACCACAAGCCCGAGCACCAAAAGCGCAAGGTTGAGCAAAAACACCACGAGTGCGGTGTCCGCGCCGAACAGCTTAGCCGCGACAAGCGCGATACCCGTAGTGCCGCCCATAACGATATTGTGCGGGATAATAAACGCCGCTACCAAAAACGCCAAAAGCGCATTTCCTAGCAGTATCATAAATGTTGTTTTTACGGTTTCACCGATGTCTTTTTTAATCTGTTTCATATCGCACCTCCGATACTTATTACACTTGTATCTTACTACATAAAGCATAAAGTTCAATATACAATATTCACATTTGGTATAAATATACATAGTCTGTTACATTATATTATTTGCACCGAAATGTGTGAATACTCGCGCATTTCAGCTTATAGCTTTGAGCTTTTAGTTACTCGCTGCGCTCGGACAATAAAAGGCGGGTGTCGAGGACGCCAACCCCTACGCACACACATTACGATAAGCGTAGGGAAAGTTGTAGGGCGCGAAGCCGAGTAACCACAATTCCGCATTCTGAGCTCCGAATTCCTAATTTAAAAGGCACCCTGCAGGGTGCCTTTCTTACTTCGTTGGTATAATTTTATCTTTGCCGCCCATATACATCCTGAGCGCTTCGGGGATTGATACCGTACCGTCGGCGTTAAGGTTGTTTTCGAGAAATGCGATTAACATTCTCGGCGGTGCAACAACCGTATTGTTAAGCGTATGAGCGAGGTAGTTGCCCTTTTCGCCCTTAACTCTTATTTTAAGTCTGCGCGCCTGCGCGTCGGTGAGGTTCGAGCAGGAGCCTACCTCGAAATACTTTTTCTGTCTCGGTGACCACGCCTCGACATCTACGCTCTTAACCTTAAGGTCGGCAAGGTCGCCCGAGCAGCACTCGAGAGTTCTTACCGGGATGTCAAGACTTCTGAAAAGGTCAACGGTGTTCTGCCACAGCTGGTCGAACCAGTACATCGACTCCTCGGGCTTACAAACAACAACCATTTCCTGCTTTTCAAACTGATGAATTCTGTACACGCCGCGCTCCTCGATACCGTGCGCGCCCTTCTCTTTTCTAAAGCAGGGCGAATAGGATGTAAGCGTGAGCGGGAGCTTGTCCTCGGGGGTGATTGTGTCGATAAATTTACCTATCATCGAGTGCTCGGAAGTACCGATAAGATAGAGGTCCTCGCCCTCAATCTTGTACATCATAGCGTCCATTTCCTCAAAGCTCATAACGCCCGTTACAACATTAGAGCGAATCATAAACGGCGGCACAACATAGGTGAAACCTCTGTCAATCATAAAGTCGCGCGCGTAGCTGATAACCGCGCTGTGAAGGCGGGCGATGTCGCCCATAAGGTAGTAAAATCCGTTGCCGGCAACGCGACCAGCGGCGTCCATATCAATACCGTCAAAGGTTTCCATAATATCGGTGTGGTAAGGGATATCCCACTCCGGAACAACGGGCTCGCCGTACTTTTGCACCTCGACGTTTTCGCTGTCGTCCTTGCCGATCGGAACACTGTCGTCGATGATGTTCGGGATAGACATCATAATTTCGGTAACCTTGGCGGTAAGCTCGTTTTCTTTAGCCGCAAGCTCCTCAAGCTCCTTCGCCTGAGCGGTAACCTTTTCTTTAAGCGCCATACCCTCTTCGCGCTTGCCCTGCGACATAAGCGCGCCGATTTCCTTTGAAATCTTATTTCTGTTAGCGCGAAGCTCGTCAGCCCTGACGATAACGCTTCTTCTCTCCTCGTCGAGCGCGATTACCTTGTCAACAAGCTCAAGCTTTTTGTCCTGGAACTTCTTTTTTATGTTCTCTTTTACGATTTCGGGGTTTTCCCTTACAAATTTAATATCAAGCATTTTTGTCCTCCTGTGCCTAATCCTTATAGATTGCGTTTGCTATATTTTTTAAATCCTCTAAGGTGTAAAATTCGATTTCAAGCGTGCCCTTGTTGCGACCGTTGTTTACGCGTACCTTAGTGCCGAGTGCCTCGGATAGCGCGAGCTCAACCTCGTCGTAAAAGCTGTCGCGGCGCTTTGTAGTTTTGCCGGAAGCCTTGGAAACAGGGCGTTTCGCCATTTTTTCAACATCGCGTACCGTAAGTTTCTTTGAAACAATCTGGTCGGCAACCTCTCGGATAAGCGCCTCGTTATCGAACGCGAGAAGCGCCCTCGCGTGACCCGCGCTGATAGCGCCGCTCTTTGTCATTTCGCGCACATCCTCGGGCAGCTTAAGAAGTCTTAACGAGTTGGTAATCGCGGGACGCGACTTGCCCACCGACGCCGCAGCCTCCTCCTGAGTAAAGCCGCATTTATCAATAAGCGCCTGCAAGCCCTCAGCCTCTTCAATCGGGTTCAGGTCCTCACGCTGCAGATTTTCGATAATCGCAATCTGCATAGCCTCGGTGTCGTCAAGCTCTTTTATAATTACGGGTACTTCCTTAAGCTCCGCCATACGCGACGCGCGCCAGCGACGCTCGCCCGCAACAAGCTGATAGCCGCCTGTGGTGAGCGGTCTTACGAGCAGCGGCTGTAATACGCCGTGAAGCCTGATTGACTCCGCGAGTTCCTCCAAAGCCGCTTCGTCAAAGGTTTTACGCGGCTGGTCTTTATTAGGTATAATGTCGTTAATCGGCAGAGTGCTTGTAGAAAGCGACGAGTCAACGCTGTTTTCAAGCATCAGCGCGCCCAAGCCCTTGCCCAGACCTGTCTTTTTTGCCATATCAATTCTCCTCTATCTATGTGTTTCAGATAATCTTACTGTACTTTGAGAAATTCGTCGACGAATTTTTTGTATGCGAAAGAGGGTTTTGAGTACTTCTCGTAATAAATCACCGGCTCGCCGAAGGACGGCGCTTCCGCAATTTTAACCGAGCGCGGAATCATAGTCTTATAGGTCTTACCCGGGAAGTACTTGTTAACCTCGTCAATTACCTGCTGAGTGAGCTTTAAGCGGCTGTCGTACATAGTAAACAGCACGCCCTCAAGCTCTAAATGCTCGTTATAATGCTGTTTTATGGTTCTAACCGTGCTGACAAGCTGAGAAAGTCCTTCGAGCGCGTAGTATTCGCACTGAAGCGGAACAATAAGCGTGTCCGCGGCAACGAGAGCGTTAATCGAAAGCAGCCCCAGGCTCGGCGGACAGTCGATAATTATGTAGTCGAACTCCATAACAAGCGTTGCAAGCGCCTTTTTTAAGGCTTTGTTGCGGTTTTCGCTGTCAGCAAGCTCTAATTCCGCGCCTGCAAGGTCCATATTGGCAGGGAGAAGCCACAAATTCCTGTAATCTGTCTCTACCATAATGGCGCGAGCCGCAACATCATTGATTAAAATATCATATGTTGAGTATTCTACATCACTTTTGTCGACGCCTACACCAGATGTTGTGTTGCCCTGGGGGTCAACATCGACAAGTAAGGTCTTTTTGCCCTTCGCGCC
The DNA here is from genome assembly GCA_017450645.1 of Eubacterium sp. GTDB lineage: Bacteria > Bacillota > Clostridia > Oscillospirales > Acutalibacteraceae > Eubacterium_R. Next base: position 70,229 of record JAFSTE010000017.1, read on the forward strand.
TAACGCGGCAGCCATATTAACGCAGGTTGTAGTTTTACCTACACCGCCTTTTTGGTTAAAAATTGCTACGGTTTTTCCCATAAAAACACCTCTTTAATTAATACAATAGTAATTATACTATATTATATCCGCACTTTCAAGAAAAAATCGGCATTTTTCATATCTTGTAGCACCGTTTACGAGAATATCAATATATAGTAATGTTTCACGTGAAACTCGTCAATACACACTACGCGATTGAAATATAATGTTTCACATTATATTAATAATCGCTCCGAATGTATTTCCTCTATCGGAAATTACATCAGCGTAATTTCCGATTATCAAAAAATTGCGCTGATGCAATTTTTTGAAGAGGAGACAGGTGCTAAGTGATTGTTAGCGGTTTGCCTTGCAAACTGCTTTAATCACGGCGCATCTGGGGACGAGTTTCACGTGAAACATAAATAATAACACGAAACAGACGAGCCGCTAAGCCCGTCTGTCCCGTGTGATGAAAAGAGGAGAATATGTTTAAAACGGTTGCCCGTTTTAAGCTGAATTAGAGGAAAGTACCTTTAAAGGCGTCTCCGTGTTCTTGTTTTTAGGTATGCGTACCATAAATTCTATATAATCGTCCGTTTCGGTCTTGTCCGAAATAGCATCTATTCCTGATGCCTTCATAGTTTCGATTGCTTTATTGACAGTGTTCACGAATATTCGCACATCTCGGTATACTTTAACCACACTTCGACGCGGTTTGACTTTATTGTCGGTTAGTGAGTCTATCAGTTTCTCTGTTTTTTCGACATTTAAGCCCTTTTCCTTTATTATATTAAGGGCTGCCCATATGTCCTTTTCGCTCTCAAGGCGCAATAGCGCACGCGCGTGACGCTCCGTAAGACCTTCTTTTTCTATAAAATAGCGCACATCTACGGGCAATTTAAGTAATCTCAGCTTGTTAGATAGCGCGCTCTGGCTTTTAGAGAGCCTTTTAGCTACCTCTGTCTGGGTCATACCGAAGTGCTCCATAAGCTGTCCGATTGCTGCCGCTTCCTCAAAAAAGCTTAAATCGCTTCGCTGTATGTTTTCAAGTATTGAGTACACCGCGCTTTGCTCGTGGTCGCAGTCGACCTCTATACAAGGTACTTTTTCTATACCCGAGAGTATCGACGCCCTCAGCCTGCGCTCGCCGGCAATTATCTCAAAATAGTCGCTGTTATTTATTCTTCTTATTAGTAAGGGTTGCAGCACGCCGTTTTCTTTAATTGAATTTGCAAGTGCGAGCATTTCGTCGCTATCGAATTTATGCCGCGGCTGATACGGGTTAGGTAACAGCTTTTCGGTTTTAATATAATTTATATCGTTCAATCGGACAACCTCCTTACAGCTACATATTAACATAAACATTGAAAAAAATAAAGGATTTCTCATCGTGAGAAATCCTCTTTGTTTGACATAAACAGTTATCATTATAGCGGTTTTGTTGCTATTTTCTTGGATTTTCTGGGGTATTGTGTCGGAGTTTGCGATATTTTTTTCACATAAACAATTATTCTTTTATAGCCGCCCGGCAGTTCGTACTCATAAATGTTCTCAATACTGCCGCCGAGAACAGAAAGAGCGTCCTCAGACTGAGTAATATCCTCGCTTGTGCCCTTAAGCGCCAAAAAGCTTCCACCGACCTTAACAAAAGGCAGGCAATACTCCGCCAGCACATTAAGCGGCGCTACCGCGCGCGCGGTAACTATATCAAAGGTTTCACGCAAAACCGCGTTTTGCCCCGCGTCCTCGGCGCGCGAGTGTATAATTTCTGCATCAAGTTCACACTCGCTCAGCACCTCGCGCAAAAAGTCAAGCCTTTTTTTAAGCGAGTCAACGAGTGTAAGCTCTATATCGTTATTTGCAATCAGCAGGGGAACGCCCGGGAAGCCTGCGCCCGTGCCTATATCCGCAACTCTTGCACCGCTATTAAGCTTTGCGAACCTCATTAGCTCAAGACTGTCGATAAAGTGCTTAATTACAATCTCGTCGGGCTCGGTTATGCCCGTAAGGTTCATAACCCTGTTTTTTTCGACGAGAAGTTTCGCATAAACGTCAAACCTGTCAAGCGCAGTGTCGTCAAGCTCTACGCCGATTTTTGCAGCCTCGTTTTTTAATAAATCTTTATTAATCATAGTGTTTCAAGTATTATGTTAAGCGCTGTGATGTCGGCAGGGTTTACGCCGCTGATGCGGCTCGCCTGGCCGAGATTTTGAGGGCGTACCTTGTCGAGCTTTTCAACCGCTTCGAGTCTTAGCCCCTTTAGCGCCTTATAGTCAATGTTTTCGGGAATTTTTTTACTTTCTATTCGGCGCATTTCCTTAATCTGCGCCTCCTGCTTTTTAATATAACCCTCGTACTTAATCATTATCTGTACCTGCTCGAACACCTCGTACGGTAAGTCGGGGCGCCCGGTGTCAAACGGTGCAAGGTCGTCGTAGGTAATCTGTGGGCGCTTTAGAAGCTCGAGCATTTTGCAGCCTGTTTTAAGCTCGGCAGTGCCGCGCGATACGAGCATATTCTGCAATTCGTCGGAAAGGGGAACAGACAGCTTAGTAACTCTGTTCATTTCCTCCTTAATAAGCTGCTGCTTTTTAAGGAACTTATTATATCTTTCCTCGCTGATAAGCCCGATTTTGTAGCCCGTCGGGGTAAGCCTTGCGTCCGCGTTATCCTGGCGCAGTACAAGTCGGTACTCGCTGCGCGAGGTCATCATTCTGTACGGGTCTGTACAGCCCTTGGTAATTAAATCGTCAATAAGCGTGCCGATATAAGAGCCGCCGCGGTCGAGGATAAGCTCGTCCTCGCCTTTAATTTTAAGCGCGGCGTTTATTCCTGCAACAAGCCCTTGCGCCGCAGCCTCCTCATAGCCGCTCGAGCCGTTAAACTGGCCTGCGCCGTAAAGTCCGTCGATGTCGTTAAACTCGAGCGTCGCCTTAAGCGCGGTCGGGTCAACGCAGTCGTACTCGATAGCGTACGCGGTACGCATTACCACCGCGTTTTCAAGCCCGGGGATAGTGTGGATAAAGTCGAGCTGAACATCCTCTGGAAGCGAGGAGGACAAGCCCTGAAGGTACATCTCCTCTGTATTTTCGCCGCACGGCTCGATAAAGAGCTGGTGGCGCTCCTTTTCGGAAAAGCGTACGATTTTATCCTCAAAGCTCGGACAGTAGCGTGGACCTTTGCCCTCGATTTTGCCGCTGTACATCGGCGAACGGTGCAGGTTGTCGAGAATAATCTGCTTAGTTTTATCATTAGTGTAGGTTATGTGGCAAACCACCTTGTTTTCGGGCGGGGTTTCGGTTTCAAAAGAGAAGGGAACAGTGCGCTCGTCGCCCTGCTGCACCTCTAATTTATCGAAATTAATCGAGCGGCGGTTAACCCTGCTCGGTGTGCCCGTCTTAAAACGGCGAAGCGGGATATTGAGCTTTTTAAGTGAGTTTGCGAGCGCGGTCGCGGCGAACATACCGTCGGGTCCGCTTTCGTATGAAACATCGCCGATATAAATTCTGCCGCCGAGGAAGGTACCCGTAGCGATAATAACAGCCCTTGCGGTGAACTCGGCGTCAAGCCTTGTAACGCAGTGCCACAAGCCGTTTTCGTCCTTATTTATATCGCAGATTTCACCCTGACGGATGTCGAGATTTTCCTGCGTTTCGAGTATGTGCTTCATACCCGCCGAATACTCGCGGCGGTCAATCTGCGCCCTTAATGAATGTACCGCAGGACCTTTGCCGAGGTTTAGCATTCGCGACTGAATAGAATATCTGTCCGCAGCCTTGCCCATTTCGCCGCCGAGGGCGTCAATCTCGCGCACGAGATGTCCCTTTGATGTGCCGCCGATGGACGGATTGCAGGGCATATTGCCAACCCAGTCAAGATTTATCGTAAACACCGCAGTGCTCACGCCAAGGCGCGCCGAAGCAAGGGCAGCTTCGATACCCGCGTGCCCCGCGCCTATTACTATTACATCATAATGACCTGCTTTGTACATAAAATCTCCAATCCTTATTGCCTCCCTTGCTAAAGGGAGGGGGACCGCTTGCGGTGGAGGGATGGTCGTTTAGATTAAGTAGTCTTTAAACAACACCTCTTAAAAGGTATTGACCACCCCTCAGGTGCTTCGCACCAGCTCCCCTTGTCAGGGGCGCCAAATCAGTTACTCGCTTCGCTCAGACAGTTTTATTTTCCCACACAGAATTTGCTGAAAATGTTATTCACAACTTCTTCGCTTGCTTTTTTGCCGGTGAGCGATAATAATTCGTCCGCCGCGGCGTCAATCATTACATTTACCGCGTCAAAGGTCATACCGCACTGCAGCGCGTCAAGCGCCTCGCAGATTGAAGCGTATGCGTTTTCGCAGTTCTGCTTTTGCCGCGCGTTTGCGAGCATCGGGGCGGAGGAGTCAAAATCCGCCACGCCAAGCACTTTGCTGACGACCCTTTCAAGCTTGTCAAAGCCTTCATCAAACTTTGCGCTGACATAAACCACATTGTCAAACGCGTCCTCGGCAAGCTCGTTACCAAGGCTGCGCGTGCAGTCCGACTTGTTGTAAATCGCGATAACAGGCTTGTCCTTGCAGCGTTTCACAAGCTCTCTGTCCTCGTCGCTAAACGGTGTGGACGCGTCAAAAATCGCGAGTATAAGCTGCGCCTCGTCGAGCGCCTGATAGGTTTTCTGAATACCGATGTTTTCTACAACATCATCAGAGGTTCTCAGCCCCGCGGTGTCCATCAGCCGCAGGGTAATACCGCCGAGGTTAATCTCCTCCTCAACAATATCGCGCGTCGTGCCCGCAATGTCGGTAACAATGCTCTTGTCTTTTTTTGCGAGCACATTCATAATGCTCGACTTGCCGACATTTACGCGCCCCACAATCGCAGTTAACACGCCCTGAGTTATAATAACCCCGTTTTCGTAATTATCAAGCAGTATTTTAAGCTCGCTTTTACATTCCTTAAGCGTTTTGCTAAGCTCGCCGTCGGTAATTTCGGGGATTTCCTCGTCGGGATAATCCACCCAAGCCGCCATTAGCGCCGACGCGTCGAGCAGCTTTTCGAGTACGGAGTTAATTTTTGTGCTCAGCGCGCCCTGCAGAGCGTTAAACGATGCCTTAAGACTCGTTTCGCCCTCGGCGGAAATAAGCTGAGCTACGGACTCCGCCTGAGTTAAATCAATTTTTCCGTTTAAAAACGCACGCTTTGTGAACTCGCCTGCGCCGGCAGGGGAGGCGCCGTTTTTTAAAACAGCTTCAAGCGTTTTCTTTACCATAAGCAGACCGCCGTGAACAGAAAGCTCCACAACATCCTCGCCCGTATAGCTTTTAGGCGCGCGAAAAACAAGGGCAACCGCGTTGTCCGCCTTTTCGCCGTTTATAACAATGTTGCCGAATTTTGCGCGGTAGCCCGCAAGCTCCGAAAGAGCGCTTTTGTCCCTGCACTCGAACACCTTGTCGGCGATACTTACCGCGTCGCTTCCGCTTATTCTGATTACGCCGATTCCGCCGGGCGCGTTACCCGTAGAAATCGCGGCAATAGTCTTACTCATTAAGTCACCTATATTAATACTACTATAATTAATGGCGGACCTTGTCCGCCATTAGTGTTTAAATTAATCTTTTGGTACTTCTATCTTACCGTATTTAGGCAGGTCTGCTCTGTCCTTTTTCGGCGTGTAGTCAGCCGGCTTTGTTGTGGTAGCGCTGCTCTTTTTCTGAGCGCCGCCTCTGCCGCCTCGTGAATTGTTTTTCTTTACGCCGCCAACGGGCTCGATTACAACGCGTCTGTCCTGATTGTAACCAACCGAGCGTGACTCAACGCCCTCAATCTCCTGAACCGTGGTATGAATAATTCTTCTCTCGTACGGGTTCATCGGCTCGAAGGTGTATCTTCTGCCTGTTCTGAGAACATAGTTTGAGTTCTTCTCTGCAAGATGTCTGAGTGTTTCGTTTCTCTTCTCTCTGTAGTTACCTACGTTAATAGATACTCTTACATAGCCGTTCGAGTTCTTCTTCATAGCCAGCGAGAGAAGGTACTGGATAGAGTCGAGAGTTTCGCCCCTTCTTCCGATAATAATACCGTAGTCGTCACACTCTAAATCAATAGTAACAACGCCCTCTTCATAGGTAGCGTCGATTTTTGCGTCTTTAACATCAAGACCCTTAACTATCTCTGCGAGATAGCTCTTTGCATATTCAAGGTCAACGCTCTTTGGAAAATCGCCCTTAGCCTCTGCCTTTTCAGCCTTTGGTGCGGGCTTAGGCTCAGCCTTTTTAGGTGCGTCAGCCTGTTTAGGAGCTTCTTTTTTCTGATTTTTATTAGCGTTGTTATTGTTGTTGGAATTCTTTTTGTTAGAGTTCTTTTTATTCTGCTTCTTTGAAGGCTTCTTTTCATTCACTCCGTCGTCGTAATAAGCCTTGGCTTTAGCCTCGCTTCCGCCGAAAAGACCTAAGAACTTCTTTTTCGGCATCTCGATAATTTCGGTTTTGACATCGAGTGAAAACTTCGCAGGAGCATTCAGACCGGCTTTGGCGTTAGCGAGCGCCTCTTCGACAGTTTTGCCGGTAGCGATAAATTCCTTTATCATAAATCCTCCGTTAATTTCTCGTGTTTTTAATACTTTCTTCCCTTGAGCGTCTCTGAATAGTGTTTTCAATCATTTCGCGCGCAATATTTCTCTTTGGCGGGAAGAATTTTGCGGTAACAAGCTGCTGTACAATAGCAACAAGGTTTGAAATAATCCAGTAAAAACCTACCGCTGCCGATACCTGAAAGGCGATGTAAAACGAGAATAGCGGCATCATTAGCATCATAAGCATCATCTGCTGTTGCTGCTGCGCCTGAGCGGGATTGTTCTTCTTCTGAATAAGAGTAGATACAATCGTTGAGCCGATTGAGGTAACAAGACAGAGAATCGGGATTATAACGATAATTCCGTCCTTCCAGTGCGGAATCTGGGTCATATCAATACCCGCGAGATACATATGTCTTTTATATTCCTCGATAGCGGCAACCTTGTCCGCAGTAAAGAGCTTAGGCCACTCAGCCATAAGCGTATCCTTATACTGGTCAAAATTCTGCAGCAAGCTAATCTGGAAATATCTGCCGTCCATCTTAAGCGTTTCGGCAATAGCTGTTGCGGTATCGTTAGGTAAATTAATACCTATAATGTACTGAATAGGATAGTAGATAATACCGATAATACCCATAAGGAAAATCATCTGAAACGCCATCGGTCCGCAGCCCATATTCATAGGATTGTGTCCCTCGCGTGCGTAAAGCGCCTGAATTTCCTCCTGCTGCGCCTGATTAGCTTTCTGGCGCTGCTTGGGGTCGGTTATTGCACTGACATTATACTTTTTCTGGATTTTCTGGATTTTCGGCTGGATGCGGCTGGTTTTTGCCATTGTTTTTTGCTGCTTAAGGTTAAGCGGAAACAAAATAAGTCTGGTAAGAACGGTAAAAACAATGAGCGCAAGAAAATACCTGTCGTTAAATACGAAGAGCAGCCCCTCCATACATTTACCAAAAAGCCAGTAGAGCGGCTTAAAAAACGCCATACCTGAGTTAACGCTTTTTACCGCCATGGTAAACAAGTTAATATACACTTTGCATTTTCCTCAATTATTTTTCTTTTTTCGGGGGAACAGGGTCGTAACCGCCCTTGAAAAACGGATTGCACCTCATAATTCTTAGCAGTGCAAGCAGCGAGCCCTTAAATACGCCGTGAATCTCGATAGCTTCGAGCGCGTACTGGGAACAGGTGGGCGTATATCTGCACGCTCCGTGCGAAAAACGCGGCGAGAGCGTGAGCTGATATGTTCTGATAAAAAACACAGCCGTCTTTTTTATTAATGAGCTAATTTTTTTCATCAATTACACCAAGCTTTTCAAAGTGGCTTTGCATATCGCTAAGCACGCTTTGCATTTTAACCTTGCTCGTTTTGCTCCTTGCAACAAACACAAAATCCCAGTCGCCTTTAATATCGCCCTCGAGTTGGGCGAACGCCGCGCGGATAACGCGCCTTGCGCGGTTACGCTCTACGGCAGAGCCGATTTTTTTAGAGGTCGTTATGCCGTAACGGTTACCTTTATTTCTCGACTTCATCGCGTATGTCACAAGACAGGGCGAAGCAATGCTTTTCCCCCTGTAGTAGAGCCTGCGAAAATCCTTGTTTTCCTTAAGGGTTTGACTTTTCAAAAAACCGCCCCCGTCAGACAGCTAAGCCGTCTGTAAATAATCTGTTGAACTTGCGTTCAAATCCGTCAATTAGTAAGAAAGCTTTTTTCTGCCCTTAGCTCTGCGGCGAGCGAGCACCTTTCTACCGTTTCTTGTTGACATTCTCTTTCTGAAGCCATGCTCCTTCTTAGCATGTCTCTTCTTAGGCTGGAAGGTTCTTTTCATCTTTTTCAACTCCTTATCCAAGATTAAACTGGTCTTAATCTATATTTTCTCTATGCGGTATAGCATAGGCGTATTGCTAAAATTTAAAATGGAGAATGGAGAATGGAGAATTTCGGGTGGGCGCAGCCCACACCCAATTATATAATTGTTTGAGCGAAGTGAGTAACCAAAATTTTCAATTCTCAATTTTCAATTCTCAATTTTATATACTAATAGCCAAGATATTATATTAAATATATTGCAATTTGTCAACTAAAACTTGTATTTATTTAAATTTTATATTATAATAACCCTATATCTTGTATAAACGCATTTTGCATAACACAAATAGGGAGTAAATTATGCTTGGAATTATAGGCGCAATGGATGTGGAAATCAAAAAAATCAAGTCGCATATTGAAGAGCCGACCGTTAAAACCGCAGCGGGCTGCGAATTCGTTACGGGCAAAATCGGCTCGCGCGAAATATGCGCCGTTCAGTGCTCGCCCGGCAAGGTTAACGCCGCTCAGTGCACTCAGGCTATGCTCGATAATTTTGACATCGACGCGGTAATAAATATCGGCGTCGGCTGCTCGCTCAGTAAGGACATAGTTATTAAAAATGTCGTTGTCGCCGACAGCGTTTGCCAGTACGATATAGACATCACCGCGCTCGGCGAGGAAAAGGGACTTATTAACGGCTTAAATATAGTTAAAATTCCGACCGACCCCGAGCTTTCAAACGCGCTTATAAACAGCGCAAAACAGCTCGGCTACAGCACTTTCAGCGGTACTGTTGCAAGCGGCGACACCTTTATAGGAAGCGATAAAATGAAGGCTCAGATTGCTTCGGATTTCGGCGCCTGCTGCGGCGAAATGGAGGGCGGCGCAATCGGTCAGGTATGCTATATTAACGGCGTAAAATTTGCGGTTTTGCGCTCAATCAGCGACGGCGGCGACGAGAGCGTACAGGTCGATTACCCGACCTTCAAACCCATCGCAGCAGACATTTCCTCCAAAATCCTCTTAGAAATATTTAAATAATAATCGGGTACGGGCGATTCCCCTGCTAGGGGAAATGTCCGCTTGCGGACAAAAGGGTCTGGCGCCCGCTCCAAGGGGAGCCCGTCCTCAATTCATAATTCATAATTAATAATTCATAAATAAAAAACTGCCTTTCGGCAGTTTAATTAACCTAATATAAAGCTTTCGAGGATTTGCTGCTCCGCGCGGTCGATTAACTCCTTAATCGCTGTGTGCTGAGTGCCGTCGGTACCTGTTCTTGACCTGTCCTCAATGAGTACAAATTTTGCGTCCTGAACTGCTATTGCGGCGGAAGCCAAATCCCTTGCGATTGTGTAATCAATCTTAAACAGCTCCTTCGGAAGCGCGCCCGCCTTTGCAAGCGTAAGCGCTCCGCGGTAAAGCGAAAGCAGGTAATAATCGTATAAAAATTTGTTTGCGTCCTCGGCGGAGGATACGGTGCTCGCAACATCAAGCAGCTGCTTTGTGGCGTTTGCCAGCGTTCCGAGAGAATGATTATTCTCGTCGTCGAGGTTAATTGATACGCCGGTTCTGCTGTCGCTCATACCGAGCAGGTAGTCCGATGTAACGCCGTAATATTCGCTGCACCTGATTACAAAATCAAGTCCGCATTCTCTTATTCCTTTTTCATAATGTGACAGCAACGCCTGCGAAATTCCCAAGTCAGTGGCAGCCTTTTTCTGGCTTATGCCACGCTCCTTTCTTAGTTGAGAAAGTACGCTGGAGAACTTGCTTACTTTTTCTTTATTCATTAATATATTCATCTCTTTTTATATAGTAATATTATACGCTTATTATACGCTCTGTAATGCTTTTTCATTATAGACCTAATTATACTTGTTGTAAATAACCTTGGCAAATTTGTAATTTTTTGTAATAATCGCTTTTGTTGTAAGGTTTTTGGGGAGGTTTTGAAATTGAAATCATACAATCTGTATTTATTCCGTCACGGTCTGACAAAGGCAAATGATAACGCACTGTATATTGGGCATACCGATTATCCGCTGTCCACAGATGGTGTATCGGGACTCAAAAACATACAAAAACTACACCACTATCCAAAGGTCGACGCGGTGTTCGTGTCGCCCCTAAGGCGTGCCGTTTCGAGCGCTGAAATTATGTTTCCGAAAAATAACAAAATTGTAATAGATGATTTTATCGAATACAATTTCGGCGAATTTGAGGAGCTGAGCGCGAACGACCTTAAGGATAACGAGGACTTTAAGGCGTGGCTTGTCGGCGACCTTAACGCCCGCCCGCCACACGGCGAGAGCAACGCCGAGTTTATTCACCGCGTATGCGACGCTTTTGAAAAGGTGGTGGACGGCTGCATTAAAACGGGTACTCAGGATTTTGCAATCGTATCGCACTCGGGCGTTATTACTACTATCCTTGCCGCTTACGGTCTGCCCGAAGCGCCGCCGGCGCACTGGACTATGGACGCGGGCTACGGCTATAAGCTGCGTATTACGCCGTCCCTGTGGATGCAGGGCAAAAAAATAGAGGTGGTCGACACCTCGCCTCAGTCTTTAGAAGAATTGAAAATGGAAAATTGAGAATTGAGAGTTAGGAATTGAGAGTTGAGAGTTGAGAATTGAGAATTTAGGTTACTCGCTTCGCTCGAACAATAATTTTAATCAGGTGTGGACAGAGTCCACCCTTAATTCTCCATTATACATTCTCAATTCTACATTATAAGAAAGAAGCTCCGCAAGGCTGTGCCCTACGGAGCTTTTAGTTTTACTTTTTAACAACTGTTACCTTGCAAACCTTTTTATATGTTTTGCCGTTATAGGTAAACTTTGCCGTTATCTTAGCCTTGCCGGCTTTTTTGGCGGTAACTTTTCCGCTCTTTGAAACCGTAGCAACCTTTTTGTTGCTTGTTGTCCACTTAACCTTTTTGCCCTTCGGGTTTGTGGTGGCTTTGAGCTTAAAGGTCTTGCCTTTTTTTAGCTTTAAAGATGTTCTGTTAAGAGTAATGCCCTTTGACTTTTTCTTTTCGCGGTCTGTAACCCAGATTTTGTACGGGTGGTCGTCGTCAGTTTCGTAATCAAAATAATTATATACTCTGATATAATAATATCCGGCTTTTGTTGTTTTAAAATTAACGTAGTTTGAACCGGTTTCTTCCATTTGATACGAAAATGATATGTCGTTTGTTTCCTGACCGTTGCTTTTGTGAAGATTGATAAGCAGCGTTGTTTTTGCAAAATCTCTGCAGAAATTGCTGAAATGGAACTTATACTTATGGTTACCCTTCAACTTAATCTTATACCAGTCCTCATCAAGGTCGCCTTTTTCAGTATAGACTGCATAAGAGCCGATTTCGCCCTTGCACTTAGTGCCGACTTTTAAAACTGTTGCCTTTGCCCTGTAGTCGTTAGGCTCTGATTCTCTGGTAGCAGCCATCGCTGTCGCGGGGCTTAATACCTGCAGAATCATAATTGCAGACAATGCAACTGTGAGTAATCTTTTAATTTTTTTGTTCATAAATCTCCCTCCATAAATAATTGGTAATAATATTATAGCATTAATTGCACTTGCGGTCAATTGAAGAATTGAGAGTTGAGAGTTGAGAATTGAGAATTTAGGTTACTCGCTTCGCTCGAACAATAATTATAATAGCTGTGCGCAGGACCCTCAATTCATAATTTATAACTATAATAAAAGGGGCTTTAAAGCCCCTTTTAGTTATGCAACCGTCGTGGACTCGGTTTCGTCCTTTTCGGTTGTGAATTCAAATGTCGTTACTTCGCCGTAATGCTCGTTTGCAATTGTCTGAGTCATCGGCGCAGCGCCTTCGCTGAAAAATCCGTCCTCGGGACAGGTCTGCGTGTCCGGTCTTAACGCAGCAAGCGTGATATTCGACTTGCCGTAGAGCGCCATCTGCAGATTATACGCGTCCGCCGGATAGTCGGGACGCCATACCCACTGCTTATAATATGTGCCGCCCTTTAATCTGTAGTCGGGCAGGTTTTGCATATTAATCTTGTAATCAAGCCAGCCCTGAGTAATCGCATACTTTGCAATCTTTACAATCTCGCCCTTGTTAAAGCTTGTTTTAACATAGGGGATAAGCTTGTTTACTATTTTTATAAGCTTAACCTTGGACGCGTCCTTACTCTGATTAAATATCTCGATAAGACAGGTCTTTTGTCTGTCGGCGCGCTTGTTGTCGGAGTCAAGCTTTCGGATTCGGCAGTACGCAAGCGCCTGCTTAGCGTTTAGCTTTTGCTTGCCCTTGTCGCCCTCAAACTGCTTTTCAATAGTAACGCGGTTGTATCTGAGCGGTTTTGAATTAATCTCGTTAATCTCGGCGTCGGTCATCTCTATAGTAACGCCGCCGAGCGCGTCAACAATACCCTCAAACGAGTCAAAGTTTACTATAGCGTACTGGTCGATGTCGATTTTGTAAAGGCTTTCAACGCAGTTGATGTAGCCGTTGATGTCAACAGTTGACATAGCGCCATTGATTTTGCCGAACTGTCCGCTCTCGCTGTTGCCCTTTTCCTTTTCCCAGTATGCCCAGGCGTCACGCAAAATCGAGGTGAGCACAATCTGCTGAGTGTCGATATTAACGCTTACTATAATTGCCGAGTCTGCGCGCGTACCCTCGTCAAGTATCTTAGTACCGCGCGTGTCCTCGCCGACAAGCAGCACATTAAGCACATGGCTTGACGAGCAGGGAGCGCCGTTGTAATACCAGGACTTAATCATATCGTTAAGCGACGACAGCTCGCTTGCCTCGGTTTCGCTAATCGGGTCGAAGTTTTCAACAAGCTCGTCCATACCCGTCCACTTGCTTTCAACGGTGGCAGCGGTGTTATCGTTATTTTTCATAAGCCTGTCGAGCATATTGTTAGCAACGGCTGCCGCAACAATGCCCGCAATCAAAATCAGCGCGATAATAGCGGTAATAATTTTAATAATTGTCTTTTTGGTTTTAGACATAGGCTTTTTTTCGCGTGCGGGCTCCTCGTACTCGGGCTCGGCATACTCATCCTCCTCAGCTTCGAGCTCGTCGTCCTCGCTGATTGCCATAAGGTCAACGAACTCGCTTTGCTCGGGCTCCTCCTCCGCTTCGGGCTCTTTGTCAATTTCTATTTCGAGCTCCTCTATAGCTTCGTCGGCTTCCTGCGCTTCTTCCTGCACCGTGTCCTCGGTCGGCTCTGCTTCGGGCTCCTCGTCAGGAATTTCCATCACTTCCTCGACCGGCTCGTCGGCTGCTTCGTCGGCAGGCTCGCTTACCGTTTCCTCTTTTGGAACTTCGCTCGCTTCCTGTTCAGGCTCAGCTCTTAGCTGCATTTCCTGTTCTTCTCTTCGTTTTTTAACTTCAGAGAGAATATCGTCAATATTGTATTCTTTATCCAATACTATTCTCCTTGTTCATCACTGAATTTACACTCTCTTTTTAACCGAAATTATTAAATACGGTTTGAATTTGAAGTAAATATTTTATGAACTCTTAGTTTTCAGCACTTTCTTCAGGCGCTTGTTCAGCCTCGGCATTTTCTTCCTCAGCGTCAAATTCCTCTTCCTCATATTTATCAACTATCGAAAGTGTGGCAAGTCTTTCGCCGTCGTTAACGCGCATTACCTTAACGCCCTTACCCGGACGCTTAACCTCGCTTATTTGCTCGGCGTGCGTGCGGATAACAATACCGTCGGTGGTAATCATAATAACGTCGTTACTGTCGTCAACCGGCGCAATCATCGAAACCTTGCCGAACTGAGCGGTGCGGTAGTTGATAAGACCTTTACCCGCTCTTGACTGAATACGGTAGTCGCCAAAGTCGCTCTTTCTGCCGTAGCCCGTTTCGGATACGGTAAGGAGCTGCTTGCCCTCTACCACAACGGCAAAGCCAACAACGTAGTCGCCTTCTGAAAGCTGAATAGCCTTAACGCCTCTTGCGGTTCTGCCGATAAGACGCGCGTCGCTCTCTTTAAAGCAGATTGCCATACCGTCGTGAGTCGCAACAATAAGGCTGCGCTCGCCGTCAGTAACATCAACCCAGCAAAGCTCGTCACCCTCGTCAAGATTAATTGCGATAATACCGCTCTTTCTGATGTGGTCGTACTGGCTGATAGCGGTCCTCTTAATAATACCGTTTCTGGTGACCATACACAGATACGCTCTGTCTTCCTCTTTCGGAATCTTAACCATAGCGGTTACGGTTTCGCCGTTTTCAAGCGGAAGAAGGTTTACAACATTCATACCCTTGCTCGTTCTTGAAGCCTCGGGAATCTGGTAGCCCTTCATCTTAAACACCTTACCCATATTTGTAAAGATAAATACAAAGTCGTGGGTGGAGCAGGTGAACATTGTTTTCGCGTAGTCCTCCTCGCGGCGCGACATACCCATAATGCCCTTGCCGCCCCTGTTCTGCGCCTTGTAGGTGTCGACCGTCTGGCGCTTCATATAACCCTTTTCGGTAAGGGTGAGGATACAGTCCTCGACGGGGATAAGGTCCTCGTCGTCAACATCGCCGGTGAATGCGGAAATCTCGGTACGTCTTTCGTCGCCGTATTTCTCGGCGATTTCGCGGGATTCCTCTTTAATAATATCTGCGATTCTCGACTCGTGAGCTAGAATATCGAGATAATCCTTAATTCTTTCGTGAAGCTCGTCGAGTTCGTTAAGTATCTTTTCGATTTCAAGTCCTGCGAGCTGACCTAAACGGTAAGCTACGATTGCGCTCGCCTGCGGGTCGTCAAAGCCGAACTTGTCCATAATAGCCTGCTTAGCTTCTGCCTGTCCGCCCTTGCAGGCACGGATTGTTGCGATAACCTCGTCAACTATGTCGATAGCTTTTGCAAGACCTTCTAAGATATGCGCCCTCTCCTGAGCTTTTTTAAGGTCGAACTCGGTTCTCCTCTTTATTATATCCTTCTGGAAGGCGATATATTTTTCGAGTATCTGCTTAAGGTTCATTACCTTAGGCACGCCGTCGTCGAGCGCAAGAAGAATTGCGCCGAAGGTTACCTGCATATCGGTGAGCTTGTAAAGGTTGTTGAGCACAACCTGCGCGTTTGCGTCGCGCTTAACGGTAACCTCAATATGCATACCGCGGCGGTCGGAGTAATCCTGTATATCGGCAACGCCTTCAAGGCGCTTTTCCTTTACCAAATCGGCGATACGGGTAATAAGTCTCGCCTTGTTTACGCCGTAGGGGATTTCGCTTACAACGATTTTAAAGCGGTCGCCCTTAGCCTCAACAATCTCCGCCCTTGCGCGAACATAAATCTTTCCGCGGCCCGTAGCATAAGCCTCGCGGATACCCTTCGCGCCCATAATAATACCTGCGGTCGGGAAGTCGGGGCCCTTGATATGCTCCATAAGCTCCTCGAGCTCAGCCTCGGGATTATCGATAAGGCAGCACATACCCTCAACAACCTCGCGCATATTGTGCGGCGGGATGTTGGTAGCCATACCTACCGCGATACCTGCAGAGCCGTTTACCAGAAGGTTAGGAAATCTTGCCGGAAGTACGGTCGGCTCGTTTTCGGTGTCGTCAAAGTTCGGCGCCCAGTCAACGGTTTCTTTCTTAATATCGTCGAGCATTTTAAGCGCGGTTTTGCTAAGCCTGCTCTCGGTGTAACGGTAAGCAGCAGGCGGGTCGCCGTCGATGGAACCGAAGTTACCGTGACCGTCAACCAAAATGTGGCGCATAGAAAATGTCTGCGCGAGTCTTACCATAGCGTCATAAACCGACGCGTCACCGTGAGGATGGTAATGACCGAGCACATCACCGACAGTGGTAGCGCACTTTCTGTACGGGCTTGTCGGATAAAGGCTGTTTTTATACATAGCGTACAAAATCCTTCTGTGAACGGGCTTAAGTCCGTCGCGCACGTCGGGAAGCGCACGCGATACAATAACGCTCATTGAGTAGTCAAGGAACGCCTTTCTGATTTCGTCGCTAATCTCTACATCTACGATTTTTTGGCTGTCATAGCGTATTTCTTCGTTCATATAAAATCTCCTATAACCTTATTGCCTCCCTTGCCAAAGGGAGGGGGACCACGAAGTGGTGGAGGGATGGTCGTTTCTTGTTAAGTAGATTAACAAAAGTCGACTTTCCTTAATAATTAGACATTCTGTTTTTTACAATGCTATCAATATACTGACAACATTCATCAAAACTATTATCAATATAGTCATTTGTTATCCTTAATACCAAAAGACCATACTTTTCGATGTTGTTTGTGCGTATTGCTTCACTGTTTCCCGTAAATTTATGATACTCTCCGTCTATTTCTATTACTAATTTAGCCTTAGAACAATAGAAATCTACAATATAATTGTCAATTACTTTTTGTCTTAAAAAATTTACAGGATAATTTCTTAAAAAATCATACCACAATTTCTTTTCCTGCGGTGTTTGATTTTTTCTTAATTCTCTTGAGTTATATGTTAATTCAGGATTATGTTTTTTCATATTAAAACATTAGAATTGTTTGTTTTAACACTTCTGTTTAGTAAGCGACCATCCCTCCGTCTGCTTCGCAGCCACCTCCCTTTAGCAAGGGAGGCAAATAGGATTGATGATTATATTTGCGACCATCCCTCCGTCTGCTTCGCAGCCACCTCCCTTTAGCAAGGGAGGCAAATAGGATTGATGATTATATTTGCGACCATCCCTCCGTCTGCTTCGCAGCCACCTCCCTTTGGCAAGGGAGGCAAATAGGTATCTCGCTTCGCTCAATCAATCATTATACGTCAAGATTTTGTACAAACTTTGCATTCTTTTCAATAAATTCACGGCGCGGTTCAACGTTATCTCCCATCAAAATAGAGAAGTTTTCGCTTGCGCGCTGCGCGTCGTCAATGGTGACTCTGAGCATTGTTCTGTACTCGGGGTCCATAGTGGTTTCCCAAAGCTGCTCGGGGTCCATCTCACCGAGACCTTTATAGCGCTGGATATCGCAGTTACCCTCAAACTCAGCTACAAGCTCGTCCCTTTCCTCGTCCGAAAAGGCGTATGAGCTCTTTTTGCCCTTACTGATTTTAAAGAGCGGCGGCTGAGCGAGATAAACATAACCGTCCTCGATAATCTGCGGCATATAGCGGAAGAAGAAGGTCAAAAGCAGCGTTCTGATATGCGCGCCGTCGACGTCGGCATCCGCCATAATTATAATCTTATGATACCTTAATTTATTAATATCAAACTCGTCGCCGATACCCGTACCGAGCGCCATTACAACGGGGAGAAGCTTTTCATTAGAGTAAACCTTGTCCACTCTCGCTTTTTCAACATTAAGCATTTTACCCCAAAGCGGAAGGATAGCCATATGCTCTCTGTCGCGGCCCTCTTTAGCCGAACCGCCTGCCGAGTCACCCTCTACGATATAAATTTCGCATTTTGACGGGTCGTTACTCGTGCAGTCCGCGAGCTTGCCGGGGAGCGAGTTGCTCTCGAGCGGCGATTTTCTCCTTGCGTTTTCTCTCGCTTTTCTTGCAGCTTCTCTTGCGCGGGAAGCTTCAAGCGATTTATTAAGCAGAGTCTTTGCAACCTGAGGATGCTCCTCAAAGTAGGTCATCAGCTTTTCGTAAACGAGCGAGGACACAAGACCCGTAATATCGGTATTACCGAGCTTGCCCTTGGTCTGACCCTCGAACTGAGCCTCGGTGAGCTTAACGGAAATTACCGCCGTAATACCTTCTCTTACATCGTCGCCGGTGAACTTTTTGTCGCTGTCTTTAAGTATGCCGAACTTTTTGCCGTAGTCGTTAAACACTCTTGTAAGCGCGGTTTTAAAGCCTGTTTCGTGCGTACCGCCGTCAATGGTATTGATATTATTTGCAAACGAAAGCAGGGTTTCGGTATAACCGTCGGTGTACGCAAGCGCAACCTCGGCGCTTCTGTCGCCCTTGGTGGTGGAGATGTGGATAACCTCCTCCTGAATAGGATTAAGACCTCTGCTTGTATTTATAAATTCAACAAAGGAACGAATACCGCCCTCGTAGCAATATACGCTTGTGTGCTCCTCGTCGTCGTATCCGTCGTCAGAGCTTCTGTCAAACTTTTCGCGCTTGTCGGTAAGGCTGATAGAAAGACCGGCGTTAAGGAAAGCCTGCTCTCTTAATCTGCGCTGCAATACATCATATGTGTATTTTGTAGTTTCGCTGAAAATTTCGGGGTCAGCCTTAAATCTTATAAATGTACCGTGCGCTTCCTCGTCAACGTCTGCGATAACATGCAAATCGTCGACCGCGATACCTCTTTCAAATCTCTGAGCGTAAACATGGCCGTTACGCGTAACCTCAACTTCGAGCCACTCCGACAGCGCGTTAACTACCGACGAACCTACGCCGTGCAGACCGCCCGATACCTTGTAGCCCGAGCCGCCGAACTTACCGCCTGCGTGAAGTACGGTAAGAACTACGGTAACAGCGGGAAGCCCCGTTTTGTCGTTAACCTCGGTGGGAATACCACGTCCGTTATCGCGAACAGTGATGATGTTGTCGGGAAGAATTTCGCATTCGATATGCGTACAAAAGCCAGCCAGAGCCTCGTCAATGGAGTTATCCACAATCTCATAAACGAGATGGTGAAGTCCCCTCGGACCTGTCGAGCCTATGTACATACCCGGACGCTTTCTTACAGCTTCAAGTCCTTCAAGCACCTGAATACTGTTGCCCGAGTATTCGTCGGTAACAACGGTATCAATGTCTTCTTCTTCAAGATTTGTTACTTTGTTTTCTTCCATAAAAATCTCCTTATTGAATGATTGAACAATCAAACCATATTGCCTCACTTGCTAAAGGGAGGGGGACCGCTTGCGGTGGAGGGATGGTCGTTTAGTATAAGTAGTCTTTAAACAACACCTATTAAAAGGCATTGACCACCCCTCAGTCTCGTCCAAACATATTATGTGTTCGGAGCATTTTGCAAGCAAAATACTAATGAACACTCCATATGTTTCTCCTCTCCCCAAAAAATCTAACGATTTTTCGGGGTCCCCGTTTGGA
>JAFSTE010000001.1 GCA_017450645.1 Eubacterium sp.
AGCAGTTTAAATCGTCTGATTTTGTTCAGATTGGTGATTATAAAATTGTTCGCATACTCGCGTATTCGGGCGATTTTTAATCGCCAAGGTGGGCGAAAGCGGACGATTTAAACCTTGTTATCCTTTAGTACAGGTGGGCAAGCTCTCCCGTTTTTTATTCGTTTACTTCGATTGTTTCGATTACTACGTCGTAAATCGGCTTGTCGTTTGCGCCGACTGCAACCGCGGCGATGTCCTCAAGAACATCCTTGCCCTCGATTATCTGACCGAATACGGTGTGGTGAAAGTCGAGCCACGGCGTGCCGCCGACAGCCTTGTAATTATCTATGCACTCTCTCGGGTAACCCTTGTCGGTCAGCTGCTCCATCTGCTCGAGCATTGTTGCCGGCGCTGACTTTGCCTGAACGATAAAGAACTGAGAGCCGTTGGTTGACGGACCGCTGTTTGCCATCGAAAGCGCACCGTAGTAATTTCTCGCGTCGATTGCAAATTCGTCCTCAAACGGTACGCCCCAGATTGACTTGCCACCCGTTCCGTTGCCGTTCGGGTCGCCGCCCTGAATCATAAAGTCCTTGATAATTCTGTGGAAAATAAGTCCGTCGTAGTATCCGTTTTTTGCGTGTGTAGTAAAGTTTTCAACAGCCTTCGGCGCAACCTCGGGGAACAGTACGAATACCATATCGCCTCTGTTTGTCTTAATCGTAGCCTTAATGCCGTCCTTCATTTCAAGTTGATTCATAGTTTTACCCTCTCGTTTATATTTTTAATTGTTTCTTCGTCTATCTTTATAATCTCTCTGTCGTAGGTGAGTATGCCGTTTAGCTCGTCCTCAACATCGGTTACCTGCGTGTAAACTGTTGCGCTGAGCCCCGAAGGTATCTGCGGGATTATCACCTTGTCAAAGAGCTTTTTGTACGCCTTTGTAAGCGTGCTTCGGTTTTTATATATCTTGTAGCCGAACATCTTGTCGTTAAAGGTGTGACCGTCAATCCTTGTCGACAGCCCGCCGAACTCCGAAAGCACATACGCTCTGTCGCCGCGCTTAACCTTAATCGGCGTAAAGTAGATGTGCTTTGAAATAACATCGGATATGCCCATATCGTGCCAGCCCGAAGCGGAGTCAACAAGCCTTGTTTTGTCGTGGTCTTTGATATATCTGTACGCCTTTGCGCTGTCAAACTGACCCCAGCCCTCGTTAAACGGCACCCACATCGCGATACAAGGGCAGTTGTAAAGAGCGCCGAGCATCTCGTCAAGCTCCCTGTAGTAAAGCTTCATAGCCTTTTCGCTTGTGCGGTGAAAGCTTTTTGGCTTTCTGTCGTTAATTTTAACGCCGATAAACGGAAGCACGCTGACTTCAAGCCCGTACTTACCGCCGCCGTTTATCATATCCTGCCAAACGATAATACCGTTTTTGTCGCAGTAGTGGTACCATAGCAGCGGCTCGATTTTTATGTGCTTTCTGAGCATATTAAAGCCGAGTCGTTTTACCGTCTTAACATCGTACTCCATAGCTTCGTTTGACGGCGGAGTAAGGTATCCGTCGGGGTAGTAGCCCTGGTCAAGCAGACCGTTTTGAAAGTACGGCTTGTTGTTTAAAAACAGCCTTAAAACACCGTCGTCGTCCGTTCCTGTCGAGAACTTACGCATACCGAAATACGACTTGACTCTGTCCTTTTTGTAGGTGAATTCAACATCATATAAATGCGGACATTCGGGCGACCACGCCGTAAAATCGGGCAGCTCGATTGTGCACTCGTTAGTGTCTGCGATTAAGCTGTCGCCGTCGTAAATCTTAATGTTAACGCCCTGCGTGTCATTAAAATCGAAATGCACCTGCTCTTTGTCAAAATCGGGCGTTATGCGTACGCTTTTAATATATTCCTCGGGTACACTTTCGAGCCAGACGCTCTGCCATATACCGCTTTGCGGCGAGTACCATATACCGCCGCGCTTTGTGCGCTGCTTGCCGCGCGAAAACTCGTTGTCCTCGCAGTAGTCCTCACATATAACATTAACGGTGTTCTCGCCGTCGCGGATATAGTCTGTAATCTCGAACTCAAACGGCGTGTAGCCGCCCTCGTGATAAAACGCCTGACTGCCGTTAATGAGCACCTTTGCGGTCTGGTCAGCAGCACCGATATGCATAATAACCCTGCCTTTGTTAAAGCCGTCGGGCAGTGTGAACGCTCTTTCGTAAACCAGCTTTTCGCCTTTGTTCAGCGTTTTGCCGACGCCCGATAAAGGTGTTTCGGGCGAGTAGGGGACTACTATTTCGTATTCGTAATTATCGGTAATAATTTCGCCCGCGCAGAAGTTCAGCTTCCATATTCCGTTTAACGAAAGGTAGCTGTCACGCACAAACTGCGGGCGCGGATATTCGGGCAGCGGATGCTCTTTATCGAGCGCCTTGCCCCAGCTTGTTAATAGCATTATTCTCCCTCGGTTACAATCTTAGAGTCGATAATCTGTACTGTTTTATTGCATATATCGAGCGCCGCCTTTTTGTGCGACACGATAATACAGGTCTTTGTATCAAGCGCCTTGAGGTTTTCAAGGAACTGCTTTTCCGTTTCCTCGTCAAGCGCGGAGGTCGCTTCGTCGAGCAGCATAACCGGCGCGTTTGAGAGTAACGAGCGCGCTATTGCAAGCCTTTGCAGCTGACCCTCCGACAGACCTACGCCGCGCTCGCCGATAACTGTTTCGATACCGTCGGGCAGCGTCGAGATAAACTCGTCGGCGCACGAAATGCGTATAGCCTCGTCTATTTCCTCGTCTGTTGCATACGAATTAATAAAGGTCAGGTTTTCTCTTATTGTACCCGACAGTATAAAGTTACCCTGCGGTACATACGAGAACATACGCCTTGTGTTAAAGTCTACTGGCATATTTACGCCGTCAAGCTCAAGATTAATTGAGCCGTCGTCGACCTTAAACACGCCGAGCAGCAGTTTTAACAGCGTGCTCTTTCCGATACCCGAGATACCCATAATCGCCACAAAGTCGCCCTTGTTGACCTTAAGCGAGGTGGAGTCGAGTATAACATCTCTGTCGTAGCTGAACGAAATACTATCAAAATTAATGCATTTTAAATCCTTGTATGCTTCCTCAACATCAAGCTCGCCCTCGTTTTCTATAAACTCGTCGGGCAGCTCGTCGAGCTCCATAAGCCTCTCCGCAGAAGCAAGCAGCGTAAAGTACCTCGGCATAACCGACGACAGCGACGCAAACGGCGACTGAATCTGGTTTACGAGCTGAAGCATAGCCGTTACATCACCGTAGGTCATACCGTGAATAAGCCTGTACGCGCCGAAGCCTACCGCAAAAACAAAGCCGAAGTTGAACACGAGGTTAACGCCTGCGTTTGCAAAAATAGAGAAAAATCTGCGCTTCATCTTTGACTTATAGTTAACCGCCTGAAGCTCGTTTGCCGTATCTTCAATCTTTTCTTCAACAACAAAGCTCTTTACAACGAGCAGGCTTGTAAGCGCTTCCTGAATAAACGAACGCGTTTTGCCCTCGGTTTCCTGAACCTCTTTGTGCAGGCGCTTGATAGTCCGCCTGAAAAAGTGGGTACAAAGGAATACGCCTATACCGCCTACAAGGAATACAACCGCGAATATTTTATCTATAAATACAAGGTAAATAAACGCGCTTATAAGCTTAACAACAAAGTACACCACATTCGGCAGTATCGTTGTAAAGCCGTCGGCGATAACCGTAACGTCGTTAAACATACGGTTTTGCAGCTCGCCGGTGTGGTACTTGCTGACAGCGGCATAATCCTTGCGGTTAATCGTTTCGAGCGTGTGCTGCTTTAGTATCCACTCAAGCCTGCACCTGCAGCGCTCGGTAGTGCTGCGGTCGATAACCTGAATAATAAGCTGGAACACAACGACCGCCATAAAGCAGCCTGCGTGGTACAACACCTTTTCAAACGATTTGTCTATAGTTGCGGCGTTGATAATCGCCTTAGAATATTTAGCGAAGGATACGGTTACAATAGCCGATATCGTCTCCGCGATAATCAGCACGATAACCTTAAAACGCTGACTCTTGCAGATTTCGTAAATCCACTTAAGCGTTACGATATCGCTTTTTGAAAATCTCTTTTTTCTAACTTCGTTTTCCGTCACTTATTTTTCCACCTTAAAACTTTTCTTTTAATTACGCCGAACGCCCACCTCGGTATGTGAAACGCCCTTCTTGTGTAGATTACAAGCGGTCTGAACGGTCTGAGCGCAACCCATACTCTTGAATAGAGCTTGTAGCCCTTCGAGTTTTCGCAGTCTACATAGTGCTTGCCGTTTTTGTAGAAGCCTACCAGCTTTCCGCAAATCATATCGTCCGTAACATACTCTTTTTTTAGCAGGTTGTCGCCGACAATAATATAGTGGTCGTCGTGCACCTCGATTACGCGGTGCATTATGTATTTTCCGTAGCTTGTTACATAAAGCGCTACGTCGTACTTTTTAAGCCTGTCCTCGTTTTTTACAACTATAATAGTGTCCTTGCCCTGATGCAGCAGGGGAAGCATAGATGTACCCGAGGTCAGACCTGTGTATTTTCCGTATTTATCAATGATTTCTTTAATAGAAGATAATTCGGGCATATTGCACTCCTAATATGGTAATAATACTTAATTATAACATAAAATAAACATTTTTCAATATTAATTAATTACGGTATGCATATTTTAGCACATAAATTAAAAATATTTTGTTAACGCTATTGACAAATGGAAATTTCTTGCTACAATATATATTAGCACTCGGATAAACAGAGTGCTAATTCAAACAAATATTATTTAAGAGGTGATATAAATGACTATTAAACCACTTGCAGACAGAGTGCTTTTAAAGGCGCTTGAAGCAGAGGAAACAACCGCAAGCGGACTTATACTTGCCGCTTCCGCACAGGAAAAGCCCGAGATGAGCGAGGTCGTTGCGGTAGGTCCCGGTACTGACGAGAATCCTATGACCGTCAGCGTGGGCGATAAGGTGATTATCAGTAAGTATTCGGGCACTCAGGTTAAATTAGAGGGCGTTGAGTACACAATCAGCGAGGTTAAGGATATTCTTGCAATCGTAGAATAAATTCGGAATTCGGAAAGCGGAATTCGGAATTTATGGTGGGCTACGCCCACACCCGTTATATTTAATCAATAGTTGGAGGGATGATAATAATGGCTAAAGATATTATTTACGGCGAGGACGCGCGCAAGGCGCTGCAGTCGGGTATTGACCAGCTCGCCGACACAGTTAAAATCACACTTGGCCCTAAGGGCAGAAATGTTGTACTTGATAAGAAGTACGGCTCACCGCTTATCACTAACGACGGTGTTACTATCGCTAAGGAAATCGAGCTTGACGACGCTTTTGAAAATATGGGCGCACAGCTTGTTAAAGAGGTTTCCGCTAAGACTAACGACGACGCGGGCGACGGCACAACAACCGCAACCCTGCTCGCTCAGGCTCTCGTTCGTGAGGGTATGAAAAATGTTGCCGCAGGCGCAAACCCGATGACCGTTAAAAAGGGTATCGAGGCTGCAGTTGTAAGCGCAGTTGAGGCTGTTAAGAGCAAGTCAAAGGATGTTAAGGATAACGCCGATATCGAGCGTGTTGCAACCGTTTCGGCAGGCGACAACTACATCGGCTCGCTTATCGCAGAGGCTATGGAAAAGGTGTCCTCGGACGGCGTAATCACTATCGAGGAGTCTAAGACTGCCGACACCACCTGCGAGGTTGTAGAGGGTATGCAGTTCGACCGCGGTTACATCTCACCATATATGGTAACCGATACCGATAAGATGGAAGCTGTTATCGACGACGCTATGCTTCTTATTACAGATAAAAAAATCAGCACCGTTCAGGATATTCTTCCGCTTCTTGAAAGCGTGCTTAAGTCCGGCAAAAAGCTCGTTATCGTAGCTGAGGATGTAGAGGGCGAAGCTCTGCAGACAATCCTTCTTAATAAGCTTCGCGGTACATTTACCTGCGTATGCGTTAAGGCTCCGGGCTTCGGCGACAGAAGAAAGGATATGCTTCAGGATATCGCAATCCTTACCGGCGGTCAGGTTATCACGAGCGACCTCGGTCTTGAGCTTAAGGACACCACAATGGCTATGCTCGGCGAGGCTCGTCAGGTTAAGGTTACTAAGGAAAATACAATTATCGTTGACGGCGCAGGCGACAGCGACGAGATTAAGTCAAGAGTTGCTCAGATTAAGAGCGCTATCGACACTACAACATCCGATTTTGACCGCGAAAAGCTTCAGGAAAGACTCGCTAAGATGGCAGGCGGCGTTGCAGTAGTTAAGGTCGGCGCTGCTACCGAAACCGAAATGAAGGAAAAGAAGCTCAGAATTGAGGACGCTCTCGCTGCTACAAAGGCTGCAGTAGAGGAGGGTATCGTTGCAGGCGGCGGCGTTGCGCTTATTAACGCTATCCCCGCTGTTGAAGCGCTTCTTGACACCGACGACGCTGACTTTAAGACGGGCGTTAATATCGTGCTTAAGGCACTCGAAGAGCCCGTTCGCCAGATTGCCGCAAACGCAGGTCTTGAAGGCTCTGTAATCGTTGATAAGATTAAGAACAGCGACGACGGCAACGGCTTCAACTTCGCTACAAACGAGTATGTAAATATGATTGAAGCAGGTATCGTTGACCCTGCTAAGGTAACCCGTTCAGCGCTTCAGAACGCTGCTTCGGTAGCTGCTATGGTGCTTACCACCGAGTCGCTCGTTACCGATATTAAGGACCCGCAGGCTGATGCTGCACAGGCAGCCGCTATGGCAGCTGCAGCACAGGGCGGCGGAATGTACTAAAAAAATCAAACCCGCGAGAGCGGGTTTATTTTTTTAGGCTTCAAGCTATGAGCTTCGAGCTATGAGCTTAAGGGTGGACTCCGTCCACACCTTATAAAAAGTAAGAAAAATATTAAAAATTTGTTATATCTATTGCTTTTTTGGCATATTTAGTTTATAAATAAAGAGCAATAAATAAAAGAAATATTTCTATTTTTTACGAAAGGAGAGTGCTTAAATGTCTGAAATTGTTGACGAATTCAAGGAACAGTCAAAAAATTTTTTTCACGGCTTTATCAGGATTTTGCCGTTTTTTCTGGCGTTTATCATCATACTCGAAGCGCTCTCTTTAACCGCTTTTTCAAAAGCGCAGACCTCGGATTATAAAAACGAGTTGTCTAAGGCGTATTCGTTTATGCTCGAAAAAGAAAACTCTATTCAGGTAGTGACTATCGGCAACAGCGATTTGTATTCGGCGTTTGTTCCCGCAACGCTCTGGGACGAATACGGTTATACAAGCTCCGTTATTTCCTCGCCGCATCAGTCGCCGCTGCAGTCGTTTGATATGATGGAAACCTTTTACGAGGGTCAGTCGCCCGAGGTTGTTATAATAGAAACCGATATGCTCTACGACAGCGCGCCAAAGGGCGGCAGCGCAGTAATGGCTGCAAATCCGCTTAACACGCTGTTTGACTACCTCAATCCCGACGATTTTGAACAGCTTTTCAGGAATCAGTTTTCCGTATTTACTTACCACGACAGGTGGAAGCAGTACGGCAAAAAGGCGGGCAAGCCCGAAACGCCCAACTCCCACGGCTATAAGTATTCGGGAAGAATTAACGAGGTTATTATCGACGATTATATGGAACCGACCGACGAGTACGAAATGATAACCAAGGTAAACGAGGATAACACTAAGCGCCTTGTTAAGTTCTGCAGGGACAGGGGAGCGCAGGTTTTCTTCGTCGAAATGCCGTCAATCACCTCCTGGAATTCCTATAGGCACAACGCGGTTGCAGACTTTGCAAAAAGTATAAATGTTGATTTCCTCGACCTTAACCTGCTCACAAAGGATATGGGGCTTAATCTTGAACAGTCGTTCAGGGATGTGGGTAACCACCTTAACTATAACGGCGCGGTAGTTACAACTCAGTATCTCG
Organism: Eubacterium sp.; assembly: GCA_017450645.1. Taxonomy (GTDB): domain Bacteria; phylum Bacillota; class Clostridia; order Oscillospirales; family Acutalibacteraceae; genus Eubacterium_R. The sequence goes on from JAFSTE010000001.1 coordinate 7,966, forward strand.
GTAAATATATTGCCGAAAACTATAATCTTGAGAACAGACACCACAACCCCGACTATAAATACTGGCAAAAAACCATTAACGCTTTCTATAAGGAAATCAAAAAGGAAAACAAAAAAGAGCTTAAGCAAAAGGGCAACTATATCGAGCTTGCCTGAAAGGAGTTTTGTTTGAAAAACATACTTGAATTTTTAGAAAACGACGCTAAGCTTTATCCCGATAAGGTTGCTTTTAAGGATAACGAGTCGTTTCTTACATATTCAGAAGCGCTTGATTTTTCTAAGCGTATCGGCACAATGCTGTCAAAGCTCGGCAAAAGGAACGCCCCTGTCGCTGTGTATCTCGACAAAAAGGCGAGTACCCTTGCGGCGATTTTCGGCGTTACCTACAGCGGCAATTTTTACGCTGTTATAGACAGCGAGATGCCGCCCGACAGAATAGCAAGGATTTTTGAAACCCTGAACCCCGTTGCAATTCTTACCGACGACGAGCATCTTGAAAACGCTAAGCTCCTCGGCGTAGATAATATCTTTACGCTTGAAGAGGGCAGGGCGTGCGGGATTGACGAAAACGCGCTTTCGCTAATTCGCGAGAGACAGATTGACACCGACCCGCTTTACGCGCTCTACACCTCGGGCTCAACAGGTATGCCTAAGGGCGCAGTGCTGACGCATAAAAATGTTATCGCGTACAGCGAGTGGACGGTTGATACCTTTGGTTTTGACAGTAATACCGTTTTCGGTAATCAGACGCCGTTTTACTTTTCTATGTCGGTAACGGACATATTCTCGACTCTCAGGGCGGGCTGTACGCTTGTAATCGTGCCAAAGAGCTATTTCTCATTCCCGATGATGCTCGTAGAATACCTTAATCAAAACAAGGTTAACACTATCTACTGGGTGCCCAGTGCGCTTAGTATCGTCGCAAACCTCAAGCTATTTGATTTGGCAAAACCCGAGTATCTTAAAATGGTGCTTTTTGCGGGCGAGGTTATGCCTACAAAACAGCTTAATTACTGGATTAATTCGCTCGATAAAAATATACTTTACGCGAACCTCTGCGGTCCTACCGAAACGACCGACATATGCACATATTATGTTGTTGACAGAGAGATTTCGGACGACGAGCCGCTGCCTATAGGTAAGCACTGCAATAACTGCGATGTGTTTATCCTTAAGGACGACGGCACCGAGGCTGAGGTTAACGAGGAGGGCGAACTTTATGTAAGGGGCTCCTTCCTCGCTCAGGGTTATTATAATAACCCCGAAAAAACCGCCGAAGCGTTTGTCCAAAATCCGCTTAATACCGCCTATCCCGAAAAGGTTTACAAGACGGGCGACCTCGTTAAAATGAACGGGCGCGGCGAGATTATGTACATCTGCCGTAAGGACTATCAGATTAAGCATATGGGCTACAGAATTGAGCTTGGCGAGATTGAAACCGCCGCAAGCGCGTGTACGGGTATGCAGGAGTGCGTGTGCGTATTTGATGACGATGCGGATAAAATAATCCTCGTTTACAGCGCTAAAAAAACAAGCGAGGAGCAGATTATGGAGGAGCTTTCCACAAGGCTCACGAATTATCTTATGCCTAACAGACTCGTTAAAATGCGTACCCTGCCGCATAACCAAAACGGCAAAATCGACCGTAAAAAAATAAAAGCGGAAGTTATCGAATAAACATTTAATAATTATTTCCATAAGGAGAGTTTTATGCAGACAATTATTGACATTATTAAGGAGATTAAGCCCGGTGTTGCTATCGACGAAAACACCAGACTTCTTGACGAAAAAATCATCGACTCGCTTGCGATGGTATCGCTTGTTGCAGAGCTTGGCGACGAGTTTGATGTTGACATCACCGCGCGCGATATTCTCCCCGAAAATTTTGAAACAGTAAAGGCTATCAAGGCAATGATTGAAAGACTCGAGGACGAGGACTAACGGATGATTAGCTATACCTCCTTTGCATTTTTCGTTTTATATTTTGGTATAACTTATATAGTCTATACCCTCGCTCCGCAAAAGGCAAAGTGGTGTGTGCTGCTTCTCGGCTCGTATGTTTTTTACTTCGTTTCCGCAAGGGGAATGATAATCTCGCTTATTCTCGCAACCCTGATTGTATGGGGCGCGGGAATGTGGATTTCTAAACTTGACGAAACCTTTAAATCTAAGCGCAAGGGGCTTGAGAGGGAAGAGAAAAAGAAGCTTAAAGCACAGTATTCCAAGTATAAATCTCGGGTGCTGGCGCTCGGCGTTATATTAACGCTGTCAATTCTTATTATCTGTAAATACACAAACTTCTTTATCGATACGGCTAATACGCTGTTTAAACTCGATATGGAAGGGCTTGATATCGCTCAGCCGCTTGGTATTTCGTTTTTTACTCTTCAGGCAATCAGCTATCTTGCCGATGTTCATTCGGGCAAGTATGAGGCGCAGAAAAATCCGCTTCGCGTAGCGCTTTATCTCGCGTTTATGCTGACTATTGTCGAAGGTCCGTTTGCAAGATACGACCAGCTTGGCACACAGCTTCAGGAGTGCAAAAAATTTAATACAAAAGATTTTGTGCGCGGCGCGCAGCGCGTTGTGTGGGGCTTGTTCAAAAAGGTCGTTATCGCCGACAGAGCGTTCGAGTTTGTAAACTCCGTATTTGATAACGACTATAAGTACAGCGGCGTTGTAGTTGCAGCGGCAGTGCTGTTCTATACGCTCCAGCTTTATTGCGAGTTCTCGGGTGTAATGGATGTAATGTGCGGTCTCGGCGAAATGATGGGACTCGAACTTCCCGAAAACTTTGAGCGTCCGTTCTTTGCAAAAAGCATTAACGAGTTCTGGCAGCGTTGGCATATCACGCTCGGCTCGTGGCTCAGGGATTACATATTCTATCCCATCTCGTTTTCAAAGGGCTTTATGAACGCGTCGAAAAAGGCGAGAGCTAAGTTCTCGCCGTATTACGCGAATCTTATTCCTACGTCGGTTGCGCTGTTTTTCGTGTGGTTTACTAACGGCTTTTGGCACGGCGCAGGCTGGAAGTACATAGTCTACGGACTCTATTACTATGTGCTTATGATGGTCGGTATGTTCCTCGAGCCGCTGTTTAAAAAGCTTTGCGGCGCGCTTCATATTAACAGAGAATCAAACGCGTTTAAGCTTTTCCAGATGCTGAGGACCTTTGTTATCGTTAATATAGGTATGCTGATTTTCAGAGCGGATACCCTGTCGCAGGCGGTAAGAATGGGTGTGTCGATAGTCGCTAATCCTAATATTAAAGCGATTATGCCGGGCTCAGGTAACGGACTCGGACTTGATTTGTACGACTACGCAATTCTTTTGGTCGGAACAGTAATTGTGTTTGTTGCCGGCGTTGTTCGTGAAAGGGATATAGATATCCGTACAAAGGTTTTAAATATGCCGTATATTGTGCAGTTTGTAATTTATATGCTCTCGCTGCTTGTTATCGTAATTTTCGGTGCGTACGGCGAAGGATACGGCGTAGTTGACCTTATTTACGCGAACTTCTAAATTAGCAAAAAATTTCAAAAAAAGTGTTGACATTAATAGAATGATTTGTTATAATTCTATTCGTTGAGCGAGAGTGGCGGAATCGGCAGACGCGCACGTTTGAGGGGCGTGTGGGGCGACTCGTACGGGTTCAAGTCCCGTCTCTCGCACCAAGGAAACCAGTATCCATTTGGATGCTGGTTTTTCTTTTGCCTATGAACAGCAAGGCTAATTGCAAAGCGGTTTTTCGTATCTTGTTGCTCTGTTCATCATCCTCAATAATAGCCGTTTTGAAAAAACACTATGAAGTTCAAGAGTCCTGAAAAGAAACATTCTCGACACCTGAACGACACTTCAGCAATTCAATTTTTCTCACAGCCCTAACCTGTCAATTTCAGGTTGGGGCTTTTTCTTTTTGCTAAAAAATGGAAATTCACAAGGAAATGTTCCTAACAACTGTCGCTCTATACTATTCTCACGAAATAAGCCATAATAAGAAATGAGGTGAATAATGAGGGAGGTATATGTCGGAATGGATAAAAGTAAAATAAAATGTGACTGCCTCAGAGGAGTGTATAACGATATCGCTAACCTTCTCGGTATTGACGCAGCTCTTGCTCTACATACTGCGTTCAGAGGTCAACAGATTTCATTCCCTGTTCAGCTCTTCACAGATGAGTTCATTCATTCTCAAATTGTCAGCGAGTATAATGGCTCAAATGTCAAACAGCTTGCGACCAAATTCGGATACAGTGAAAAATGGATTAGAAAAATACTTAAAGACGATATAGATAATTCAAATTAGCCGATGTGAGGTAAAACAATGAGCGACAAAATCAGCAGAAGGATATCAAAAGAAATTGAGAAAAAACGGATTAGTCATAATAATTCTCTCTTGACTAGACTTGTTGTATGGTCTTTACCGTTATCAAATAAGGATATTATCTCAATATGTGAAAACCTAAAAGTTATAAAGAAAGAATATATGCTTGACAAAGAAAATGTAAACGAGGCATTTGTGATAAGACTGTTGTTTGTGTTGTCATTGAACGAAGAGAGCAATCAAACATCAATAGATGAGTATAGAGGTGCAACCGAAGAACTGGCTGAAATTGACGAAAACGAGTTAATTGTTTTTTTGCAACAGCCATTAAAAAGAATGATGAATGCTGATAATAAATCAGTAAAAATGAATAACATAAAGAAAGTGATTACATCAAAAAACGGAAAGATAGCATTAACGTCTTTGATGCTCATATCACCAATTACATCTGTGGCTACTTCTTCTCTTGTTAAAGCGGTTAACGACAACATTAAAGAATATGAACTCATAACTGCAATGTCAACCTCGTCAAATAAATTCAGCAAAGAGCAAGAAAAGCAGATAGCCAAGAGTATAGAAGAAATTAAAGATTACTATGCAAACGATATTAACGATGTAAATGTAGATTTGTTGAATATCTGTATTGATATCATTGTACAAAAGCTTGCAAAAGAAACAGAAAGCATAATTGATAAAATTCATACTCTTGATGATGAACAAGGATTCAAGCTGTCTGATGAGTTTTCTGAAACAATTCAGCAAAATATCTTAATGTGTAGCGACTATGCTATTGCACTTGGTAAAAGAATGAACGCATTGGAAGATATACTTGAAATCAAACGCAAAGTTGAAAAGAAGCATAAATCAATTAAGTCCGACAACACAAGAGAATCGGTAAAGAACAGTATCGTAAAGGAAGCAAACAGAGTTCAAGAAATAATAGAAGCGACTGAGCCAATAGCAGAAACTGTTATTGAGAAAGGAATAGAAGTTGCCGATACCGTAAACAGTTGTAAAAGCAATTAATGAGGAGGTTTAGAAATGTTTAAGGATTATAATTACACACCACAGGAGCATGAATGGAGATGTTTCTATTGCGGGGAGAGATTCATTGTAAAAAGCGGCAATCCAAGCCCGCCTGTTCCTGCAGGTGCAAACAGAATGTGCAAAAGCAATCCGAACGGCGGAAGGCATATGCCAATTAAAGTTCGATAATAATAGGAGATTAAAAAATGAGATATATACTTCCAAGGATTATGTTGTTTTTTGTTATTGCAGCAGTAGTATTTTTTATTGTATATGCGATTTCAGAATTTACTTTTTTTAATGTTGTTGCAATAATATTCGTTGTTTTAGCAGCTCTTTCATTTTTAGGATGGGTATTCGTTAGGCTGTTTAAAATAGGCGAATAAGACTAAATAGTATCTTTCAAAAAGTAATTCGATACTATCTTGATGTGAGTTCAATGTGTAATTCGCCCTAACCTTTGATTCGGGTTAGGGCTGATTAGTATAAGGAGTGAATAAAATGTCATTGTTAAACAAAGCGTTTGACAAAGTATATGATAATAAAAATGAAATCAGCCTTTATGATTCAGATGATGTTTGGGATGCTTACTATATGGCATATTTGATGAGTCAGTTTGATAAAAATGTACAAATGTCAATGTTTCTGATGTATCGAATTACGGATATGTGTGAAAGCTATATAGCGGATATACCAAACGATATTAAGAACGGAGTAACGAATGAAATTATTCAGAAAGAATATGCTGAACAGTATGCTTTTTGTGACGAATACGACGAGCTTGATATAGATAATTTTCAGAACGCCAATAAAGATTGGGATATAGAACACGACCGTCTATCGGGTTCGTTAATAGAATGGACAAGTAGCTTTGAAAATTTAATTATCAAAATGGACGAAATTGTTCAATATATATCTGATTTAAAAACTGATAAACTACCTCAAGCAATAGAAAACGGTAAGACAGCTATTAGTTACAATGAAATTGATACAAATTCGCAAAATATTATTAAATTCTTTTACAAAGCTGCACCCATACTATTCAGATTTTGTAAATTAAACATTCTCGATATATATAATAATACCAATCGCTATAATAGAATAATGGCAGATTATGAATCAATTTTAGATGAGTTGAATTCGTATCTAAAACCGTTTGAAAAAAAGTAGATTAAGCAAATTACAGGCTATCCCTTACTAATCGGGATAGCCTTTTTCTTTTGGAGGTGAAAGAATGAAAGAAATTTGGTTTTTGATTGGTTTTGCGGTAACGCTTGTGTCTGTGTTGACAGCCGAGAGTGTTGCCGATAACAGTAAAAATAAAAGAAAGGAGGCTGACTAATGCTTTTTGCGTTTGCGAGCGTATCAACTGAGGTCGCAATAGAAATGTTGCTGTCGGGTGCAGTGTCAGCATTAACGCTGCTCTGCACAGGCAGTAAGGTCAGAAGGTCTAATGGTAGAAATAAGAAACGAAATTGATTTGAAGAAGCTCCGTCATACAAACGGGCTGATTCAAGCATACATTACAAGGTATCTGCGGTATTTTCTTAAAGAATACGAATGTACCGACATATCGGAATTTGGTGCAATATTTCTTTTTGAAAGCAAAGAGGATGCCGAGAAGCACAAGGAAATGGGAATATCCCTTCCGCTTGATGAGGCGACATACGAGTTCACGGACAGGCTTTCAATAATAGGCAAAAATGAAAAAGTTGAGTTGCTGCATAGTTGTTTTGTTTTGACAAACGACTATGCAGTTTCTCTTTTTGCCGAGCCTGAAACGCTAACGGCTGAAATAATAAATAATCTGCTTGAAGATAGCACAGAAAGAATAATAAACATAGAAAGTGAGGAAATATGATGAAAACAGAAACAACAACCGCAATAACGGAAACAACAATAATTGCGTCAACGGACGGCAAAAATACCTTTGAGGTTGTAAAATCGCTTAATAATGTTGACGGCGATACGGGTGTAATGATTTTGATGTACCCAACAAGAAATAAGGATAATATCTACTCTGACGACAGCACGCTCAACCACCTTGTCAATCATATGCAGGAAATGAAGCTGAATAAGGTCAGAATTATTAACCTGTTCAGCGAGGTTGTCAACGGCAAGTTGAGTGCAAAGGGCTTGACTGTTGATACAGATAATTTGAACTACATTGAAAGCGTATTCGCTGATAAAAGCTTTCAGAATTGTAAATTCATCATCGCTTGGGGAACTTCAATGTCAACATCTCACGCTTGCCAAGAGTCAAAAAGAGAAGTTTTGAAGCTGTTCAAGAAATACTGCCCGAAAAGCAAAGCATTTCAGATTGCAACCTCAAATGCGAGCATTGATGTTGATTTCCCTCATCCGCTTTTCTTGGGAATCAGAGGCAATCGAGCAAAGTGGAAGCTTGAGGAAGTAAAAATCACTCCGTCAATGCTGAAAGAACAGTAATGAAGGGGGCGTTGGGGGCATCATTCAGGAAAAGCTTGTTCCAAACGGTTGAAAAAGGCGATGGATTGCCTAAAAAGATTCTTTCAAAAACAGTTTTCTTTTTCCACGCCCCCAATGCCACCATAATAAAGAGCTATGCACCGTAAAAGTGCATAGCTCATTTAGCATTTTTATTTTTGATTTTTTTTGTAATTAAATCAAATTGTTCATTAATTATTCTTTCTAAATTAATACTTAACGAATCAAGTTCGTCAAGTATAATATCAAATTCTAAATTATAAATTTTTTCTTTTTCAAAAAAATCAAATATGGGTATTTTTCTTTGCTCTTCTTTAGGAAGTAAAGCCTCCATTCGTGTTTTTATTAGTTCAAAACATTTTTCTGGAATTGATTCATTATAGTAAATTATTGATGAAAACTTTTGTAATGATTCCAAGCTGTATTTTACATCATTTTCAGTAAAGTCATATATTGTTTCTATAGGTTCATCACCCAATAAAAGTTTGTATGATTCATTATTACTCAAATTAATTGGTTTTAAAAATTGTTTTTCGTAGTTGTACCATTCGCCATTAATCTTAAATTTTTCATCTAACAAAAAATCTGATAATCCTTTGTAAAATTCATTCAAGTCTCTGAATGTAATATCAGATTTTGTGTTCTTTTTTGATTTTGAAAGAATCGAACTTTTTCCTTTACCAAATAAATAAATATAAATTATTGTCATTGTTTCTAATCTGGTAAATGAATAACTATGATAATGGTTAGGCTTTTCCATTTTCCCAATGAATCTTTGAGTACTCCAGTTGCTTAATAAAGTACTTATCGTTTCAGAAACTCGTATCTTTATATATTCTTTATCTTTGATAATTTTTATTGATTCTTTATTATCTTTTTCATAATAATTTGCAATATTAATCAAAATATCAATAAGTTCACTTTCGGAATATTTATGAAATATTTTGTCAATTACTGACTCCTCATTAGTCATCCTTATTCACCTCCTATAATATTCTATCATACTGCGAACTGTTACACAAATTATTTTTATATTTATGTAACTTACATTTGAAAATATATTGGTCTATAATTCACTTAAAATATATAACAAGGAGGTGCTAACTATGACAGTTAGTAACAATGGATGTCATGTATGTGCAGGCATCTATCACGGCATTATTAAAGATGTCAATGAAAGAATTAGAAGGACAGTAAACGGAGATGTTAACACATTCGAGTTTATTGTCGAAGTTGAAACCAACAATGGTTGGGTTACTTTTAAGTCAACCACATTTGAATCCGACTATGAGAACAGCAGATATCAAAAACTAATAAATGAAATCTGCAATCGTTACCAAGTTGAGCAATTCTACTTTGACGAGCATATCGGTACTGATTTAACGATTAAGATATCGTTAAATTACTGCAATGGCGTTGATTATCCTAACATTGATTGGTATGAACCGTATTATAGTGAGGAGAGATACAATGGATAATGAGAAAATTACAATTAATGATATTATAACTGATTATATTGACGATTTAAAGTTTCAAGACTTTGTTAAGTCCGTATCGGCTGCCGTTGAGGCTGTCGAAGAGTGCGAAAAGAACGAGGTATTTGCCAGAGAGGTTGAAAAGCTTATTGGCTTGATAAGAGACTCATCAAGTGGTTGTCTCTATATCTACAATCTCAAGGGGTTTTATCAGAAGGCAGATAAATGGATTCTGCCTTCGCTGATGAAGTATATCATAAATAATTCGGACTTCTATTGGCGCTTAGGCGACGAAAGTGAAATCATCGCCGCTATTCAGCGTGATTGCACAAAGACGGTTGATTGCTTCAATGCGGTCAATGCCGTCAATTTCCGTAACGGTGTCTTTTTCCTTGATAACGGAGAATTTCAAGAGGGTGTTGCTTCTAAATATTATTTTAACTATATTTTAAGCTATGATTACAATCCCGAAGCGGATTGCCCCGTATTCAAAAAATTCATTCAGGAGACAGCTTGCGGTGACGATGAGCTAATATCCGTCATTCAAGAGATGATGGGCTATTGTAGCTCAAATGAAACTAAGGCAGAGAAAGCCTTCTTCTTATATGGTAACGGCAGCAACGGTAAAACCGTGCTGTCGCACCTAATGAGCAAGCTTATAGGCATTGAGCTTACCTGCTCAATCTCACTTAAAGCGCTTGATGAAAAATACGGAATATCCGATATGATTGGCAAACGCCTTAACTCATGCGGCGAAAATGAGTGCCTACAGAGTAGCGAGCGTTTTAAAGCAATTGTATCAGGAGACAGAATGAACATACCCATCAAATACAAGGACGACTGGGTAGGCGCATTAATGATTAAGAATATCTTTCTTATGAATAGCTTGCCTGTAACATCTGATGTTACCTACGGCTTTTTCAGGAAAATTCTGATTTTACCGTTCCGTAACACGATTACGCCCGATAAAATGAATGTCAATCTTGAGCAAGAGCTTGAGACTGAATTGTCAGGCATTTTCATTTGGGCGTACGAAGGTTACAAACGTCTTGTAGCTAACAATTACAATTTCACTCCCTGCAAGGTAATTGATGAGTGTATGCGAGAATATGCAGAGCGTGAAAATCACACAGCCGTATTCTTCAAGAATACATATACTTACTGCGAAGGAAATCGTATCAAGAAGAGCGACATTTACAGAGATTATCAGGAATGGGCTTCTAACAATGGCTACACTACGCTTAACAAGGCTAAATTCTACGCTGCTCTTGCTATCAAAGCAGAGGAGGACAAAAGTATCAAGCTTAATTACTGCCGCGTAAGAGGCATTAATTATCTCAAAGATTATAATCATATTACCACTACCGTAAAAATTGTTTCTGACGACAGCGACAAAATCGAACTGTCGGAAGTTTCATAATTATATTATAATCTTGAAGGAGGTAATTTAATATGGCTCATATTACTACTATCGGACAAGGTAAAAATAAACGATACAAAGTAATGTATGAGCTACCGAAATTAACAGGTGAACGCAGGAGAAAGTCTAAAACTTTCCCTGCGGGGACTCCTAAATCGGTAGTTGATGATTTCAAAAGACAAGTTGAAATTGACCTTGCTACAGGCGAATTTACAAGCGATAAAAATATTACTGTTCAAGATTATATTGAAAATGTGTATTTTACCACATACACAAAATACAAGAGTCCTACTACAGTTTCTAACTATCGCAGACTGTATGAAAGCAAAAAGCCGTATTGCATAAAAGCATATTTCGGCAAGTACAAAATGAAAGATGTAACAAGAAGAATGGTGCAGCAGTATGTCAATTTGCTGTCTGATAATGTCAGCCCCAAAACCGTGCGCTCATACCTTTTCTGGTTCAATTCAGTCTATAACACAGCTATCACAGAGGGCATTATCAAACCGCAGAATAGCCCTACGCAGCACATCAATCTTCCTCCAAAGGAAGAAAAAGACATTGAGCCATACACTGCAAAAGAAATCAGCAAGCTGTTAACGCTGTCAAAAGACGATGTTGTAACACATACAATAATAGGATTAGCTTCACTTGCAGGACTGAGGCGTGGCGAGATTGCAGGACTAAAATGGTCTAATGTTGACCTTAACGCTGATAACGCAATGCTTCATATTACTGAAAACAGGATAAGAATTGAAGGCGAGGAACATATAAAAACGCCTAAAACCAAAGCAGGTAAGAGGGATATACCTATTCCAAAGCCATTGGTTGACATTTTGAATCAAGCTGAAGTAAGCTACAAGACTAACCGCTTGAAATGCGGAAAGAAATTCAAAGACAGCGGCTATGTGGTAGCAAAAGAAAACGGTGAAGCTTACAGTCCTGATGGTATCAGTATTCATTATGAGCGTTTTATGTATGAGGTTGATGAAAAACACGGAATCCCGTACAAATCACTTCACAAATTGAGGCACTCATACGCAACGCTCCTCATTGATTGCGGTGCAAATCCTAAAGTTGTTCAAAAAAATCTCGGACACGAAGATATAAAAATGACACTCGGTACATACGCTCACGCCTACACTGACAGACAGAGAAGCGAGGTTGACAAGCTTGATTCAATAATCATTGTTGACAAGATTGTTTCTTAAAATCATTGTTTTCAAGTCTAAACATTCTTTTTGAACTCTCGACACCTTGACGACACCTACACACCGAAAACAGCCTGAAAGAATAATCATTGATTGTAAAACTCTGATGTAAAGCAAGAGTTCCTGAATGGTTGTTTTTTGCTGTGATTTCGGCGTTTTGAGCCTTCAAGTCCCGTCTCTCGCACCAAAATAACCGTATACCCATTTGGGTGTACGGTTATTTTAATATGATACGGTACTTGAAACGAAACACCGCTTGTCACCGACTCCGTCGGCGAGAAGCGGGAGCAACAGTCCGGTGGACTGTTGCGTTGTTGAGAGGAAAGTCCCAAGCAAAGCGAGGCTCGATGCCTCGCTTTGTTTAATAATTGCTACATTAGCGTTCGGTCGTGCATTATACGGTTTTTGTACCCGTCTCTCATACGATAGGTCAAAAATACGGACACGTATTTATAAAGTTTAATCTAACGGATAGTCTTTCAACTTTTTGTTGTTTTTTTTCATATTTTGTTATATAATTTCTTTGATATTATTTGTATAAATATATTAATATTAAATTAAGTATAAGGTAGTTATTGTTTGTTGTCTTATTTTTTCAAAAATACTATATCTTAATTACGCTTTTTTATTTGGAGGAGATTTTTTGCTTTTTTCATCGACTGTCTTTTTATACGCTTTTCTTCCAGCTGTTGTTTTTGTTTATTATGTTTTTTTAAGAAAGAGCAGAATATTGCAAAACATTTTTTTGATGTTCGCAAGTCTTTTCTTTTATGCTTGGGGCGAACCGAAATTTGTATTAGTAATGATCCTGTCAATAATTGCAAACTGGATTTTTGGATTATTTGTCGAAAAAGAAAAGACAAAGGGAAAAACGACATATGCAAAAGCAATAATTGTTTTAACGGTTGTTTTTAATATTTCAATTCTATTTGTTTTTAAGTATTTGAGCTTTTCTGTAAACAACATTAACTCAATATTCAGCACAAATATATCAATAAAAAACATCGCTCTTCCAATTGGTATATCTTTCTTTACGTTTCAGGCAATGTCATATGTAATAGATGTTTACAGAGGCAAAGGCACCGTTCAGAATAGTATTATTAATGTAGGTCTCTATATCTCATTCTTTCCGCAATTAATTGCAGGACCGATTGTAAGGTATGAAACCATAGCAGACCAAATATTAAACAGAAAAGAAACAATAGAAGATTTTTTCTCAGGATTCACTCGATTTGTGTTTGGTCTTTCAAAAAAGGTTTTACTCGCAAACTCTTTTGGCATTATTGCTGACAGAGCATTTAATTGCATAATTGACGGAGACAAACTTTCAGCTCTTGGCGCCTGGCTTGGAGCTATATGCTATACCTTGCAAATATTTTATGATTTTAGCGGTTATAGCGATATGGCAATCGGTCTCGGAAAAATGTTTGGGTTCCATTTTCTTGAGAACTTTGAATACCCATATGTTTCAACTTCTATAACAGAGTTTTGGAGACGTTGGCACATCTCTCTCGGAACATGGTTTAGGGACTATGTATATATACCTCTTGGCGGTAGCAGGGTGAAAAAACCTCGAATGGTGTTTAATCTATTTGTAGTATGGTTATTGACTGGCATTTGGCATGGAGCTAACTGGACCTTTATTGTTTGGGGATTAATGTATTTCGTGTTGCTTACAACAGAAAAGCTTACGGGTTTTTATAAAATAGACAAAAGATATATTAAACCTTTATTCTGGTTGTACTCAATGTTTTTTGTTGTTATAGGTTGGGTTATATTCCGATCCGATTCCATAAGTTTAGCTATTAATTATATTGGTGCTATGTTTGGCAATAAAGTGCCATTTAGCAATGCATTATTTGTGGATGACTTCAAACAAATACTATTGTACATGGTTGTCGGTATAATTTTTAGCTTCCCAATATCAAAATGGGTAAAGAAAAAGCACATACAAAATGTATTCTACGATTCTTTATATGTAATAATTGTTGTTTTGTTATTCGTTGCGTCAATTGCAAGTATAGTAAGCAGCTCATATAATCCGTTTATATATTTTAATTTTTAGGTAGTTTTTATGAAAGCAGTAAAAAAAGAAATTGCAATATTTATTTTTATATCATTATTTATAGTAATCGGCGCGGCTTCTTTTTCGTTTCCAAAACTATTCGTTGGAAGACCATATAGGATTATTAGAAGAGAAGAAAGTATTACTGAGGCAATACAGATTGTTAACTCGGAAATAAATACGCGATTAAGATATCACGATTATTTGATGGATGCTGAATCTGTCATAACAAGACTCACGGGAACAAAACGAATAGAAAAAGAAGATGGCGAAATAGTTGCTATTGCCAAAAACGATATGTTGTCTGGGGCAAGCGGTGAATTAACTAACGATGAAATATCTGGAGCGGTCAGAAAAATTTCACAGTTGAAAACAGTTTCTGAAAAGAACGGTGCAGACTTCTTATATATTTATGCTCCGGAGAAAAATTTGGATCTTGAGTTGCCCGCTAGTGTTGATAATTATTCAGTTTCAAATTACAATGTATTTCTAAAGAATTTAAAAGAGTACAATATTCCGGTTTTAGATTTGTATGCTGAGAAGGAAAATGAAGGTATTTCTGTAGAAGAAATGTTTTTTGCTACGGATCATCATTGGAAACCGGAAAGCGGATTTTGGGCTACAGAAAAAATATGCAGAGAATTATCTGATTTATACGGATTCGATTACAATAAATATTATACCAATATTAATAATTATAATGTTAAGTTATACGAAAAATGGTTTTTAGGTTCACAAGGGAAAAAAGTAGGAACATATTTTTCTCCTAAGAGTCCAGACGATATTTCTTTGATAACGCCAAAATTTGAAACAAGCATTAGTGAGAGTCAGCCGTTTAAAGAAGAAACGAGAAATGGAGATTTTTCGCAAACTGTACTTTATATGGAAAATATTGAGTGTAAAGATTATTATAATTTGAATTCTTATGCAGTATATTCAGGCGGCGACTTCAGACTTCAAATAACAAAAAACAATCTTGCACCCAATAACTCAAAAATTCTTATTGTTCGAGATTCTTTTGCTTGTGCTGTTACACCATTTTTAACTCTAAACTGTAAAGAACTGCACACAGTTGATATGCGAGATTATGATTACTATATTGGTGATAAACTCAATCTAAAGGATTATATTAATCAAATAAAGCCAGATTATGTTATTGTATTATATACGGGAGCAGGGTCATCAACTGATAGTAGATATGACTTTTTTTAATATATCAACAATCATTTTGCATTAAGTATGGCAATTTTGCCACCCCTTCGTCAGCAATTGTATCGGTCTTAAGCATTGATATTATATCAAATTTTACTTCCTTGCTTAATCCAACAGTTTTCAACACGCCTCGTATCAGTGTTAATTGTTTTTTGTTAGACGAGATAAAAATCTTACACAGAATTATCTGCTATATTTGATGGCAAAGTTTACCCTATAAAAATCAACATTATTTCGCCAAATGAGTTTCAACAATTATTTGTATCTGCTTTGATTTATGTGAAAATTTACTGAAATTTTTAAAACACGAGAACAAAACTACTATTTAATTGAATTACATTGATAACCACTTAGATACTCTTTAAAATGTTACAAAAAATAAATATATCGAAATAGATTAACGGTTGCTTATTACAATCGGTCCCAAACTGGTCGCTGGAAATTATTTCAAATAATGCTTAAGCCTGCTTCGAGGCGGGCACGCCTGGGTCCCGAAAGCGTTGTTCGTCCCGAAAATACGGCACTGTATGCTTTCAAGTCTCGTCTCTCGCACAAACCAAGCGAGGCTCGATGCCTCGCTTTGTTTAATATTTGTTACAACTGCGTTAGGTCGTGCGACTTACGGTATAGAGTCCCGTCTCTCGCGCCTTTTTTATTGGACATTTTGCGGTGAATCTGCTATAATGGGCTTAACGAACCCGAAACGGAGGAAACGGTATGGATTTTGAAAAGGTTGCTATTAACGACGCGTCCGATTTTGTGTTGCTTTCGGACTATGTGCCTTCCGTCGTGCAGGAGATTCGTTATTACTCCACATACAACTTTATCGGAGACAGGATTGACGGCTACGAGCAGCCCTGTGCTATTATCACTAAAGAGGCGGCGCGTGCGCTTAAGGCTGTCAGCAACGAGATGAATGTTAAGGGCTATCGCCTTAAGATTTTTGACGCGTATCGCCCCGCAACTGCGGTTAAGCATTTTGTGCTTTGGGGGATAGAGGACCTTGACCAGAGGATGAAGCCGTTTTTCTATCCCGACCTGCAAAAGCAGGAGCTTTTTAAGCAGGGATATATCGCGAGTCAGTCCAGCCACAGCCGCGGCAGTACGGTTGATTTAACGCTGCTCGATATGGCGACGGGCAAAGAGGTTGATATGGGCAGCCCGTTTGACTTCTTCAGCGAGGAGTCGCACCCCGACTACAAGGGCGTAACCGACGAACAGTACAATAACCGTATGCTGCTTCAAAGCGTTATGGTAAAGCACGGCTTCAAGCCTATTGACTGCGAGTGGTGGCACTTTACGCTTAAAGACGAGCCGTATCCCGATACATATTTTGAGTTCCCCGTAACTGCGGAGGTACTAAAAAGATAACAAAAAGCAATCTCGTTTGAGATTGCTTTATATTTTTGCGTGGTAGGCGTTGATTTTGCCGTCAACTATGTCTATAACCGCGTATGACGAATTGCATACAGCACCTGGATTAACCATCAAAACGCCGTCAATCTTTTCGATATACGGATTGTGCGTGTGGCCGAAAATACAGATGTCCGCCTGCTCAGCCTTTGCCGCTTCGAGCAGCCGCTCGTATCCGAATTTTGCGCCGTAGGTGTGACCGTGGCAGAAGAACACCTTTTTGCCCGCAAATTTAATTACCTTAAAGGTAGGCAGCGTGCTGTCCCTGTCGCAGTTACCGCATACGCACTCGCAGCGAATGTCGGGGTACACAAAAGGTATGTTCTCAATATCGCTTATGCTGTCGCCGCAGTTTATAAAAAGCTCAGTATTATCCTTGTGTCGGTCGATTATGTCGTACAGGTTGTTTCTGCGCCTGTGCACATCGGATGTAGCTACTATTCGCATCATATCAGCCCCTTATAAATCATAGTATTACTGTTATTATACTATATTTCGGAGGGTTATTCAATGGCGCAATTCGGCACAAACGAGATTGACGAGGCTAAGCGACGCGTTCAGGATATGCAATCCCGCGCGAAAAACCTTACAAATACTGAGGACGACGGGGAACTAAACTGCGAAAAGCTTAAGCTATATATCGAGCTTTTTACGCCGCTTGCTAAAAAGGATAAGGACTTGGCGGCGGTAATGCTTTCGCTCTTTTTGTCTAAAAATCAGGAGGTTGACAAAATGCTTATTTTGGCATTATTATTTATTTTATTATAATAGTGGATATTTAAAGTCTTTTATGTTATAATATCTATTTAGGTGATAAAATGAAGGATTATAAACTTATTAATGTTGCCGACGGCGTGGACATAGTTTATGCCGAGGCTGACAGATTTAAAACTAACGAGATGATGGTGTCGTTTTTGCAGCCGCTGTCTGCTGATACCGCGTCCGCAAACGCGATGCTTATCAATATGCTTGCTCACACAACTAAGGACTATCCGAGCGTCAGGGAGCTTAATAAAAAGCTCGCTATGCTTTACGGAGCTGAGCTCAACGCCGCCGTTTCAAAGCTCGGCGAAAACCAGATGCTGAGCTTAGTGCTTTCCTCACTTGCGGATAGATTTGCGCTCGATAACGAAAGCATTTGCCTTGACAGCTTTAAGCTGTTAATGAAGCTGATTTTCGAGCCGAACACCGACGAAAACGGCGATTTTATAGCCGCTCAGATAAAGCGCGAGAGCAAGCTTCTTATAGAAAAGCTTAACGAGGAGTATAACGAAAAACGCATTTACGCGCTTCGTCAGCTCGAAAAAATGATGTTCGAGGGCGAGCCGTATGCAGTTAACCGCTACGGCACGAAGGAGCAGCTTGCCGCTATCGACAGCGCTGCGCTTAAAAACGCCTACGATACTGTGATTAAAACGGCTAAGATTAGAATTACCATCGTCGGCAAGGTTGATATCGACAGCGTTACAAGCCTTGCTAAACAGTATTTTAACAGCGTTAAGAGGGAATACGCCGCTCCAAAGGAGTCCGTATTTATCCCGTTTGCAAGCGAGGTAAAAACAAAGCTCGAGCGTATTAATGTAGAGCAGGGCAAGCTCGTTATCGGCTACAGAGTTAACGAGCGCGGCGACTTTGAGTCCAAGCCTGCTGAGCGCCTTTTTGCCGATATTTTCGGAGGAGGTCCTTACTCAAAGCTGTTTATGAATGTGCGCGAAAAGCTCTCGCTTTGCTATTACTGCTCCGCGCGATACGACCGCAGAAAGAGTAATGTTATTATTCACTGCGGCTGCGAAGAGGAGAATATGGATAAGGCTGTAAGCGAAATCCAGAATCAGCTTAAAGAGATAGAAAACGGTAACTTTAAAGACGAGCTTGAAGCCGCAAAAATGGCTAAATCCGATATGCTCTTGTCGCTTAACGACGACTCGGTTGTGCTTTGTATGTGGTACGCTAATCAGATTACGGACGATACGGTTTTATCCCCGTCGCAGTCCGCTGAGGAAAACAGCGCTGTAACCTATGACGAGGTTATCGCCTGTGCAAAGAAGCTGAGTCTTGACAGTATATTTAAGCTTGTTTCGTCAAAGGAGGGTGAGTAATGTCTTATAAAGAGATAAAGTCCGCTATCCTCGGCGAAAAATACTACGAAATTAACCACAAAAGCGGACTTAAAATATATGTTTTTCCAAAGGAGAATTATTCCTCTACCTATGCGATTTTCGGCACTAAGTACGGCTCAATCGATACGCGCTTTAAGCGTTCGGATTCCGACGAATTTACCGAAGTTCCCGAGGGTATAGCTCACTTTTTGGAGCATAAGTTGTTTGAAAGCGAGGAGCTTGACGCGTTTGAGCGCTATGCAAAAACCGGCGCAAGCGCAAACGCCTACACCTCGTTTGACAGAACCTGCTATCTTTTTCAGTGCAGCGATAACTTTAAGGACAGCCTTGAAATACTGCTCGACTTTGTTCAAAACCCGTATTTCACCGCAAAAACGGTCCAAAAGGAGCAGGGGATTATTGCCCAGGAAATCAGGATGTACCTTGATTCACCCGGCTGGATGAGTATGTTTAACCTGCTTCGCTGTCTTTATGTTAACCACCCCGTAAGGATTGATATTGCAGGCACTACGGAGTCTATAGCGCAGATTACGGACAAGCTTTTATACGACTGCTATAACACATTTTATAATCTTCATAATATGGCGCTCGCGGTTGTCGGCAACACAACTCCCGACGAGGTATGCGAGGTGTGCGACAGACTGCTTAAACCCGCGCCGCCGCTGTCTATAGAGCGCTCTTTTGAGGACGAGCCGCGCGAGATTAATACGGATTATTTAGAGCATAATCTGCCTATTTCAATTCCCGTATTCTCGTTTGGTTATAAAGAGGCTTGCAGCAAGCCTGTTCCGACCCTTAAAGAGAGTATTGAAACCGACATCCTTCTTGATATTATCTGCGGTAAGATGTCGCCGCTTTACTGCGAAATGCTTGACGAGGGGCTTATTAACCCGTCTTTTGATACCTCATACTTTTACGGTAACGGCTTCGAGTCCGTAATGTTTGAGGGCGAGAGCGAAAACCCGAACGAAGTAGTTCGCCGCATTAAAGCTGAGATTGCACGGCTTAAGGAGCAGGGTATCGACTCCGAACTCTTTGAAACCGTACGCCGCAGCCTTTACGGTAAGGAGATTATGTCGTTTAACGATATTGATACTATAGCAAACTCGCTTGTTGCGTGCGACTTTAACGGATGGAATATCTTTGACGAGTTTGATATCTATAAAGAGGTTACCCTTTCCGATATCCAAAACCGTCTTAACTCTATGATGAAAGAAGAGTATTCGGCACTTTCTGTTGTTAAAAATGCCTGATTACAGGAGGATATATTAATGTCAAGTTTTACACATGTTTATTTTGACGGGCTCGGGCTTGATTTTAACCTGCCGTCGGTGGCATTTACCGTTTTCGGTTACGATGTTCATTGGTACGGAATAATCATAGCCTTCGGCTTTGCGCTTGCGGTGCTTTACGGCGGACGCGGCGCGTATAAGTGGAAGATGAGCCTTGACGGTATGACTGATGTTCTTATCTGGGGCACGGTTTTCGGTATTGTCTTTGCAAGGCTTTACTATGTCGCTTTCGAGTGGGAATACTACTCGCAGCATTTAAACGAAATCCCTGCTATCTGGAACGGCGGTATCGCGATTTACGGCGGTATTATCGGCGCGCTTATCGGTGCGGCAATAGGCTGTAAAATCGGTAAGATTAACTTCCTTAACCTGCTCGATTTAGGTGCTCTCGGACTGCTTATCGGTCAGGGTATCGGCAGATGGGGCAACTTCTTTAACCAGGAGGCGTTCGGTACTAATACCGACACTGCGCTTTTCCGTATGTGGTCGCCTAAAATAAGGGATACACTTATGGATAATATGTTTGACCTCGCCGAAAAAGGCATTGATGTCGACCCGAACAGCGCTGTTCATCCCACATTTTTGTACGAAAGCGTGTGGTGCCTTTTAAGCTTTGTAATTCTGCACTTTGTAACTAAAAAGTTCAGAAAGTTTAAGGGCGAGACCTTTATGCTTTACGGCGTGCTTTACGGCGCGGAGCGTATGGTAGTTGAGGGTATGAGGACGGACTCGCTGTATATCGGCACTTCCAATATAAGGGTGTCTCAGCTTCTGTCGCTTATTATCCTTGTAGTATCTCTCGCGTGCTTCATTTACTTTATGGTAAGGTACAAAAAGGGCACGCTTCCTGCAAAAATGATACCCGACAAGCCGAACCAGCTTGTAATTCCCGACACAGACGGCTACTCGTCAATGATTATTGCGGTTGACGACGAAGAATACGAAAAAATGATGTCTAAAAAGGAGACTGAAAATGCAGATAATTGACGGAAAAGCAGTTTCAAAATCAGTTAAAGAAAGCGTTAAGGCTGAGTGCGAGGCGCTTAAAAAACAGGGTGTCACTCCCGGACTTGCGGTTATTATCGTGGGCGAGGACCCCGCTTCTCAGGTTTATGTAAGAAATAAAGAAAAAGCCTGCGAGGAATGCGGCTTTTACAGCAAAAAGTATGCGCTCCCCGAGGACACAACTCAGGAGGAGCTTAACGCCCTTGTTGACGAGCTTAATAAGGACGACAAGATTAACGGCATTCTCTGTCAGCTCCCGTTACCTGGGCACCTCGACGATAAAGAGGTTATTAACCGCATCGACCCTATTAAGGATGTAGACGCGTTTCACCCCGTAAATGTCGGCGCTATTATGATAGGCGACTATAACTTTTTACCCTGCACACCTGCGGGCGTAATGGAGCTTATACATAGCACGGGCGTTGATGTAAGCGGCAAAAAGGCAGTTGTTATCGGCAGAAGTAATATCGTAGGTAAGCCTATGGCTATGCTTCTGCTTCACGAAAATGCAACTGTAGAAATCACTCATTCAAGAACGCAGAATCTCTCCGAGGTTACACGCACCGCGGATATCCTTGTTGCAGCTATCGGCAAGGCGAAGTTCGTTAAATCCGATATGGTAAAGGATGGTGCCGTTGTTATTGATGTCGGTATGGACAGGGACGAAAACGGTAAGCTCTGCGGTGATGTTGACTTCGACGATGTTAAGGATAAATGCTCCTACATTACACCCGTTCCGGGCGGCGTTGGTCCTATGACAATCGCTATGCTTATGAAAAATACATTGACTGCCGCTAAAATCCAGAACGGTATCAAATAATGATTTCAAAAATAATACTTTTATTAGTTTTAATATTTTTAAACGCGGTATTTGCAAGCGCCGAAATCGCAGTGATTTCAATGAACGACGCGCGCCTGCGCCAGCTCACGAGCGAGGGCAATAAAAAGGCGGTGCGACTTTCTAAGCTTATTGAGCAACCCTCGCGCTTTCTTGCTACTATTCAGGTAGCAATTACGCTCGCGGGGCTTTTGTCAAGTGCGTTTGCAGCGGACAGTTTTGCAACGCCTATCGTAAAGGCGCTGCTGGATGCAGGCGTTACGGTTAGCGAAAGAGTGCTCAGCACAATTACGCTCGTTGTAATCACGCTGATTCTTGCGTATTTTAACCTTGTTTTCGGCGAGCTCGTGCCTAAGCGTATCGCTATGAAAAGGGCGGAACAAATGGCGCTCGGTATGAGCGGTATGCTCTACGGCGTGTCGGTAGTGTTTAAGCCGATTGTGTTTATTCTCACCGTTTCTACTAATCTCGTGCTTCGCATCTTCGGCATTAATCCTAACGAAAATGACGAAAAGATTACCGAGGAGGAGATTCGTATGCTCCTCTCGCAGGGCAGCGAGCAGGGAACAATCAAGGACTACGAAAACGAGATTATTCAGAATGTCTTTGATTTTAACGATACGACTATCGAGCAAATATGTACTCACCGCCGCGATGTCGATATGCTCGACTCGGGCGATTCTACCGCCGAGTGGAACAGAATTATTAACGATACCCGCCACTCATTTTATCCTATTTTTAAAGATAATAACGAAAATATTATCGGTATTCTCGACACAAAGGATTATTTCCGACTTAAGAATAAGTCTAAAAAATCTATAATCGAAAACGCTGTTGACGAGCCTGTTTTCGTACCAAACGGTATGAAGGCATACAACCTTTTTAAAAGGATGAAAAGCAGCCGCAAGTACTTCGCCGTTATTGTTGACGAGTACGGCGGATTTGAGGGTATAATTACGCTTCACGACCTTATGGAAGCGCTTGTCGGCGATATGTACGATATCGAAGAGGGTAAGGTTACAAGCGATATTCAGCCGCTTACAGACGACAGCTGGCGCATTAAGGGCGGCGCCGATATTGCCGAGGTTTCGCACACCCTCGGACTTAATCTTATGAACGAGGATTTGTACGACACCTTTAACGGCTATGTATGCTCGGTTATCCAGCGCGTTCCAAACGACGGCGAAAGCTTTACCGCCGAAACCGACGACCTTACAATAAGCGTAAAGTTCGTTAAAAATCATATGGTGCAAACAGCCATAGTTACTAAAAAACAGGAGCTTTTATGACAGCAGAGGAAAAGCTTGTAGATTTACTGATACAAAAAAATTATCATATCTCGTTTGCAGAGTCCTGTACCGGCGGGCTCTGCAGCGCTGCGCTTGTAAATGTTGCAAACGCGTCAAAAGTGCTTGATGTTTCGTTCACGACCTACGCAAACGAGGCTAAGATCGAGTTCCTCGGCGTAAATCCCGATACTATTTCAAAGTACGGCGTCGTGTCGGAAGAAGTGGCACGCGAGATGGCTAAGGGCGTCTGCGCCGCCGCAAAGAGCGAGGTCGGCGTCGGCGTTTCGGGTATAGCAGGTCCGACCGGCGGCACTAAAACAAAACCCGTCGGTATGGTGTGCTTCGGCTTTTGCATAAACGGCACCGTTAAAACTTACACAAAACAGTTCGGCGAAATCGGCAGAAATAACGTCCGTGCCGCGTCTGTGGATTTTGTTTTTAAATCTCTAACCGAACTCATAAAAAACACTTGATTTTTTTAATCAAATCAAATATAATATAAAAGCTTTAAAAATTAATGCACATTAATAATTGCTGGTATGGCTCAGTTGGTAGAGCAGCGCATTCGTAATGCGCAGGTCATCGGTTCGAGTCCGATTACCAGCTCCAACAAAAAAGACCCTCGCGGTCTTTTTTTGTTGGGCGCGGACTCGAGCCGATGAAAGGCTTCCCCAAATCTTAGATTTGGGAGAAACAGTCCGGTGGACTGTTTCGTAGAAGCAGCAAACAACTGAGTAAATGTTTGTGGTATCGTAAAGTGACCGCCGCTCGTAAAATATAAAGCGATTACCGGCTAAAAAAGGTTAAGCGTTTGCTTATCCTTTTGTTTTATGCTAAAATGTTAGCATAACATTTTGCGGCGCGTTATGACTCACATTATTAAATTTAATATCATTTTAATAAATGCAGTCGCTTTTTGTTTTAAGTAGCAGTATTTAATTTATGAAAGGGTACAGCGAATGATTGATAATTCTACAAAAAAACATCCTTCGTTCCATTACCGTCCGGCTAAAGGTTGGATAAATGACCCAAACGGGCTTGTGTGGTTTAAGGGGTACTATCATATCTTTTATCAGCATTCACCGAACTATGAGACTCCGTGGCATGAAAGTATGCACTGGGGACACGCAGGAACAAAGGACTTCGTTCATTTTGAAGAACTGCCTGTTGCGCTTTTCCCCGACAAAGACTATGACATCGACGGCTGCTGGTCGGGAACCGCCATAGTGAAGGACGAAGTTCTGTACCTGTTTTACGCTTGTGTTAAGGGCGAAACGCAGGCGGTTGCCGTAGCGTATTCAACGGACGGTATTCATTTTGAAAAATATGAGGGCAATCCTGTAATAGAAACGTTTCCACCGGAAGGTTCTCCCGATTTCCGCGACCCCGCCGTATGCTATGCCGACGGGAAATACCGGTGCGTTATGGCTTCGGGGAACCGCGAAAAACATTCCGCCGTCTTACTGCTCTATGAAAGCGATAATTTGTTTGATTGGAAATACTGCGGAGTGATGCAGGAATGGGAAAACGCAAAATTTGCAGAATGCCCTTCATTCCTGCAGTTTGGAAATAAATATATGTTGTCCGCATCCGTGTGCCGTGAGAATAATCACAGCTTTTCGATAGCGGTAGGCTCATTCGCTAACGGCAGATTTACTGCCGAAATAACAGGAGAAGTCGATAAAGGTCCCGACCAGTATGCAGGGCAGATTTTCCGTGATACGAGGGGACGCGCAATTCTTCTTTCGTGGATTCCGGGGTGGGCGTATGCAGGCTATCGTGAACGTGATATAGGATGTATGTCCGTACCTAGAGAAATCACCGTGAATGACGGAAAGATATGCGCATATCCGATTGAAGAAGTCCGTCAGTTCTTAAAAAACTCCGATTCGTCTCTCGTACGCACGCAGGACGGTTTTCGCATATTAAGAGAAGGCAGGGACGATGTCGTCTATCGGGGTGAGCTGAAACAGCTTTTATGTATAAGAGACGGTGATGTCCTTGAAGTATTTGTCAACGGCGGTGAAGAGGTATATACCGCATTGCTGTAATCGAAAGCAACAGATATTACCTTAACTACAACCCGAGAACCGATAACGGGGTCCCCGTAAAGCCTTTGGCTTTATGGGGAGAGGAGAAACATATGAAGTGTTCATTCGCAAAAGCTACTGCATTTTGCGCCGAACACAGAATGTGTTTGGACGAAGTCCGACCACCAGCTCCAAAGGCTTCCGTCAAGGAAGCCTTTTATTCTGCAATTTTACGCCGAATTTCGCACTAAAAAACTCTCATCCCGAAATATTCAGAATGAGATTTTCAATTATTTGTCAATGACCATCTATTGACCATTTATGAAAATTATATGTTAACTGTTTTTAACATTTTTCGGTTAATTTGTATCATTTGATTTATGTACAACAGTAAACGGTTGTGGTATAATTATGTTAACAAAAGTTGCGAAGGTGTGATAAGTATGAGAAAACATTATCTTGACAATATTCGTTGGGCGACGATTATATGTGTTGTTATTTTTCATGTGATATATATGTTCAACGGTGAGGCGCAGGCAGGCGTTATTGGTCCGTTTAAGGAGCCCCAGTATCAGGATGCAATTCAGTATCTGCTCTATCCGTGGATGATGATTCTGCTTTTTATTGTTTCAGGAGTTTGTTCAAGGTATTACCTTGAAACGCATAGTGTAAAGGAATTTGTCAAATCCCGCACGACCAAACTGCTTGTACCCTCAACAATAGGATTATTTGTTTTTCAGTGGATTCAGGGCTATTTCAATATGCGGCTTTCGGGGGCGTTTGAAAAAATTGAGGCACCGAAATATATGCTTTACCCGATTATGGCAATATCGGGCACGGGCGTTCTTTGGTTTATTCAGACGCTATGGCTGTTTTCAATGATGATTGCTTTTATAAGGAAACTTGAAAAGGGCAGACTATACGAGATTTGTGGTAAAGCAAATATTTGTGTAGTGCTTGCGCTTGTTCTTCCCGTTTACGGCTCAAGCTTTATTCTGAACACGCCTGTCATTGTTGCTTACCGATTTGGTATATACGGAACAACCTTCTTCCTAGGCTATTTTGTTTTTGCCAACGAGGAGGTTATAGAAAGAATAAGTAAATGGAGCTTGCCGTTAATTATCCTTTCCGCCGTATTGGGAGGAGCGTATATATATTTGCACTTTGGCGATAATTATGCGGAAAATCCTGTTTTTAATTCCATACCGGCAATAGCTTATGCGTGGAGCTCTTGTCTTGCGATTCTCGGCAGTGCGTATAAGTGGGGTAATAAAAAGACTGCTCTCGGAAATTTTATGACAAAGCGCAGTTTCGGGCTATATGTTTTCCATTATCTGCCGATTTCTGCAAGCGCATATCTGCTGACAAAATATACCGAAATGCCTGCACCTGCGATTTATATAATCGTTTTCATATGCGGCTTTGCAGGGGGATTGCTTCTTAATGAAATCATTTCAAGAGTTCCGTTCGTAAGATGGGCGGTTCTGGGTATAAAAAAGGAGAAAAGAAATGTTTAAAAACAATCTTTTGAGCTTGAGAAAACTGAATAATCTTACGCAGGAGGAACTTGCGGAAAAGCTTAATGTTTCAAGACAAGCTGTCGCAAAATGGGAGAGTGGCGAAACTGTTCCCGACATTGATAGATGCAGACTGCTTGCGGAAATTTTTGACGTTTCGCTTGACGATTTAGCCAATTACAACGCTAATGAACATCTCGGACTTAACGTGCCGCCAAAGGGCAAGCATCTCTTCGGCGTGGTAACAGTAGGCGAAAAGGGACAAATTGTGATTCCCGCTAAGGCAAGAAAAACCTTTGATATTTCCGCCGGCGACAGTCTTGTTGTACTAGGTGATGAGACGCAGGGTATGGCGCTGATTAAAAGTGACAGTTTTCTGAAGCTTGCAGACTTAATCAGGCACAGAGAAACAGATAGTTCGGATTAATTGTTTATAATTCTCTGTAAAGATTTGGACATTGTAAACAAATAAGAATATGCACCCTTAACTACAACCGACGATAAGACGCTCCGAATCTATGATTTGTTAGAAAATCAGTATTCTCAATGTGTTGAATAAAGATGGCTTTTGTGGTAAAATGATTATATCTAAACATCTGTTGTGAAATTCGGTTCACAATACGATTTTTAAGGCGCTCAAAAAGTGGATAAATAATTGAATTGATTTATCCTATTGTTGAAAAGAGGGGGAACTAATGAAAAA
The DNA here is from genome assembly GCA_017450645.1 of Eubacterium sp. Lineage (GTDB taxonomy): Bacteria > Bacillota > Clostridia > Oscillospirales > Acutalibacteraceae > Eubacterium_R. The sequence goes on from JAFSTE010000001.1 coordinate 35,371, forward strand.
ACTTATTTCAATTTTACTTGCGCTTGCAATGATTTTATCACTCTCAGCTTGCGCTCAAAATGAAGAGGAAGGCTTTTCAAAACAGACAAAGCAAGCTGTTGCTGATTTTGTTACTATGTACGGAAAAGACAGCGAAGGCTATAACGGAAACGCTTATGTTGTCAGCGATTTCGATAATACGACTTCCGTATTTGATATTACATATCAGACGATAGCTTATCAGCTTGAACATATGGCGTTTGCAATGAATCCCGATGAGCTTAAAGTAGCGCTTTCTTCGGAGCTTAACCTTAAAGCTGACGATAATGCGTTGTGGGTAGCGGATACCACAGTGGCGTACGCTAAGCTCTGGGCTAAATACGGTCCGTTTACAGCTAAGGGCGCGGACGAGGAAACTATGAAGACTATGCAGTCCGACCCGTGGTGGATGGAATTTGCCGCAAAAATGCGCGCTTTTCTTTATCACGTTGAGGACACAACTCCCGAAGAGGTTAACTATGTCTGGATTCTCTATTGGTTCTCGGGAATGAAGCCCGAGGAGGTTTACGACCTGTTCTATCGCTCCTGCTCGGAAAATGAGAAGGTTGAAACAGAGCTTGTTCAGTGGACTTCACCGAAAGAAATACCGTCGAAACTCGGTGTGATTGAGTGCGACCCGTTCCAGCGCGGTATATCCGTTACTCAGGATGTTAAGGATATGTTTAAGAAATTCCACGATGGCGGTATTGATGTATGGATTTGCTCGGCGTCGCACCTTGACGGCGTTTGCGCCGCGGTTGATGCGTTCGGGCTCAGCGACAGCATAACAGGCGTTATCGCGATGACTCAGACGCTTAAAAACGGCGTTTATGCTCCGTCGTATGATTACAAAACGGGCTATCCGCGCGAAAATCTCGGTGACGGAAAATGGCAGCCTTCAAAGCTCGCTATTAAAGCTATGCCGGGCTTGGAAGGCAAGGTAACCGCGATAGAAAACGCGCTTGTTCCGCGCTACGGCTGCGGTCCGCTTGCCGGCTTTATGGATTCAAGCGGCGACTTCAATTTCTGTACCGAATTTAATTCAATGAAGTTCGTTATCTGCTACAACCGTGCGAACAGAAAGATTACCGAAGGCGCAGGACTTATTGCAGTTCTTGCAGTTTATCAGAAGGACACCTTGGGTTACGACCTCAAAAAAGCAAATGAAGCAGGGGATACCTACTATGTTCTTCAGGGTAGAAACGAAAACGGACTCAGAACAATGCGCCCGTCTAATGAAACTATAAGGCTCGGCGAAACGCAGCCGCAGCTCTTTGCTAACGAGGATAACGAAGCCCTGTTGAAATATGCTGTTGATAACTCAATGACCACAGCGGACTTCCTCAACACCTTTGCAATTTCGACAGAGGCTGATAGCACGAATAATAAGCTCGGACTTGCCTACGGCCATCTGGAAACCTACCGCGGCTATCACAGTGTTAAATAAGGCGAGGATACAAAAAATCCAACCCCTTCAAGAAAGCGTAAAGAAACCAAAATAACTTCATAAATTAATGACCGCCGTACTCCCGGCGGTCATTTTGTGTATGAAATCTTGACGGCAGGGGCTATGAGGTATATAATACTGACAAACATAGTTACTAGTTTTATTTATTATATATTAATTCTGTGACGGAAAAGATTTTAGGTTTTGGGGGAATTGTAATGAAGATTTCGACTAAAGGCAGATACGCTGTCCGTATGCTCGTTGACCTTGCAGAGCATCAGCAAAACGGTTATGTTGCACTTAAGGATATTGCTGCAAGACAGGAAATATCAAAGAAGTATTTAGAGCAAATAGTCGCTATTCTTAACAGACCCGGCTTCCTTCAGACCAACCGCGGCCAAAACGGCGGTTACCGTCTCGCTAAACCCGCAGACCGCTATACCGTAGGCGATATTCTTCGTATTACCGAAGGGGGGATAGCGCCCGTAGCCTGCCTTGAGGACGAGGTTAATCACTGCGAAAAGGCTAAGAATTGCGCAACCCTTCCCGTATGGGCTGAGCTTAACAGAATTATAAGCGAATACCTCGACAGCGTTACTATTCAGGATATCCTTGATAAGCAGCGCGAAAGCTATGAATACGACTTTATGATATAGATATTTGGGAGTAGCACTGTGGATTACATATACGATGTTGCGATAATAACGGCGGTTGAAATCGAGGAAGAGAGCGTTAAAAGGCTCTATGACTCTTGGAAAGAAATAAAGTACCCCGACGACAACCAGCTCTACTACGAGGCAGCTTTTGTAAAAGATTCGGTTACAAGACGCGTTATTACCGCAAGACAAAAGGAAATGGGAATGACGGCGGCGTCGCATCTCGCTTCTAAAATAATTAATAAGTTTCGCCCGAGATACCTTATAATGACGGGTATTTCTGCCGGCATAGGCGCCGAGCAGATATACGGCGATGTTATCGTGCCCGATGTTATCTGGAACTACGCTGCGGGTAAGTTCGTCAGCGCGTCCAGCGCCGATATAACCTTTGGCGATATAGGCTTTTTGCCGCGCCCTATAGCTATAGAGATTGACAGCGAAATACTTAAAATTATTAAGCGCCTTAAAGACAGCCCCGATAATGAATTTCACCTTCATATCGGTCCTATGGCGTGCGGCAACAGCGTTGTAGCTAACCGCGATGTGGTTAATAAGCAGATTCATTCGCTCTTTCCGCAGACGGTCGGTCTTGATATGGAGTCGTACAGCGTGTTCTACGCGGCTAAAAACTCAACCGAGCCGAAGCCGAAGGCGATTGTTATAAAGAGTATCTGCGACTACGCGGACGCTCAAAAGAGCGATAAGTACCAGAAATTTGCCGCTTACACTAGTTCGCAATTTGCTAAATATCTTTACGAAAAGCACTTGCCCTATTAAATATTGTTTTACATAGGCTTTCCGCTGCGAAAGCCTTTTGTTATTGTGTAAACGCAAAAATATCCTGAATCACCGGCGGCGCTTCGTAGAACGGCGGCGCAGGTATTATAATCGGCTTTGCGGTTACCGCGCTTTGTATGAAAAAGTCAAAAAAGAAAAAAGCTGACGCAACAGCTTAAAAGAAATAAAATTAACCCCTCGGATTAATCTGAACTGCCCCATATTGTGCAGACAGCACAATATGGGGCAGTTCACGGCGCTAATCCCTCTTTTATTATTTTATTTGCTAAGCTCCACGAGCTCGTTTTTAACTTCCTTCGCCTTTTGCATATACGGGGTATAATCCATTTCGGTTCTGCTTCTGAGCAGCTCGGTAATCTCGACCATAATATCGTACAGAGGCGTGAGCGAAAGATTTCCGAGTACGCCTTTCATCGAGTGCGCTATCTCGAATCCCTCGTCAAGATTGTTGTTATTTAGTGCAACCTCAAGGCGCTCTAAGCTGTCGTCGTTAAGTGCTTTTTCAACGAGCATAATATAAAACTGTTCGTTATTCATACAGCGCTCAAGCGCTTCGTCGGTGTTGGCGCCGAATTCCTTCAGCTTATCTACAGTCAGCATTTACTTTCTCCTTTAAAAATTTCTCAAATTCTTCCGGCGGAACGGGCTTTGAAAAATAGTAGCCCTGAATAATATCGCAGCCGATTTCCTTAAGCGAGCTAACCTGCTCCTCAGTTTCTACACCTTCTGCAACAACCGCCGCAGAAAGATATTCGGCAATCTCGATAATGATTTCGATTAGCTTTGTGTCCTTGCGGTTTGAAAATGCCTGGCGTATGAACTGCATATCGAGCTTTAGTACATCTATCGGAAGCTCCGATATCATATTAAGCGACGAATATCCCGTGCCGAAATCGTCCATCTCTATCTTAAATCCGAGCTCCCTTAAGTCCTTAACTACCTTAATAATCTGGTCCGCGTCCTCGGTGTAGGACGATTCGGTTATTTCGAGCAGAAGCTCGTCGTAGGATATACCGTTCTTTTCGACGATTGACTTAAAGGTTTCAACAAGCTGCGGGTCGTACATATCGACGCGCGAAATGTTAACGGATACGGGGAAGGAGGTGTTATACTTCGTTTCCCACTCGTTAATCTGCTTAGCCGCTTCGTTCCATACATAGTTATCAAGAGTCTGAATAAGACCGTTGCTTTCAAACAGCGGGATAAATACAGTCGGTGAAATAAAACCGAGCGTGGGGTGGTCCCACCTTACAAGCGCTTCTGCGCTCGTTAAAACGGGCTTGTCGCCGTGTACATTGTATTTCGGCTGATAGTAAATCTTAAACTGTTTATCCTCAATCGCCTTGCGAAAGTCCTCGATAAGCTGTTCGTCGAAAAGCTCTTTTTCGTGGATTGTGCTGTTATATATTCCGATATTGCCCGAAATGCCGTTCTTAACCGCGTCGCAAGCCATATTCGCTCTGTCAAAGCGTCTTTCAACGGGCATACTTCTGTCAACTTTTTCGTAAACGCCTATACGAAGCCTGATGCGGTTGTTAGACTCCATACGGCTGTTAACATCGTTGGATACGGTTTCGAGCATATCTGCAAAGTCCGTACCGTGCGGACAGTAAACTAAAAACTTATCCGCTTCGCTTCGGCAGACAATACCGCCGGCTTCGATGTTGTATTCGAGCAGCTTGCTAGCTACAAGGCGCAGCACCATATCGCCGTAATCGGTGCCGAATCTCTCGTTAATAGTGTGAAAGTGGTCTATATTAACTACCGCGGCGTCGGTTTCGACGCTCTTGTGGTGCGCGTCGAACTGCTCGGCATAGCTGTAGAAAAACTCGCGGTTAAACAGCTCTGTAAGCGGGTCGCACTCGGTAGCGTTAATAATCATTCTGTCCTCGGACAGCTCGATACTCCTGTTTATGCGCGCCATAATAACGCTCTTTTCGGGGTAGGGCTTCGGTATAAAGTCCGACGCGCCGATATTAAGGCTCTCAACCTCGGACTGATGGTCGGAGGTTAATACGATAACGGGAAGGTTCTTAAGCTGCGGGTCGTTTTTAATCTGTTTTAAAACCTCGAGCCCGTTAATACCCGGCATTATTAAGTCGAGAAGTACTAAGGAAAGCGCGTCTTTATTCTGTTTAATCTTATCGATAGCTTCGCCGCCGTCGCCTGCAAAAAGCAACTCGTAGTCGTCCTTTAACAGATTTCCGAGAAGCTCGCGATTTATCATTTCGTCGTCAACAATAAGTATCTGTCGCTTACCGTCAAAGAGATAAATCTTTTCGTCGTTAGTCATACGCGTCCTCCTTCCGTACAATAAATACGCTAAGACAAATAAACATATGTTTATTATAACCCCTTTTAGGCGCTGCCGTCAAGTATACAATTATTGGTTTTTGTTATATTGACACAAAAATAGCTTTATTGTAAAATTATAATATATATTTGTATTTTACTCACGGAAGGTGAAATTATGGAAAAGAAAAAGCGCAATTCTTCAACAACACTCCGCATAGGCGTATTCGGTATAATATTCGTCGCGGCTATATTAGTTCTCGGTACCTTATGGGTAGGCCAGGCGGCAAAAAAAGATACCGAAAGTGCAGTGCGCTCGGTAAGCCTGCTGTATCTTGACGAGCTTGCAGGCAGACGAGAGCAGGTTGTAGCGTCTAATCTTAATAATAAGATTGACCAGATTAACTCTGCCCTTGAGCTTATGGCCGAGTCCGATTTGAGCGACACCGAGCATCTTCAGGCTTACCAGGCTAAGATGAAAAAGCTCTATAAGCTCGAAAAATTTGCGTTTGTTGACACCGAAGGTATTATCTATACCTCTAAGGGTAACCAGTATAATATCGACGACTACGACTTCGATTATAAGTCGATTACCGGTCCCGATATCTCCGTACTTAACCCTAAGTCCCACGCAAAAAAGGTTATTATCGCTGTTCCGACGAACGGTATTGATTTTATGGGCAAAAAGCTCACCGTTTGTTTTATGGAAATTGATATGAAGGAGATGCTTCAGGGCGTTTCGGTAAGCTCGAGCGACGCCGACGCCACCTTCTGTAATATTTACACAAACGACGGCGTAGCGCTCACTAATGCCGTACTCGGCGGTCTTGCAGAAGAGGATAACCTCCTCGAAGCTATGGAGCACGCTAACTTTGAAGACGGCTATTCCTACGACAAGTTCATTTCGGAGTTTAAAAACGGCGTAAGCGGCGTGGTTTCGTTTAACTATAACAACATATCCGAAACGCTTAGCTATGTTCCTATTAAGGGCACTGACTGGGTTCTGACCTATCTTATCCGCGAGAGCGTTATTGCCGAGCAAATCGGCGATATATCCGACGATATTCTTAACCGCAGCCTTGCTCAATCTGCGCTTGCTACATTAATTCTGTTCGGAATTTTCGGCTACATAATCTACCAGATTAGAAAGAATAACCGACTCACTCTTGAAGCGGAAAAAGCCGAAGTCGCTAATTTTGTTAAGCAAAGAGAAATGAAGCAGCAGCTCGAGCTGCAGGAAAAGCTGCTTATGGAGGAAAAACAGCGTACGCAGCAGGATAAGCTTATTTCTGCGCTGTCCTCGGACTACTGGAGCGTATATTACCTCGAGCTTGATAAGGACGAGGGCGTTTGTTACCAGGCGCACTCCGATATCGAAAACGGCTTAAAGGCGGGCGAAAGCTTCCGCTATCTCGACTCTGTAATTAAGTACGCTAACGAATATGTTACCGATGCTTATAGGGAGGAATTCCTTAAATTCGTTCAGCCCGAGTCAATTAAGGAGAAGCTTAAGGAAACTCGCGTAATTTCGTTCCGTTATACAGTTAATCGCCACGGCCACGAATCGTACGAGATGGTTCGCTACGCGGGCGTATTCCACCCCGAGGATGAGGACTATAACGACGTTCACTCGGTTGGCGCCTGCTTTACTAATGTTGACGAGGAAACAAGAAAGTCTATCGCTCAAAACGAGGCGCTCAACAGCGCTCTTGCCGCAGCAGAGCAGGCAAGTAAGGCTAAGACCGTATTCCTCTCTAATATGAGCCACGAAATCCGTACCCCGATGAACGCTATTATCGGACTTGATAATATCGCGCTCAACGACCCGGATATTTCGCCTAAGACCCGCGATTACCTTACTAAAATCGGTAATTCCGCGGAGCATCTGCTTAACCTCATTAACGATATTCTCGATATGTCTAGAATTGAGTCAGGACGCCTTGTGCTTAAAAACGAGGAGTTCTCGTTCTCTAAGCTTATTGAGTATATCAATACTATGTTCAGCGGTCAGTGCTCAGATAAGGGACTCGACTATCAGTGCCGTATTAACGGTCATGTTGACGATTACTATATCGGCGACAATATGAAGCTGCGTCAGGTGCTTATTAACATTCTCGGTAACGCCGTTAAGTTTACACCTGCGGGCGGACTGGTCGAGCTTACGGTTGAATGTACCGCCCAGTACGACAAAAAATCCACCCTTCAGTTTAAGATAAAAGATAACGGTATCGGTATGAGCGAGGAATTCCTGCCTCATATCTTTGATGCCTTTGCACAAGAGGACGGCTCCTCGACTAACAAGTACGGCTCCTCGGGTCTCGGCCTTGCGATTACTAAAAACATCGTAGAGATGATGAACGGTAATATCGCCGTAGAAAGCGAAAAGGGTAAGGGCACCGTCTTTACCGTAACCGTTACGCTGCGTAATGCGGAGCGCGGCTCCGATGCAGAGGTTGAGATTAACCCGAACGAGATGTGTGTGCTTGTTATTGACGACGATTCCGTTGCCTGCGAGCACGCAAAGTTAGTACTCGAAAAGGCGGGTATTGCCTCCGAGATAGCCACATCGGGCGCGGAAGCACTCGAGATGATTAAGCTTCGCCATGCGCGCAGAGAGCCGTATAACCTTATTCTTGTTGACTGGATGATGCCCGAAATGGACGGTATCGAAACCACGCGCGAGATACGCTCGATAATCGGTCACGAATCGGCGATTATTATACTTACCGCTTATAAGTGGGACGATATTCTCGACGACGCGGTGAGCGCAGGCGTGGATAGCTTTATTGCTAAACCGCTGTTTGCGGGCAACCTGCTTGACGAGTTTAAACAAGCCGTTAAGCGTAAAGAAACGATTGCCGCAAAAGAGGCGCACCCCGCTGACCTCTCGGGTAAGCGCGTACTTGTTGCCGAGGATGTTGAGATTAACTCGGATATTCTTAAAATGGTGCTTCAGATGCGTAATATTGAATCCGAGGTTGCTGTTAACGGTAAAATTGCGGTCGATATGTTCTCCGAACACCCCGAGGGCTATTACGCAGCAATCCTTATGGATATGCGTATGCCCGAAATGGACGGACTCGAAGCAACGCGTGTAATACGCAGTATGAGCCGTCCCGACGCTAAGAAGATACCGATTATAGCGCTTACGGCTAACGCCTTTGACGACGATGTACAGCGCAGCCTGCAGGCAGGCTTAAACGCTCATCTTACGAAGCCCGTTAAGCCCGAAGCACTTTTCGGCACACTCGAGGAGCTTATAGAGGATTAATCCTTTTAACCCCTGCGGGATAGGCTATTGCCTATCCCGTTTTTTTGTGATAAAATATGATAAGTTTATAGGGGATTATTTATTATGAGGTTAAAAAATGTTGATAGCGGTGCTGAGTTTGAATGGGGCTTTACCTCCGAACAGTACGCTGAGTTTAGAGATATATACCCGCCCGAGCTTTATGCTCGCCTTCGTGCCCTCGGCGTTGCGTCAGACGGTACAGCGTGGCTCGACCTCGGAACAGGTACGGGCGTTTTACCGCTGAATTTATATAATAAAAACGCTGATATTACAGCTACCGATATTACTGCCGAGCAGATACATTTTGCAAAACAGCTTTCAAAAAGCAAGGGGTACGATATTAACTTTTTTACCGCTCCTGCGGAGCATACGGGCTTGCCCGACAACAGCTTTGACTGTATTACTGCGGCGCAGTGCTTTTGGTACTTTGACCGAGAAGCTATTAAAACCGAGGTCAAAAGGCTTATTAAACCCGGCGGAAAGCTTATTAAAATATTTATGGACTGGTCGCTTGATGACGAAATCGCTGCAAAAAGCGTTGAGCTTGTTAAGCGATATAACCCCGTCTGGACCTCGGGCGAAAGCGCTTTTGAGGACTTGTACGACGATTTGTTCGACGGAAGAGTTACCGAGTCCTTCGAGAGCTGCCTCCCGTTCACACGCGATACCTGGCACGGACGGATGTGCGCCTGCCGCGGAACGCTTGCATCTATGAATAAAGAGCAGTTTGACGCGTGGAGCAGCGCGCATTTAAAAATGCTCAGCGACTACCCCGAGAGCTTCTCCGTTTTGCATAAGATTTACATTTCATATTTTTCACTGTAAAGAGAGTACAATATGGACATAAAACAAAATTATATCGAAAAAGGGCAGGGCGAGCCGCTGATTATGCTCCACGGAAACGGCGAGGACTGCACATACTTTAAGCGCCAGATGGACGATTTTTCTAAGCATTTTCGTACTATCTCGCTTGAGAGTCGCGGCCACGGTGATACGGCGTACGGTGAAAAGCCGTTTTCGCTTTTTCAGTTTGCCGACGACCTTAAGGATTTTATGAACGAAAATGATATACCGAAAGCGCATATCCTCGGCTTTTCGGACGGCGGTAATGTTGCGATAATCTTTGCAATGCGCTATCCCGAAATGGTCGATAAGCTGATTATTGACGGCGCTAACCTAAACCTTGACGGACTAAAGAAATACTTCGTTTTATCGGTTAAGCTAAGGTACAGATTTTCAAAAAACGATAAGGTGCTAAAGCTCCTTGATTTAATGCTGAAAGAGCCTGACCTCAGCTTCGAGGATATTAAGTGCATCACCGCAAAAACGCTTGTTATGGCAGGTACTAACGACCTTATAAAACTAAGCCATACTAAAAAAATTGCTCAGGCGATACCCGATTCACGCCTTTGTATTTTAAAAGGACCGCACTCGCTTGCGGCGGTTAAGCCCCGCGAATTTAATAAAGCGGTGCTCGATTATCTACTTTAATAATAAATAAGGAGGGGAGAATATGAAAAAGCTTGTTGCGGGCATACTTGCCCATGTCGATTCGGGCAAGACTACGCTGTCCGAAGCGCTTTTATATACAACGGGCAGCATTTCCACCCTCGGCAGAGTTGACCACCGCGACTCGTTTCTTGACACCTTCTCGCTCGAGCGCGAGAGGGGAATTACTATTTTTTCAAAACAGGCGGTTATGAGCTTAGGCGATACGGAGCTTACGCTCCTTGATACGCCGGGTCATGTCGATTTTTCGGCGGAAACCGAGCGCACGCTGCAGGTGCTCGACTACGCTATACTTGTTATAAGCGGCACCGACGGCGTGCAGAGCCACACTAAAACGCTCTTTAACCTGCTTCACAGATACAGCGTGCCGGTGTTCATTTTTGTAAATAAAATGGACCTCGACGGCGCTGACAGAGAGGTTGTGCTAAACGACCTGCATAAAAAGCTCTCGGACGGCTGCGTAGATTTTACGGACATAAACGACGAGCTTTACGAGAGCGTTGCGCTTTGCGACGACGCGCTTCTGTCGGAGTTTTACGACAGCGGTAAAATAAAAAACAGCAGTATCGTTACTGCTGTTAAAAAGCGCAAGGTCTTTCCCGTTATGTTCGGCTCGGCGCTTAAAAATGAGGGTGTAAGCGAGTTTTTAAACTGCTTTGACGCCTTTACCGAAATGCCCGAATATCCCGATAATTTCGGCGCTAAAGTGTTTAAAATATCCGAGGATACCCAGGGCAAGCGCCTTACGCATATTAAGGTTACGGGCGGTACGCTAAGGGTGCGCGATGTCCTTGAAAGTAAAAAGAATACTAACGCCGAAAAGGTAAGCCAAATCCGCATTTACTCGGGCGATAAGTTCAAAGCCGTCGACGAAGCCGCAGCGGGTACTGTTTGCGCTGTTTTAGGCGCTAACTTTACCGCATCGGGCGACGGACTCGGCTGCGAGCCTGACTCGGCACTGCCGGTGCTTGAGCCCGTATTGACCTATCGTCTTGAGCTTCCCGAGGGCGTTGATACTCACACCGCGCTTTCAAAAATGCGCCTGCTCGAAAGCGAGGACCCGCAGCTTAAGGTCGTGTATAACGAGCGCCTTGGCGAAATTCAGGTGCAGCTTATGGGCGATATACAGCTCGAGGTGTTGCAGTCCGTTATTAAGGAGCGCTTCGGCTTTGATGTGACCTTCGGCAAGGGCAATATTATCTATAAAGAAACTATTAAAAATACCGTCGAAGGCGTTGGACATTTTGAACCGCTGAGGCATTACGCCGAGGTGCATCTGCTGCTTAAACCGCTTCCTCGAAACAGCGGGCTTGTGTTTAAGTCCGACTGCAGCGTTGATACTCTCGACAAAAACTGGCAGCGCCTTATTCTTACGCATCTTTTTGAAAAAACACATATCGGCGTGCTCACCGGCTCACCGATTACCGATATGGAAATTACTCTCGCTTCGGGCAGGGCGCACGCTAAGCACACCGAGGGCGGCGACTTCCGTCAGGCGACCTACAGAGCCGTAAGGCAGGGTTTGAAATGCGCCGAAAGCGTGCTGTTAGAGCCATACTACGCCTTTACTCTCGAAGTGCCTAACGAGTGCTTCGGCAGGGCGGTGAGCGATATTCAGCTTATGTGCGGCGAGTTTGATGCGCCTAATCAAAACGAGGAGTTCACCACTATAACGGGTACTGCGCCCGTCTCCACAATGAGCGACTACACTAAGGAGGTTATGCAGTACACACGCGGCAGGGGAAGGCTCTACCTTGAAATGAAGGGATACGAGGTGTGCCATAATCAAAATGAGGTTATAGAAAGTATCGGCTACGACGCCGACGGAGATACCTTTAATCCCTGCGACTCCGTATTCTGCTCGCACGGCGCGGGTTATGTTGTTAAGTGGGACGAGGTACCAAGTCATATGCACCTGCCCTCGGCGCTTTCTAAGCCGAAGAGCGAGTACGTACCCACGCGCGAGAAGTTTAAGAGCGTAAAAAACAGTGACAATATCTTTGCTCTTGATAAAGAGCTTATGCAGATTTTTGAGCAGACCTACGGACCTGTTAAACAGCGTTCCTTTGAGCCGCAGGTTAGTACCGTTAAGGCGGAGAAAAAGCCAAATCCGCGTAAGGTTAACAAGCCTAAATACGACGGTACGGAATACCTTTTGGTAGACGGCTATAATCTTATCTATTCATGGGATTATCTTAAAAAACTTGCCGACGATAGTATCGACGGCGCAAGGGTTGCGCTTGTAAATATCCTGTGTAATTATACGGGCTATAAAAAGTGCGAAACGATTCTGGTATTCGACGCCTATAAGGTAAGGGGCAACACCCGCGAGATAGAAAAGATTGACAACATCACCGTTGTCTACACTAAAGAGGCGGAAACCGCCGATATGTATATCGAAAAGACCTCGCATAAGCTTGCAAAAAACAACAAGGTGCGCGTTGTGACTTCTGACGCGCTTGAACAGCTTATAATTCTCGGCTCGGGCGCGCTTAGGGTGTCATCCCGTGAGTTTCAGCACGAGGTAAACCGGGCGGAGGAAGAAATCAGAGAATTGTTAACATTAAACGGCTGAATTGTAAACAATCCTTTAACCTTATTGACTGCAAAATGCTGAAAATGTATAATTATTTTGCTGGTCAAAGTTAAATGTTTTTGCAAATCTTTACGGCTATGGCTTTGTCGGCGCATAGCCGTATTATCTTTTGGAGGGTGAATTTATGAAAAAAACTATATCAATATTTCTTTCAGTGCTTATGCTGCTGAGCGTATTTGGCACGTTTAGTGCGTATGCAAAAACCGAGTCGGGCTCTTGCGGTCCCGAAGCAGTTTATGAGCTGAAAAACGGAGTGTTAACTATTTCAGGTACAGGTGAAATTACTTCTTCACCCTGGAGAGGGTCAAAGGAAGAAGATGATACATTAAAAAAATTAATAATTGAAAACGGAATTACCGAAATATCCGTAGGCGGCGCTTTTTCAAAGCAAGTTGAATTAAAAGAAGCAAAGCTTCCCGCGTCATTAAAGGAAGTTCCGGGAAGCCTTTTTTATGAATGTTCAAAGCTTGAAAAAGTTATACTTCCAAGTGGAATAACACAAATTAACGGCAAAACATTTTACAAATGTAAACGATTAAAGGAAATTATAATCCCTGACAGCGTTACAAAAATTAAGGAAAATGCATTTTTTGAATGCGAAAGCCTTGAAAAAGCCGATATCCCAAATAAAGTAACATTTATTGGTAACAGAGCCTTTTATGGTTGCTCTTCGCTTAAAAGGATTGTTTTGCCGGACAGTCTTACAAGTGTTTATGCCTATGCCTTTGCAGGCTGTTCTTCGGCTGAGGGCAGGCTAACTATTCCCAACAACTTAGACATGTACGGTTATGTATTTAAAGATTGCACAAGTATATCTGAGTTGTGTTTTAAAGGAGAAGCCGGTAGCATAACCCGAACAGGAGTTTTTAATAATTGCACAGGTGTGAAAAAAATATATATTGAGAAATATATGAGCGTTTTACCGCATTATAGTTTTGACAGTTGTACAAATATCAGCTGTGTAGTAATCAGCGAGGGAATTAAAAGTATAAATAATTTAAACAGCATAAAAACACTTAAAACAGTAACACTGCCCAAAAGCGCCGAAAAAATTGAGGACAGCGCATTTTACGGCTGCACAAAGTTAAAAAATGTAAAAGCTCAAAGCAAACTTGATTATATAGGCGAAAAGGCATTTGTAAATTGCCCTGATGTTACAATAAAATTACCGTATGGCGTTGGCAAAATCGGCGAATGCGCACTGGGTTATACTCAAAAAGAAAACAGCACGGATTATCAAAAAATCAGTAACTTCAAAATTTACGGTAAAGAATGTAAAGCAATAACTAATTATTGCAGCAAAAACGGTTTTAAGTTTGTTGATATGTACGATGTCAAAAACGCAACGGCTACAATGAAATCGCAGGTATATAACGGCAAAGCAAAGAAGCCTGCTGTTACCTTAAAGCTTGCAGGCGTAACGCTTCAAAAAGGCACTGACTTTACCGTAAAGTATTCAAACAACACCAAAGTCGGCACTGCGAAGGTGACGATTAAAGGCAAGGGCAAGTACAAAGGTACGCTCACAAAAACCTTCAAAATCAACCCGAAATTCACCGAACTTACAAAGCTCACGCCGAAGTCAAAGAGCTTCAAAGCATACTGGAAGAATAACAAGTCGCAGACAAGCGGTTATCAGCTACAGTACAGCGTATACAAGAGCTTCAAAAACGCCAAGAAGGTAACCGTAAAAGGTTACAAAACCGGCGCAAAAACAATCAAAAATTTGAAGTCAAAGAAAAAATACTTTGTAAGAGTAAGAACTTACAAAGTAGTAAATAACAAAAAATATTATTCAAAATGGTCAAATAGTAAAACAGTTAAGACGAAATAGCTTGCGAGCAGGCACAGAGACCTGCCCCTACTGCAGCTCGTTTGTAGGGGAGGGTCTCCGTGCCCTCCCAATTATTGTCTGAGCGCAGCGAGTAACCAAAAGCTATTAGCTATAAGCTATAAGCTAAAAATGCTTCCCATCGGGAAGCATTTTTTAGTACTCTATTTCGCCTTTATACACAAGGTTTGCGTCGCCGGTTAAGGTAATGCCGTCCTCGGTGTAATTAACTACCAAATCGCCGCCGCGCACCTTAACGGTAATATCCTCGCCCATTTTGCAATAGCCGTTTTCAACCGCCGCAACCACAGCCGCGCACGCGCCTGTGCCGCAAGCCATCGTTTCGCCGTTTCCGCGCTCCCATACGCGCATTTTAATCGTAGAGGAGTTAACAACTCTTACGAACTCCGTATTAATACGCTCGGGGAAGATGTCCGCGTTCTCGAACTTGGGACCTATGCTCGAAATGTCTATCTTATCAACATTTTCAACAAATACCACACAGTGCGGATTACCTACGCCGACGCAGGTGATATTGTACTTCTCGCCCGCAATACTTTGTTCGTAGTCTACTACGCGTTCAGCGTCAATGCTAACGGGTATTTTGCTCGGGTTAAGCTCAGCCCTGCCCATATTAACGGTGGCGGAGCTTACCTTGCCCTCGCGAGTGTAAACCTTTATGTCCTTGATACCCGACGCGGTTTCGATAGACATCTCGTCCTTTTTAACCATATCGTTGTCGTAAAGGAATTTGCCCACGCAGCGTATGCAGTTGCCCGCCATTTTGCCCTCGGAGCCGTCGAGGTTAAATATCCTCATCTTAGCGTCGGCAACCTCGCTGTTTTCTATAAGCACAATGCCGTCGCCGCCGATAGAGTAGTTCCTGTCGCAAAACTCAATGGCGAAGCTTTCGGGGCAGGTGATAATACCGCATTGATTATTAAAGAATATGTAGTCGTCGCCCGTGCCCTGCATCTTAGAGAACTTAAGAATACCCTTGTCCTTACGCATATTGTTAATGTCAACAAGCTCGGTGTTGTTCTCGTTATAGCGCGACGCAATAATGTCCGCAAGCGCGTTCGCGGTGTCAAGGCTCGTCAGCGTAACGATGCCAAGCTGATTTGCCCTGTTGTGCAGGTTGATATAGTCCTTAATCGACTTTTTGTCGCTCTTTCCGGTGTATACGATATAGCTCAGCTTGCCCGACTCAACAAGCTCCATAATCGAGTTATCCTCGCGAAGTTTGTTAACAATATTTACGCTGATGCCGAGCTTTTCAATCTCTTTTGCCGTTTCGGGCGTTGCCCAAATCTGAGCGCCGAGGTCGTCAAGCTTTTTGGCAAGATTTACAATTTCATATCTGTCCTTTTTGGTTACGGTGATTAATACGCCGTGGCCCTTTTTGTTTGAATCTACCTTAAAGCCCGCGCTTAAAAGTCCTTTAAACAGCGCTTCTCTTAAATTCTTGCCGACGCCGAGTACCTCGCCCGTAGACTTCATTTCGGGTCCGAGCTGAGAGTTTACATCGTTTAACTTTTCAAAGCTGAATACGGGCACCTTAACCGCAAAATACGGCGGGATGTGATAGAGTCCCGATGCGTAGCCGAGCTCCTTTAAGCTGCTGCCGACCATAATCTTAGAGGCAATCTCAACCATCGGCACGCCCGTAACCTTACTGATGTAGGGAATTGTACGCGAAGCGCGGGGGTTAACCTCTATAACATAAAGCTCGTTTTCAAAAATAAGGTACTGAATATTTACAAGTCCCTTTGTGCCGAGCGACAGCGCAAGCTTAGTTGAAATATCACAAATCTTTTCGAGCATAATGTCGTTAAGATTGTACGGCGGATACACGGCAATCGAGTCGCCCGAGTGTACGCCCGCGCGCTCAATATGCTCCATAATACCGGGAATAAGCACGTCAGCGCCGTCGCTTATACAGTCAACCTCAAGCTCTGTGCCCATCATATACTTGTCAACAAGTACGGGGTTTTCGATATTCTGCGCGAGTATAAGCGCCATATACTGCTTAACGTCGTCGTCGGTGTAAGCGATAGTCATATTCTGACCGCCTATAACATACGACGGACGAAGCAGAACGGGATAACCGAGCCTGTTAGCAGCAACGAGCGCCGAATCGAGCGTCATAACGCTTGTGCCCTTAGGTCTGAAAATGCCGAACTGCTCAAGCAAAGCGTCAAAACGCTCTCTGTCCTCGGCTATATCTATCGACTCGGCTGATGTGCCGAGGATGTTGATGCCGTTCTCGTCGAGGAATTTTGTAAGCTTAATTGCCGTCTGACCGCCAAAGGCAACAACAACGCCTACGGGTTTTTCCACCTTAATGATGTTCATAACATCCTCTTCGCTCAGCGGCTCAAAATAAAGTCTGTCGCCGGTGTCGAAGTCGGTGGATACGGTTTCGGGGTTGTTGTTAACGAGTATAACCTCGTAGCCAAGCTCTTTAAGCGTCCATACGCAGTGTACGCAGGAGTAGTCGAACTCGATGCCCTGACCTATCCTTATAGGTCCTGAGCCGAGCACGATAATCTTTTCTTTGCCGCTGTCGTTAAGCGCTCTTGCCTCGCAGTGCTCGTCGTAGGTGGAGTAGAAATACGGAGTCTCCGCCTCGAATTCAGCGCCGCAGGTGTCAACCATTTTATATACGCAGTCCTTGTGATACGCAAGGGAACTGCCGCTGATTTTTTGAAGCGCCTTATCGGTGTAGCCGAGTCGCTTGCCCTTAAGGTAAGCGTCTTTTGATAACGGCTCGCCGCTAATTTCCTTTTCGTACTGAGCAAGGTTTTTAAGCTTTGCGAGGAACCACTCGTCAATAAGCGTAATTTCGTGAATTTTATCTATGTTAACGCCCTCTTTGAGCGCCTTAAATACTGTAAACAGCCTCAGGTCGTCCTGATTTTTAAGCTTTTCGAGCGCATTTTCGCCCTTAAGCGCAGGGTTGTTTAGCGTGTCGAGTCCGATTTCCGCACCGCGAACGGCTTTCATTATCGCCATCTCAAAGCTCGGCGCAATACTCATAACCTCGCCCGTAGCTTTCATCTGAGTGCCGAGCTTTCTTGAAGCCTGCACGAATTTGTCAAACGGCCACTTAGGAAGCTTAACTACAACATAGTCGAGCGTCGGCTCAAAGCAAGCACAGGTCTTACCCGTAACATCGTTTTTTATCTCGTCGAGAGTGTAGCCGAGCGCGATTTTAGTCGTAACCTTTGCAATCGGGTAGCCCGTAGCCTTTGACGCAAGCGCTGAGGAGCGCGAAACACGCGGATTTACTTCGATAACGCTGTACTCAAAGCTTTCGGGATTTAGCGCGAACTGACAGTTGCAGCCGCCCTCTATGCCAAGCTCTGTAATAATGTCGAGCGACGCGGAGCGCAGCATCTGATATTCCTTATCCGCAAGCGTTACCGCAGGCGCAATAACAATGCTGTCGCCCGTATGCACGCCGACGGGGTCAAAGTTTTCCATAGAGCAAACGGCGATAACATTACCTATGCTGTCGCGCATAACCTCGAACTCAATCTCTTTCCAGCCCGCGATGTACTTTTCTACAAGTACCTGAGTAATGGGGGAGAGCATAAGTCCGTTTTTTGCGATTACTTCAAGCTCTTTTTCGTTATTTGCAACACCGCCGCCGGCACCGCCGAGCGTGAACGCAGGGCGTATGATAACGGGGTATCCGATGTCGTCTGCAATCCTTTTAGCTGTTTCAAGGTCGTTTGCAATCTCGCTTGGAACAACGGGCTGATTTAACTTTACCATCGTGTCGCGGAAAAGCTGTCTGTCCTCAGCCTTGTCAATAGCTTCGGCGTTTGTGCCGAGGAGCTTTACTCCCATCTTGTCGAGATAGCCGTCCTTAGCAAGCTGCATACCTATAGTAAGCCCCGTCTGTCCTCCGAGTCCGCAAAGGATGGAGTCGGGGCGCTCTTTTTCAATAATTCTTTTAACCGATTTCTCGGTAAGCGGTTCAAGGTAGATGTGGTCAGCAAGCGCCTTGTCGGTCATAATTGTAGCGGGGTTTGAGTTAACGAGAACAACCTCGATACCCTCGTCTTTTAAGACTCTGCACGCCTGCGCGCCCGCGTAGTCAAACTCGGCAGCCTGACCTATTACGATAGGTCCCGAGCCGATTACAAGTACCTTTTTTATGTCTTTGTTAAGAGGCATCGTCACTACCTCCCATCATATTAATAAATTTGTCGAATATAAATCTCGTGTCGTGCGGACCCGAGCACGCTTCGGGGTGGAACTGTACCGAAAACGCCTTCTTGTCGTCATAATCCACACCCTCGCAGGTGCCGTCGTTTGCGTTGATGTACGAAATCCTGCCGCCGACCGCTTCCACGCTGTCGTTAACCACCGCGTAGCCGTGGTTTTGTGAGGATATGTAGGTCCTGCCCGTTTCAAGATTTTTAACGGGCTGATTAACGCCGCGGTGACCGTATTTAAGCTTAGTTGTTTCGCCGCCCATAGCAAGCGCAAGCAGCTGATGTCCAAGGCATATGCCGAATATCGGCACTTCACCTATAAGCTTTTTTATCTCCTCGATAATTTCGGTGTTGTCCGCAGGGTCGCCGGGACCGTTAGAGAGCATTACGCCGTCAACGCCGAGCTTTAAAATATCCTCAGCCTTAGTGTCGTAGGGCATAACCGCTACATTACAGCCGCGCTTGTTGAGCTCGCGCACGATATTCTGCTTAGCGCCAAAGTCAAGCAGTACAACATTATACTTGTGCTCCTCGCTCGGATAGAGCTGAATTGAGCTTGCCGAAACGCTCTTTACAGCGTCCTTAATTGCGTAACCCTTTAAAGCCTCTGTATCCGCAAATTTTGCGTCAGAGGTAATTTTTGCGTTCATTACGCCTTTTTCGCGTATGATTTTTGTTATTTCTCGCGTGTCTACGCCCCATACGCCTATAATGCCGTTGTCCTTTAAAAATGCGTCTAGCGTTTCCTCGCACCTGAAGTTGCTCGGCTCGTCACATTTTTCGCGTACTACATATGCGCTGACATAGCTTTTTTTACTTTCCATATCGGCGCTGATTATGCCGTAGTTTCCGATAAGCGGAAAGGTCTGCATAACTATCTGACCGTAGTAGCTCGGGTCGGTAAGGGTTTCGATATAGCCGCCCATACCCGTAGTGAATACAAGCTCGCCCTCTACCTCGCCGTCGGCACCAAAGCGCCAACCCTTAAAAACATCGCCGTTTTCAAGGCAAATATATACTTCTTTGTTCATTTAAATCACCAAGTTGGTTGTGAATTTATCCGAGTAATTTAACAAGCACTGCCTTTTGTGCGTGAAGTCTGTTTTCCGCTTCGTCAAAGATTTCGTCTGCGTGTTCCTCAAATACCTTTGCGGTAATTTCTTCCTCGCGGTGTGCCGGCAGACAGTGCAGTACCATAGCGCCCTCGTTAGCGACGCTCATAACCTCGTCGTTAATCTGGAAGGATTTGAATACCTTTTCGCGCTCAGCCTTTTCTTCTTCCTGACCCATTGAAGCCCATACATCAGTATAGAGAACATCGGCACCCTTGCAACAAGCGAGAATGTCGTTAGAGCAGGTGAATTTACCGTTTTCGTTCGCCCATTTCATAAGCTCGCTGTCGGGCTCGTAACCCTTGGGGCAGGCAACAGCGCACTCGATACCCATTGTAATACATCCTGCGATAAGGCTGTTAGCCATATTGTTACCGTCGCCTACAAAACAGAGCTTTAAACCGTCAAAGCTCTTTTTGTACTCCCTTATTGTCATAAGGTCGGCAAGCACCTGGCAGGGATGACAGTAGTCGGTAAGTCCGTTAATAATCGGGATAGAGCCGTACTCAGCCAAGTCCTCAACCTCTTTTTGCTCAAAGGTTCTAATCATAATACCGTCAAGATAGCGCGAAAGCACCCTTGCAGTATCCTTAACGGGCTCGCCCCTGCCTATCTGTAAATCGCGGTTAGAGAGAAAGAGCGCCTGACCGCCGAGCTGGTACATACCCGTCTCAAAGCTTACGCGCGTTCTTGTAGAGCTTTTCTGGAATATCATACCGAGCGTCTTGCCTTTTAAGAGGTGGTGCTCAATGCCGTTGTGGTTTTCGTATTTAAGCTGGTCCGCGAGATTAAGTATCTCGAGTATTTCCTTTTTTGATAAGTCCTGCAGTTTTAAAAGGTGCTTCATTTTTCAATTACCTCCCTGAGAATTTTAATACCCTCGTCAATTTCGTTTTTGCTGATGTTAAGAGCCGGCAGAAGTCTTACTCTGTTGTGGTGCGCCGTAAGCACGAGAAGTCCGTTTTTAAGGCACTCCTTAGCTATGTCGGCAGCGTTCTTGTCGGTGTCAATACCGAGCATTAGACCCATACCTTCAACGCCCTTAACGCCTTTAATATCCTTTAATTGCGACACAATGTAGTCGCTTTTTTTATTTACGCTGTCTAAAAATTCGTCGTCGATTCTGCTGACAACGCTAATCGCGCCCGCGCATACAACGGGGTTAGCGCCGAAGGTCGAGCCGTGGCTTGACGGCGTAACGCAGTCCTTAACCTTTTCGCCAAACAGTACCGCGCCTATCGGAAGTCCGCCGCCGAGACCTTTTGCAGTAGTCACAATGTCGGGTGTAATGCCAAAGTTTTCATACGCAAAGTATTTACCCGTTCTGCCGTTGCCCGTCTGTACCTCGTCGCAAATCATAATCAGGTCGTTATCCGCTGCGATATCGCTTATAGCCTGTACAAACTCTTGCGTAAGGCAGTTAACGCCGCCCTCGCCCTGTATGCACTCAAACATAATCGCGCATACGTCGTCTGTAATCATATTTTTAAGCGCGTTAATGTCGTTGGCAGGGCAGTACTTAAAGCCTTCGGTAAACGGCGCGAATATCGTGTGGAATTCGTCCTGACCCGTAGCCGCAAGCGTGGTAACAGTCCTTCCGTGGAACGAGTCGCAAAGCGTAATAATCGTTTTTCTGCCCTCGCCGTATTTGTCAAACGAATATTTACGCGCAAATTTAATCGCTCCCTCGTTAGCTTCCGCGCCCGAGTTTGCAAAGAAAACCTTTTTCATACCGCTTTTTTCACAAAGCAGCTTAGCAAGCTCAGTGCAAGGTGCGGTGTAGTAAAGGTTACTTGTGTGCTGCAGCATATCAAGCTGAGCGGTTACCGCTTTTTTCCACTCGTCATCGCATATGCCAAAAGCGGTGACGCCTATGCCTGAGCCGAAATCTATATACTTTTTGCCGTCCTCGTCATAAAGCGTTGAGCCCTTGCCTTCCTTCAGGCAAACGTCAAACCTCCCGTACGAGTGTGCAATATATTCGTTGTCAAGTTCTTTAGTTGTCATAATAAAATCTCCTACCTTTCTGCCTCCCTTGCTAAAGGGAGGGGGACCGCTTGCGGTGGAGGGATGGTCGCTCTACTTAACGAATACTAAAATCAAGCAATCATATTTACAACACCTCTTAAAAGGCATTGACCACCCCTCAGTCACTTCGTGACAGCTCCCCTTGGCAGGGGCGCCAAATCAGTTTCTCGCCTGCGGCTCGGTCATTTTGTTATCCTGAACATTGTTCCCATACCTTCGTCGGTAAGCATTTCCATAAGTATCGAGTGGGGAACGCGTCCGTCAATAATAAACGCCTTTTTACAGCCCTGGCGCAGCGCCTGAGTCATACCGTCAATCTTGGGTATCATACCGCCCGATATTATGCCCTCGGCGATAAGCGCAGGCGTGTCGGATACATAAACCCTGTGAATAAGCGTTTCGGGGTCGTCCTTGTCCCTGCAAAGACCTACAGTGTCCGTCATAGATATAAGCGCCTCAGCTTTAAGTGCGCCCGATACCGCAGCAGCAACGGTGTCCGCGTTGATGTTATAGCAGTTGCCGTTTTCGTCGTATCCGATAGTAGATATAACGGGTATCCAGCTTTTGTCGAGGATTTCGTTAACCGCTTCCATATTCATTTGCTCAATTTCGCCGACAAAGCCGTGAGTGCTGTCAAGCGGTTTGCACTTAATCATATTAGCGTCCATACCGCTGAGACCGATTGCGTGACCGCCGAGATTACCGATTTTGCAAACAAGGTCTTTGTTAACCTTACCCGCAAGTACCATCTGTACTACATCTACGGTGTCCTTGTCGGTAACCCTGAGCCCGTCCTCAAACTTGCTCTCTATGTTCATAGCGCCGAGCGCCTTGTTTATCTCAGGTCCGCCGCCGTGAACAAGTACAACCTTGATGCCGACGGTCGTAAGCAGTACGAGGTCGTGCATAACAGCCTCTTTAAGTTCTTCGTTTACCATAGCGTTACCGCCGTATTTTACTACGATGGTCTTACCGCGGTACATCTGAATATTAGGCAGCGCCTCAGCAAGTATCTGCGCCTTTTGTTTGTTATCAATAGTCATATAATCTCCTACCTTTCTGCCTCCCTTGCTAAAGGGAGGGGGACCGCTTGCGGTGGAGGGATGGTCGTATAGTATAAGTAGTCTTTAAACAACCCATCTTATAAGGCTGTGACCACCCCTCAGTCTCGTCCAAACATATTATGTGTTCGGAGCATTTTGCAAGCAAAATACTAATGAACACTCCATATGTTTCTCCTCTCCCCAAAAAATCTAACGATTTTTCGGGGTCCCCGTTTGGACTCGACAGCTCC
>JAFSTE010000002.1 GCA_017450645.1 Eubacterium sp.
ATAACCAAGGCGCCAGCCTTGGTTATTATTTATGCCTTGTTCTTGCACAAAATCATTAAAAATGAGGTGCAAAGCAGTTTAAATCGTCTGATTTTGTTCAGATTGGTGATTATAAAATTGTTCGCATACTCGCGTATTCGGACGATTTTTAATCGCCAAGGTGGGCGAAAGCGGACGATTTAAACCTTGTTATCCTTTAATACAGGTGGGCAATTAACCACTCCTTTTTAAGTTATACCATATGTTCAGGCTTGAACACTTTGTCAAATTCTTCTTCGCTGAGGAAGCCGAGCGAGGTGCAAGCCTCTTTCAGCGTTATGTTTTCGGCATAAGCTTTTTTTGCGGTTTTCGCCGCGTTTTCGTAACCGATATACGGGTTAAGCGCCGTAACGAGCATAAGCGAATTATGCAGGTTATGGTGCATTTTCTTTCTGTCGGCAGTGATGCCGCAGGCGCAGTTTTTGTTAAACGAAGTCATAGCGTCCGCAAGCAGCCTTGACGACTGGATAAAATTATAGATTATAACGGGCATAAACACATTAAGCTCAAAATTACCCTGACTCGCGGCAAAGCCGACAGCCGCGTCGTTACCCATGACCTGAACGGCAACCATAGTAACCGCCTCGCACTGAGTGGGGTTAACCTTGCCCGGCATAATCGACGAGCCCGGCTCGTTTTCGGGTATTTTAATCTCGCCGAGTCCGAGACGCGGTCCGCTCGCAAGCCAGCGAATATCGTTAGCGATTTTCATTAAATCCGCCGCGAGCGCCTTAAGCGCACCGTGGGCAAAGACGATTTCGTCCTTTGAGGTGAGGGCGTGGAACTTATTTGAAGCGGTTTTAAACTCTACGCCCGTAATCTCGCTTACAGCCTTAGCGACCTCGGTGTCAAAGCCTTCGGGTGCGTTAAGCCCCGTGCCTACCGCCGTACCGCCGAGCGCAAGCTCCTTAAGCGCGGGAAGCGATGCTTCGATTAAGCTCCTGCACCTTTCAAGGCTTGCGCGCCAGCCGCTGATTTCCTGCGAGAACTCAATCGGCGTTGCGTCCTGTAAATGCGTCCTGCCGCTTTTAACAACGCCCGCGTTCTCCGCTTCAAGTCTTTTAAAGGTTTCAATCAGCCCGTCGAGCGCGGGAAATAGTTTGTTTTCAATTATCATCACCGCCGAGATGTGCATAGCAGTCGGGAAGGTGTCGTTTGAGCTCTGGCTCATATTAATATCGTCGTTCGGGTGGCAGAGCTTCTCCCCCGCGAGCGCGTTTGCGCGGTTAGCGATAACCTCGTTAGCGTTCATATTAGACTGAGTGCCCGAGCCCGTCTGCCACACAACGAGCGGAAAATGCTCAAAAAGCTCGCCGCTTATAACCTCGTCGCAGGCAGCAGAAATAAATTTAAGCTTTTTGTCGGTCATTTTTTCGGGCTTTAAGCGGTTGTTGGCAACAGCCGCCGCCTTTTTAAGTATGCCGAAGGCGTGCGTAATCTCGCGCGGCATTGTTTCGATGCCCTCGCCTATCTTAAAGTTATCCTTGCTGCGCTGAGTCTGAGCGCCCCAGTATTTATCACAAGGCACCTTAACCTCGCCCATCGAGTCGTGTTCAATGCGATAGTCCATATTAATCTCCTATATAACAACGGGCGGATAAAATCCGCCCGAATTAAATTATAATTAATCAGTCGTTCTGCGCTCTGCAAGAGCTCTTGAAATCTGAGCCTTCTTGTCGCCGACGATATCATATTTAAGCATCGGGATAATCGAAAGAAGTGCAAGGATACCCGGAAGCGCAGTGTATGCAAAGAAGATTACATCCTTATTGCAGTTTGCGAAATCCTGTGCCTTAAGTGCGTCGTAGTAGCCCGAAGCACCTACGAATACAAGACCTACAGCCATACCGAGTGCAAGACAAACCTTAATCGTAAGGGTAAGGATTGAGTAGCAGGCGCCCTCGTTTCTCGTACCCGTTTCGTACTCATACGCGTCAACGCAGTCAGCGGTCATAATCATAGGCATAAGAGTTACCGCACCGAACTGCAGACCGATAAGGAAGAGCGACGCATAAAAGAGAATTGTAAGAACTATGTTCTTAGGATTAGCGAACCAGAAGTGACCTACTGCAAACGAGAAAATCGAAGCCGCAAAACCGTAAACCGAAAGCAGGATATACGCTCTCTTTTCGTTAAGCTTTTTAATAAGGAACGGGCAGATTGCCATACTAATCATCGAGCCGATAGCGGTAACGATACCGAGTACAACAACGAGGTTCTGGCTACCGAGAATAATTGTAGCAGCCTGTACCTGAATACCCATAGCCATCTGTCTTCCGAAGCCGAGGAAGTAAGAGATAATTACAAGCATAAACGGCTTATTCGACTTTAATGCGGCGAACATCTCTTTAAATCCGACGGTTTCGCTCGAAGCGTTTGTAACGCGCTCTTTATTTACAAGCGGGATAAGCGCAAACAGCGCGCAGCCGAAAATAGCGGTAAGTATGCCGACAAAAAGGAATTCCGTTGCGTTCATCGGAGCGTCCTGCTTGCCCTTAAGTCCGATAACCTTTGAGCCCTCGGGCACGATAAGGCAAACAATCGGTACGATTACCGCGCAGGCGGAAAAGCCGATTTGCTTAGCAGTATTTGAGATGGATACAACATTAGTTCTCTCTGTCGGGTTAGGAGTAAGCGCCGCAGCGATACCCTGTGACGGAACATCACCCATAGTCATAGCGATTGACCAGATAAGGCTGACAATGAAAATCCATACATAAAGTACAACATTATTAAACGGTACTTTTACGAAAATAATAATCGTAGTAATAAGAAGCGGAGCAAGCGCGTAAACAATCATCGACTTGAATTTGCCGAGCTTGCTTTTTGAGCGGTCGATAAGGTTACCTACGACCGGGTCTGCCGCTGCAGATACGATTTTTGCAATAAGAATAAGTATCGCAACAACAATTACATTAGCGCCGAGAATAGAGCCGGAGAACTCCGCCTGATAGGTAAAGAGCAGTCCGACAATCGCCTGGAAGCCGAAAAGTCCGAGCGAATACGCAATAATTTCCTTAAGTTTAAGGTGTTTTTGTTTGGTGATATCAGTTTCAGCCATTGTTATCCTCCTTAACATTAGGTGTGTATATCCATTTGGAAAAGCCCTGAGGTACAACAAACGCGGGCAGACCGTGGTTTTTAAAGAGAACCATCCTTTTTTCCATAGTCCATCCGTCCCTGTTTCTCAGGTATCCTCCGCTTTGCTGGTCAACCCAGTAGTAAAGCCTTACGGGATGATTAATTTCACTTTCGAATTTATTAATAAACTTTTTAAAAAACTCCGTTTCAAACGGACGGTGAAGATAAAGCACCGTAATGTCCGACAAGTCCTGCTTAAAAGCGTCGCCCGAGATAATCTCTATATTATCAAACTGCTCGGACCAGCTTTTGGCAATCTGTGCAACCTCGTCGTTAAGCTCAATCCCGCGCAGCTTACCCTTAAAGCCGAATTCCGCCGCCATATATGCGAGCACTCTGCCCTTGCCGCAGCCTACATCCGCGAAAATATCATCCTCACTAAAGCTTTCGCCGTCGAATATTTTTCTTAAGGTAAAATACGGTGTGGACTCGCTGCCCGTAGCGCCCATATCCTCGCGGTGAGTAGAGGGCACATATCTTCCGAGCGAAATACCCACAAGCTTTTTATCGTGCATTATATCAAACACATTGTTAATGCGCTTAATCTTTGAGTTAATGCGTTTTACGGGCTTGCTTTTCAGAAATTTAGCTCTTGCCTTATTCATCAGTCGTCAAAAACTTCCTTAAATATTTCGACATTAGCCATCTTCATAACAGAGCCGAACAGCATAGCGCCGTAAACCGGAATAACTCTGTTAAAACAAGACATCGCGTGCGCGTCAAAGCCGTGAATCTGCATAGGATACTTAAACTCAATTCCGCGCATAATCATTCTTACCATTCTGTCGCAGTCGGTAGAAATCATATCCATAGCCTTTTGGCCGCGGTCGGTGCTCTGTTCGCCCTGATTGCGGAATATATTAGTCTTAGTAAATCCGGGACATACGACGCTTACATACATCTTATCCTTAAACTCGAACCTGAGCGCCTCGGTAAAGCTCTTAAGCGCCGATTTTGACGCCGAATAAATCGAGGTGCCCGGCAGCGTCATAAGCGCAGCGCACGAGTCGATATTAATAATCGCAGGTGTGTCGGACTCTAAAAGAATAGGAAGCAAGCTCTTAGTAGAGTAAAGCGCGGAATAAAAGTTAATATTCATCGCCTGCTCAATCTCTTCATAAGAATATCTGTCAAATCTTTTAAACTTAGGCAGGATACCTGCGTTGTTAATAAGAATATCTACATTTGTGCCGTTTTCGCGAAGCTCGGCAGCAAAGTTTTCCCAGTTTTCGCGGCTTGAAACATCAAAGAGCTTATACGAAAACTTATCCTTATACTCGTCGCCGAGTTCTTCTACAAACTCAATCATCTTAGGCTCTGAGCGGGCAATGCCGATTACGGTACAGCCGTGCTTTTTAATTAAGGTCGCAGCAATACCTGCACCCATTCCGCCCGACGCGCCGGTAACAATCGCGGTTTTACCGCTAAGCCAACACTTAGACATCTAACCATTACCTCCGAGATTTTGTGTATTTCTATCTAATTATACTATAAATCAGACATTATTACAATATTTTATTGCATAAAATTGGAATACTAAACAAAACTTAATAAATGTTAAAAGAAAAGATTGATTATTGTATTTTTTTGTGTTATATTATAGAGCAATGGGGTGATTAAATGGATAAAAGAATTGTCAAGACCAGATTAGCGGTATTCAACGCCGTATTTGATTTGGCTACCGAAAAGGAGCTCGATAAAATCACTGTTGTCGAGCTATGTAATCGCGCAGGCATTAACAAAAGCACATTTTACCTTCATTACAGAAGCATTGACGACTGCTTCCAGCAGTGCTTCGACTACTTCGCAGGCAGAATTCTTGATTTAAGTAAGGGCATAAATTATGTTGATATGTCCGTAGCACCCGAGGCAACCGTTGCCGCTATCCTTGATGTAGTTGAGCAGAACATTAAGTATTTTGAGCGCTTTAAAAACAGCGTAATTTACGAATCGGCTATCAAATCACTTAAGGACACTTTTATTCAGTCAATTTGTAAAAGCAATAATATTAATGTTAACGACAATTACCATGAGGTTGCAAAGGTTACCTTCCTCGTTGGCGGATGCGCCGATGTAATTATAAGGATGATGCCTAACTTCAACCGTGAGGAAATCGAAAAAATCATGGTTAATGTTATCAAAAGAAAATAAGGCAAATAAAAAAACCGGTTCAAACGAACCGGTTTTTTTCTTTTTATCAGCTAAGCGCTGCAACAATATTTTCTTTTGGCGTAACGCCGATAAAGGTTTCGGCAACCTCGCCGTTTTTAATAACGAGGATTGTCGGGATTGACATAATCTCAAACCTTGCGGCAAGCTCGTCATTTTCGTCAACATCGACCTTACCTACAACGATATCGTCCATCTCCTCAGCAATTTCGTCAACAATAGGCGACATCATTTTGCAGGGTCCGCACCAAACTGCAAAAAAGTCGATTAAACAGGTTTTTCCGGAATTCATAACCTCGGCGTCAAAATTAGCTTCGTTAATTTCTTTAATCATATTAATTCTCCAAACTTTTTAAATATTTTACTGCAGACAGCCCTGCTTTTGCGCCGTCGCAAACAGCTTTACTGACCTGTAAAAGTCCGCCGTTAACATCGCCGCAGGCAAAAACGGACGGTATATTAGTTTTCATATCCTCGTCGGTCTTAATGCTGTCGCCGTCGAGCGCGACGCCGAGCTTTTTAGCAAAATCAGCTCCGCCCGCTGTTCCGAGCGCAACGAAAAGTCCGTCGATTTCAAGCTCGCTGCCGTCGTCAAAAGCTACCCTGTTCACCTTAGCTTCGCCGCGGATTGCAGCTATCTTTTTAGTGATTACCTCGTAGCTGTCGGTTTCGGGAGCGGGGAGCGAGTCGGTAAGGATATACACCTTGTTTACAATATTTACAAGGTCGCCCGCTTCGCTGAGTGCATAATCGCCGTTACCGAGGACTGCAACAGTTTTCTTTCTGTAAAAGAAGCCGTCGCAAATAGCGCAATAGCTGACGCCCTTGCCCTCAAACTCTGCTACGCCCTCAATATTGGGGCGTATTTTTTTATTACCCGTAGCGAGTATAAGCGTCTTACCCTCAAAAACAGCGTCTGCGGTTTTGACCTCGTAGCTGAGCGTCGCGGTCATAGCGATATGCAGCACCTCGGCATTGATAACCTCGCAGCCGATAGCCTTAGCCTGGTTTATACCGTTTTGGTAAAGCTCCTTGCCGCCGATACCGCCCTCAAAGCCGTAGTAGTTGTCAATTTTATGCGCCTTTTCGAGCTGTGACTCGCCGTAGTACAGCACAAGCACGCTCTTGTTAGCGCGCTTTGCATACAGCGCAGCCGACACGCCCGCGGGACCCGCGCCGATAATTATAACATCATACATTTTATCCATTATAAAATCGCTTCAATCTTAGCTTCGATTTCTTCGGGAGTTACCTTAGAGCCGAAGCGCTCAACGATATTACCCTCGCGGTCAATAAGGAATTTAGTAAAGTTCCAGCCAATTTTTGCGCCGCCCGTTTCTTCTACAAGATACTTATAGAGCGGGGTTGCGTCCTTGCCGTTAACCTTAATCTTTTTAAAACGCGGGAAGGTTGTGCCGAATTTAAGCGAACATACCTTGTTAATGCCCTCGTCGCTCTCTCTTGCCTGAAATGCAAACTGGTTGCACGGGAAGTCGAGCACCTCAAAGCCGCGCTCCTTAAACTTTTTATAAAGCGCTTCAAGTCCGTTGTATTGAGGGGTGAAGCCGCAATGAGTAGCAGTGTTTACAATAAGAAGCACCTTGCCTCTGTACTGTTCAAGAGCAATCTCTTCGCCCTTCTGACCCGTTACTGTAAAATCAAATACGTTCATATCGTACCTCCGTATTAATTTTTTATACAAACATATTATAAAGATATAAATTTTATTTGTCAATAGTTTGTCAAGCTTTATTTTTTAGTTGTTACAGTCTTTTTAGCGCTCCATGCACTGTAATATCTTTTACCATCAATCGTCCTGTATGCACGAACGCGAACATAATATTTTTTCTTAGCCTTAAGCTTTTTAACGGTAATGCTTGTTTTGGTAGTGCTCTTTTTGGTAGCGTCTTTGAACGAAGAGCTTGTGCCGTACTGAATCTGATAACCGGTTATCTTAGCGTCGGAGAGCTTATTGATTTTTGCAGTAAAGCTCTTTGAGCCAGCCGAAACAGACGAAAGAGTTGTAGGTGCAACATTGATTTTGAAGGTCTTTGCTGCGCTGCCCTGATACAGATTCTTAAATGTAACGGTTACCTTACCTGTGCCGGGTTTGGTGTTATTTTTATAAACAACGCTGTAATTTGCCCTGTCAATTACATTGCCCCTTGTGTCCTTAACGGTAACAACAGGCTTTTTAGCTTTGCCGTTATAGGTGTATGAGGTGTTAGAGATTGTAACACTGCCGATTGCGTAAACAACAAATTTTACACTTCTGCCGCAAAGCTTGCAGATACCCTCGGCAACGCCGTTGTTGTCAAAGCTTGCTTTTACAACAGGCTCAATACTTTCGGCATACAGGCTGTGAATATCCTGCTTAACCAAATCACGGTATGCGTTAAGACCGATAAGCGCGTCCTTGGTTGCGTAAACGGGGTCATAATCTGCTGCAAAGCTGCCGTCGTCGGGGTTATGGAAATTCATAACAAGCATCTTGTAATAATTGTATGCGTTTTCAGCATCAAGTACTGACGCAAAGCCCGCAAGTGTTAACGCAGTTGAGTCTGTATTAGCATTGGGCGTCCATTCGGAGCCGTACACGCCCCCTTCTACTGTGTAGGTTTTAAGAACAGAGCAAGCGTCTGCAATGTATTTTGCATAGTTTGAGTTATCTGCGACACAAGCAAGAGCAGCAAGGAACATACCCGTGTTGTCAGAGCTGAAACCCCAATAGTTAACGCCGCTGCCCATAACATAATAGTTTTTAATAAATGCATTGGCAATCGTATTTGCAAAGCTTATGCCTGCTGCCGCTTTCATCGCAAGGCGAAAACAGTATGGGTTATCAATAACGGAAACGTTAAAGCTTTCAAAAAGCTCAACAAAATTTCTGCCGTAAAAATCGGCGGGGTCGTTACCCATTTCTCTGAGTGCGAGGATAATTGCAGCTACCTCATAAATACCTTTAATATCGCTTTCGCTGCCGGTTTTGTAAGCGTCATAGTTATTCTTTACACGCTCTGCATAATCATTTTCGTAAGCCGAGTAATCAATACCCGCATCAACAAGCGTGTAAAAATCGACATAGCTGATTTTTGCCATATCGCTGTTTGCAACTACATAGTCGCTTGCGCCGCTGATGATGTCCGCAAGTTCTTCCATTTCGGGAGTAGACTTTGCCTGTGCGGTGAATGTTGCGCTGATGCTCATAATAAGCATCATAAGCGCGAGGGTGAGTGATAATACTTTTTTCATTTTATACCTCCGAAAAATAAAAATTTCTGCCTAGGGCAGAAAAGGGTACGACGAAAAAACGCATTCACCCGTACTCTCCCTTGCCCAAGAGTGTGAATATAATTGCAGCTCGTCTCCCGACTTAGGGCAGAGCGTATCGCCTTCTCAGTTTCCCAATGGCAAATGATACGCCGTAACGCCAAATACGGTAATGGCTGTTGCGCAGGATTCGCACCTGCTTCCGTTAGCTGTAACCTTGCGAAAAACATTATACCACAAGTGTTAGCATTGTGCAACTACTTGTGGTATTTTGAATTATTTGATATTGATAACGCTCTGTATATTTGTTCAAGAAGTATTACACGCATAAGCTGATGCGGGAACGTCATTTTAGAAAACGAGAGCTTTATTTTGCCGAGCGCCTTTACCTCGTCTGTCAAACCGAACGAGCCGCCGATAACGAAAGTTATTTGTGAATACTCGAGCGAAAAGGATTCAAGCTTTTTTGAAAACGCTTCGCTTGTAAGCTGTTCCCCCTCTATACACATAGGGATTACGAGCGAGCCTTTCGGTATTTTAGAGATTATGTCCTGCCCTTCCTTTTGGAGCACCTGCGCAATCTGCGAGGGCGAGGGATTGTCGGGGCATTTGCACTCATTAACCTCGATTATATTGATTTTCGCGTAAGCGTTTATACGCTTTGTATATTCTTCCACGGCATCTTTAAGATATTTTTCTTTAAGCTTACCGACGGCGATAATATTAATCTTAATCATAGCACAATCGCCCTTTCGCAGTTTTCGGGCGGAGATACTCTGAGCAGAAAATCGTAGTCCTCTTTAAAGCCCTGCGCGGTCAGCTCGCCGAGTGTGGTCTGGCGCGCGATGTCGGGGTGGTTATTCTCCCTTGACAGATGCGCGAGAACGAGCCTTGTTGTACCGCTTTTTACAAGCTCCGCGGCGAACTCGCTGCACGCCACGTTAGACAGATGCCCTACCTTTGAGAGAATGCGCTGCTTAAGATAGTACGGGTACGGTCCGTTTTGAAGCATAGTGATTTCGTGGTTAGACTCGAGGAACACAAGGTCTGTACCGTTTAGCGTATTCCTCGCCGCCTCGGTTATGTAGCCCGTATCGGTGCAGACCGCAACGCTTCTGTCGCGCAGGTTAAGTCTGTAGCCGAGGCAGGCGGCGCTGTCGTGGCTGTTCTCAAACGGAACAACCTCAATTCCGCCAAGCTCCATATTGCCGTCGATAACCTTAGCGTTCACCTTTTCGGTAACGCAGCCGTTATTTATCATAGCTTCAAGCACGCTGCCCTTTGCAAAAACAGGAATGCCGTAGCGCGAAGCAAGCACGCGCACGCCGCTGATATGGTCGGAGTGTTCGTGAGTTACGAAAATCGCGTCGAGCTCGCCCGCGTCCTCGCCGATACTTAAAAGGGCGTTTTCGATACGCTTTGCGCTGACGCCCGCGTCAATCAGCACCTTAGTGTCCGCGCTGCTTACGAATATTGAATTGCCGCTGCTCCCCGAAAAGAGCTGACATACCTTTGCCATAAATCCACCTATACAAAAAGGGCGAAGAATTCGCCCTTTAAATCTTATTTAACCTGCGTTTTGCGCCGTTTTTTCTTCTCTTATTTCTACGCGCTCAATATCCGCGCCGAGCGAGGAGAACTTAGCTACAACATCCTCATATCCTCTGTCGATATAATTAATATTCTCAACAGTGGTTGTACCGTCCGCAACAAGTCCCGCAATAATCATAGCGGCGCCTGCACGAAGGTCGGTAGCCTTTACCTTAACGCCCGTCAGCCTGTCAACGCCCTCGATAACGGCGGTTTTACCGTCTACCTGAATGTTAGCGCCCATTCTGAGGAGCTGGCCCACATACTGGAAACGGTTATCCCACACGCTCTCGGACAAAATGCTCGTACCGTTTGCGATAGCGAGAAGCACCGCCATCTGCGGCTGCATATCTGTCGGGAAGCCGGGGTGAGGCATAGTTTTAACATTACATTTAGTAAGCGGCTTAAAGCGCGTTACGCGAACGGCGTCGTCGTACTCGATAATCTCTGCACCCGCTTCTTCGAGCTTAGCGCTGATGGATTCAAGGTGCTTAGGAATTACATTCTTAATAAGCACATCGCCGCCGCAGGCAGCAGCCGCAACCATATATGTTCCCGCCTCAATCTGGTCGGGGATAATCGAATAAGTGCAGCCGTGCATCTTCTCTACGCCGCGGATTTTAATAACGTCGGTACCTGCGCCTCTTACATCCGCACCCATCGAGTTAAGGAAGTTTGCAAGGTCAACTATATGAGGCTCTTTAGCCGCGTTTTCGATAACGGTAAGTCCCCTCGCAAGAACAGCCGCAAGCATTACATTAATTGTAGCGCCAACGCTTACCTGGTCCATATAAACCGAAGCGCCGACCAGCTTGTCCGCCTTTGCGGAAACCATACCGTCAACGATGTCAACATCCGCGCCGAGCATTTCAAAGCCCTTGATATGAAGGTCGATAGGTCTTACGCCGAAGTTACATCCGCCGGGCATAGCAACCGAAGCCTTTTTAAACCTGCCGAGCATTGCGCCGATAAGGTAGTAGCTCGCTCTGAAATGCGAGGTAAGCTCATACGGCACGCTCTGATAGCTGAGGTTTGCGGTGTTAATCTCTATAGTATCTCTGTTAATAAGCTTAATTTCGGCACCCATACTGCCGAGAATTTCTATAATAAGCTGTACATCGCTGATTTGAGGAATATTTTCTATTCTTACAGCGTCGCCCGCAAGAATAGCGGCAGGAATAATAGCAACAGCCGCATTCTTTGCGCCGCTGATATTAACTTCACCAAACAGCTCATGTCCGCCATTGATTACAAAATTTTCCAAAACACGTCCCCCTGATATTCGGGTTTATTATATAATAAGTATGTAATAAATCAAATTATTCGGTAGCATTTGCTACATCCTATGTATTATACCAAAGTAAAGCCGCAATTTAAATAAAACCCTATTTATTTTATCCAAAATGTAACTTCCATATACAGAAAAAAACAAGCAATTTTTCAAATTTAACAACAATATATTGTGTATTGTTGAAAAATCAAGAAAAATTTTCAAAATATTGGTGTTTTCTGCGGTAACAAAAAGGTAACATATAATTACAGCTTTGTCAATAGTTTTTATACCCAAAAATTGTTAAATTTTACTCATCAAATATAGTGTCAAAAACTAAAAAAAGATGTGCAAGTATTGACTTTGCGCCGTTTTTTATATATATTATACTAAAATAACTTATATTATATTTTAAGGCAAAACTATGGAAAAGCAAAGCTACATCAAAACTCAAACCGTTATTGTGGGCTCGGGCGTTGCGGGGCTGTTTACAGCGCTGTGTCTGCCGGAGGATATGGAAATTCTCATAATAACTAAAGAAAACCTTAAGGACGCTGACTCCTACCTTGCACAGGGCGGCGTGTGCGTGCTTAAAAGCGTTGACGACTTCAGCTGCTACTACGAGGACACAATGAAGGCGGGGCATTACGAAAACAATCCCGACGCGGTACGCGTTATGATTGAGTCCTCGCCCGACATTATCGGCACGCTGGTCGAGCTCGGCGTTAAGTTTGACACCGAGGACGGCGGCGAATTTGACTACACGCGCGAGGGCGCACACAGGCAAAACCGTATCCTGCACTACAAAGACGAAACCGGCAAGCAGATTACCGACGCGCTCTTATCTGTCGCAAGGTCGAGGAGGAACATCACCTTTGTAACTCAGACCACTATGATTGATTTTATCGAGTGCGACAACACCTGCTACGGAATTGTGTGCGAGGACGAGTACGGCGAAATGGGCGCAATCCTCGCTAACGACATCGTGCTTGCAACGGGCGGAATAGGCGGGCTTTTCCTTAATTCTACCAACTTCCCGCATATCACGGGCGACTCGTTCGCGCTAAGTCTTAAGCACGGCGTAGAGCTTCAGGATATGAACTACATACAAATTCACCCCACCACCCTTTACAGTAAAAAGAAGGGCAGACGCTTTTTAATCAGCGAGAGCGTACGCGGCGAGGGAGCAATTCTTCTTAACGAAAACGGCGAGCGCTTTACGGACGAGCTTCAGCCGCGCGATGTTGTTACTAACGCAATCGTTGAGGAGATGAAAAAATTCGGCACGGACCATGTTTACCTTACCCTGCCTAATATGACAAGCGAGGAAGCTGCCAAGCGCTTCCCGAACATATTCGAGGCGTGTAAGGAAGAGGGCTACGACATCACAAAGGACAAGGTACCGGTAACCCCCGCGCAGCATTATATGATGGGCGGAGTTAAGACCGACATTAACGGCGCAACATCTATGAAGCACCTTTACGCAGTTGGCGAAACCGCCTGCAACGGCGTTCACGGCAAGAACCGTCTCGCGTCAAACAGCCTGCTCGAAAGCCTTGTTTTCGCTAAGCGCGCAGCGGATTTGATTGCAAACGACAAGGACGAAAAGGGCGACGACTTCCCCGATGTTGACCTTAAGGCATATCCTAATAAGTACGAAATCCAAAAGGAATTTAAGGCGCTTATTATGGACGAAATTAAACGAAAGGACGAGGCTTTTTATGATAAATGGTGTGACAATGAGAATTAATGTTGATGATTATATCATTAACACTCTTAAAGAGGACATCACCTCCGAGGATGTTTCCACTAACGCCGTTATGCCCGATAACAAAAGCGGCAGGGCTGACCTTATCTGTAAGCAGGACGGTATTATCTGCGGGCTTGATGTATTCGAGCGCACATTTAAGATACTCGACGACTCCTCGCACTTTGAAGCTAATTTCAAGGACGGCGACGAGGTTAAAAAGGGCGAGATTATAGGCGTAATTTACGGCGATGTTAAGGCTATACTTTCGGGCGAGAGAACAGCGCTCAACTACCTTCAGCGTATGAGCGGTATCGCTACTATGACAAGAGAGTATGTAAACGAGCTTAAGGGCTACAACACCACCCTTCTCGATACAAGAAAGACCACGCCTAATATGCGCCCGTTTGAAAAGCACGCGGTAACTGTCGGCGGCGCTACGAATCACCGCTATAATCTGTCGGACGGCGTACTGCTTAAGGATAACCACATCGGCGCGGCAGGCTCGGTAACAAACGCTATTAAAATGGCAAAAGCGTACGCGCCTTTCGTAAGAAAAATCGAAATCGAGACCGAAACGCTCGCTCAGGTGCAGGAAGCTATTGACGCCGGCGCGGATATCATTATGCTCGACAATATGGATAACGACACTATGCGAAAAGCGGTTGAGCTTATCGACGGCAGAGCCGAGACCGAGTGCAGCGGTAATGTTACCAAAGAAAGATTAAAAGAGATTGCCGAAATCGGCGTTGACTTTGTATCCTGCGGTGCGCTTACGCATTCCGCACCGATTATGGATGTAAGTTTAAAAAACCTGACGGTTTTAGAATGATTGACCGAGCGTAGCGAGAAACTGATTTGGCGCCCCTGCTAAGGGGAGCTGTCACGAAGTGACTGAGGGGTAGTCACTCTCTTTATAGATTATGTTAAACTGAGCGACCATCCCTCCACCGCGAGCGGTCCCCCTCCCTTTACCAAGGGAGGCAATAATGTAAAGGAGAATTATATGCTATACAGACCTGAATATGACGAAAACGGTAAAAAAGTACTTTGCGAAATGAACGGCGTTAACGCCGATATGCTTATGGACATCTATGTAAAAAAGATGCAAAAGGGCGAAGTGCTTGACATAAACGAAAGTGAAAACGAAACGGCTGTGCTTCTGCTTTCGGGCAAGGTTAATTTTAAAATCGGCGATACGATTGACGAAACCTGCGAGCGTGAAAACCCGTTCCAAAAAACGCCGTACGCTGTACATTTTTCGCACGGCACAAGGGGCGTAATCACTGCTGTTGAGGACAGCGAAGTCCTTGTACAGATGACCGATAACGACAAGACCTGGGAGCCGCAGTTCTACAACCCCGACAACTGCCTCTATCAGCATTTCGGCAAAGGTCAGTGGGAGGGCACGGGCTACAGAATCGTGTCGACAATGTTCGACCTCGAAAACGCGCCGTACTCGAATATGGTAATGGGCGAGGTATTCAATCAGCAGGGCCGCTGGTCGTCATATCCTCCGCACCACCACCCGCAGCCGGAGCTGTATTATTATCAGTTTAACCCGTCGCAGGGCTTTGGCGCAGGCTTTGAGGGCGACACGCCGTACAAGACCGAAAACGGCACCTGCCTTTGCATAAGGGGCGGCAACGCGCACCAGCAGGTAACCGCGCCTATGTACGAGATGTACTATGTATGGCTTATCCGCCACCTTGACGGCGACCCGTGGGAGAAAACACGTATCAACGACCCCGACCACGAATGGATAGTGAACGCAGATTAATATGAAATACAAATACGAAATGCACTGCCACACCGAAATGGTGAGCCAGTGCGGAAAAACGCAGCCGGGCGACATCGTTAAGATGTACAAGGATAAAGGGTATTCGGGAATAGTGCTCACCGAGCACTATTCCCCGCTGACCTTCGGGTTGAACAGCTACTACAAGCCGCAGCGACTTATTGAGTTTTACCTGTCGTCGTACTACGAGATGAAGAAGTACGAAACCGAGGATTTTAAAATCTTTTTCGGTATGGAGCTAAGGCACTATGCAACGGGCGCCGACTACCTTATCTACGGCGTCGACCCCGATTGGCTGAGGCAGCAGGGCAACCTGCTTAAGCTGTTTGAAAAGCAGGTGTACGAGCTTATGCACGCGCAGGGCTACCTTGTTTTTCAGGCGCATCCGTTCAGACCGTACATACTACGGTGCAACCCTAAGTACATTGACGGTATTGAGATATATAACGGCAAATGCGACAAAAAAACTAACGACAAGGCTCAAAGATGGGCGGACAAAACGGGCAAGCTGATTGTGTCCGGCTCGGACTTTCACGAGGTACAAAACCTCGCGCGCGGCGGCATAATCACCGACCGCCCGATTAAGGACAACAAGGACCTTGTTGAGCTATTAAAAGCGCAGGATTTTGAAGTAATAAAGACATATTAAAAAGCACTCCTCTTGGAGTGCTTTTTTTACTTAATATTATATATTCTTTGCTCGGAGTCCATACGGACAAACTGAGAGTAGCCGTATTTCTTTTTAACCGCTTTTATGTTGCACTTATCTTTGTTTACCACAAGGCAGGCAATAAACTTTGACGCAGGAGTACCGTAGCGGAAGAGTCCGTGCGCGGCGTTTTTGAAAAACCAGGTGTTATCGGGCAGCGCGCAGGTGGAAGCGTTGATGATGCCGTCTGGCGACACATATTTGCCCTTTTTGACCTTTAGCTTTTTGCCGTAAGTTGCAACGGTTGCGCCCGCCGACTCGTACTTGGTGTCGATAATCAGGTCGGTGTGCTGCATTTTCTTTGAGGTAAGCGGCAGCGCCCTGATACCGTAGTTTGCGATAATAACAACCTCGGCACCGTTTTTCTTAACCTTCTTAAGATTTTTCTTAAGTCTGCCCTGCACCGCGTGGTAGCGCTTAATCTTTTTATAAAGCCCGCTCTTTTTGTCGAGGAAGCCGATTTTAGACATCGTTTTAACGCATTTGTTAAACTCGCTGTAGGGTATGCACTCCCACACCGCGGGGCAGTTGCCCATCCAGGGCTTAACAACCTGAAGATAAAACTTTTTACGCAGCTTCGGGTTCTTGGCAATATTGCGGTTGAGCTTGCCGACAGCGGTCTTGATACGCTCGTCGCCGAGTGCGCGGATGGCGCGGATTGTGGTTTTTTCCGCACCGCCCTGAAAAGCGGTTTCAAGGTGTTTTAGGTAGGTAAGTACACTTTTGGGCTGTAATTGAAAATCAAATTCCAGCGCCCTTGCAACAGACGTGCCGCCAAACGCAGCGTCGATAAATACATACTTTTTAACATCCTTTTTATTTCCGTAGGCGTCCATATACGCGCTGACTACCGCGCCGCCGAGCGACAGACCGACGATGGTAACCTTTTTGGCGTGGGTACGCTTTTTAACCGCAACTACAAGCTTTCTAAGGTGCTTTGCGTTGCTGACAACATCAAGGCGCCAGTCGTAATTAAAGGCGTATACATTCCTTTTGCCTATAATATCGCTGACGTGGCGCGCCACAACGGGTATTGAAAAATCGCGCAGCGTCAGATATTCGGGGTGCTTGGAAAGCGGAGTTTCCCAGTAATCGAGAATACCCTGCCCCTTTGGCTGATTGCCGTT
This sequence comes from Eubacterium sp., assembly GCA_017450645.1. Taxonomy (GTDB): domain Bacteria; phylum Bacillota; class Clostridia; order Oscillospirales; family Acutalibacteraceae; genus Eubacterium_R. The sequence goes on from JAFSTE010000002.1 coordinate 16,861, forward strand.
TTCGGTGCAGTTTATATGCGAATTCTTAAGAACTTTGCCGAGGTGTTTAAAGAGCCTGTCGTAATTTACCTTGCGGCCGTTATCGAGAAGCTTTAACGCCTCCTGAACGAGCGCCTCGTCCTTAAGCATAGCCGAGGTGTCGAGTCCGTACTGAGCGAGCATCTTTTGCTCGGAAGTGCCGACATTCTCGTACAAATCCGCGCCGCCGAGCCCGTGCATAACAATAACGGGCGTTACATCGTTTTTTGCAAAGGCAACGCTTGTGCTGCAAAGCATCATAACAAACGCTAAAACAGTGCAAATAATCTTTTTCATAAGAACAAATCCTTTTTGAAATATTTGTTTAATTATAGCACATATTGCATCTTACTGCAACCGTACGAAAAAAGCCGCCCTCATTTGAGAGCGGCTTAAAATTATTTAATTATTTTGCAAGATAAAGTGCAGTTGTATGAGTGCTTGTGTTATCAACATACCAGCTGTTGCCGATTTGTACAACGAATACTGTCTGTGTTGCAACTACATTATCCTTCTGGTCCTTAACCTCGCAGGTAACCTCTGCAACGCCTGTGATTTCGTCGGCGTGGTTAAGACCTTCAAATGCGCTTGTCATCTCGTCAGCTACGTCATCCTTAAGACCGAACTGCTCTACCTTAGCCTTACCCATCTCGGAAACGGGAGTAATTCTCTCTTTGTATGCCTTTACATACTCTTCAACTTCTTTGTCGGAATACTCCTTGGTTTCGGTAACGGTTGTAGTAAGCTTATAAACCTTTTTAGTTTCGGTAACGGTCTTTTTCTTACCTTCAACGAGAGCCTCAGCCTCAACCTCCTGCTCCTCGCCGAACATCTTCTGGTAAGCGCCCTCGGTTTCTTCTACAAGAACGGTCTTGTTATCCGAAGCGAAAACTCTGTCCGTACCGGTGAGCGACTCGGAATAGGTCTGTACATTAGCTTCAAGCGCGCCGAACATAAACTCGGTGTCCATATAATCGTCGCCGTAAACCTCGTGTCTTACCTGAACGAGCTTTTCAAAATACTTGCTGAACATACTGTCATAGTCGTCCCAGCCGTATGTACCCATAAGCTCAACATAGTAATCGTACATAGCGGAATACACCTTATCGATAGACTCCTGCTCTTTGTCGTTACCGGTGCCTACGAAGTCAGCCTGCTTAACATCCTCGCCGTCGTTTACATAACAAACCATATACGCGCGGCGGATAAAGTCGCCGTATTTAATCTTAGGATTTTTAGAAACGAGGGTGGTCTTATATGCGTTGTAACCGTCACCCGTCTGAACAATACCGTCAGTGTAGGACTGCGCCACCTTATCGGGTGAAAAAGCAGTGTACCTAGTGGTGAAGGCAAAAATAGTGAGCGCTACGAGAATAACAGCAATAATAATACCCGAAACTACTGAGTATAAACCTGCTTTAAATTCTTTCTTTTCTTTCTTATCAGCCATTTTTACCCCTCCTTACTCTGCGATTTGTTCGCCGTTTTCGTTAGCTTCAACAGCCTGAGCCTCAACAGCCTTTGCAACCTCTTCGGTTACGGTAGCTTCGTCGGACTCGCCTGCTTCCTTAGCTCTCTTTTCAGCAAGAGCGGCGGTAATTCTTTCCTTCTTCTCGCCTACCATATCGTAGAACAGAATCGGAACGAACTGAAGAATAACGAATATTGCGGGAATGATTGTATAAATAGCAAGGAATCTGCTGAGGGTTGAGTCGCTCTGAGTTGCGTATGCTACATTAGCACTCTGTGAGAACTGGTAGCCCGACCATGTGTAAACAAGGAACGGAGCGAAGTACTTTGTACCTGCCGACGCAATCTTAGAGAACAGACCGTAGCCCGCGTACGCCAGACCCTCCTGACGCTTGCCCGTTTTGTATTCCATCTCGTCAACGCAGTCCGCAATCATAATATTAGGCGTAACATTAGTGTTACCGTGCTGAATACCGCAGAAGAAGTTGAGGATAAGGAACGGAACGATAAGTGTTTTATTGAAGCCTATACCCTTTGATACAAAGAACAGAATTGCAAGTGCGGAAGCACCGTAGCAGCAGAAAAGGATAAAGGTCTTTTTAGTAGAAAACTTTTTAAGTACAAGGTTTACAAGAAGTGTACCAACCGCAGTACCGATACCCATAGGAAGCATAAGCGCAAGCTTTAAGCCCTTTGAGCCGAGAAGGTAAACCGCGATGTAAAGCGATACTGTGCCGTATACGCCGCGTCCGAAGCCGCAAAGCTTTGTGAGTGATACCATAAGCAGGTTTTTGTTGGTGAAAACAAGCTTAATGGACTCAACAAGCGATACCTTTTCGGTGGTGTACGGAACACGCTCCTTGTTGTTTGAAAAGAATATCATTACAAAGATAATCATACCCAAAGCGCAGACCGCTGTGGAAATGATAAGGTCGATACCCTGACCCTCGGCGTTTTTGTACTGCTGCTGTCCCATAAGCGCCTTCATAATAAGCGGAACAACAATGATTACAACCTGTCCGCCCGACTGACCTACAGAACGCAGGAAGGACGCGATAGAAATCGCGCTTGAACGCTCTTTAGGATTAGGCGAGCACAGCGCGCCGAAGCAGTTTGAAGGCGACTCAACCGCGCACGAAATCGCCGTATAAAGCGAATAGATTACAAACATCCAGATTGTGGCTGCCGTAAACGAGCTTGTGTTTGGTGCGACAAATACAAGCATAGAGATGATAGCAAGCGGGATTGCACCAAAGCCGACCCACGGCTTAACCTTGCCGAGCGGCGTCCTTGTTCTATCGACAAGAATACCGATAACAAGCTCCATAACCGCGCCTACAATGCCTGCCACGCCGAAAACGGACGCTACAACCGATGCAAGCTGAGCCGAGTCGAAGCCTTTGCCCTTAAACGCGAAGTCAGCAAAGAAGGTCATCGTGTAATCGGGCATCCATCCGGTAAGCAGCGCTACGCCGAACAGACCGATACCAAAGGTGACAATCTCTGATGGCTTCATATACTTCTTTTCCGCCGGTGCCGTATTAGCAGCGGCGGCTTTCTTTTTTGCCATAAAGAAACCCCTTTTCATAATAAATTCATTTTATTATATCAAAGAATATAAATATTTACAATACAAAATTGACATATTTTAAACATATTTTATAGATTTTTGCAACAAAATCAACAAAAATCCGCCCATAAGAGCAAAAAAATTCCCCGCAGAAGTATCCTGCGGGGAAAGATGGATTTATTTTGTTTTAATGTATTTCTTTGCCGACCACGCGGAATAACGGGTCTTGCCGTTTATCGTTTTATACGCGCGTACACGAACATAATAGGTCTTTTTGGATTTGAGCTTTTTAACGGTTTTTGATGTGTTTTTGTAGCCCTTGACCTTAACTTTTTTGCTGTTTTTAAAGGACTTATAGGTCGAATACTGAATCTGATAACCCGCAATTCGCGTTACCTTGCTCCAGGTTACCTTAAAGCTCTTTTTGCCCTTAGTAAGCTTTTTGATTGACGGCTTACCGAGCTTTGCAACATCCGCGTACTTCTTAGCGCCGCAGACCTTACAGGTGTAGGTTTTTTTGCCCTTACTTGTAAAGGTCGGCTGAGTTGTTATCTTACCTTCGTCCCAGGTGTGGTGACCAACCGCCTTAACGGTTACGGTCTTTTTAGAACTGCAAACCGAGCAGGTATAAGTTTTTGTACCGTTTTTAGTGCAGGTCGCGTCAACGGTTGAGGTCAGCTTGTAGTTGTGGTGAGCCGCCTCTTTAAGCGCGGTGTTGTTAGCCTTGATTTCGAGCTTATCGTAATCAGCTCCGCTGCCGGTATAGCAGAAGTAAGCAATTGCGCTGCATTCATCAAACGCGCCCTTTCCGACAGTTGTAACGCTCGAGCTTATAACAACGGACTTAAGATTAGTACATTTATAAAACGCGCAAACGCCTATATGCGTAACGCCGCTTTTAACTATAACCTTTTTTACTGCGTCAGAGCTGTTCCACGGCGCTCTGAAGTCGTCCGAGTTTGCTTTTTTAGCGGTACTAAGCGGAAGGATAGGCGTTTCGCGCTCGTCCTTATAGTCGTACATTGCGCCCGTGCCGCTTATGGTAAGCGTACCTGTTGAGGAATCAAATGTGTATGTTACACTTTTGCCGCAAGAGCCGTTCTCGTCAAATGCAAACGCGTTTACAGTACCGACTGTGAGGATACCGATAAGCACTACAAGCGACACAAAAAGAGATATTATCTTTTTAGTTTTCATAACATTTCCTCCTTACTGTTTATATTACTATTTTAACATTCTATTGAATTTTCGTCAACTGTCAAAATTTAGAGCAAGTCGGCGAGGGTTTTAGAGTTTAAAAACTCCATAATAACCTCGTTTAGCTCGTTCCACATCGGGCGCGTAAGGCAGCTTCCCGCCTTTGTGCACTCTTTTTCGCAGTCAACGCAGGCAACGGGTGCAAGCGATTTTTCGGTTAAAATAAGAATTTCGCCGACCTTGTATTCCTCAACCTCTCTGTTGAGTCGGTAGCCGCCGCTCTTTCCGCGCGCGGAGTCCACAAGTCCGCCCTTTGAGAGCTTAGAGATAATCGCTTCAAGGTACTTCATACTGATTTCCTGTCTTTCGGAAATATCCTTTAGCGAAACATATGTGCCGTCGTTGTGCTGCGCCAAATCAAGCATAATGCTAAGGGCGTAACGACCTTTAGTTGAAATCATCATTTTGTATCACTTCCCTCAAAAAACTCCTGCGCTATACGCACGCTCTCCATAGCGTCCTTCGCGTAGTAATCGGCGTTAATTTCTTTAGCGTAATCGCGCGTTAAAACCGCACCGCCGACGAACACCTTAGCGTCGGTGTTGTCGTGTATCAGCTTAATAGTTTTTTCCATATTAACAACGGTGGTCGTCATAAGCGCGGAAAGACCGACGAACTTTGCGCCGTGCCTTACCGTTTCTTCAAGCACCGTTTCGCATTTAACATCCTTGCCGAGGTCGATAACATCAAAACCGTAATTCTGAAGCAGCACCTTAACGATATTTTTGCCGATGTCGTGGATGTCGCCCTCGACGGTGGCGATAATTATTTTTTCGCCCTTTACCTGCTCGGTGCCGCTTGATACAAGATAACTCTTAATCTCGTCGAACGCCGCCTTCGCCGAGTCGGCGGACATAAGAAGCTGAGGTAAAAACAGCTTGTTTTTTTCAAATCCGTCGCCGACCTTGTCAAGCGCGGGGATAATATAATTATTGATAACCTCAAGCGGCGCTTCGTTCTTTAAAAGCTCTCTTGCACAAAGGGCGCTCTCGTCCTTCATACCCTTTACAATCGCGTCAAGCAGCGTAATCTTGCCCGTTTCGGCAGGCGCGGCGGACTCGGTTGCGGTAACGGAAGCGATATACTCGCTGCAGTTGTCGTCAAGTCCCGCGAGCGCGTTAAAGGCATAGTACGCGTTCATCATACTCTGCGACTTGGGGTTAATAATTCCGCCGCTGAGTCCCGCGCAAAGCGCCTGGGTGTAAAACGCGGTATTAACAGCCTCTCTGTTAGGCAGACCGAAGCTTATATTCGACACGCCGAGCACCGTATTTACGCCGAGCGTGTTCTTAACATAGTCGACTACCTTAAGCGTTTCGACGGCATTTTGCTGATTAGTGCTTACGGTCATTGTAAGCGCGTCGATAACGATATCCTTTTTGTTTATACCGTAGCTCTCGGCGGTTTTTACCATCTTTTTTGCAATTTCAATTCTGCTCTCGGCGTCCTCGGGAATACCGCTCTCGTCAAGGCAAAGACAAACCACAACGCCGCCGTATTTTTTAACGAGCGGAAAAATCTCGTCCATCGACTTCTGCTTTCCGTTAGCGGAGTTAATCATCGGCTTGCCGTTATAAAGGCGCATCGCCTTTTCCATAGCGACGGGGTCTGACGAGTCGAGCTGAAGCGGGGTCGGGATAACGCTTTGCAGCTTATATACGGCGTCGCAAAGCATCTGCACCTCGTCAATTTCGGGCAGTCCGACATTGACATCAAGAATATGAGCGCCCGCGTCGCGCTGGGTTATGCCCTCTTTAAGTATGTAATCAATATCGCCGTTTCTCAGCGCTTCTTTAAGCAGCTTTTTGCCCGTCGGGTTAATCCTTTCGCCGATTACGACGCTCTTTTCGCCGAGCTGAACACACTCGCTGTAGCTTGAAACGAGTGTGGTATTTTTATATTCGGGAACACTTTCGGGAATGTTCTTAGTTTTTTCAACAAGCGCCCTGATGTGCGCGGGGGTTGTACCGCAGCAGCCGCCGAGGTACGAAACGCCGAGCTTTGCAAGCTCGACCATACAGTCGGCAAACTCGTTATCGTCAACATTATAAACGGTTTTGCCGTTAACGGATTCGGGCAGTCCCGCGTTAGGGTTAACCATAATCGGGGTTGACGAAACCGCGCGAAGCTCCTCGACAAGCGGTATCATCTGCTCAGGACCGAGCCCGCAGTTAAAGCCGATTACATCGACGCCCAGACCCTCGCAAACAGCGACAGCGGTTTTTACATCCGCGCCGGTAAGCAGCCTTTTTTTCTCGTCAAAAATCATCGAAACGAAAACGGGCAAGTTGCAGTTTTCCTTAGCTGCAAGCACAGCCGCCTTAATCTCATAAGTGTCGCCCATTGTTTCAACAAGCACAAGGTCGGCTTCGCGTCCTGCGCGAACAACCTCGGCGTAAATATCAACGCACTCCTCGAAATCGAGGTCGCCCATAGGCTTTAGCAGCTTGCCGGTAGGACCGAGGTCGAGAGCGACCTTTTTGCCCGTTTTTTTAGCAAGCGAAACACCCGCGCGCACAAGCTCGTCGCAGTTGTCGTACTTAAGACGGTTAGCGCCGAAGGTGTTGGCGGTGATTATATCCGCGCCCGCCTCGGCGTACGCCTTATGCACCGCAAAGACGCGCTCGGGGTCTGTTATATTCAGTTGTTCGGGAAGCTCGCCTGCTTTAAGATTAAGCATCGTTCCCATTCCGCCGTCGAAGTATTTTATCATTTCAAATCTCCAAACCTTATTGCCTCCCTTGCTAAAGGGAGGGGGACCGCTTGCGGTGGAGGGATGGTCGCTCGATTTAACGAATACTAAAATCACGCAATTATATTTTCAACACCTCTTAGTAGGCATTGACCACCCCTCAGGTGCTTCGCACCAGCTCCTACAGGAGCCGTCCCTTTTGTCACCTGTGGTGACATTTCCCCACACTGTGGGGAATCACCCCTTGACAGGGGAGCCAAATCAGTTTCTCGCTTCGCTCATTCAATGCCGATAAAAGCGGTTACGCTTTTGGTCGGAAGCATTTCGTAAGTATCGGTAAGCGTTATTCCTATGCGCTTAGTAAGCTCTAAAAGGTCGAATACCTTTTTTTGCGCGCTGATATCGAGGTCGTAGTAGCCGGGCGAAAAGCGCTGCCTCAGCTTAACCTTATGCTCGGCGATTATCGCGCTTTCAAGCTCGTCGCAGACCTCCTCAATCTTACACGCGCCCGCAGCCTGAATAGCCATAGCGAGCGCCACATCCGTTGCAGCAGCGGAGTTAATAAGCCTGTCGCACTCGGTACCGAGAGTCGCGCCGAAAATAACGACCCTTTTACAGCCGTTAAGGTTATCGGCAAGGTGCTTGCTTTTAAATGTTACGCCCGCGATATTAACGCCGTCGTCCGCAACCTCGCAGTCAAAAATGCGGTAAAGCGTTTTAGGAAAAACGCCGTCCTCTACCGCTGCCGCTGCTTTTTCGACAAGTTCGTTCACCCTTTTGTCGTCAAGGCTCGACGAGGTACGCATATAGCGTAAAATCTCCGCCTTATTCATTGATAATATGCGACAGCCCGTTCATAATAGCCGACGCCACATCGGGCTTATTCATAGTGTAGATATGTATGTTATTAACCCCGTTTGCCATAAGGTCGATAATCTGCTCGGTGGCATAGACTATTCCCGCCTGCTTCATAGACTCGGGGTTATCGCCGAAGCGCTCCATAATCCTGAAAAACTTTTTAGGTACGGAGCAGTTGGAAAGCTCTATACTCCTTTTAATCTGTACCGCATTTGTAATCGGCATAATGCCCGCAATAATCGGAACATCAATGCCCTTAATACGGCACATCTCGTAAAAATTAAGAAATTTTTCGTTATCAAAAAACATCTGCGAGGTCAGAAACGAAGCGCCGCAGTCAACCTTATATTTAAGGTGCTCTATATCCTCTATTCTGCTTTTGCTTTCGGGGTGGATTTCGGGGTAGCACGCAGCGCCTATGCAAAAATCGCCCATCGCCTTAATCTCGTTAATAAGCTGATAAGCATATTCAAAATACTGCTTGTCGGGGAACACAAAGCCCTCAGGTATGTCGCCGCGAAGGGCAAGAATATTCTCGATATTATTATCCCTGAGCTCGCCCACAACCTCGTGAATTTTATCGCGGGTGGAGGTAAGGCAGGTGAGGTGCGACAGCGGAGTTACACCGCTGTTTTTAATCTCGTTTGCAATCTCGGTAGTAAAGCCCGAGCGCGTGCCCGCAGCGCCGTAAGTAACGCTCATAAAAGCGGGAGATGCCCCGCTCATTTCGCGCACAACAGCCTTAGTGCTCTCGATTTTATCCCACTGCTTAGGCGGGAACACCTCGAACGAAACCGTAACCTTATTATCTTTTAAAATCTCGCTGATTTTCATAATAATACCCTAAAATATTAATATAGATTTGAATATAAATTATAATCTTAATTTCCTACTTTGTCAATAGGGTTATAGACTCGAGTCGTTTAGATTTTATTTTAAAATTGCTGTGATTATCGTATCCGAATCAATTTCAAGCGTGGGGATAAAATCGCCGTCGTAAACGGTTTTGAGCTTCTCGTTTTGGTTTGACATAATAACCTTAGACGAGGTAAAGTCGCCCTCTATTTCAAGGGTGTTCTTTTCGCCCTCGTTTACGGCTACAATTACCGTACTGCCGTCTGGTACGCTAAACGCAAAAACATTAAAATCGTTATTATCCGCAGTCGGTCTTACGCCGATATTAAGCGCCACCGAGCCAACGGGAATGAACTTTGAAAAATGAGCGTAGCCGTAATACCTTTCGGCGATACTCCACTCCTTAAAATCGGGCGACGCGGAGATAAGCGAGTCCGCATAGTCAAAGCCGTCCTCTTTTTTAGCTATACCGTTTACCGCAACCCACGAGGTCCACGAAACCGCCTGGCAGTAAATCATATCCTGACCGATTATTCTCGCGGTAATAAGCGCGCCTTTAAAATCGCGCGTGTGATGTCTGCACGGAAGCTCGCACCACTCGGTCATATCGAAGCGGTACTGCGGGTTAGCGCGCACAATCTGCTTACAAAAATCGTAGCGCGACTCGGGCGAGTTATCAACATGATAGGAATGATACGCGATAATATCCGTAACCTCCATAATCTCGTCGTCCGCAAGGATTGCCCAGAGGTATTTAGGCGTGGTCTGCAGTAGCTCTCCGCTTTCGGGGATACACATTTTTACGGGGATGTTGCGCCTTTTAATCTCGGTTGCAAAGATATGAAGCACCTCGGCAACCTCCTCGGGCTCGTAGTGGCACCCCTCCTGCCACACGACATCGCCGCCCCATTTCCACTGCGGCTCGTTAATCGGGCTTATGTATTTTACGGGGAAACCCTGCTCGATAAAATACTCGGTAACAGTCAGAAAGTAGTGTGCAAAAGCGCGGTATTTCGACTTAGGAATATTACAGGTATGCTTTAACAGACCGCCCGACGCCTGACCGGTCGAGGTCTGAGAGTAATGCGGAGAATTTGCAAACAGGATAAGCGTGTCGACATTACCCGTATCGAGCGCCTTTTTCATAACCTCTACGGCGGTTTTGTCGCGGGTGAAATCCCACGAGGTTTCCTCCTTCTCCTTATCAAAAAGCATCATCGACTCGGTCCTGCGCCACGGGTCGGGCACGCGACAGTTTTCGGGGTCCGTGCCGCCGCCGATATTGTAGCGATATATATTAAGTCCGAGTCCGTCCTTTCCGTACAGCAGGTCAATAATTTTGTCCTGCGTGTCGCTGTCCTTACACGCCTGAGCCCACCAGCAGGCAGAGGTGCCCCAGCCCTTGGTTTTCTGGAGCTTTTTTGCGGTGCTTAGATTAATTTTCATAAATTTTACCCCTTAATTTTAATATGCTATTATTATAAGATTTAGCGCGCAATAAGTCAATTAAAGCGCTTAAATATGGACAATAATGCAGAAAATAACCGAATTAAATTAACAAAAGGACAAGCCGCTACTTGTCCTTTTTTTTAGGCTTTTTGTTGCGCACGATTATCATAAAAATCATACCGATAACGCCGCCGATCGCGTTCATCATCATGTCCGTCACAGTGTCAAACAGACCGAGATAACCGTAATCGTTTCTGAAACGGGCGATGTCGTACGCCATAGTTTCCTTGCCCTCTTTTGCGAGCTGTAAATTAGTGCCGTGCAGGGTGTCCATAAGAAATTCGTAAAACTCCCATCCTACCGCAACCGACAGCGCGAACATAAGGCTGAACATTGCCGCAAGCGTAACCGCGCACTCGCCCTTTTTGCGCTGAATTATAAAGGCAAAGTTATAGCCGAAAACGGCGCACACCATACCCGCCATAATATGCATAAACTCGTCGAACCATTTATACTGCTCGAATAATTCAAGATACGAGCCGAACACAATACCTATAAATATTACAAGGTTCAGCATAGTCTGGTTAAGCGGCGGCACCTCCTCAATAAAGCTGCCGTTACCTAAAATCTGGAACAAATCCCAGAGATGCGTAAAGATAAAACAAAATACGCTCTCAAATCCCATTACCAAATCACCGTGCACGAACGAATATGTCGCGCAGATAATCATAGCAAGCCTTACAATCAGCCAGAATATCAGCTGACCTTTTGGTATATCTTTTATGGGGTCCTTCTTAATTTTATACTTCATAGCACCCTCCGTACAGTTAATATCCTTATATTACCACAACTTTTTACATTTTTAAAGTCTATTTATAAAATAAATATAAACTTATTAATTTGGGCTTTGTAATTTAATATCTTTTCGTTATAATAGTAAAAAAGTTTTTTAGGGGGAGAATTATGACTACACCAAAAGCACCATGGTTAAAGTATTACGGCGACATTCCTCACACACTTGATTACCCCCAGGGTTCTATGTACGAGGCGCTCAAATATGCTTATGACAATCATCTTCACGGAAACGGCTACAAAAATCCCGCATATGTGTTCCAGGGCAAAAAAACCTCGTATCCCGAGTTCTTCAAAAAGATTGACAGTATTGCAAAGTCATTTATGGCAATAGGCATTAACGCGGGCGATAAGGTAACGATTTGTATGCCTAACGCACCGCAGGGTATCGACAGCTTTTATGCTCTTAACAGAATCGGCGCCGTACCCGCAATGATTCACCCGCTTTCGGCAGAGGGCGAAATCAATTTTTATGTTACACATTCGCACAGTAAGGCAATACTCGTGCTTGATATGTTTTACGAAAAGGTACTTAACGCCCTCAAGGACGTTGAGGAGCCGGTTAAGATTATCGTAGCTCATATTAAAGACGAGCTCCCCTTCCCGCTCAATATGCTCTATCCGCTTACAGTTAAGGATAAGCCCGCTCCGCTTCCTAAGGATAATAAAGATGTTATCGACTGGAAGGACTTTCTTGCAGGCGGCAAGGCTGTGAAGGACCTTCCCGACACCTTCCCCGGCAAGGACGACACCGCGGTTATACTTTTCAGCGGCGGTACAACGGGCGTATCAAAGGGTATCGAGCTTACAAATATGAATATGAACGCGCTCGGCTATCAGGTTTCGTCAAACGCGGGCTTCCCGATGACAAACTTAAAGATGTTCTCGGTTATGCCGCTTTTCCACGGCTTCGGTCTCGGCGTCGGCATACATACCGCGCTCGTTTCGTGCGCTACCTGCATACTCATCCCGCAGTTTACTATTAAGACCTATGCACGCGATGTGCTTAAATACAAGCCTAATGTTATCGTAGGCGTGCCTACTCTGTTTGAAGCGCTGCTTCGTTCCGACGGATTTAAGGGTGCGGATTTGAGCTTTTTGCGCGGCGTTTTCTGCGGCGGCGACTCGCTTTCGGTAGAGCTTAAGAAAAAGGTTGACGCCTTCCTTAAAGAGCATAACGCCAGCGTACAGATTCGTGAGGGCTACGGCACAACGGAGTGCGTTACCGCGTCCTGCCTTACTCCGTACGATTTCTTCCGCGAGGGCAGTATCGGTATTCCGTTCTCGGATACCTTCTATCAGATTGTTGACCCGAACACCGACGAGGAGGTGCCATACGGCACAGAGGGCGAAATCTGTATTATGGGCCCGACGGTTATGAAGGGCTACCTTCACAACAAGGCTGAAACCGCCTCTACGCTCAGAACTCACGACGACGGTAATGTGTGGCTTCACACGGGCGACCTCGGAACAATGGACGAGGACGGCTTTATCTACTACAAACAAAGACTTAAGAGACTCATTATCGTATCGGGATTTAATGTATATCCGTCACAGGTTGAAAACACTATCGACGCACATCCCGATGTGCTGCTCTCTTGTGCAATCGGTATCCCCGACCCGTACAAGATGCATAAGGTTAAGGCGTTCGTAGTACTTCGCCCGGGCGTTGAGCCGAGCGATAAGATTAAGGACGAAATCCTCGAGCACTGCAGAAAGAATATTTCTAAGCACGCAATGCCGAGAGAGATTGAATTCCGTACCGAGCTTCCAAAAACTCTTGTAGGCAAGGTTGCATACAGAAAGCTTGAAGAGGAAGAAGAAGCTAAGCTTAAAGCACAGGCAACAGAATAATTAGTATTAAATACAAAAGGATTGAGGGTTTATTCCTCAATCCTTTTTTCTATTTCAAGTACAATATCGCTCATTTTCACATCAAGCGCCTCGGATATTCTGTAAAGCGTTTCAAGCGTTGGCTTTCTTTCCCCGCGCTCAATGGCAGATAAATGCGTTCTGCCGATACCTGCTAAACCGCTGATGACTTCTTGAGAAATATTCTTTTTTATGCGAAAATCTGCAATGACACTACCAACAATCTTTGAATCAAGCATTGGAATAAACATTCATACCACCTCACATAGAGTGTATGATATATTTCTCCCGTTTATGAACACATATGTTGACATTTGAACACTTATGTGTTAAAATGTCGGCAAGGAGGTTATAATTATGGCAGAACAGTTTAATTATCAAAATGCTCCGCAGCAGCAAAATGTTGACGTACAAAACGCAGTAAACGCTGCAATGCAGGAGCAAAAGAAAAAGAAACGCAAAAAAAGACTGATTATCCTTGCAGTTATCGCAGTTGTGATTATTGCGCTGATTGCGCTGATGTCAGGCGGTAATGACGATGACAGCAAGACAATAAGCGATTCAGATACCGCTGCTTCGCAAAGTGCTGACGAAACAACCGCTGCACCTACCGAAAAGAAAGTCAACGCAGGTCAGGAAGTTACTCTTGAAAAAATGAAAGTTAAATTCATTTCATGCGACGCTGACTATAAGGACTACGACGAGTATTCAGAGCCAAAAAGCGGCAACAAAATAGTTAGAGCGGAATTTGAGTTTGAAAACACTTCTGACATAGATATTTCGCTTTCAAACTTTGATTGCTATGCCGATAATAAAAAATGCGAAGAGTATTATGGCGCTGACGATTATGCAAGTCCTGCACTCGAATCAGTATCAGCAGGCAGAACACTTACATCAATAGTTTACTTTGAAGTTCCCGAAAATGCAAAAACAGTCGAACTTGAAATGGACGACGAACTTTGGGGTAGCACAAAAACTATATTTGTAATTAAATAAGTAAATGGAGCAACCGCTGTTTGGGTTGCTCCATTTTTCATATTCTTATATAAATCTGCATTTCGTTTTCGCCCCTGTTGCCCCAGCGGTAATAGGGGTGGAATTTTATTTTGCAGGGCGATTTAGGCGTATCGGACAGCGGGAGATAAAGCTTTTGTATATCCTCCTCGCGCCAGCCGTCAGCGATTAAAAATTCGCCGTCCTGAGTAAAGCAGGTGTTTCTGTCGAGTATCAGCTTCTGCAGGTCAGCGCCGTTATCAACCTCTTCGGCGCAGTAGACAAGCGGACCCTTTTGAAGCGCGGCTTTACCGACATTTGCACGCACGCGGTTAGAGCACATAACAAGCTGCGGCGTGTTATCAAAATGCGCCGTAATAGTAGTCCTTCCGTCTATCATAAAATACGCGTAGCCGTCCTTAACCGTATGCTCCGCGCTGAATTTTACGCTTTTGCACCAGTCGGGAATACGCAGCGCAAGCGACATTTTATGCTTCGGGTTAAGAGTGATTTCAACCCTTCCGCTACTTGTGTAATCGCTGTTAATACAAACCTCGGCGATGTCGGATTTAACCGTAGCGCCGATATATTGATGTACAAAAAAGGTACTGTCATTTTCCGCAAACGCGTACTCGCCGATACTCGATATGAGCCTTGCAAGATTCGGCGGGCAGCACGCGCAGCCAAACCATTTTTGGCGTACTGGCTTAATGTGGCGCTTACGCGAATCCTCGCGCGAAGCGGTGGGATTAACCTCGAGCGGATTGACATAGAAAAAGCTTTTGCCGTCCTCGCCCATAGCGGCAAGCACAGTGTTATACAGCGCGCGCTCGGCAACGTCGGCGTAATCGGAGCTTGCGTCAATTTCGCTCATACGCCGCGCAAAGAAAATCAAGCCGATTGCAGCGCAGGTTTCGCTGTACGCAAGGTCGTTAGGCAAATCGTAGTTAAACGAAAACGCCTCGCCGTCGCAGGTTGCGCCTATACCGCCTGTAATATATAGCTTTTTATTCTTAATATTATTCCATATATTTTTACACGATGTATAAATTTCGCCGTCGTCGGTGTACTTAACAACATCGGCAGCGCCGCTGTAAAGATAAACGCCCCTTACCGCGTGACCGACGGCTTCGTCCTGATTTTTAAACGGACGGTGCGCCTGGTTATAGTGGTAGTATTCGCCCTCGCGGGAGGTTTTACCCTGCTCAATATCAAAATAATACGGCTTCTTTCCGCGCTCGGTTACAAAAAATCGCGCGGTGTCAAGATAGCGCTTTTCGCCCGTTTCCTCATACAGCTTTACGAGCGCAAGCTCCGCGATTTCGTGGCCGCCGTATCCGCGGATTTTGTCCTCGCCGAAGGTGGAGCAGATTAAATCCGCAAACCGCAACGCGCAGTCAAGCAGCTTTTTATCGTTAGTTGCGTGATAAAACGCAACGCCCGCCTCGGCAAGATGGCCGAAGCAGTAAAGCTCGTGATTATCGCGCAGATTGCTGAACGCCTTACTGATATCGTTAATAATATAAAGCGTGTCGAGGTAGCCGTTTTCAAGCTGAGCGGCGCAGATTATGTCAACGAGCTCCTTTGCCTTTTGCTCAAGCTCGCTGTCGGGGTGGTTAATAAGACTGTACGCAACAGCTTCAAGCCATTTATACGCGTCGCTGTCCTGAAAAACCCAGCCCTTAAAGGAGCCGGCGTCGCTGTTTTCGTCGGTGTACTGCCAGCGGTCGATAGGATAAACGGGTACGCTTTTACCGCTTTTGAGCATAGAAACAACAGCCGCTGCCTTTTTAAAATTCTCAATGCAGTAGCTCTTTTCCGCGCCGTCAACGCGGTCGTGCAGAGCTTCGTACTGATACGGGATAACCTCGCGCCGTACGAGCTCGCAAACGCCGTTCCAGAACGGGTCGTCAAGTTTGATTTTGTTTAACGGTATGTGTTTGTTCATTGTTAAATCGTGGTAAATCTGAATTCGGTAGTCGTTTTGAACTCCTCGTCCGCCTTTACTGTCCACAGCGGGAAGGAGTCGATGTTAAGCGCATCGGGGTAAAACTGCGTTTCAAGCGCAACGCCGCGACGATAAGTTACCTTGCTGTCGCCCTTGCCGACGGTGTAATCCCTTTTGAGCCAGCCGCCGCAGTAAAGCTGAATACCCGGAAGGTCGGTGTAAACCTCCATTTTGCGACCGCTCTCTCTTTCTTCGAGCACTGCCGCAAGCGCAAATGCGCCGTCCTTATTCCTCAGGCAGTAGTTGTTATCGTATCCCACATCGCCGATGCACGCCCTGAACGGTTCGTCGATATTGTCGCCGATTTTGTGAAGCGCGGTAAAGTCCATCATCGTGCCCTTAACCTCGCCGAGCTCGCCCGTTGCAAGCTGTGATGTGTCCGTTTCGGTAAAATAATCCGCAAGGATTTGCAGATAGTGGTTTTCGACCGTTTCGCCCGCCTTGCCCGAAAGGTTAAAATAGGTGTGGTTTGTCGGGTTTGCAACGGTGTTTTTGTCGGACAGTACGGAGTAGTCAATTTTCAGCGTGTTGTCGTTTGTCAGCGTATATTTTACGCGCATCGTGAAGTTGCCGGGGAAGCCGTCCTCGCCGTCGGGCGAAAAGCGCTTGAAGGTAACAAAATCATCGCCCGTTTCTTCAACATCCCACAAGCCGAAGCTGAATGTTCCGCCGCCGTGAAGAGTCCAGGTTCCCTGATTTTGCGGGGTGGTATATTCCCTGCCCTCAAAGGTGAATTTGCCGTCGCGGATGCGGTTTGCCCATCTGCCGACGGTAAGTCCCTGATAGCCGTAATCGGGGTTTACATAATCCGCCGCGTTGTCAAAACCGAGCACAACATCCTCGATTTTACCGTTTTTGTCGGGTATGTTAATCGCGTGAACGCCTGCGCCGAGAGTCATAAGCTCGGCGGACGCACCGCTTGAATTAGTGATTTTGTAGATATATACCTTTTTACCGTTTAACTCGTCAAAATAAAGCTTTTCAACAGACATAGTTTTTCTCCTTAAATATTTATAGAACTATTATATATAAACATTTTATTAAATTCAACCCTCTTGACTTTTTTAGTACCAAATATTAGTATATTATATGGATAAAATCTGATAACGGAGAGATTATATGGAATATATCATTTCTATTATGCGATATGTCGCACCCGTAGCGGCGGCGTTTATACTGCTTACCTGTATTATATCGCTGTTTCGCAACAGACCGCGACTGCACCGCCTTGCAAGATTAGTTGACCAGAGCGACGGCACTATAACCGACATCGACCACTGGGAAACATCTATCGGTAAAAGTAAGTCAAACGACATCGTTTTGCCGTTCGAGTCGGTTTCGCGTTTTCACGCAGTTATTGCAAAAAAACGCAGGGACTGGACCGTTTGTGACACCTCGGAGCGCGCCGCAGGCGTAGTGCTTAACGGCGAGCAGATTGAGGGCAGCGCGGTTATAGAAAACGGCGACATAATTAAAATAGGCACCGTTGAGCTTAAGTTCGAGTGCGACGAGGCGCTGTCGGCGCAGACAAGACAGCAGATGCGCTCCGTTGCAATTCCGACACCGCAGACCGTAGCATACGGCGTGCTTGTTGATATTAAGACAAAGCGCCCCGTTTACCTTAAAAAGCAGGATGTGCTTATCGGTCGCGGCAACGACTGCGATATTCAGCTTATGTCGCAGGCGGTAAGCTCGCACCACGCAAGGATACACCGCACCTCGAGAGGTTGGGCTATGAGCGACCTCGACTCGCACAACGGCACTAAGCTAAACGGCAGGTACATCACTCAGCCGCAGCTTATTTTCGACGAGGATATGCTCACCTTCGGCGACAAGGTGTTCATTTTCTACGAAAGGTAGGGGGGATTATATGGCTTCTAAAATAAAAAAAGCTCCAAGAATAAAGCCTGTAAATAATTTCCTTTTACTTTTTGTTTTATCGGGCTTTCAGATTGTGACGGGCTTTATCGCCGCTTCGTGCGGGGAGGAGTTCGAGTTTAAGGCTATACTCGCGCTCTTATGCCTTGTTGCAACAGAATGGGTATATTTAATAGTATTTTACACGATTTTTCACCGCAGGAATTTTGAGCTTGAGCTAATAGCGTTTTTCCTGTCGGGCGTAGGGCTTGTAACCATAGGCAGCGTACAGCCCGAGTCCGCGTTTAAGCAGTACTTTATGGTGCTTGTTGGACTTATAGCGTTTATATTCCTTGTGTTCCTTATGGGGCATGTTGATTTTTGTATGAAAATCCGTTGGATTGTTGCGGGCGCGTCGGTACTGCTTCTGCTTGTTAATATTGTAATCGCGCGTGCAACAAACGGCGCGAGGAACTGGGTAACAATCGGCGGCGTCACCTTCCAGCCCTCCGAGTTTGTTAAGGTTGCGTTTATCTTTGTAGGCGCGGCGACGCTCGAAAAAATACAGACCTCTAAAAACATCCTCGCCTATATCATATACTCGCTTATATGCGTAGGCTCGCTTATCATAATTAAGGACTTCGGCACGGCGCTGATATTCTTTATGACCTTCCTTGTAATCGCGTTTATGAACTCGGGCGATATTAAAACGGTAGGTCTTGCGGTGGCTTCCGCGATAATGGGCGGCGCTATCGTACTTAAGTATAAATCGTATGTTATGCGGCGCTTTGCGGTATACCGCCATGTGTGGGATTTTCCGTACGACCAGGGTATGCAGCAGACAAGAGTGCTTGTGGGTATTGCAAGCGGCGGTCTGTTCGGCGTAGGTATCGGCAACGGCTATGTGCGCTATGTTTATGCGCCTATATCCGATAGTATTTTCGGCGTTATATGCGAGGAATGGGGCTTTATTTTCGGTATTATGCTCGTGCTCTCGTTCGTGTGTATTGCGGTGTCCGCGCTCGTTAACTCAATTGCGGCGCGCTCGAGCGCATACGCTATCGCGGCGGTGGCAGGCGCTACAATGCTTTTGTTCCAGTGCGCTCTTAACATCTTCGGCATTACGGATATTCTTCCGCTTACGGGCGTTACAATCCCGTTCGTAAGCCTCGGCGGTTCGTCTATGATGAGCTGCTGGGCGGTGCTCGCGTTTATCAAGGCATCGGATGTAAGAACCTACAACTACCTTTCCGTAAGGAAAAAGGGAGGTGCGGCTAAGTAATGAAAATGATTGCTAAAAGAGGTATTTTCCTCTGGATTTTATCGGCTCTCTTTGTTGCGGGAATAATCTTTCTTACCGTATCGTTTGTTACTAACGGCTCCGAGTGGGCGATGAAAAGATACAACCACCACCTTTATTCTGACGGCGAGCTTATCGGCGCGGGTACGATTTACGACTGCAGGGGCAAGGTGCTTGCACAGACCGTTGACGGCAAGCGCAAGTATTCAGACTACTCCACTACAAGAAAATCTACGCTTCATATTATCGGCGACCCGAAGAACTTTATTTCAACCGGCGTTCAGTCGGTGTTCGAGCCTAAGCTTACGGGCTATAATATTATGTTCGGCGTGTATAATATTGCACGCTACGGCAAGGGCAACGATATGAAGCTGACTATAAACAGCAGAATCTGTAACAAGGCGTACGAAGCGCTCGACGGCAGAAAAGGCACTATCGGTATAGTTAACTACAAAACCGGCGACATCGTTTGTGCGGTGTCCTCGCCGTCATACGATGTAAACAATGTGCCCGATAATCTCGAAACAAGCGAGTATTACGAGGGCGTGTACATCAACCGTCTGCTTACCGCGCACTATGTACCCGGCTCAACCTTTAAAATAGTTACCGCTATTTGCGCTATCGAAAACATCCCCGATATTTACGAGCGCGAGTGGGAGTGCAACGGCAGCTTTACGCCCAAAGAGGGTGTTGATATCTACTGTAACGCCGACCACGGCGACAGCATTAACTTTAAAAACGCGTTTGCAAAAAGCTGTAACTCCGCGTTTGCTCAGATTGCAATCGAGCTCGGCGGCAGGAAGCTTGAAGCGACTGCCAAAAGGCTCGGTATCGGCACACCCGTTACCGTAAGCGGCGCGATGAAGTCGTACGAAGGCACAGTTAAGTGCAAAAAGGCTGCCGACGACCTGCTCGGCTGGACGGGTATCGGTCAGGGCGACACAAGGATTGCGCCCATCACTATGCTACGCATTGTCAGTGCTATTCCAAACGGCGGCGAGGCTGTATCGTTTAACATAGTTGACGACTTTGCAAACCAGGCGGGCAAGGCGCTTAACATCACCCTGCCGACTAACAAAGTTAAACTTATGGAAGCTGACACCGCAGCGCAGATTAAGGATATGATGCGCTACAATGTTGAGGAGCAGTACGGCGATTACAATTACGAGGGACTTAACCTCTGCGCTAAGAGCGGTACGGCTCAGATTGACTCAAACGACGACCACAATATCGCGTGGTTTACGGGCTTTATGGACGACGAAGACAACCCGTACGCATTTGTAGTGGTTGTAGAAAACGGCAACTCGGGCAGCCAGACCGCAGGTCCGATTGCTAACCGCATCCTGCAAGCATTAGTTGACTAATGCTTTTGCAATTATGAATTATAAATTATGAATTATAAATTTCGGGAGGGCTTCGCCCTCACCCATTATAATTGGGTGTGGGCAACGCCCACCATTAATTCATAATTAATCATTCTTAATTCATAATTTTAAAAAGTTCTGCATATTATTACTCAGGTGATAATATGCAGGTTATAACATTTAAGGCAAAGCCAAAAACGATTTTCGGTCTTATTCTCGCGGCGGTGGGTATATTCGTAATACTTATGACCTTTGTGTCAAACCATAACGGCAAGGCGCAGACCGCTTCGGCGCAAAAAATAAGCTGCGCTACCGACGAGGAGCGCGTTAACTACCTGACCTCGCTGGGCTGGGAGTTCGGCTCGCTTCGCGAAAAGGTTATAACTATCCCCGCGGATTTTAATAAGGTTTACCAAAACTATAACGCTATTC
Organism: Eubacterium sp.; assembly: GCA_017450645.1. Lineage (GTDB taxonomy): Bacteria > Bacillota > Clostridia > Oscillospirales > Acutalibacteraceae > Eubacterium_R. The sequence goes on from JAFSTE010000002.1 coordinate 37,708, forward strand.
AGAAAAAGCAGGGCTTTGATTTAGAGCCCTACAAGGGCAAAACCGCCTCGCTTTATACCTATAATATATCAAACTACAAGGGTAACGATAACGTTATAGCTAACCTTATCGTGTGCGACGGCGTGCTGATTGGCGCTGATTTGTGCGACCCGTCGGCTAAGGACGGGTTTCTGACAGGGCTTACAAAAAATGAAAATGCAACGACTTGACAAACTGATTTCCGCAAAACTCAATATTTCGCGCTCACAGGCAAAAACTATGATTAAAACAGGCAGTGTTACTATAAACGGCACTGCCGTTTTGTCGTGTGACGAGAAGTGCGGCGACACCGACGAGGTGCGCGTTGACGGAAGGTTAATCAGTAACGACGAGTTCGTGTATATTATGCTCAATAAGCCGAAGGACGTAATATGTGCAAGCGACGGCAAGGGCGAAAAAACTGTTGTTGACCTTGTGCCCGACGACCTGAGGGTCAAGGGACTCTTCCCTGCCGGCAGGCTCGACAAAGACACGACGGGCTTTGCGCTAATTACGAACGACGGCGAGTTCGCGCACAATATATTAAGCCCGAAGCACCATATCGAAAAGACATATATCGCAACGCTCGACAAGCCGATAACCGACGCCGTTATCGCCGACTTCGAGGGCGGAATGACTCTCGGCGAGGAAAAGCTGAAAAGCGCAAAATTAACTCCGCTCAACCCCGATAAGACCGAAGCCGAGGTCGTAATCAGCCAGGGAATTTACCACCAGATTAAGCGTATGTTTAAAAAACACGGCTTAACCGTACTTGAATTAAGGCGCACCGCAATCGGTAACCTGAAAATTGACGAAAAATTAGCCCCCGGCGAGTGCAGAGCGATAAAAAACGACGAGCTGCAAAAGATACGCGACAACAGTCCAGCTACATAATCCAAAAGCAAACTTTTGTCACCACTATATCTTGTGGTTTTTGTTTGATTTATGCAAATATAACAAATTTTTTAAATTTTTTTGTTAAAAAGGTTGCAAAAGCATCTAATTGATTGTATAATATTAACAATCACTTAGATGTTTTTTTGTGCATATTTGTATGATGTGAATTGAATTGTGGAGGTATTTGTATGCCAAACAGACTATTTCAGGGCGTAATCAATCAAATGAGAGATACCACAGACCGCGTAATCGGCGTTGTGGACGAGAGCGGAACCGTTATTTCCTGCAGCGAGCTGCCGTTAATCGGCGAGGTTCGCAAGGGCGTTATTGCCGCAGGCGTATTTTCGGGTCAGCCCATTTGTGTTGATTCCTGCACATATAAAGCCTTCGGAAACCCTGCTCACCCCGAGTACGCTGTTTTTGTAGAGGGCACGGACGAAATGGGCAGGAGCTTTGCAAATATTATTGCAGTGTCTCTTGACCAGATTAAAAGTAATAACGACGAAAAGTTTGACCGCTCAAACTTCGTTAAAAATGTAATTCTCGACAACATTCTGCCGGGCGATATTTATATCAAGTCGCGCGAGCTGCATTTTAACAACGACGCGTCAAGGGTTGTGTTCCTAATTAGAGTTCTCAACACCACCGATGTTTCGGTATTTGATGTGCTCCAGAACTTCTTCCCCGACAAGTCGAAGGATTATATCATTAATATTAACGAAAAGGACATCGCTCTTATTAAAGAGGTAAGGTCTAATGTCGACAGCAAGGACCTCGAAAAGCTCGCTCAGTCAATCTGTGACACGCTTTCGAGCGAATTCTACTGTAACGCGATTGTCGGTATAGGTACCTGCGTTACGGGTATTAAGGAGCTTGCCGTTTCGTTTAAAGAGGCGCAGGTTGCGCTCGAGGTCGGTAAGGTATTCGATAACGAGCGTAAGATTATCAGCTACGAAAACCTCGGTATCGCAAGACTTATCTATCAGCTCCCGACAACGCTGTGCGATATGTTCTTAAAAGAGGTGTTCAAAAAGGGCTCAATCGACTCGCTCGACAGCGAAACGCTCTTTACTATCCAGAAGTTCTTCGAAAACAACCTTAATGTTTCCGAAACCTCGAGGAAGCTGTTTGTACACAGAAACACGCTTGTTTACCGTCTTGAGAAAATCAAGAAGCTCACCGGTCTTGACCTTAGAGAATTTGACGACGCTATCGTATTTAAAGTAGCGCTTATGGTTAACAAGTACCTCAACTCCACACCCGTTAAGTATTAATAAGAGGGCAGCAAGCGCTGCCTTCTTTTTGCGTTTATACGCGTTAGGTTTTAAATTAAAAAATGAATTTTTATGCAAAATAATAATTTTATTTGCATTAATTATAAATGTATGTTAATATATACAACTGTAATTATTATGTATGGAGGAGAGATTAATGACAAGTTCTCAAATCGGCATTATGATTTCGATTGTTGCATATCTTGCAATCGTTGTCATAATCGGTGTAATTTTTTCAAAAAGAACCAAGAATGTCGGCGACTTCTATCTCGGCGGTCGTAAGCTTGGTCCGCTCGTAACGGCTATGAGCGCGGAGGCATCGGATATGTCAAGCTGGCTGCTGATGGGTCTTCCGGGCGTTGCATACCTAACGGGTGTTGCGGACGCGGGCTGGACAGCAATTGGTCTTGCGGTTGGTACATACTTCAACTGGCTTATCGTTGCTAAAAAGCTGCGTAACTACTCGGCAAAAATCGGTGCGATTACAATCCCCGACTTTTTCTCACAGCGCTATAAGGACGAAAAAAAGGTGCTTATGGCTCTCGCGGCGCTTGTAATTATCATTTTCTTTGTGCCCTACACGGCTTCGGGCTTTGCAGCTTGCGGTAAACTTTTCGGCACACTGTTCGGCGTTGATTATCATATTGCTATGGTGATTTCGGCAATTATTATTGTCGGCTACACCTCGCTCGGCGGCTTTAACGCGGCTTCAACAACCGACTTTATTCAGTCGATTATTATGAGTATCGCACTGGGTATTGTGCTTGTATACGGTATTTCGCAGGCAGGCGGTGTAGGCGCTGTTGCCGATAACGCTAAGTCACTTTCGGGCTATCTCGGTATGTTCAGCACACACGACCCCGAAACAGGTCAGGCTGTAAGCTACGGCTTCCTTACCGTTGTATCAACAATGGCTTGGGGTCTCGGCTACTTCGGTATGCCCCATATTCTTCTCAGATTTATGGCTATCGAAAATCCCGATAAGGTTAAGCTTTCACGCCGCGTTGCAACCGTATGGGTTGTAATTTCAATGGCAGTTGCAGTGCTTATCGGTATCGTAGGTCTCGGCATGGTTAAGAAGGGCAGCCTCGGCGCGCTCGAGGACAGCGAAACTATTATCGTACAGATAGCTAACCTTCTTGCAACCCACGGCATTCTTCCTGCACTTATCGCGGGCGTTATCCTTGCAGGTATTCTTGCAAGTACGATGTCTACTGCGGACAGCCAGCTCCTCGCTGCTTCTTCATCCGCGAGCGAGAACATTCTCGGCGGTCTGTTTAACCTTAAGCTCAGCGAAACCGCACAGATGGTTGTCGCAAGAGTTACACTTATAGTAATCTCGGTTATCGGCGTTATCGTTGCGTGGAACAAGGATTCATCTGTATTCAAAATCGTATCTTTCGCGTGGGCAGGCTTCGGCGCTGCATTCGGTCCGGTAATGCTTCTCGCACTGTTCTGGAAACGCTCGAACAAGTACGGCGCTATCGCAGGTATGGTAGTCGGCGGCGCAATGATTTTCATCTGGAAGTTCGTTATCGCTAAGCTCGGCGGCGCGTTCGCAATTTACGAGCTGCTTCCTGCGTTCATCATCGCACTTGTTGTTAACGTAATCGTATCGCTCATTACACCCGCTCCCGAAAAGGAGATTACAGACGCCTTCGAGGAAGTCAAAGCAACAAAATAAAAAACATAATTTAACCCCTGCAGGACTCTCCTGCAGGGGTGTTTTTTATTATTTTGTTTTAACCTTTTTCTTTGCTGACCAGGAGGAGTAGTAGGTCTTGCCGCTGTACTTGTGGTAAGCTCTTACTCTTACATAATAAGTCTTCTTTTTCTTAAGGCTTTTAATTGTCTTTGAGGTCGAGGAAGCTCCCTTAACTGTTTTCTTTTTGGAACTGCTCATACTCTTTTTGAGCGAGTACTGAATCTGATAACCGTCGCAGTTTGTTGATTTAGCCCACTTTACATAAAATGCCTTTTTCTTAGCGGTAAGCTTAGTTATTTTTGTTTTAGTCGGGTGAGTAATAGATACAAATGTGTAGTAATAAAAGTTGTATCCGTTATTAACATAATTTTGCGTTGTCGAGCCGTTAAAGCCGTAAAGCTTAACCTTTTTGCCTTTGTCGTAAAAACTGCCGTTGTAAAACGAGCTGTACGCCTGTATGTTAACATTTTTGCTAAGGATTGTAGCCTTTTGAATACTGTGGCTTGAAAAAGCAGACGCGCCGATTGAGGCTACTGATTTAGGAATAGTAATGCTTTTTGCAGCGTGCGACAAAAACGCATCGTTATAGATATACTTAAGATTGTTGTTAAGCGTAATTGTTGAAAGCGAGGTGCAGCCCGAAAAAGCCTCTGCCTCAATATCGGTAAGCGTTGAAGGGAACACAACCTTGGTAAGTGCGGTGCAGTGGGCAAATGCGTGCGCGCCGATAGTCTTTAACCCCTTTGAGAAGTTAAGCGTTTTCAGCTTTTTCATAGTCTGGAATGCGCCTTCTTCAATCTCCTCAACGCTTGACGGAATTGTAAGGGTTGTAACATTGCTTGAGCTGCCCTGATAAAACGCGTACTCCTTAATAACCGTTACGGTTGAAGGGATAACATATTCCGTAATCTCGCTAAAGTTTTTTTGAAAAGCCTTTTTGTCGATAACGGTAACGGTATAGCCCTCGATTGTTTCGGGAATATACAGTACGCTTGCACCGCTGTAATGCTGTGTGTGGTCTACAATTTTTACGGTGCTGCTGTTTATAAATTCGTACTTGTAAAAATCGTCGCCGTCGTTATAGGTGTAAACCGCGTTTGCGTTAACGCTGACTCCCGCACTGAGAATACTCAGCGCCATAACAACGGACATTATTAAGCTTATTGTTTTTTTCATATAATCTTCCTCTCATATTAAGTTACAACCATTATATCGCATTTTATAAAAAGGTGCAACAGAAAAAACCTCGCCAAAAGGCGAGGTGTAAATTTCTTTAACTTTTTACTGCTCTACGGGATAAACAGAAACCTTTTTTCTGCCCTTGCCCATTCTCTCGAATCTAACTGTACCGTCGATAAGAGCGAAGAGTGTATCATCCCTGCCGATACCTACATTGTTGCCGGGATGAATGTGAGTTCCTCTTTGGCGATAGAGAATGTTGCCTGCGAGAACGAACTGACCGTCAGCTCTCTTAGCGCCGAGACGCTTTGACTCGGAATCTCTGCCGTTCTTGGTGGAACCCATACCTTTTTTATGAGCAAAAAGTTGAATATCTAACTTAAGCATGGTTATACCTCCAAAAAAATCACTTTAATGTTGTCAGGATACTGTTTTTCAAGCTCTGTTATATGAAGCATAAGCCCGTTTAACACATCCTGCGCCCGATTCGGCGACTCTTTAATATCGAGCCTTAAATATCCGTCTGCCGCTGCGGCGTCGGCATTTAAGCCGATAACCTCGGTTACGGTGTTAGCCGCCATAAGGCAGGCACTTGACACCGCCGCACAAACAATATCCTGTCCGTGCTCGGCAGCCATTGAGTGACCCTTGCACTCAAAGCCCGAAATAATATCGCCCGTTTTGTTAAAACTAATTCTTATCATTATGCGTTGATAGCGGTAATCTCAACCTTAGTGTAAGGCTGACGATGACCCATCTTGCGCTTTTCGTTCTTCTTTGGCTTGTAAGTAAATACAGTGATTTTCTTGCCCTTGCCGTTCTTAAGAACTTTAGCATTAACGGTAGCCTTTTCGCAATCCTTGCCTGCCTTGAAGCCGAGCTCGTCGCTTACTGCAAGAACCTGGTCAAAAGTAACTTCTGCGTCCTCGTCTACACCGAGCTTTTCGATATAGAGAACATCGCCCTTTTCAACCTTGTACTGCTTACCGCCTGTCTGAATAACTGCGTACATAGTATCTGTTACCTTTCATAAGACTCGCTACGATAGGTGTAGCGCGGTTCGCGCTCTCTTGAATACCCATAATATGCGGCTTAATTATTATATCAAAAAAATATAGATTGTCAAGCGAAAAAACGCAATTTCTATATTTACCGTTATGATTGGTTTTAAAGCACAATAGATTGTGGTGTAACCGTAGGGGCGGATACCGTCCGCCCGCGGAGCATACGAGGCTTACATAGTTAAAACTACTTATTAATTTCCTTATTATTAGTTCTTCCCAAAATATAGTCCGTCGAAACCTTGTAGAAGTCTGCAAGCGTTATAAGATATTCAAGAGGAATATTTTGAAATCCTCTTTCGTATCTTGAATACACTGTTTGGCGAATACCGAGCAATTCGGCAATATCAGCCTGCTTCAGGTCTTTATCTTCTCTTAAATCCCGTAATCTTTGAAAATACATAGTAGCCACTCCTAATACTTATAAGTACTATTGACAGTACCACAGTTTTGTGTTATACTGCTTTTTATAGTACTTATAAGTTCTATGACAAGGAGGTAATTTTTTATGTATTGTAATAATTGCGGTAAAGCAATAGACGACAATTCTATGTACTGTGGAATATGCGGCGCGCCGGTTTCAGGCAAAACTCAAGTACAAGCGCAAGCACAAACGCAAACATCGACTTCAAGCGATGTGAATCCTGTTTATCATAACAACTCTGAATATAACAATAATCCGTCAAATAACGAAAAGGCAGAGAAAAACAGAAACATCTTAATTGACAGAATAAAGAAAATCCGCACTTTCTCAACGATAGCAGCGGTTATGTCAATCATATCGCAAGTTGGCGGAGGCATATTGAGCTTAATTTTTATTAATAACGAGGGCGACGATGCTGCACCTACAATGCTTGGATTGTTTGTTTTATTATTAGTAATAAATGTTCCGTCATTCATTTATTTTACAAGTATTTCTCGTAAGACCAACAAACTCTTAAACGTGATTGAAATGAACTACAACCGACAGCAAATATTTAATTATTTCAGCACTGTCAAAAAATCAGCAGCAATAATTATTATGCTGATAAATATTGTGTTTTTACCCGGTTTTATTACACTTCCTTTAGGTATTTTTCAAGTTATTACTTGTATATCAATTCTGAATTTGCGAAACTTTTTCCAAACCAACCAGCAGTTTATATAGTAATAATGCTAAACGGGCGTGACAATCGGTTGTCACCTGTCTATGCAAAACACAATGAAGGGCGCACTGCCCTTCATTGTGTTTTGTTTTGGGAGCGATGTGAACATCGCTCCGCGGGCGGATGATATCCGCCCCTACTTATAATTTATTAAAAAATGCTTTACAAACAAATATTAATATGCTATAATACACCCGCTGTAAACGATTTACTCGGATACGGGGGTCACCTTCCCGCACCTGTGTTAATCGCAAAGGCAAATATTAAGAAAGGTGGAAACGATAATGACCCAGGAAAAAAAGCAGGAAATTATCAAGGAGTATGCTATTCACGAGGGTGATACAGGCTCAGCTCAGGTACAGGTTGCTGTTTTAACTTACAGAATTAACGAGCTTACCGAGCACCTTAAGGTTCATAAGAAGGACCATCACTCACGCCGCGGACTCCTTAAGATGGTAGGTCACAGAAGAAACTTACTTGCTTACATCTACAAAAACGATGTACAGGAATACCGTGACCTTATCGCAAAGCTTGGCATCCGTAACACAATCGAGCGTAACACTGCAGACGCTGAGATTGAGGTTAAAGAAGAGGCTGAGGACTAATCAAACCGGCAGACGGTACTATTTTGTACCGTCTGCTTAAATGTTTTTTAAATGTAAATTTCAAAGCGGAGGAAATGAAATAGTAGTAATAAGTTGAGTAGAATTATACCTTATAGCCTCCCTTGCTAAAGGGAGGGGGACCGCTTGCGGTGGAGGGATGGTCGTATAGTTTAAGTAGTCTTTAAACAACACATCTTATAAGGCGATGACCACCCCTCAGTCACTTCGTGACAGCTCCCCTTGACAGGGGCGCCAAATCAGATACTCGCCTACGGCTCAAACAATTCTATTGAACTTATTACTATTATCCTCCCTTTGATAATAAAAACGAAAGAGAGGTAAAACTATGTTTTTCAAGAATTTTAAAGTTTGGGAAACAGAGCTTGCAGGCAGAAAGCTTAGCCTTGAAACAGGCAAAATGGCCGGCCTTGCAAACGCATCCATCCTTGCGCGTTACGGCGAAACAGAGGTACTTTGTAACGTAACCGCATCCGCTAAGCCCCGCGAGGGCGTTGACTTCTTCCCGCTCAGCGTTGACTACGAGGAGAAGATGTATTCAGTAGGTAAAATCCCGGGCTCCTTCCAGAGAAGAGAGAGCAGACCGAGCGAAAAGGCTATCCTTACATCACGTTGTATCGACCGCCCTATCCGTCCGCTTTTCCCCAAGGATTTAAGAAACGACTGCTCGGTTGTTGCAACCGTTATGTCGGTTGACCCCGACTGCTCGCCCGAAATCACCGCTATGATTGGTGTTTCGGCTGCAATCGCTATTTCGGACATCCCGTGGGACGGTCCTATCTCGGGCGTAAATGTAGGTCTTGTTGACGGCGAAATCGTTATCAACCCCACCCTTGAGCAAAGAGAGGTAAGCGACCTTGTGCTTACAGTTGCTTCTACCGCAGACCTTGTTGCTATGATTGAGGCAGGCGCTAACGAGATTGACGACGACACAATGTTTAACGCTATTATGGCAGGCCACGAGGAGAACAAAAAGATTGTTCAGTTCATCAACGGCATTGTTGAGGAAGTCGGCAAAGAGAAGTTCGAGTACGAGTCCTCCGACCCCGACCCTGAGATTATGGCAGAGATTGAAGCTTTCTGCATAGAGGATGTAAAGAAGGCTCTTGATACAGACGACAAAACTGTTCGTGACGCAGCGCTTCTGCCTATTTACGAGGCTGTACACGAGAAGTTTGACGAGCGCTTTGAGGACAACACCGAAAAGCTCGACGAGATTATGTACCTTGTTCAAAAGCACGTTGTACGCGCTTGGCTTAAGGACGAGCACAAAAGAGTTGACGGCAGAGGCATTGACGACATCAGACCGCTTAACGCAGAGGTTGACCTGCTTACAAGAGTTCACGGCTCAGGTCTTTTCACCAGAGGTCAGACTCAGGTGCTTTCTATCGCAACACTCGGCACGCTCAGCGACGCACAAAGACTTGACGGTCTTGACGAGCAGACCGAAAAGAGATATATCCACCACTACAACTTCCCGTCATACTCCGTAGGCGAAACCAAGCCGTCAAGAGGTCCGGGCAGACGCGAAATCGGTCACGGCGCACTTGCAGAAAAGGCGCTCCTGCCCGTTATTCCTACAGTCGACGAGTTCCCGTACGCAATCCGCGTAGTGTCCGAGGTTCTCTCATCAAACGGTTCAACCTCGCAGGGCTCAATCTGCGGCTCAACGCTTGCACTTATGGCTGCAGGTGTTCCGATTAAGGCACCTGTTGCAGGTATCTCGTGCGGTCTTATCACGGGCGACGAGGGCGTTTACGGCGACTTTATGACAATGGTTGATATCCAGGGTCTTGAGGACTTCTACGGCGATATGGACTTTAAGGTTGCAGGTACAAAGAAGGGTATCACCGCTATCCAGATGGACCTTAAGGTACACGGTCTTACAGGCGAAATTATTAAAGAGGCTTTCGCTAAGACTCACAAGGCAAGGGATTACATCCTTGACGAGGTTATGCTGCCTGTTATCAGCGAGCCGAGACCGGAGCTTTCAAAATATGTTCCTAAGATGGTTACCTTCTCTATCGACCCCGATAAAATCGGCGCGGTTATCGGTAAAGGCGGCAGCGTAATTAAGGAAATCCAGACCACCTACGACGTTGAAATCATTACCGAGGACGACGGCAGAGTTACCGTTTGCGGCACAGACCTTGACAAGTGCAACGGCGCTGCTTCGGTTGTAAATCTTATTGTTAACGGCCCCGAAATCGGCGCGTTCTACAACGCTGAGGTAACAAGACTTATGGGCTTTGGCGCGTTTGCAAAGATTGCTCCCGGCGTTGAGGGACTTGTTCACATCTCAAGGCTTGATGTTAAGAGAACCGAAAAGGTTGAGGACGTTGTAAACATCGGCGACTCAATCATTGTTAAGTGCATCGGCATTACAGACGAGGGCAAGATTGACCTTTCAAGAAGGGACGCGCTTATCGAAATCGAGGGTATGAAGCCCGAGAACGAAATCGACGACGCACCACGCAAGCCGAGAAGAAACAACCATCATAACCACCACAAAAACCACAAAGACTAATTGACCTATAAAGAGGCGTCGGATGGCGTCCGCAATAAAGAAGGTTGACTGATTTTTCAGTCAACCTTCTATTTATAAATCTGCTAATTCTTTTTCAACTTTTTTGTAGAAATAATCATCCTCTTTTTCAAAATCAAGTTCATTATCCATAATAATGTATTCTGTTATTTCAGAGTTGACAGGTACTTTTCTGTCAGGGAATTTTTCAGCAACTCTCTTGAGCACTTTTACAGTGTGCTTCTTTTTTAACTTCTCAGCCGCTCTAAGTGTTTCGTAAAAATACTTGCTGTGATAAGACAAATACGCATCAAATCCACCGGAACAAACTTCCTCAAGCAATTCTTCCAAAAGTTTTTCGGATGTTGGTATTTCTTCGACAGCCTCATTATCCAGTGAAACAGGCGGATTTACACACCCCTGCACTAAATGTTTATACTTTTCCCAAACGGGTTTAAGGTTTCGGAATTCCAAAGCTTCCTCATAATTGTCAACAGTTTCATTGCACAGGTGTTTCAAATAATCCTTTCCCTTTTCTATGTCGCCTTTTTCAATATAATACTCAGCAAGACGAAGATATATTGTAACATCGTCATAAGCATCAAGGTATCCGGATTCGTAAACCGAAAGAATATAGAGTATTCCTGTATCATAATCACCCGCTTTAATTTTTTCTTCTGCAACATTGATAATTAAATCGCCAATCATTTGCACATCTCTATGCTTTTTAATAAATTTATCTAAATCTTTTTGTGTATGACACTTTTCTAATTTTGCTAAAAGGTCATCTAACATAACAAAGTCTTTCATATATGCTCCTTAAAGCTTCCTATGAGTTTTATTTAGAATTTTATTATATCAAAGAATAACACATGATGCAACAGTGTGTCACATACTACAGCGAGCATAGGATTTGTACTGCCAAATCCGGAAAAGAAAAACAGACCGAAAAAACTCTTTCGGTCTGTAAACTTCTTTATGATGGACACCCCATGACGCCTCTTTTCTTTTTGTATATAAAAAAGTATAAAAATATTTACTTTTTTGGAGGTTTTCTATATTGAAGTATATTGCTAAAAGGTGTATAATACTATTTTGAATACATATAAATATTTGGGAGAAGTATTTATGGGAAAGAAAATTAGAATTGCAGGACTTTGTCTGGTAGTTTTAATCATAATTGCTGCATTCTCTGCGATGTCTTACGCGCAGTCTAATACAATAGCAAATGTAGAAAAATCCGAAATTACGGGCGCCTCGGACAAGGCGGTATCGCTCAGCTGGAAAAAGGTTTCCGCCGCTGACGGTTACTACATCTACAGCGCACCCGCCGACAGCAAGGATTTTGTTAAGTCCGCTCAGATTAAGGACAGCAAAATCACCGAGGGAGTAGTTAAAGGGCTTGAGCAGGCAAGCAATTACAAGTTTTATGTAACCGCTTACAAAACCACAAAGCAGGAAGCGGTCGAAAGCAAGGAGTTCGAAACGCTCACCGCCTGCACCCGTCCCGCAAGGCAAGTTATCGACAAGCTCGACACCCAGACCGAAGGTAAGCTTACCGTCAGCTGGACAATAAACAGCGAGGCTGCGGGCTACCAGATTCAGCTCGTTGCAGGTAACGGCAAGGACTTTTCGGCTGCTAAGACAATCGTGATTAAAGACAAGGCTACCTCGAGCTACACCTTTAACAAGCTTAAGGTTAACAAAACCTATTCCGCAAGGGCTAGGACATACATAATTAACGGCAAGGAGCGTATTAACGGCAGGTGGAGCAACATCGAGTCGGGCAAGGTTCAGGAAAAGCCTAAGATGCCAAAGGGTCTCGATAAATCCAAGCCGATGATTGCACTCACCTTTGACGACGGTCCCGGCTACAATAAATCTTCGGACAAAATCCTTGATGTACTCGAAAAGTATAACGCACGCGCTACCTTCTTTATGGTAGGTCAGAACGCTAAGGACCACCCGAAAAACCTTAAGCGCAAGGTTAAGCTCGGCTGTGAGCTCGGTAACCACACCTGGAACCACAACCACTACGGCGGCAGCGTTACCGCGAGCGATATTAAAAAATGCTCGAGCGCTATCTATAAGATTACGGGTCAGTATCCTACCGCGTTCCGCTCACCCGGCGGTCAGACGACAAGCGTTATCCGCAAAGAGTGTAAGGCTGAGAATATGCCGCTTTACTACTGGTCGCTTGATACTCAGGACTGGAAGTACAGAAACGCCGACCATGTTTACAAGGCGGTTATGAATAATGTGCGCGACGGCGACATAATCCTTATGCACGAGATTTACGACTCGACCGCAGACGCTGTAGAAAAGATGGTACCCGCGCTGATTAAGAAGGGCTATCAGCTTGTAACCTGCGAGGAGCTTGTAATCGCAAAGACCGGTAAAAAGCCGAAACCGGGAACACAGTACCTCGACGCAAAAACAGTTAAAAACGAAACTTACTAAACAAAAACGGGCTGCCGTAAGCAGTCCGTTTTTAATATAATTTCAGCCCTTTTTTGAGTAAATATAAAACTCCTGAAAACCGCTAAAAATAGCCATTTTTCTATTATTTGACAATATATACACAATCTTTGATTGTGTATATTGCAAAGGTTTAAAATTTATGATATAATCCATTTGCAAAATTTAAAATTTGTTGATAGGAGATTATGTTACTATGCCTACCAAAACAAAGCATGCGGTTGTTGCTGCTTTCCTCAGCCTGATTGAGCGCGAGGATTTTGACAAAATTACCGTTACCGATTTGGTTGAAATTTGCGACATAAGCAGACAGACTTTCTATTACCATTTTGACGATATTGACGAGATGCTACAGTGGGCATTCGATGTTGAAACCGAAAAAATCTGTACCGCCCACGAAACAGAAAACTGGACAGATTATTCAGAGGACTATATCATATTTTTCACCAAGTATGATACCTTAATGCGTAAGGCGCTTAACTCAAACGCGTTTATCCTTATTTATAATCTTATACTTAAGAGCTTTTCGGATTGTCTAAGCTCGTACTTCCTTACTAAAAAGGGCGAGGACTTCGCAAGCTCCAAGAGCGCCGAATTTTTAACCGAATTCCTCTCGGGCGCGTTTACATCTATGATTGTTAAGGAATTCCAGAAGCCGACAAGCAACTACAGAGAGGTTTTCTCAGCTCTTTCTACAGCGCTTAACGGCTACGCATTACAGTAAAATATTATAAAACTCACCGCAGGGTTTCCTGCGGTGAGCTTTTTTATTCTGTATTTTTTTCAAATTTTATTCTCTGCGGCTCAATTTCCTCGAACTTATTTTCATAGGTCCAGTGACCGTTTACGCCCATTTCGCGGCAGCCGAGAACGAAGTGCAGCTTAGCTATACCGAAGTCCACGCTTTTGTCCGAATACGGGTCCTCCACCTTTGCCGACAGCACGCCGTTTTCGTACCTGAATTTAACAGGTCTGCGGTTTACGGCGGACGGCGCCTTTTCGACCAGCTTTAAGCCGTAGGAATACGCCTCGGGCAAAGTGTCGTCGAGCACCTCGAACATATCCTGATAGGTCTTGTTCTTTTTGTGTGTGGCGTTGTACATCGTCTTTTCAAGCACGGTGTAATTCTTCTTCGCATAGCCGATTGTGATTACGGCGTACACGCGTTCCTCGCGCGGAATATCAATAGTTTCGTACACCTTGTTTTCGTTATAAGTGCCCGAAACCCAGCAGGTGCCGAGCCCGTGATACACGCACTGCAACACAATACTCTCGCCGTAGTAGCCGCTGTCCTCGCGCGCCTTTTGAGTATCCGGTCCGCTTACAACTATCATCGAAAACTTACCGCTGAATATCTTAAAATACGGCGACGCGTCGTCAATAAAAATCATACGCAGCCCCGCGGTTTTATTAACGGCGTCCACCATTTCTCGTATAACATTTTTTACATCGTCAGGCAGTGGCTTTGACCTGTACGACCTGCGCGAACGGCGCAAATCAATAGCCTTAATATACTCGCTGTTTGTCATAGACAGTCCTCGTTAAAAGTATTTTAAAACATTATACCACAATCAATAGTCAAACTCAACATTATACTTTTTTGCCCAAAGATAAATTTGTAAAACATACGCGAGCACCTGCGGCGTACGCATCAGCTGACCGTACCAGGGCTCTTTCATCTGCTCGGGATTCTGCATAAGCGCGCGAACGGCGGCGGGGTTAATCATATCAAAAACGGCAGAGCTTTTGTCGCTGAGCGCTATTTCAAGCATATTGCAAACCTCTTTAAGATAAACAGGGTTAAAGGTTTTCGGGTACGGGCTCTTTTTGCGCCAGGTAATAACCTCGGGCAGCTCGTCTTCAAACGCCTTTCGCAGTATTCCCTTTTCCCTGCCGTCGTACGCTTTAATGCTCCACGGCATATTGTACGCGTACTCAACTATGCGCCAGTCGCAAAACGGCACGCGCACCTCGAGCGAGGACTCCATACTCATTACATCTTTTCTCACCAGCAGCGTCTGCATAAACCAGTTCATATTAAGTACGAACATTTCGCGCATACGCTTTTCGAGCGCGGTGTCGCTCTTAAGCTTGCTGACATTTTTTAAGGTGTCGCTGTAGGCGCTCTTTGCGTACTCCTCGCCTTCGGGCAAAAAGCCGTCCCTTAAAATGCTGCGCCTTACATAAGTGCTGCGTGACCACGGAAATGTGTTTTCAAACAGTATCTCGCTCCTGTGATACCAGGGGTATCCGCCGAAAATTTCGTCCGCGCACTCTCCCGAAAGGCAGACGGTGTAGTCCTTTTTAACCTCCTTGCAAAACAGCAGCAGGCTGGAGTCAACATCCGTAAAGCCCGGGCAGGAGCGCGCGTATGTCGCCTCAATCAGCGCCTCGGCAACATCGGCGTTGTTTAGCACGATATTTTTGTGGTCGCTGCCGATATGGGCGGAAATAAGGTTAATATAGTCCGAGTCCTTGTTCGGCTGAAAAGCGCTTTTTTCAAAATATTTATCGTTGTCAACATAGTCCACAGAGTAGGTGGACAGGGTTTTGCCCTCGTCGGCGTAGCTGTCCGACGCCACTTTAGAAATAATAGACGAGTCGAGCCCGCCGCTTAAAAAGGTACAAAGCGGCGCGTCGCTGACGAGCTGACGGCGTATCGCGTCGGTCACAAGGTAGTGGGTGTGCTCCTCAGCTTCAACGGCGCTGTCGCTGAACTCCCGCGCTTCAAGGTGCCAATACTCCTTGATGCTGAACTTGCCGTTCCTGTAGTACATATATGTCGCGGGAGGCAGCTCCTTTATGTCCTTAAATACGGTTTTGCCAATCGTCTTTGCAGGACCGAGCATAAAGATTTCGCACAGCCCCTCGCGCGAGCAAACAGGCTCAACGCCCTTTACATAAAGCAGGCTCTCAATCCTCGACGCGAAGGCAAACGCCGACCCCGTCTGTGCAAAATACAGCGGCTTTACGCCGATTCTGTCGCGGCACAAAAACAGCTCTTTGTTTTCGTGATTATATACCGCGTACGCAAAAATTCCGTTAAATCGCTTCGCGCTCTCCTCGCGCCACATATGAAACGCTTTTAGTACGACCTCGGTGTCGCAGTTAGTGTCAAAGCTGTACCCGTGCGCCTCAAGCTCGCGGCGCACCTCCTCGGTATTATAAAGCTCGCCGTTATATACAATAGTATATTTACCAAAGCTCATAGGCTGCGCCCCGTTTTCGATATCCACCACCGCGAGCCGACGGTGAATAAGCGCGACATCGCGCTTAACGAGTTCGCCCTTCGAGTCGGGACCGCGCATTTTAAGGCTGCGGCTTATATTAAAAATACATTCCTTTTCATTTCTTAAATCAATATTTTCGCTAAGTATTCCGGCTATTCCGCACATTCATATCACCTCAGTGTTATCATATGCAGAAATAAAAATAATGCAATTATAAACCGATTTTTTACAAAAAACTATTGACTAATCACCCTTGTTATGCTATATTATTAAGGCGTTAAAGATACGCTGGTGTAGCTCAGTTGGTAGAGCAGCTGATTTGTAATCAGCAGGTCAGGGGTTCGAGTCCGTTCACCAGCTCCATGATTTGGGCAGATTCCCGAGCGGCCAAAGGGATCAGACTGTAAATCTGACGTCAACGACTTCGGTGGTTCGAATCCACCTCTGCCCACCACGAAAACCGCCTAACCAGGCGGTTTTTCGGCTTTTTATAGGCTTTTCAAAAATGCTTGAAACCGCAAAAATCAGCACTAAAAAATTCATTTTCAGCCAAATAAAATTCCCCTCAAAAGATTTCTCTTTTGAGGGGTTATTTTCGTCAAAAACGGCTTTGACCACTTATTGACCACTTATTTGACCACTTATAAAAATATACTATATAATTATATTCCCACAAAACCCGAATATATTGAATAATAATTACTTTTATGGCTAGTTTAGATAACAAAAACAACACCGCCGATCGCTCAGCGGTGTTTCTTTTTTATTCACATTCGCAGATATTGCGCCTTGTCTGTAGGATTGATGAAGGAGTTACAGAAAATTCATCAAGTCCCCATTCAACAAGCTTAGGAATCAGCCGTTCGTCTGCAGCAGCCTCGCCGCACATACCAACCATAATTCCTGCTTTCTTTGCATTTTTAATCGTCATTTCAATTGCACGAAGAACTGCAGGCTGGAAAGCATCATATAAATGGCTGACATTTGCGTTTCCTCTGTCAACCGCCATAGTATAGCCCGTAAGGTCGTTTGTTCCGATTGAGAAGAAATCAACCTCTTTTGCAAGTAAATCGGAAATCAGAGCCGCCGAAGGTGTTTCAATCATTATGCCAAGCGGAGCCATACGGAAGGATAGGCCTTCGCTTTCAAGCTCTGCGGCACATTCATCAATCAGTGCCTTTGCCGCTTTAACCTCATCGAGCGAAGTAACAAGCGGAAGCATAATCTTTATATCTCCAAAATATGCCGCACGAAGAAGCGCACGGAGCTGTTTTTTATATAGCTCTGTATTTTTAAGACAATAGCGAATAGCTCTGAAGCCGAGGAAGGGGTTTTCCTCTTTATCAATTTTAAGATAATCAATCGCTTTGTCGCCGCCGATATCAAGAGTTCTGATGATAACCTCTTTGCCGTCCATTGCCTTGGCAACGGTTGAATACGCTTCAAACTGCTCTTCCTCTGTTGGCTCACGGTCTCTGTCCATAAACAGAAATTCAGTTCTGAAAAGACCAATGCCTTCGCCGCCGTTCTGAATAACATTCTGCGCATCCTCGGCTTTTCCGATATTGCCGTATACCTTCTTTTTAGCCCCGCTTTTTGTAATAGTAGGCTTGTTAAAGTAAACTTTCAGACCTTCTTTTTCTTCAAGGTATGCCTTTTGCTTGCCTGTGTACTCGGCAATTTCAGCATCACTGGGCTTTGTGAACACCTTGCCCTTGAAGCCGTCTACAATCAGCATATCGCCGTTTTCAACAATCTGAGTAATATTGATAACGGAAAGCGCAGCAGGTATTCCCATTGCACGGGCGAGAATTGCGCTGTGACTTGTAACACCGCCAACCTCGGTTACGATGGCGCTGACATTTTCCTTGTTTATCTGGCTTGTCATTGATGGGGTGAAATCCTTTGCAATCAGAATCGAGCCCTTCGGAACAGCTGCAATATCAACACTTTTAACTCCGAGCAGAATTCTGATAAGGCTGTCTTTAATATCCTTAACGTCAGATGCACGCTGGCGCATCATTTCATCTTCAACGCCTGCGAACATATCGTAAAACATTGTGCAAACAGTATCAACTGCCGCTTCGGCAACTGCGCCGCCGTCAATGTTATCGTTCATCTGGGAGAGCATAAACGGGTCGGCAAGCATTGTTAAATGACCTTCAAGAATTTCAGCCTCTTTTTCGCCTGCGCTTGCTTTTAACCCTTCTGCCATTTCTCTTGTTTCGGCAGTGAAGGCTTCAACAGCTTTGTTAAGGCGAGATTTTTCTTCTTCTGCAGTGGTGTATTTAACTGCAGAATAGTCAAGGCTTATATCTTCAATTATGACTGCTTTTCCTATGCCATAGCCCTGAGAAGCGCCTATACCCTGTAACATAAAATCACCTCATAGAGGGCGGATTTCTCCGCCCTTTTTCATTTCTTATTCTTCGCCG